>NZ_CAKE01000010.1 GCF_000296835.1 Lactobacillus hominis DSM 23910 = CRBIP 24.179 | reverse complement strand
TTAGTAGCCTGAAAACTAGGAGTAATCTGCATTAAAACCGGCAAAACTAAACTTCCTAGTGCAATATTTTGTGTGGTTTTTCTTCCTAAAAAGATAGCAGCGAGAATTAACATTAAGACATTGACTACAAAAACAGTGATCGAGCGGTTAATTCCCCACACTGCATCAACTAGAATCGAGATTCCAGTTGAACCACCAGCTGCGATATTAATAGGTCCATAAAATAAGTTGATTGAAAGAGCAATAATTTCTAATCCTAATAAGAAAAAGACCCATTTCATCCAAGAACGTTTTTTTATTGTATTCGTCATTTCAGCGTCCTTTCTAAAAATAAGTGATACTTTTATTTTACATAACTTTGCATACTATACTCAATATAGATGCTTAATTCTTAGAACTAACTTTATAATCTATCGTTTGATTACCTTCGTAAGCTGGCAAGCCTTGGTCTGCGCGATAAAGAGCACGTTCAAAAGATTGATAGCCCTTACTTGAACTTACTGCAAATTTAACATCGTACTTGCTGGCAAACTCACGAATATTCCAAGTACTATCGTGAGCCGCAAAGGCAGTTACTAAGATCACAATATCTAAGTCCTTGATTTGATTTTCAATGACTTTCTTTTTACCTTCAAAAGCATCGACGGGAATTGGAATACCGTTGTAGCGATTGACGATTCCTTCTAAAATTGCCTCATTTTGGTTATCGCCAATAGCAATACCGACTCTTTGATAGTGCAAATCCATATCAAGTTTTGCTAAAGTTTCAACTTCATTAGTTGGTCTTTTATCACTTTTGCGCTTTTTACCAACGCGTGATGGCTGGTCTGTTTCATAAATCCAGCGGACTTGAACAGCTTGTGAAGGATCGCGTTTCAATCTAACATCCCCGCTATACCAAGCTAAGTCAACAATTGAGCCATCTTCTAGATGAACGTCGCCATTTTGATAATAAATTGAATCAACTGGTACGATCACATTCTTATGGTTGATTTTTAAGCGCTGACCAGAAATATTGCGCGAAACAGACAAGTTGCCACTTGATCCTTGAACCACACCATATTTGAAATCTTCAATCTCGTCGTAGTATCTTTTTCTAAGTTTTTTAAATCCGACTACACGCAAAACTTCTGCTTTATCTAAACTATCAGCTGAAGGCAAAGCTTCAACAATATCGCCAGTTTTTAATCCCAAGGGATGAACCTGGCTTTCGGGCACACTAAAAACGTGCTCGCCTTGATCATTAATTAACTGACAGCCAATTAAATCGCGAATCACTGTGTAGCGTCTGCCCTTACGATAGTCTTTCTTAGCTTGCTTTTTAGGTTTTAAAGCCTCTTCAAAAATTTTGCGATTTACTGCATTGCTCGTTTTCTCAGAATTACGAACTGCTTCATCTAATTTACCTAATTGTTTTCCAAAGTTAGTTGCAATTTCTTTATCAAAAGTCAACTTATGAATTATGCTAGATGCAGTTTGTTTTGCTTTAGGATCTCCTGGTTTTTCAATTAAATTCGTTAATCCCGCCAGTAAAGTCTGAATCTGACTAACTGTTTTATCATCTAATGAAGTATTTTGCGATTTTGCACTTTCGCTAGCTGATAAATCTTGACCAGTCATCTGCAAAACTAGCATAATTGCATTCAAACTATTGCGTAGACTTTTATCGTCGCCTTCAGTTTGATTCAAGATTCTCTTTAAATTATTACGATAGTCGAACATTTTTTCACCACTTTTAACTTCAATATTCATTATTATATGACTTACTTTTTAGAAATGAAATTACATTTAGACTTGTCAGCCAAATTTAATGTGCTATATTAAAAGTAAATTATTAAAGTGAGGCAAACAAAATGACTAAATATACTGTTGAATTAACTGAAGAAGACTTACAAATGCTTAAGGATTGTCATACTAAGAATCCTTCAATTATGAAAGCTTTACAAGAAGCTAAAAAAGAAGATTAATAAGTCAAATTAAAAGAACTAGCCGTGTTGAGCTAGTTCTTTTTTAATGATTTATTTTTTTGCGGTTTGGAGCTAAATAAATAAAAACCAATAATTGTACCAACTATTAAGTCAAGCAAGCTCGCAAACGAAAAAATATTTTGTATTATTGTCAAACTTGAATTATTTCCAAAACCTAAGCCAAAAACATCTATTATTGTCCAGACAATTCCTAATAAAAAACCTTGTCCTAAACTTTTAATACTTGGATGCCAAATAGGACGAGTTACCACAAGCCCTGCAAAAATAAAACCTAAAATTGCACTCATAATTACTTCAGTAACAAACAATAAAATTGCCATATACAGCGGCATCTGTTGCAAAGCGTGAATACTATAGCCGTTTTGACTCCAACTTTGAACAAAAATATAAACAATCATAATTAAGGTAAAAATAATCCCTAATTTGACTAATCGCTTTACATCCCAATCGCGTTTTTTATTCATTAAGCACGCCACTCTCCGCCTTGACCGTAAGAATGTTTACCTAATTCATTGATAATGACATGAATATGTTCTTTAGGAGCACCAGTATTTTTATGAACTGCTTCAGTAACGTCCTTCATTAAATTAGTAATTTGTTCGTCGCTTCTACCTTTAATTAATTCAATATGTACAAATGGCATAGTTTGCCCTCCTATTTCTAAAAAATAAATATGCTTTATAGTTTTGATTTTACTCTTTCTGCGCGAAAAAATATATTAGTTTTCTTTTTGATAACAAAGTTATCTTCTATCTATGATAATTTTAGTTTGAAAAATTCCTAAAAACATCAAAAATAGCCTAAACTATGGTATCCTTTTATATTGATAACACTGTTATAACGAGGAAAAACAAAATGGCTAAAAATAATACGACTGAACAAAATCTAATCGAAAAAACTGTGAATGTAATTGATCAAAATGGATATCAAGACTTATCACTGCGTAAATTAACTAAAATGATCGGTTTAACTACTGGAGCTTTTTACAAGCATTTTGAAAGCAAAGATGACTTATTTAAGAAAGTATCCATCGAACTTTCTGACCAATTTATGCAGCATCTTAACTTAAAAGATGATCAATCAGCCTTTGATCAAATCTTAATTATCGCCAATTATTTCGTTCACCAAACTCAAAGTCATCCACAAATCATGGACTTTTTATTTTTCAATAGTAATACTTCTTTGATTAATAAAAACATCAACCTAACTGAAGTTCCAATATTGAAAAAAATAGCAATTCTTTCTCGTCAGGCAAATAATTCTAATCTGTCTGATCAAGATTTCTTCTTACAAACCTGGGCATTTATTCAAGGCTATGCTCAACTAGTTAAAAATGAAATCACCAGCTATGACGCCCATTTAGTTAGAGAAACTTTAACCCGATTAGCAAATAATTAGCCAATTACATGCCAAAACCAATATAAAGACATTAATATGATGCCAAGATATGCTGTAAAACTAATTATTTGTTCAAATATTCCGCCAACTTTATAATGCAGAAATTTACGTTTCTTCTTAGATTTATAAAAAGGCATTAGCCAATCTACTCCCTGGTGGCTAAAGCTATCTTCTATTAAATGCAGAAAATAACCAATAACCAAGCCTAGCCACAGACTGGCCCAATAATTAAGCAGCGCAAAATTGTCTAATTTTATTGGCATTAACTTGTTCATCAAATAATATAAGCTACATGCAAAAACTAGAAAGCCAATCAAAGAATGTGTTATTCCGCGATGGCGCAAGATTAAGCTAAAATTGATTAAAGATTTTCGACTGGCAGAACTATTGTATTCGTCAATATCTGGTAAAGAAGCGCCAACTGCGGTTGCGAATAACAACATGAAGTTAGCAATTGGATTTGTAATAAAATTGTGGCTGACTATTAGACCAAATTCAACTACAGCAACACTTGTTAGTCTATGAGAGCGTGTTAGCACTGTTTTCTCCTTTCAACCAAACATATATTCTGAATCATTGTACCATACAAAAAGAGCTATTTTTTATTAAATAGCTCTTTTTTGCTTGCTTTTTCCCACTTATAACAGTGTTACCCAATTTGCTTTAAAAAATTCATTTTTTATTTTTACCATTTTACTTATTGTTTACTAAACTTTGTGGAGTATGATTATGATCACAAACTAATTAACAAACAGCTTTGACAAGGAAAGTTAGCAAATCATCTTCATACAGAGAAGCTTCAAAAGCTGAGAGAAGCAAGATAGATATTTACTAAAAATCACCTTTGAGCTAGAAATTGTGATTAAAAGCAATTTCAGGGACAGCCCTTTATAGCGACAGCGTATCGTTTATTAATAAACCGCACGCTTTTAAGATACTAATTTTTAGTAAATATAGGTGGTACCGCGCAAAAAGCGCCCTATTTGGACTTAGGTCTAAATGGGCGTTTTTTCTTAGTCAACTGTTACTGGATTTAATGACGAAAGGAGAATTTTTATGAATATGTCAAAATCCAAGTTATTTGCCCTCATGCTAGTCGGAGTTAGCTCGCTTAGTTTGACCGCTTGTGGTAACAAGTCAGCAGATTTAAAAAAAGCAGACTATAATTTTTCAACTGCAACTCCTAAAAAGCCTATTAAAAAAGGTGGCACTTTGACTTATGCCTTAGAAAACGATGCACCTTTTACTGGTATCTTTTTAGCTGAACTAGCTGATAAAGAAAATGATATTGAAGCAGCTGCACCTGGACAAGAAGGTCTTTTTGCTAGCGATGATCACTTCAAAATCACTGATAAAGGAGCTGCCACACTGAAGCTCAATCGCCATGACAATACTGCCCTAATTACCTTGAAAAAGAATGTTCGCTGGTCTGATGGCAAGCCAGTCACGGCTAAAGATTTAGAATTTGCCTACGAGATACTAGCTAACCCTAAGGTTCAGACAACTCAATATACTTCTTCTTTGGAAAATATCATTGGCATGGCAGACTATCATGAAGGAAAAGCTAAGAAAATTACTGGTTTAGATATGCCTGATGGTCCTAACGGAAAAAAGCTCTTGATTCATTTCAAAGAATTAAAACCATCTATGCTAAATGTACAAAATGGCTTTTTCTGGGACCATGCAGCTCCTTACCATTATCTAAAAGATGTACCTTTTGACAAATTAATGTCTGATAAAAAAGTTCGCAATAAACCATTATTTTTCGGGCCTTATAAATTAGATAACACTGTTCACGGCGAGTCTACTGCTTGGTCACGCAATCCATATTACTGGCGTGGCGAGCCTAATTTTGCTCACGTACGCATGTCCAATATCAGTACTGAAAACGTAGCTCAAGCAATTAAAAGTCATAAATTTGATGTAGCAGGCGTTCCTAATACTTCATATCCACAACTTAAAGATACAAAAGGCGTCAATTTTATTGGCAAAAAAACTAGCTTTTACAGCTACATTGCTTTTAAAGTCGGTAAATGGGATGAAAAACTCGGTAAAAACGTCCAAAATCCCCATGCAAAAATGGGTAATCCTGCCTTGAGAAAGGCCATGCTATATGCAATGAATACTGACCAAATCAACGATCGCTACTACCATCATTTGAAATATCGCGTTCGCTCAGTAATTCCAACTCAATTTGGCAAGTACTCTGACAAACAATTGCCTTATTATTCTTATAATTTGAAAAAAGCAAACGAGTTGCTGGATAAAGCTGGCTACAAAAAGAAAGGCACCTATCGTGTTCAACCTAATGGTAAGAAACTTGTTATCAATTTAGCTGTCCAAGCTTCTGGTAAAAATCAAGATGCTATCTGGACTAACTATATTCAACAATTTAAAAAAGTAGGCCTAAACGTTAAATTTTTAGGCGGTCGACCTATGGAATTTAACCATTGGGTTGATGCAGTAAAATCTAGCGATCCAAAAATTGATGTCTTAGAAGGTGCTTGGGAACCAAGCGATCCATCACCAGCTGGCTTCTTTGGAGAAAAAATGCCATATAACTTTGCACGTTTTGTTTCGCCTAAAAACAATAAATTGCTGGAGCAAATCGATTCACAAAAATCTTTTAACACTGATTACCGCGTTAAAAAATTGCATGAATGGCAAAGATGGATGTATGACAATGCCTATCTTGTTCCATTAAGTGGCACTTATAGCATTACCGCATTAAATTCTAAAATCACTGGCTACAGCGATAAACCATCTTCTGATTTTTGGTACGAAGCTGGCTTTAGCAAATAATCTATATATTTTCTTATTCCTCCTAACTAAAAAATAATATCAACTTGTCCAAAAAACTGCCCAAAAGGCAGTTTTTTCTTATTTATTTTTTATCTAAAAAATGATAATAATTTGTTTCAAAGATCTTCTTATCATATAAATCGGAAATATCAAGATTTTCAATTGCATCAGATACTATCTTATCAGCTCCTGCTGGCATAACTGCAAATGGTGCATCAGTTCCAAACAAAACATGATTAATACCAAAATAATCAAGTGCTAATTGTAAAGCAGGAGTATTACCTAAGATAGCTGTATCTACATAGAAATTCTTAAACATATCTGCATGCTCTTGATCTAAAATATGATCAATTCTACCACTAAAGAACGGCACCATTGCACCAGCGTGATGAACGAGAATTTTTAAGTCGGGTGCTTTTTTGAAAATATCACTTTGAACTAGTTGCAACATTGCTTGCGATAATTCATATTCCCAAGAAAAGACTAAATTATTGTCAGGCTTACGATTATCAAATACAGGATGAAGCCATAATGGAAGATTTAGTTTTGCTGCTTTTAATAAAATAGGTTCAAATTCCGAATCAGCAATGCTTTTTCCTAAATGACGTGTGAAAATTTGTGCTCCCACTAAATAAGGACTTTTCTCAATATTCTCTAGAATCTTAAGCGAGGCAGGGATGTTATTCATAGCTAGCATCCCTACTCCGGCTTCAAAATACTTTGGATGATTTGCAACAATACCAGCTAGTTCTTGATTAGCATATTGGGCAATCTTACTTGCCTCGTCTCCGTCAACAAAGTCTTCTGGATTAATATTTGCAAAAGACACAACTTGCTTAGTATTTTTATCAGGCCACTTGGCTATTCTTTCATCTAAATTAGCTAAAGTTTCTATCTTAATAAAGGGATACTTTTGCGGAATTGTCGCATCAATATCAAGCATTGCTTGATAAAATTCCGGCGTTAAAATATGTGCAAACGCATCAATTTTCATAGTTATTACCTTCTTTATCATAATCCTTACCATAAATATATTGATGCAGCTTCAAATACTGCTGTTCAAACTTCTTCTCACTTGCGTTGTCTTTGGCAAAATAATATCTTTTTCCTTCAAGCCCTTTAGGCATGTAATTTTGTTTTGCGATCTGAAAGGGCTGCGCAAATGGATTATCAATTAGTCCGCCACCAGTTATTTCTTCAGAATGTTTATAGTGCATATCACGAAGTCCTCGCGGCATTGGATGATTACTTGGATGATCAGTATCTTCGTCTAATTTTTGCCAAATTTCATCGAAAACACCTGACTTTGGCGATAAACACATCAGCATTGTGGCAAACATCAAAGGATATTTTGCCTTAGGCATCCCAATTTTCTCTGCTTGATTAGCTGCAATCACAATCTGTGTAGCTTGCTCAGGATTAGCTAAGCCAATGTAAGTATATGGAATCTCACGCAGACGCCTGACTACTGAAGGTAAATCACCATTTTTTAATAAAACTGCTAAATAATACAAAGCTGCGTCAGTATCAGAACCGGCCATCGAATCGGAATAGGCAGCTAAGTAATCATAGTGCTTAGTTGCTTTTCGGTCATAGGCAAAATGTTGTCCTTTTACAAATTGCGTTACTTCTTCAACTGAAAGATCTTCATTAACTGCATAAATAGTTTCTAAAAGATTTAATGCTACTCGTAAATCCCCATCGGCAGAAATGGCAATAATCTTAACTGCCTCTCGGTCAATATTTTCATCTTTAAAATGAAAGACTTCTTTTAAAGCATGGACTAAAACTTGTTCAATATCTTCATCACTTAACGTTTTGAATTCAAAAATCTGACACCGTGACCGCACTGCTGGCACAATCGACATAATAGGATTTTCCGTAGTTGCCCCAATTAAAAGAATACGTCCATTTTCTAAGTAAGGAAGAAGAAAATCTTGCAGCGTAGTGGTCATCCGGTGAATCTCATCAATTAACAAAACAAAGGATTGATAAGGATATGTATTAATGATCTGGGTTAACTTAGCCTTATTATCAATTGAAGCGTTAAAAGTTGCCAATGGATAGTCAAATTCACGAGCAATAATTTGAGCTAAACTAGTCTTTCCTGTTCCTGGTGGTCCCCAAAGGAGTAGTGAAATTGGTACATGTTTTTTAATAATTTGATAAAGAGGATGCCCTTCTTCAATTAAATCTTTTTGACCTACAAACTGTGATAAATCTTTAGGCCTAATTAAATCTGCTAATGGCTTTCTTATTGGCATAGAATTCACTCGCTTACTTATAGTAAATTAAATCTCACCCCTAATTATTAGCACAGTTGGTGGTTTTAGACAAATTTATCTAACGTTCTATTTTTTCATATAACGGCAATAACTGCTTAATCCCATCCAAAATAAATTCTTCCATATCTTCGACTTGATCTTGATTTCTAAAAGCAAACTTGCCCAGTAAGAAACTTGTTTTAATGGCTTCTTCATTAAACGTAGTTTGCTTTTGTGTGTCTTTTAAATAATCATTCAAGGACAAATGATCTACAAATTCCATCTCATTTTTGTCCCATAAGTACCAGTTACTAATTTTGCGGTTCTTGGCCCAAGTTGGAATATCAGCTAATAATTTATTATATTGTTCAGGACTGTCACCACGTTTTTCACTCTTATAATGTTGAAACATTAAATAAACTTGCAATTGCTTTTTATCAAGCATTACACCAATGCAAGGGCTTTTATCAGCCAAAGTATTTAAACGATAAGCTGCCCAATAGTGATCGCGTAAGTTCCAACCATTTGTCCAACTTTCGATATGAACTTTAGCAAATTTATCTTGTGGCAATTTTTGATAAACATTTAAGTTTACCTCTTTCCAGGTCTGCCAAACTTCTTTAAAACTTGCTTTTATTTGCGCTAGCTCCACTTCAGAATGTTTCTCTTTCAGCTTTTTAAAAGAAAATTCGTCACGATCAAAAATTGCATACATTTCTTCAGTTAATTTAGTCATTTTATAAAGTCCTCACCATATTCACACTAGTAACACCAGTTGGATCTGGAATATCAGCACTAGTTTTTCCTTCATTATGGAAACCACGTTTTTCATAAAATTTAATCAATTTTGGTAAGCATGTTAAAGAAATGGCTTGGCGCTTTTGCTTTTTAGCAACTTGCACCAATGCTTCAATTAATTTTGTTGCGATTCCCTGCTTACGATATGCAGGCAAAACAGCCAAGCTTAATATCATTTGATACCGATCATCTTTTTGATTGGGATGATTGTTGAAGTATAGTTCATCTTCAATATAGCGTTTATTAAAAGCAGGACCAAAAATATGACCAATTACTTTACCATCTTCTTGTGCTACTAAAAAAGTATCAGGATAATTTTCAAATCTTCCAATCATATCGTTTCTGGTTTGCTCTTTAGTCATCTTAAATGCAGCAGATTCTAGTTCTACTATGTCGTTTAAATCATTCATTGTTACGGTGCGAATAATCATAATAGATCATTCCTCCTTATGTTTATCTCTAAAAGTAAAAAAGGCTTCAAAAGTCATTTAGACTCTTGAGACCTATATTATTACTCTCTATTTAATTCTTCCACTTTAATTTAAAACGATCTTGCTCAGTCTTTTTCCGAAAATACGCCTTCACCTTCGGCACAACTTCTTCTCCATAAATTCTAATTGCATTCATGACATCTTCATGTGGCATTGAGGCAATTGGCAAGTGGAGGTAGAAACGTGTCAAACCAAGTTCTTCTCTAACTTTAATGATTTTATTAGCAACAGTTTCACTATCACCAACAAAAATTGCACCATTTTCTCCGACCGATTCAAGATATTGTTCATACGTCATTCCGTTCCATTGCGGTCTTTCAGTACTAATTTGATCAACTAACAATTTAGTAGGATAGAAATAATCTTTAATGGCTTTTTCTTTATCTTGATTCAGCCAGCCCCAAGAATGAGCAGCAATCGGCATCTTCGTTAAATCATTGCCAACTTTTTCTGCAACTCTTCTGTACAACTTAATTAGTGGTTTAAAGTGCAAAGGATCACCGCCAATTATCGCATAAACGATTGGCAAACCTAACTCTGCAGTGCGAATAGTCGATTCTATGCTTCCACCTGTTGCAACAGAAATAGGAATTGGCTTTTTAGTGCGCGGATAAATTCCTTTATGATCAACTTCAGGCGTGAACTTGCCTTTTGGCCAATCAAGAATTTCTTCTTTGTTCATTTTAAGCAGCATTTCAAGTTTTTCAATAAAAAGTTCATCGTAATTTTCTAAATCATAGCCAAATAAATCAAAGGCTTCAGTGAATGATCCGCGTCCAGCCATAATCTCAACTCTTCCTGGTGCGATTGCATCTATTGTTGCATATTGCTCGTAAACTCTAATTGGACTGATTGTTGGTAAATTAGTAGTCGCACTCGACAAATGAATTTGTTTAGTTTTTGAAGCTGCAGCGGCTAAAACAATTTCTGGTGCTGAGACAGCAAAGTCTTTGCGATGGTGTTCACCGATTGCAAAAGCATCAATATTCAATTTATCTGCCAAAATGATTTCTTCTAATAAGTCTCTGATTCTTTGATCATGACTAATTGCTTTTCCTGTTGTTTCTAATGGTGTAGTTTCACCAAATGATGAGATACCTAATTCAATATTCATTTTTATCAACTCCTAAATTATTAACTTACTTTTTGTAAGCGAATAATAGCAGATAATTTTTTGAAATGCAAGAGATGAAAAAACGTCTATATTTACAAGGTTTTATAAGTAGAAAAATCTTAAACTAGCGCAACTACCGCTTAAACAAAGTCGTCATTTATAGTTAGCCGGTAGTGAAAATTTACTAATATCAATTCCTTCCAACTGCAAAAGTTGGATTTTTTTGTCAATTCCACCACTATAACCAGTAAGATCGCCGTGACTGCTAATTACCCGGTGACAAGGCACAATTAACGCAATATGATTTCTACCTACTGCACCACCAACTGCTCGAATTGGTAAATGATCTGCTTGCCCAGCTACTTCTTCTGCAATTTTTTTATAAGTAGTAACCTCGCCATAGGGAATTTTTAGTAAAGCTTGCCAGACTTGTTTTTGGAAAGTTGTTCCAATTAAATGTAATTTAGGTAAAAAATTAGGCTTCTTCCCTTCAAAATAGAGATCAAGCCATCTGATAGCATCATCTAAATATTTATTTTTACCAAGTTGATGATCTTTAGCTAAATTATCAGTATAAAAGCGATCACTACAAAGCCACAAAGCTTTGTTCATCACTAGCTAGTAGAATTTGACCAACGGGAGAATTATAATAGGCAATTTTTTGCATTTTATCACCTCTTTCCATTAATAGTGATACGTGATTTAGATAATTAAAATATCATTAAAATATCATTTTAATATCAAAAATTATCATAAAAAAGAAAAATGAGCTTTACACCAAAAAGTGAAGCTCATTTTCCTACTTTTCTTCTAAATTTTTAATAGCTCTTACCAACAATTGATCAACTATATTAACTAATTTCTTAATTGCATCTGCTCATTAAAGTATTGTTTATATGCTAGGTAGCCACTAATCACTGCTCCTAACCCAGTCGCTGATAGCAACATAAAGGTAATAATAATCTGATATTTAATAGCATAAATCGGATTCACTCCCGCGAAGATTAAACCAGACATCATACCCGGCAAATTGACTAAACCAACGGTTTTCGCCGAATCAATTGTCGGCTGCATCGCAGTTTTAATACTTCTACGTAAAATTGGCATTGAAGCCATTTTGATATCGCTCCCTAAAGCTAGCTTTTCTAAAACTTGTTGATGTAAATCATGAAAACTTCCGTTAAGAGATTTATAGCAAAGGCCAATTGCCACCATTTCATTACCAGCAATCATCCCAGTAATGGGAATTACTTGCATGGGAATTGGCTTAATTACACCGGAAACGATTAACAAACTTAGGGTCACATAAGTCCCAACAGCTTCCGCAATAATTGAACTCCACAGTTTTTTATGCGAATTAGGATTCCGCTCATTGGCATTCCAAGAAGCGTTAAAAATAATGATTAAGGTCGAAACAGCCGTTAACCAAAGGGTATCTATATGAAAAATAAATTTTAAAACAAAACCGATAATCACTAATTGCACGATTGCCCGAATTACGCTAATTAAAATATCTTTGGTTAATCCCAGCTTTTCTTTTGCGGAAATTGCAATTGATACTAATACTAGCGCAAAAGCTAAAACTAAGGATAAGTTGCTAACCGTTACATTTTTCATTTACTAAGCCCCTACTTTTAATTTCTAAAACATTTTTAGCTACTTGAATTTCACTCTGATCATGAGTCACTTGTACAATAGTTGTCCCTTGTCGATGGACAGATTCAATCAAACGATGAACTATTTCTTTACTTTTTCCATCTAATCCCGTTGTAACTTCATCAAGTAATAGCACTTTGGGTAAGAAGACAATACTTCGAATTAAAGCAACTCTTTGTTTTTCACCGCCTGACAAAGAATTTATTTCTTTATTTAAAAATTCAGCTGGTAAATCTACAATCTTTAATAATGAATCTAGCCTGGCTAAATCTACTTCTTTATTTCTGATTTGATAGGGAAAAGATAAATTATCTTTAACAGTTTTGCCAAAAAGAACCGGCTGCTGAAAGCAGTACATTACTTGTCGACGATACTTAATTGGGTCTAATTTTTGAATATCGCTACCATGATAAAAAATAGTGCCCGAACTCGGACTGATTAAGTTCGCAATTAATTTTAGAATTGTACTTTTTCCCGCTCCCGATGGACCAATTAAAGTTAAAAAGTCACCATTTTTTATCCCAAAAGATAGATTATTTAAAATAGTTCGTTTTCCCACTTGATAATTAACGTTTTTCAATTCAATTATTGTCATTGATTATTCCTTTAAATCTTTTCTTTCAATTATAGTACTTTTGCATAATCAAGATTTAAGTGAAAAAGCGTAAAAAATAAAAGTTTGGAGCTAATCTCCAAACTTTTTACTATATTTTCTGTTCAACATCATGAATTTTAACCACTAATACTGCTCGAATCCAATCAAATTGTGCTTTCATTTGATCAAAATATGCGCCTTCATTAATAAATTGACCACTACCGTGAATATGATACCCGCGACCCATACCAGCGGTTCCTTGATAATTATAAGAACCAATCGTAATCGTTAATTCATGCTTAGGATCTTTCTTGAAATCCTGTTCAATTGAATGCATCCCAGCAGCCGGAATCAAAATAGTATCATCCGCAACTACATTAATATATTGTGACCAAGTATTAACCACACTAGCTGGATTGCCATTGATGGAAATAATCGTTGCTGGTCCTTTATCTTCTAAAACGTCTAAAAAATCTTCGTTCATTATCTTTGTCATAAATTCTACCTCCTAAAACCTTTCAGTTTTATTTTATTCCTTAATCCTGACAACCTATGTCAGAATTAGCAAATTAATATTGCTGAATTATTTCATTTAACTTTTCCAAATAGCTATCCTTTAATTCTTTTGGCTTTAATACTTTTACTTCAGAACCCAGAGATATCAAATAGTCGACTAAATAATGTAGTTCTTCCTTGCTATATTTACCATTCAGATATATTTTTCCATGCTTATGGTCAATTTGCATGATTGGATATGAATTATACTCAACTTTTTGTTCACCGATTTTGGTTAACTGACATTGATAAGGGATGCAATAATGCTCCCGTTCATATTGCCGGAAGCTATCAAGTAATTGTTCTTTATTCATCACCGATTATTTAATATTTAGTAGCTTTACTGTTTCAAATTTATCAAGCCGCAAGACAAACCAACATTTTAAATCCAAATTATAAGCATGACAAAACCAATTCCCTGCTTGATAGAATATACCAAGCAACTGCAATTTTTGTTCTTCTTTAATAAACTGAAAATTTCGCGCTAAAATTACGCTATTATTCAGACAAGCTTTAAGTAGCAAAGTAAAAAAAGGTACTTCATTCAAGCTTGGCTGACTAATATAGTGAACAAATTTTTTTTGAAGACTAATTTGGTTTTGTACTTTTTGAGGTAGATCCTTTAGTAATTTAGTCTGAATCTTTTGATATTCATTACTGTATGGCGTTTCACTAAGATTTTTTATTGCCTGTAAAGCGAAAAAGATAGCGTTTATCTCTTGCGTATTAAAACGGATGGGCAATAGTAACTTACTATTAGTAATGTGATAACCACCACTACGCCCAGTTTCACTATAAAAAGCTAAGCCTAGCTGCTCTAGATCGGTAATATCTCGCAAAGCTGTTCGCTCAGAAATTGCAAATTTTTCTTCTAGTTCTTTTAAATGAAAGATCTTTTTATCGGTTAAGTATAGTAGTTCTTGATTAAGTCGTTCAGATTTTTTCATAGTTGTGCAAGCTTTTCTGTCAAAAATGTCAATCTTCTATTTTATAATAATGCTGATAGGCGTTCAGGACAAGGAAGATCATACTAAAGGTCATACTATGGTAGATATTTTAACTAAACAAACCAGCAATCAAAAATTCTCATTTAAATGAAATTTACGTTGACGATGTTGAGGCAGCAAAAAAAGATTTAGGTGTTTTAGAAATCACGCCTAAAATCGCTGGTTACCTAGACCACCAAACTCACCCAATCTTTATGAGAAAGTTTGAGTTTTAGCAGTTAAATTGATAAGAATAATCAAAATCAATAATTAATTTCAAATTTTATACATAAAGAAACATCACAGACTCCAGTATCAATCCACTGAAATTTGTGATGTTTCGTTTATTCTTTTACCAAATGGATTTCACGATCAAATAATATATGCATCCCTTCATTGAAGTTATGTGCAATAAAAACAATCGTTGCTTTACTTTTCAGTAAATTCTTTAAAAGAGCCATATAAATATCATTTGACAAAAAAGAAAAACAGCTTTATGCTGAATGAGAATTAAATAAATGTTCTTCGAGGCAGGGTGAAATTCCCGACCGGCGGTAAAGTCCGCAACCCGCGCAAACGGTTGAACCCTTAATGGTACCGATAGTTATAGTCTAGATGGAAGAAGGATAATTTTAATCTACGCTTATTTGCGTACTTGAATTATTTTTTAACTTGCATACTATTTCTGAACCTCGAAGTTTAGCTTCGAGGTTCTTTTTTGTTCTGTTAGGAAGTGATTTAAATGGAAAAAGACCAATATTATATGAATTTAGCTTTACAAGAAGCTAAAAAAGGACGCTTCCAAACTTGGAAGAATCCTTTGGTTGGTGCTGTGATTGTCAAAAACGATCAAGTACTAGCTACTGGTCATCATATTCACTATGGTAAAAGCCATGCTGAACGTGATGCCATTTCTAAATTAACCCCAGAACAATTATTTAATTCAACTCTTTATGTCACACTTGAACCTTGCAATCATTATGGCAAACAACCTCCCTGTTCTGACTTGATTGTGCAGAGTAAGATCAATCGCGTTGTTATTGCCCAGGTTGACCCACACAAATTGGTAACTGGTAAAGGAATTGCTAAATTAAAAGCAAACGGAATTGCAGTTACAACTGGTGTTTTAGCTCATGCAGCTGAAGAACTTAATAGGTTTTATACTTATTTTTATCAAAAGAACCAACCTTGGATTACCGTTAAGCAGGCAGTCAGTCTTGATTATCGAGTTAACGATCAGGTAAATACTCGCACAGCAATCACTAATCAATCTGTTTACGATCGGGTGCACCGAGAACGAGCAAATTATCAAGCAATTTTAGTTGGTTCTAATACAGCCATAGTTGATAATCCTAGCTTGTTAACGACTATTTCAACTGATTATCCGCCAATTAGGATAGTTATTGATCGTCGTGGACGGCTACTGCAACACAGAAATCTAAAGCTGTTAACTGATGGACAAGCTCCAACTTGGATATTTACCCGAAATGCTGAACTCCAAAACAGCTTAACCAATGAGCAAGTCAAAGTTTGGTTAATGAAAACAGATCAACTTTCTGAGATTATTCAAACCTTAACTGAAGAAGGTATTCAATCTGTCTATGTTGAAGGTGGTCCGACATTAGCTAATGCTTTTATGAATGGTGAGTTAGCTAATGAACTAATTGAGTACTTAAGTCCTCATTTTTTAGGTAAAGCTGGAACTGCTGGTATTCTGCCAAGCTATAAAATAATGCTCAAAAATGTAAAATTTGAACAGCTATCAGGTAATTTAAGAATTGCAGGTGAAATTGATGTTTAGTGGTTTAGTACGTGGGGATGCAAAAATTGCCCAAATTGATAAAGATAAAGAAACTATTACGTTAATTGTTAGATGTGCTCCCGATTTTATCAAGGATTTAAAAATTGGCGATTCTATTGCAATTAATGGTACTTGCCTAACCGCTGAAAGCTTCACTTCTAATACTTTCACAGTCACCATGATGCCGCAAACTTATCAAAAAACAGCATTTAAAGATTTGAATGTTGGAGCGCAGTTAAATGTTGAAAGATCATTACAAGTTGGTCAGCGATTAGAAGGACATATTGTAACTGGCCATGTTGACGACGTTGCCACGGTAAAAGAAATTAGACAAAACGAAAATGCAATCGAAATTTGGTTTAGCTTCCCTGATCGCTTAGAAAAGCAAATTGTGCCACAAGGTAGCATTGCTATTAACGGCGTATCCTTAACTGTGATGGATACTAAAGACAATACCTTTTCCGTAGGCTTAATTCCCCATACACAGGATGAAACCAATTTAGCTCAATTAAAAGTTGGTTCAGAAATTAATATTGAAACAGATATTTTAGGTAAATATGTTGCCAAGAACTTAGAAAAGAGAAATTAAAATGGATGTCAAAAAAATTCAAAACGCAATCAAATGGATGAAAAACGGTGGTTTAGTAATCGTGGCTGACGATGAAGACCGTGAATCTGAAGGAGACATGATTGGATTAGGCTCAAAAGTTACTCCAGAAAATGTCAACTTTATGACCAAACATGCCCGTGGTTTGCTCTGTACACCTGTAAGTAAGGAAATTGCTCAACGATTAAATTTGCACCAAATGGAACAAGATAATACCGATCCATATGGTACGGCTTTTACCATCAGTGTTGATTATAAGACGACCACTACAGGTATTTCTGCCTATGATCGAGCTGCAACAATTAAAGCAATCGCCGATCCTAACAGTAAACCAGAAGATTTCTTTAGACCTGGTCACTGTTTCCCACTTGTTGCCAAGGATGATCAAATTAAGCATAGAAATGGTCACACTGAAGCCTCAATTGCACTAGCCCACTTAGCTGGTGAACCAGAAGTAGCTTATATTTGTGAAGTAATGAAGAGTGATGGACACATGGCACGCCGTCCTCAATTAAGAGAAATTGCTAAGGAATATCACCTTCCATTCTTAACAATTGCGGAACTACAAGAATACATTAATAGTCAAGCGAGTAGTCGCTCAGACTTTGTAAATCTCCCAACTAAATATGGTCACTTTAAGATTAAAAGTTATGGTCACGGCAATGTAGCTTTGATTAAAGGAAAAATCGATTCTTCCAAACCGGTATTAACGCGTGTACATTCTAAATGTTTAACTGGTGATACCTTTGGTTCTAAACGTTGTGATTGTGGTGCGCAACTTCATACTGCTATGAAAGAAATCGAAAAGAATGGCTCTGGCCTGATCATCTATCTCAATCAGGAAGGTCGTGGCATCGGTTTAACTAACAAGTTGCGTGCTTACGCCTTACAAGACCAAGGCCATGACACCTACGAGGCAAATCAGATGTTAGGCTTTGCACCTGATGAGCGTAATTATGATGTTGCCGCTACAATTTTCAAAGAATTGAAGATCAAAGAAATCAATTTGCTAACTAATAATCCTGATAAAATTGACCAATTAAACGATTACGGTATTAAGATTAATAAACGTATTCCATTAGAAATTGCACCTAATGATGTTGATCGTTTTTACCTACAAACTAAGAAAAAGAGATTTCATCATTTATTAGAACTCAAGGAGGCTGAATAATGACTGAATATACTGGAAACTTCACTAATACTCATGGAAAAATCGCGATTGTCGTAGCTAAATTTAATGAAATTGTTACTAAAAATTTGGTTCGCGGTGCTAAAGAAACACTTCATCAATTCGGAATCCAAGACGATGAAATTGATGTCATCTGGGTACCAGGGGCATTTGAAATAGGCTTCACTGCTCAAAAACTAATTAAATCTGATAAATATGCTGGAATTATGACTCTCGGTGCAGTAATCAAGGGAGAAACTGATCATTATGCCATGATTATTCAAAACGTAACTAATGCGATTATGCAGATGAATTTACAAGCTAAAATTCCAGTCACTTTTGGTATTTTAACTACAGAAAATATTGAACAAGCTTTGCAAAGGGCGGGCTTAAAAGCAGGTAACGAAGGCTCTTCTACTGCCCAAAGTTTACTTGAAATGATCTCCCTCAATGAGCAATTGTAATTACTAACTATTTTATCCAAACACAACTAAATCCAACAAAAAAACTAGCCATGTTGTAAAAACATGACTAGTTTTTCTTGATAACTTATCTTTATTAATGACTAAATTAGAATCTTGCCATACCTAAGGCATGTTGTGCAGCTAAGTTAAGCAAACTCCATTGACGATCAAATCCTGGTTGGAAGAAGAAGTCTTGTTCAGCCAAGTCTTCCAAACGCATCTTATGACTAATTGCTAAAGCTAAAACATTGCCTTGAGCAGTAATATCATACTTGGAAAGTACTGCACCACCTAAGATTTGGTGAGTGTATGGATTAAAGGTTAAGCTGACATATACCTTAGGATTATCTGCTTCTGGAACATAAGCTGGACGCATGTTATCTTCATAGAAACTAGTTTGATAATCAATCTTATTTCTAGCAGCTGAGAATTGGTTTAATCCAGCTGTAGCAAAATGATAGTCAAATACACTTAGTGCTGAGGCACCGATAACACCTTTGAAGGCACGGTCTGGCTTATCCTCGAAGATATGATCAACCACATATTGAGCTTCTCTTCTAGTAGTAGTGGCTAAGGCAATTGGCATTGGCTTACCAGCTGGAATCGAAAGCGGCAGAATTGCATCCCCAATGGCGTAAACATCTTTTACATTAGTTCTCAAATATGGATCAGTCTTAATCCATCCTCTTTGATCTAAATCAACTACGCCCTTTAGCCAGTCAGTGTTAGGCATTACACCTGCTGAAACAACAACTAGATCAGCTGGGACATCACCTTGATCAGTTTTAACACTTTCAACTTTTCCATTACCATTAAAGCCTTCAATTTTGACACCCATCTTCAAGTCCATACTTTTCTTAAAGGTAGGTTCCAAAACATCGAGTAATTCAGAATTAAGATAGGTTCCTAATGGGCGATCAATCATATCCATTAAAGTAACATGCTTGCCAGCTTTAGCAAATACTTCGCTAGCTTCGGTACCGATATAACCAGCACCAACAATAGCAACATTTTTAATTGCTGGATCGTTAACAGCACTCATCAACTTAGAAGCCCAGTCACGTCCACGCATCAAATAGATATTCTTGAGATCATTACCTGGCACAGGTAAAACTTTAGGAGTTACGCCTGAAGAAAGAATCAACCTATCATATTGGACTTCTTCTTCAGAATTATTAGTTAAGTCCTTAACTGTAACAGTCTTATTTTCAGGATGAATAGCAGTTACTTCATGGTTGGCATAAACATGACCGCCCTTCTTTTCAACATCTTCTGGGGCAAAGTTTCTAACGTCATCTTCTGCTGTAACTTTATTTTCTAAGTACAACTGCATCCCACAGGACATAAATGAAATAAAGTCGCCAGCTTCGTAAACAGTTACATCTACATCATTATATTTATCTAACAGCTCAATTGCTGATTCATGACCACCATGTGAAGCACCAACAATTACAATTTTACGTTTATCCATAAAATCCTCCTAACACAATAGTTTCTTCTTTACAGTTTTAATGGTAACACTTATTATTTAATATCCATCATATTTTGCTCAAAACTAATGGACAAAAATCAAATTAATATTGACATCTGTAAACGTAAATATTACCATTCATCTGTAACTTGTAAAAAGTAGGAAAGAGATAATTTCATGAAAAACAAACGAATTGCTGCTTTAATTGCAATTGCGATTTTTACCTTTATGACTTCCTTTAACTTAAATTCACCACTTTGGCTCTTCGTAGTTACTTCCTTATTTTACGGAGTCAGAATGGGACTCTTCCAATCGCCAAACAATTCAGTTATTATGTCTTCCGTTGACCAGCAATTCTTAGGGATTGCTGGTAGTGTTAATTCCTTAGCTCGTAATTTCGGGAAAGTCTATCAACCATTATCCTTTTATAGCTCAATGAGCTTTAAAGCCGGTAAAAATATCACCACTTATCCAGTAGGACAAAATCAATTATTTATGTCCGGTTTACATATTGCCTTCATCTTTGCTCTGATATTCGCTGCAACAGCTGAATAATTACTGTTACGCGTTTTGTAAAGAGCCACAAAAATAGATAGTTAATTGAAGCAGGTTTATTACCTGCTTTTTTATATAAAATGAATTACATTAAATCCAGTAATTGCTGTAATAGCAATCATGAAAACTGTATAAAGACTTTCCAATTTTGCTGATGAAATTTTCTAGTTCCAAACTGTACCAATATAACCGCCAATAATTGAAGAATGATCAACATAGGAATCATTTTCATATCAAACATCTGATATTGTGCACTAGCAACAATCGAAATGATTTTGGTAATTTGTGAGAAAAAGATCGTTGCAATTGAATAAACCGACGATTGCTTCATTGTGAAGTGAAAAATTATTACGAATAGAGATACATTAAGTGGTCCACCACCAATAGCCAGAAAGATTGAAATGGCTCCTAAAAATAAACCTACAAAGAAAGCTAAAACAATATTTTCCTTTATATTATTCATGGTTCATTTGCAGTTAACCGTGCCCATCATTTTGTTAAAGATCAGAAATGGTCTCATGATGTAAAATTATTAAATAAATTTACCGAAGCCGGATATCAAAATTTCAAGAAATAGCTATACCTAAAAGTATCTAAAAAAGTTTCTAGTTTATAAAAGCGAGCAATGATTTTCAATTTTAAAATGCATTGCTCGCTTTTTCTAATTTGATTATTTGGTTACTCCTAATCTCTGAATAAAAGTAAAAAGACAATGAATGTAAGTAAGTTTCCATATCTAGAAGAGAAATAAATTATGTAGTTAGTTAAATTCATATATTCAACTAGCTTAAATACTTCTAAGCTTCCTATCAAATAAAGCAACTAAAAGCATCAAAATAAGTAGTATTCCTGATCCAATAAAAATCTCAGCAGTAGACATAAATTTACTTATCACACTACTTAAACTTAGACCCGCAGGTCCGGCCAATCCGATCATCATTAAATAAAAACTAATTACCTTTCCTAAGTTTTTATGTTCAATCTTATCTTGAAGCAATGTTTGAACATGTGCATCAATCCAAGGAATACATAACCCAGCAATAAAATTAATAATAATAAAGATTATAAAACCATAATGATTGCCGGGAAGTATACCAGAAATAAACAAACTTAATCCGATTCCTAGCACTCCAATACCTGCAGGTGTAAGTCGATGTGATAAATTATTTAAATTTCCCATACACAGACCACTTAATGCCATACCTAATGCAATTGAAACTTCCACTAACGGCGCATCAAATTTTAAAGATCCATGAAAATGTTCACTAGTCATAAGTGGATATAAAGCAGTTGATGGCACAATAATAGCTACGGAAAAAGCCTTGTAAATAATCACCCTATTCAGGCCAGTAACTTGAATAATACTATGAAGACCTTGTTTTAATTCGAACAGAAGGTGAAAGCCTCGTTGATTTGCATTATTAACTTCATTCCTCGGAAAGCATGTAATTATTACGGCACAAATACCTATTACGTTTGCAAGCCCTGATAGTAAAAGAATATAGTCTACTGACAGCAATCCATATAATATTCCACCTAAAATCGGCGGAAAGAATTGATTAAGTGCTTGAAGCGAACTATATTGCCCATTTATTTTTAAAAGCTTATCATCAGGTACAAGTTCAGGTACAGCAGATTGAATAGTCGGATTCTGAATACTAATAGTAGTTGATCTAAGTAAATTTGAAATCAGAATTAGATCAATCGTTAGATTATTGTGGCTATTGATTGCCTGCAAAAATAGTAAAAGAGTAACAATAAGGCTGATTGTATCAGAAAAAATAAGTTTCTTTTTCTTACTAACTCTATCTGCCATTACGCCAGCGAAGGGAGCAAATAATGCGATTGGTAATAAAGAAATTATTTCAGAAATAGATAAAATAGTGGCTGATTTCGAAATTGAGGTAAGATAAAAAAGTAAACTATAATTGACAGTTTCTGAAATAATAGTGGCTAAACCTTGGCCAATAAACAATCGATAAAAATTATTAACCCATGAATAATATGTATTTTTGTGCATAAAAAAACTCCTTACAGTTAAATTTGAGAACATAACTGCTTGGAGTTTTCCAAGGTATACGCGTAGTAAACTTAATCACTATTTTTTTCGCTATGTTATTAAGTATAGTATCATAAAACAAAAAAATATGCGATAAGTTTTTAGCGCAAAGCCTTATTTTCATTTAATCAAAAGTGGATTTTTCGCCCTCTAAAATAAAAAAACATACTAATAGGTATTAAAGAGGGCTATTTATCTTGCTTTGAACACATGATTAACTGTTTACCAAAGGTTTTACGATCCTTGATAATTCTTAACATCACCTGCGCTACATCACTACGATAAGTTCGAGGTGCACCTGGCATCTTATATCCCGAATCAGCATCCCTAACTAAAGGATCTCTAGTCTTTTTTCCGTTAAATAATGGACCAGGATGAATGGTAGTCCAGTTTAAATCAGAATCTTTAAGTTGACTTTCACCTGCTTCATGATCAGTAAAATTACCTTTCAAAAATCCTTTAGCTCCCATGCGGTAAGGATAACTGGTATTGGCTAAAGTTGTACCAACACCTAATGCAGAAAGACTAATTAATCGTTTGATTTTTGCTTGATCCATTGCCTTAATAATATCAGGTATTGCAAAACTAAATAATTTACCACTACTGTTAGAAATTGGATTACCTAATGTTACTAATACAGCGTCACATCCCTTCATTTCAGAAGCCATTTTTGCAACATCATCAAGTTGTCCTTTAATTACTGTTAGCTTAGGATCATTTATATTTAACTTTGACGGATTTCGAACGTAAGCAACAAATTCATCATTACGTGTTAAAGCTTGTTTAACTATTTCAGATCCTGTTCTACCTGTTGCACCAATTAAGAAAAGTTTCATTAGCTTCTCCTTTCCATTAACTAAAAATTATCTTCAATCCAATTCATAATATATTCCGTTCCAGTTGCATAGCCGCCCATTTGCGTATGTTGCTGAGCAGTTGAATTTTCATCAAACAGTAAATAATCCTTAGGACATGTTAAAGCATCATAAAACTTTTTCGCTGCTCCATAGGTAACCTCTGCGGAACCATCTAAAACTAAGGTTTTAGTTTTAATATTTGGTACAATTTTTGTATTATCAAATTTTTGTAATTCATTAATTATAGTCTTATCAGTTGCTCCATGCTTCCATTCATAGTCCTTTAAAACAAAGTCAATCATATTAGGTCGAATCATTGCTGGCATCTTAAGTGCTTTTTCTAAGCGTCCAGCAATCATACCACCCCAATTCATATTACCAGGATCAGAAATTATAAACTTTAACCGATCATCAAAAGCTGCACCACGAGCTACTAAAAAGCCACCAAAGCTCATGCCCATCGCACCAATTTGTTTTGAATCAACTTCTTCTTGTTTTTGGGCAAAATCAATAACTGGTCCTAAAACATTCTCAAAGTCAGGTCTAAACTTTAAGTCTTGCAGTCTTAAGGCCATCCCCTGTCCAGGACCATCAAAAGTTAAGGCATGAATCCCGCGCTTAATTGCAGCATCAGTAACCCAAATCGTATCATCGGCCCAGGTATCACGTCCTGGAATTACGATTAATAATGGTGTCTTTTTATTTTTAGCATATGGTGAGCGATAAAAATGCCCTGGTAAATAAGTATTTTCATAAGGAATTCTTATTGCTTCACCAGGATAACCATTTAACTCTAACGCACGGTCATAACAGTCTTTACTTCTTTGAGAAAATTCTTGCATTCTAGGGTCCTGCCAATCACCAAAATACATTAGGGATACACGCCAATAAGTAGAAGCCCGCAGATAACTACTACCAGCACTAATTAGTTTGCCGGCTTTTTCAAACTTATGCGCACGGTTCTGTAAGTTTGCTGCCATATTACTCCAGGCATTAATCCAGCTTTGTTCATCACTTTCTTTAATATTCATAATGATTTCTAAGACTTCACCTTCATCGCTCATGCGATATGGCATTAAATCCATCACATGCTTGATTAATGCATCTTGTAACATGTTTTTACTATATTTATATTCTGACCAATGTTTTTTAAAGATTTCTGTCATGGGTTATTACCTCTCTTCTTAATTGTTGATTTAATCTTAGAGAAAAAAGGACTATAATTTAACTACAAAATGAGATGGAGTGTTGCATTTTGAATAAATATCATAAGAAAAGCAAAAAAACTGATCAAATAATAGAATCTGCGCTATTAAAATTAATGGATTCACGTGATTTAAATAAAATTACGATGAATGAATTAGCTGACATGGCAAATATTAATCGTGTTACTATTTATCGCCATTTCAACGATAAATGGGCAATTATTGAGCAGATTGAAGCTAGACTTTTTACGGCACTAAAAAAACCACATCAGAAAATGCTCGATCAACTAGCATTAAAATCTGATAATGGTATTGAATATCTAACTAATTTTTTACAGGTCTTCAAAGACAACTTAGCAACAATTCGTATTCTGATTTCCAGTCATGGTGACCTAAGTTTCTCAACCAAGTTAATGGACCATTTATTAGAAATGGAAGGATTGTCACATTCATTGATGCATTTACAAGCAAATAATGATTTACAAGAACTATTTTCTTATTACAGCATTTCTGCATTAATTGGAATTATTCGTTTTTGGACTATCCACCCCAACTATTCAGCCAAAGAAATGGCTACTTTTTTCTTTAAAATGCGAAACGGAGAATTAACAAAATTAAGTTAACTAAAAAAAGGAAAATTACAACTATTCAAATTTTTAGGACTGATGATTACCTTTTGATAATATTGCGCCGTGTCAATTAAGCGATACCCGTCTTCAAAAGCTGATAATACTGCTTGCTTTGTTTGATCTGGACTAATTTCATAAGTTCCAAAGCCAAAAATTGGAATCTTAACGCCATTATTTAATGTTAATTGCTTCATAGTTACCTCGATTTGTTTTTTCAGTTTATTTCTATAATCAATCATATACTAAAAATGATTATTTATTTCTATTAAACATTCGAATATCAAAAGTTTAACTGTAAGTTAAATTATGCCCCATTTATCTCGAAAGTTTAACTATAGTTAAACTTTTACCCAATTTCATCCATTTTTTAACTTATACACAAAAAAGAGCTGCTTTTTCAAGCAACTCCTTAAATTTATTTTTCATTATCACTTGGATCCCATTGAAACAATAAAATTAACGATTGGAAATCCTAGATATAAAATCATTGATAAATATGGACTTACAAAAGATAAAGCAATCAAAATCAAATTGAACACGATCGCAACGCCAGTTCTAAGAATAGTGATCCTGATAGTCGTTTTTGAATCGATTTCAAAAGTATCTCTAAAACCGAGAACTTGTAAAATTGCTAGTAATAGATTTTCTCTAACGTCTTTTTTGCTTATCCATATTTTTATTTCCTTTTTGCAACCACTTTTTCTTTTGGTTTACCAATCAATGAAAGCATTAAAATTGTTAATAAAGCTATAATTCCAATGATTTGATTCATCATAAGATCAGCTTCTTTCTATACATATTATTTTTTAAATTGATTATGAACGTATTCTGCGTAAAGTGGTGTTGACTTAACTAATTCTTCGTGTGTACCAGAACCAGAAACTGTACCATGATCAATGAAGTAAATTCTATCTGCATCAACAATTGTACTTAAACGGTGTGCAATTACTAAAGTCTTTCTATTCTTCATTAAGCTAGTTAAAGCTTTTTGAACCATTGCTTCAGATTCAGAGTCAAGACTAGCAGTTGCTTCATCAAGCATCAAAATCTTAGGATCACGTAAGAACGCGCGAGCAATAGCAATTCTTTGTCTTTGACCACCAGAAAGTTTTACTCCTCGTTCACCGATTTGTGTATCTAAACCGTCTTCTGATTCTTTGACAAACTTATCAGCATAGGCCATCTTTAATACGCGCCATAATTCATCGTCAGTCACTTCATGTTCTAAGCCATAAACTAAGTTTTCACGAATCGTTCCTGGCATTACTGCTGAATTTTGACCGACAAGACCGATTTGTTTACGCCAATTAGTTAAATCGATATCATCAATATTTTCATCACCAATTACTATTTTTCCTGAAGTAGGTTGATAGAAACGCTCGATCAATGAGAAAATTGTTGATTTACCACCGCCTGATGGGCCTGCAAAGGCAATAACTTTATTCGGTTGTGCTTCAATATTCACATCATGCAAAATTGGCTTGTCTTTTTCATAAGAGAAACTTACATGTTCAAGTCTTAATGGCTTATTAGCAACATCGACTTCTCTTTTATCTGCAACGAATTCTTCTTTTTTATCAAGAATCTCTTGAATACGTTCAGTTGAACCACTTGTCTTAGATAATTGATTAAAGAATTGACTGATAATCATTACTGGACTCATAATTTGGAATACGTACATTAAGAATGAAATTAAAGCACCCATTGTTAAAGAACCACTCATTACGCGGATAGCACCGTAACCCAAAATTCCTAGAAACATTAATGTCATTAACATGTTGGTAACTGGTGAAGTTAACGCATTAATTAAAGCTTCTTTTGTGCCCACATTGTAAAGACTATCAATTTGCTTTTTACCATTATTTAATTCAGCGACTTCTCCATTAGACGACTTAACCAAACGAATTTCACTTAAAACGCTAGTTGCGTCACTTGAGAAGTTCGCCAATTCATCTTGTCTTTTTCTACCAATCTTTCTAGATTGCTGCATTATAGGGAGCAATGCCAAAACGATGACTGGAATGGCAATAAACATGATCAAAGTCATTTGCCAGTCCATTGATAGCATAATAAACAAAGCACCAACAAATTGTAAAATTGAAGTCATCGAGTTTGGTAAAGTAGTTGCTAATAATTCCTTAACTTGGGAAGTATCATTAACTAAGCGTGAACTAACTTCTCCTGTTTTTGTATTATCGAAATATGAAACAGGCATATGTAATAATTTCTGCCATAAATTTTTTCGTAATTTAGCAACTACATCTTCTCCAAAGATTCCTAAAATTAATCCTGATAGTGAACTGATGAGTAAGCCACCGATAAATACTACAATTGTTACAACAATTATGGTAGGACTTAGATTCTTAAAGTTGTTAATCAAACGCTGAGCCAACTGTGGAACTATCAGATTAGCGATTGTTCCAATTAACCCTAATAATACACCCAGAATTAATTGCCAATATCTTGGATGTACTCGATTAATCAATTTAAAAAAATCTTTAAAACTAAATTTATTTTGTCCTTTTTCAATACGTGGACCACCAAGTCCTGGTCTTCCTCCACCCATAATGTATACCCCCCCTTAATAGTTAGATACCTAACTCTTAATAACGAATTATATTAAAACATGTAGACATCTAACTGTCAAGTGGCTAATTAAATTATTTCCTAACTTCTTTGTTAAGTTCTTTAAGTAGTGGGAGGAGTTGGTCTATCAGGCCCTCATCCACTCGCTCCGACAGTTTTTTAAGAATTGCGTCAAACTTTTTTTCTATCTCAACTACTTGTTGCTTACCTAAATCTGTAATATAAATTCTTTTAATTCGAGCAGATTTTTCATCCTGTTTACGCTCAATATAACCATCGCGCTCCAGATTTTTTAACATATTAGTTACACTGGCGTTACGCAAATGAAAATTATCTGCCAGTTCACGCTGAATTATTCCCGGATTTGCTTGAATGTACATTAATGTTCGTCCTTGTTGTGGGGTTACATTGCTTAATTTGATTTCATCCCCATAAAATCTCTTAGAAAAAGCAATGTACGAACGAAATTGATCCATTACCTCACTAAATTTTTCTACTTTATCTGCCATCATCTAGCCTCTTTTCAGTTAATTAGGTTTTATACTGTTAGATATCTAATTATAAAATATACCTCAATAAAAGAAAAGACGCATGCCCGAAAACACGCTTCTTCTGAAAAAATATTTCTTGTTAATTAAACTAATTGTTATTCTGATTTCAAATAATCAGCTAAATACTCTACAGTTAAACTCTGCGGATCTTTAATTAATTCTAGTGGTCGTCCTTGCGCTACAATACGACCACCGTTTTCACCACCACGAGGTCCTAAATCTAGCATGTAATCTGCATTGACTATTAAGTTCAAATCGTGCGTAATTGTGATAATTGTAGCACCTTGATTAAGCAATTTTTGCATAACTTCAACCAATACTTTTACATCCAAGGGATGCAGACCAATTGTTGGTTCATCAAAGACAAATAAAGTATCGTCTTGCTTATGACTTAAGTGAGTCACTAATTTTAAACGCTGTGCTTCTCCACCAGATAAAGTTGGCGTACTTTCACCTAAGTGCAGGTAATCTAAACCTACTTCTTTAAGCAACTGTAAATCACGTTCAATTTTTGGCACATGCTTAAACACAGGAATCGCTTCGTTAATATCAAGATTTAAAACATCCACAATTGACATATCATGCCACTTTATTTTTTGAATTTCAGGATTATAGCGGTCGCCATGACAAGTTGGACAAGTCTGCTGCATATCAGGCAAGAATTGAATATCTAAAGTGACAATTCCTGTTCCGCCACAAGTTGGACAAGCGCCCTCTTTATTATTGTAAGAAAAGTAACTTGGCGTATAATGCTTTTCTTTAGCTAAATCTTGGCGAGCAAAAAGTTTACGCAAATTATCCATAATTGAACTATAAGTTGCAACTGTTGAACGGGTACTTTTACCAATTGGAGAAGCATCCACGCTAACCACATTATTGATTGGACAATCAAAATTTTTGATTTGTTTTGGCAACGCTTCTTTTTTACTCTTAGCTTTAATTGCAGGCACTAATGAATCAAGAATTAAACTAGTCTTTCCGGCTCCAGAAAAACCTGTCACACTAGTTAATTGATTTAATGGAATACCCGCTTTGACATCCCTTAGATTGAAGTAATTTTTCACTTCAAAGTTGATTTGCTCTGAGTTAATTTGTTCGCTTACTTTTCGAGCCATTAACTGTGCTTTCCCATTTAAATATGGTGCAATTAATGACTGCTTATCTTTCTTAATTTCTTCAGGACTGCCTTGATCTAAAATTTGACCACCTTGTTCACCTGAACCTGGACCAATTTCGATAATTTCATCAGCTGCCTTAATAATATCAACATTGTGATCAACAACTACTAAAGAATTACCTTGATCAACCAATTTACGTAAAACCTTGATTAAGCCATCAACGTTAGCTGGGTGCAAGCCAATCGATGGTTCATCTAAGACATATAAAACGCCAGTTGTTTCTGTACGTAGTGTTCTAGCTAATTGGATTCTTTGCAATTCACCAGTTGATAAAGTATTACCAGCTCGCTCCATAGTTAAATAATCTAGTCCTAAATCAAGTAACGGTTGTAAATTATTCAAAAATTCATTGATCAAAGAATTAGCCATTTTATGCATATTCTTAGGCAATCTATCAAAAACCTCTTTACTCCACTTAGGTAGGTCACCTAATTGCATTTGCTGAACTTGATAAATATTTTTACCATTAACTAATTGCTTCAAAAGTTCTGGACGAAGACGCGTACCATGACAAACCGGACAAGTTGAATAAGTGAAAAATTCTGCAATTCTCTTTTGTGCCCGTTCACTTTTACTGCTTTTAGCTGAGCGCAAAACTGCCTGGTGGGCATTTTCATACAAGGCATTAAAATCGTGAAATACCCGACCTGTTCCAGACAAAAAGTCCATCTTGTATTTTTTCTCAGGACCATTTAAAACAAAGTCCTTTTCTTTGTCTGTTAAATCCTTATAAGGAATATCAATTCTGACACCCGCATGTTGAGCTATGCTTGGCATAAAGTTTCTGCCCGGCAAGCTCCATGAAGCAACTGCTCCATCTTCAATTGATAAATTAGGATCAGCAATTAGTTTACTATCATCAAGCTGTCGAACTTTACCAGTTCCGCCACATTCTTGACAAGCTCCATCAGAATTAAAAGCAAAATCTTCAGCACTTGGTACATAAAACTTAACACCACATGTTGGACAAGTAATTCGTCCCATTGCTTCTCCTGACTTAGACATTGCTTCTGCAATATCTAAACTTGGAGCTACGCGGTGACCGTTAGGACAAACTGGCGAACCTAATCTTGAAAAAATCAAACGCAAAACATTAAATGTCTCAGTTGTTGTCCCAACAGTTGCTCGTTCATTTGGAATACTTGGCCGCTGGCGCAAAGCCAAAGCAGACGGAATATGCTTTACAGATGTCACGTCAACTTGCGAGCCTTGCTTAATTCTCCGACGCATATATGTAGAAAGTGCATCTAAATATCTTCTTGAGCCCTCTTCATAAAGAATTCCCATTGCTAAAGAAGACTTACCTGATCCAGACAAGCCTGAAATAGCAACAAATTTATGAAGTGGAATATTTACATCAATATTTTTTAAATTATGGACTCTTGCACCTTTAATTTCTATTTGAGTTGGTAATTCCAAATTAAACTCCTCTCTAAAGCTTCAATTTCTTCTTTATTTTAAAATTTTATATGCTAAAATACCATTTTTTGTTAAACTAAGTTTTTCAATATTTAAGCCAATATTGAACTGCCACAAGTCATTGCCAATTTTAAAATTATTTTCTTTGGCATATTTTCTAATTGCTGTTAAACCTTTTTCAATTCCTTCATTCTCTTAATTATTCTTTATAAATAAAATAAACTGTAACGCAAGGTTACAGTCAAGGGATTTACTTTATTAAACCATTTTCAAATCTATTTACTCTCCCTAAGCGTAAAATATAGATGAAAGAAAAAATTTACTAGAAAGGAAAATCATCTATGGAATCTGCACTATATCCAATTCAAAATAAATATCGGTTTAACACTTTAATGAATGGCACTTGGCAATTTGAAACTGATCCTAACTCTGTTGGTCTTGACGAGGGATGGAATAAAGAGTTACCTAATTCTGAAGAAATGCCTGTACCTGGCACATTTGCGGAATTGACTACTAAGCGAGACCGTAAATACTATACTGGAGATTTTTGGTATCAAAAAGACTTCTTTATTCCTTCATTTCTAAAGAAGAAAGAACTTTATATCCGCTTTGGTTCAGTTACTCACCGCGCGAAAGTATTTATTAATGGAAATGAAGTCGGTCAACATGAAGGTGGTTTTTTACCATTTCAAGTAAAAATTTCAAATTATATTAATTACGATCAAACTAATCGTGTAACCGTTTTAGTCAATAACGAATTATCTGAAAAAGCTATTCCTTGCGGCACCGAAGAAATCTTAGATAACGGTCAAAAACTTGCTCAACCTTATTTTGACTTCTTCAATTATTCCGGCATTATGCGCAATGTCTGGCTCTTGGCACTCCCTCAAAGTCAAATCACTAATTTCAAACTAAATTATCAATTAATAAATAATGAGGCAACAATTATCTACAACATTGAAGCAAATAATGATGCCGAGTTTAAAGTAACACTTTTCAATAATCAAAAAGAAGTAGCACGTGTTACTTCTAAAAATACTGGTAATTTAACAATTAAAAATCCGCACCTTTGGAGTCTAGACGATCCTTATTTATATAAAATAAAGATTGAAATGATTCAAGATGATAAAGTCGTTGATGAATATGCTGATAGAATCGGCATCCGTACTATTAAAATTGTCAATGACAAAATCTTGCTAAATAATCAGCCAATTTATTTAAAAGGTTTTGGCAAGCACGAAGACTTTACTGTTTTAGGCAAAGCAGTTAACGAAAGTATTATCAAACGCGACTATGAATGCATGAAATGGATTGGAGCTAATTGTTTTAGAAGCAGTCATTATCCTTACGCCGAAGAATGGTATCAATATGCTGATAAATATGGCTTTTTGATTATTGATGAGGTTCCTGCCGTTGGTCTTAATCGCTCAGTAACTAACTTTCTTAATGTTACTAATTCTAATCAATCGCACTTTTTTGCTTCAAAAACTGTACCTGAATTAAAAAAGGTCCATGAACAAGAAATAAAGGAAATGATTGATCGTGATCAACGTCACCCTTCAGTGATTGCTTGGAGCTTATTCAATGAACCAGAATCAACTACTCAGGAATCCTATGACTATTTCAAAGATATTTTTGCCTTTGCGAGAAAATTAGATCCACAAAATCGTCCTTATACTGGAACTTTAGTTATGGGTAGCGGTCCAAAAGTCGATAAACTTCATCCACTTTGTGATTTTGTCTGCTTAAACCGTTACTATGGTTGGTACGTTGCTGGTGGGCCAGAAATCGTTAATGCTAAAAAGATGCTAGAAGATGAACTAGACGGCTGGCAAAACTTAAAGCTGAATAAACCATTTGTCTTTACTGAGTTTGGCGCTGATACATTATCTTCTTCTCATCGCCTTCCAGATGAAATGTGGAGCCAAGAATATCAAAATGAATATTATCAGATGTATTTTGATATATTTAAGAAATATCCATTTATTTGTGGCGAATTAGTTTGGAACTTTGCTGACTTTAAGACGAGTGAAGGAATCATGCGCGTTGGTGGTAACGATAAAGGAATTTTTACTCGCGATCGTGAACCTAAAGATATTGATTTTACCTTGAAAAAGAGATGGCAACAACTAAATTAATATTTTAGTTTTTACAAATAATCGTGCTCAATTAAAAATAATCGATATCATTTTAGCGAATTTGATATCGATTATTTTAATTATGAGCGCGACTTTTAATAATTCAGAGTATATTTACTAGCCGGTCCTCTCCCAATTAATTTAATCTTTTCTTGCTCTCTTAATTCACTTAATGCTCTTCTAATAGATATATCACTATATTGAGGAATAAGGGCTACTAACTCAGTTCTTGATAAAGGCTTAATCTTTTCTTGCATTACTCGTAAAATTAACTCTGAGGCAGATAGTTTTTGATGAGCAACTATACCTAATCGATCATTCAAAGAATTATATGCTTTAATTACAACTTCCAAGAAATAATTTAAAAATGGCGCATAGCTATTTTTGTTATCTTCCCACTCTATAGAACTTTCCTTTAGGGTACGATAATATTCATCTTTAGTATTTTCGATGATTTTTTCAATACTAATATATTTCCCAACATCAAAGCCAGCCTGATACATTGTAAGCAACATCAGTAATCTAGACATACGTCCATTACCGTCATTAACCGGGTGAATTGATACAAAATCAAAAATAAATGCTCCGCATAATAAAATCGGAGGGATTTTTCCTAATTTAAATGCTTCATTATATTGACCACATAGATCATTGATTAGATCTGGCGTCAATAAAGCAGAAGGCGGATTAAATCGAACTTCTTTATGTCCATCAGCATATTCTGTAATAATTTCATTGTCTGTTGACTTAAATTTTCCACCCCAAGTTGCATTTTTATTATATGAAAACATTTCTTTATGCATTGCTAAAATAGTATTTGGTACTATCGACATATAATGATATTGCTCATGAATTAACTTTAATACATCTCGATATCCAGAAATCTCTTCTTCATTTCTATTTCTAGGCATAGTTTTATGTGCCATAATTTGTTTAAGTCGGGAATTAACCGTATATATTCCCTCAATTCGATTTGATGCATCAGTACTTTGAATTTTTGCTACTTCTACAAGACGATCTAATTCTTCACGATAATCAGTTTTATAACTATTAGTTTGACCCCTTAATTCATAAATCGTATTCATTTTTGTAAGCATAGAAAAGGTAATTTCAAGATTATTTAAAGTATGATAATCAAATTTTTTCATTTTTCTCACCTCTATTTAACTCATAAAAAAATAATCGATATCATTTTAGCACATTTGATATCGATTATTTAATTATGAGCGCGATTTCTTATTGATTTTGATGATAATTTCTAGCTAAGAAATGTTCCATACTTTCTGGTTCATGTTCAGTAATATGAGCAAAATCATCACTTAAGCCATGCAAATATCCCATTGCTCCGCCAGCATACATTGAAGCAAGTTCTTGACCGTCGCCTTCAGCAGCATAGATCTTACCAAATTCTTCTACACTAACTGGATGATAGCCAATTTCATGGTCAGTAACTTTAGTCATAATCCTACCTAATTCAGACATCGTGTAAGAACGAGCTTGAGTTAACAAATATGACTTTCTACTATGTAGAATTTCTGGCTTTAGTGCCATCATTGCCATTGCTTCGGCCGAATCTTCCAAGCTAATAAAGCTCAACTCTTGGTTGCCAATTGGATAGATCAGACCTTTTCTTTCAATTAATTCTGGCAAATACGGTACTAATGGATCAGCATACAAACTATTTTTAGCAATTGCGTAATTCAATTTTGTTCCAGCAAGACGTCTTGGTAAATAACCATAAAATGGCGACATCACAAACGGATTATCTTCTTGATCTGCAATAAAACTCATAGCCACTAAATTAGCAACATGGTTTTCTTTCATTGCCGACAAAACATTTTCTAATTCTCTTACGCGGTCAAAAACAGAATAAGTCTTACTTGCTACATAAATTAAAGTATCAACTTTTTTCAAAGCACTATTTAAAGTTGCAACATTTTGAAAATCAATTTCTCTAATTTCATAACCCGCATCAATTAGATTTTTAGCATGTGCTTTATTATGAACTAAAGCGATAATATCTTCTTTAGCGATTCTTTCACTTAAATTTTTAACGACTAAACTTCCTAAATGTCCAGTTGCACCAGTAACTGCTATTTTCATTTTAATTATCCTCCACTACTACAACTTTGCCAAAACTATGTTTGCTTTCTAAGTAACGATGAGCATCAGCGGTGTGTTTCAAATCAAATACTTTTTCAGGTTTACAATCAACATGATATTTTTCAATATATTCCAGCATTTGGTTAATTTTTAAATTATCGACATTATCTGAATAAAAACTCGTTAAATAACTATTAGGAGCAATATCTATAATTGGATCAAAATCCTCTAAGTACCATTGATTACCTAATTGACCAGTAGAACAAACAATTCCACCTTCTTGAGTATGTTTAAAACTATCCTTTACAGTTTTAGGACCGATTAACTCTAAAATTTTAGTAAATTTTTTATTGGTTTTCAGTTGCCCTTTTTCATCAACTATAACTTCGTCATAACCCACATCTTTCATTTGTTTTTCTTTAGCTAAATTACGCGAAGTACCAGAAACAAAAATATTAGGATAACGTGCTTTTAACAATTTAAGAAAAGCAATCCCAACTCCGCTTGTACCACCACGAACTAAAATTGAATCTTTTTCATTGATCTTTAAATTAAGTAAAGAACCATAGGCTGTATAGTATGTCTCTGGAATTGCAGCTAAAGTTGCTTTTTTTATATTCTTCTTTTAATTTACAAAATTAATATCTTGTTTCTTAAACAAATCATATACAACTAAGTCTGATGAATCCAAATCTTCTTTGTTCATATCAACAGCACTAATTCTACTGTCATCATAGCAATTAAAGTACAAAATTCCTTTTTCCAGATTCATACAGCTAGTATACATCGTATATTCAAAACTATTAGGACCAACTTGATCCATCCCTTTTGCTTGTTCAACAGACTCTAAAATATGGAAGAAATTGGTAACATTTTCTACCTCATTACTATCTTTTGGTGCGTGATTCAAGGCAAAACATACCTTAACAAAACGTGATTCTGAATCCATCCCGCCTGGTAAGTGATGCGTACCTAAACTGCGACTATATAACTTAAGATTAACACCAGGTAAAAAATTATTATCAGGTTCGCCTGGAACAACCGAAGCATAGTTTGCCAAATTAGTTAACTGCTCTGGGAATAAAGGTGCGTTAGTCAGAGCATTGACAGGATTGTCATAAACATGCAGGCCTTTTTCATCTGACTCAACAACAATACTCTTACCAGTTTTATCTCCTACTAGCCAGTGAAGTTCTGAAGCTGGGGTATTTTTAGCAAAACTCACATTAGAAATATTTGCATTAGTTAGGCTTTCTTTTACTTGATCAACAGTTTCATAAGTAGCTAATAAATATGAAATAAATTCAAATGAAGCAATATTCTTTTTATCTGCTGCATTTGGAAAGTACTTCCCTTGTCCAGCAAAGCTTAAACCAGCAACTCCCAATCCTTTTTCATTAATTGCGTCGCAATATAACGGAGTGTTATCTGCTACAGCGGCTACACCAATCATTGCATAATGTGATTTTTCAGCTGGTAAATCGGTAAACTCGAATTCATAATTTCTTGGTGTAATAACCACTTTTTGACCATAAGCAATTTCATAATCAAGATTTCTGCCAAAATAGTGGTCTTTAGGACTGTATAAAATTGATGTACACATATTAGATATCTCCTTTGATCAAAGCAATACTTTCACTTCATATTCTAAGCTTAAATGAAAAGAGATTACACTAAATTGATCTAAACAGATAATCAATACCAAGGTCACCATCTGCAATAGCTCAAATAATTGTATTACCTTTTTTACACAATACTGTAAACTTTGTAGTTGATTATAGGGCACACTATTCGCTAATTAGTCCCAGACGTTTTCTTACTTTTAATACATGACAAATCAATCCAAGGATTAAGCCCGCAATACCAAAAGTTAACCATCCAAAGCCCAAACTAAAAAATGGAAAATATTGTTGAGCAAACCCAAGTAATGTCTGCAATAATTGGCTGTCGTGTAAGTTAGCCGGTAATGCATTCAACATGTCAAAGAATGCAGGAATTAGAGTCAGTGTAGTTGTAATCTGATAAACAAGTCGGTCATGCTTAAATATTGGTGAAAGTAATCCTAAAATAATCAATGTGATTGCTAGTGGATAAAGAAACATTAAAATTGGTGTTGACCATGCAATAATTTGATCAAGACCCAAATTCGCAAATAGGAATGAAAGACCACAATTAATTCGCAAAAATGTTCGATATGAAATTTTAGGAAAACGACGATGGAAATCTTGTGAAAATGCAATTACTAATCCCATTGCTGAAGTCATACAAGTAATGGTTGCTAAAGTTGCTAAAATCGCATCTCCAGCAGTTCCTAAGTAATGGTGTGAAATCTGAGCAAGAGTAATCCCACCATTTGCTGCTAATTTAAATTGATGCAAACTAGTCGCACCCAACCAAATTAAAGCCAAGTATATGATAGCAACTCCTGCAATTCCTAGAAAACCACTTTTGGCTGTTTCAATTGAAACCTGTCTTGTCTTTTTAATACCTAGTTCTTTAATTGCTGTAATAATAGTAATTCCAAATGCTAATGCTGCTAACCCGTCCATTGTATTATAACCTTGTAAAAAGCCATTGGAAAAAGCATGCCTTGCATATGATGCAGTTACAGTAGCAGTATTTCCAGAACCCAATGGATGTATAAATGCTAACAAAAAGATCAGAAACAACAATAACAAAAACAAAGGATTTAAGACTTTACCAATTAAAGTAGTAATCTTACCTTCATGATTTGAAAAAAGATAAACCAAACTAAAGAAAATTGCTGAATAGATTAATAACCCCAAAGTATTAGTTGACCTAGATAAATATGGTGCAATTCCGATTTCATAGGGAACAGTGGCTGTCCGCGGAGTTGCGAATAATGGTCCTAAAGTAGCGTGGACAAGGATTAAAAAGATAAGTGCATAGTAACGACCATTCGGCAATGCAAGATCATAGATTCCATTTGACCTAGTAATACTAATTGCCAATAGTGCCATTAATGGCAGCAAAACTCCAGAAACAAGAAAGCCACTACTCGCTATAAGCCAATTGCTACCTGCTAATTGACCTAAATGAACTGGAAAAATAAGATTTCCCGCTCCAAATAACATTCCGAAAATAAGTGATGCGATAATCATTGACTGTCTAATACTCGCTTTTTTTGTCTTCATTTTAATATTCCTCTCGATAAAAATTATATTAATGCTAGGTACAAAAAACGTCCTTATAAGCATAAAGCTCATAAGGACGTTATCACGCGTGTTACCACCTTATTTTAGAATAATATTACTATTATTCCCTTACCCCGTACATAGTTAACTAGATACGTTGACGCTATAACGGGCGCACCCGCCTAAAGCTACAATTACTTTCACTTCAGGCACTCCTAGGCTACTTTCACTTTACTTTCCTATCCCCACTCACACTAAATTGGGTTCGCTGACTAGATAAAGATAAAGATAATTTCCTATTCTTAGTGGTTATTCATACCGTTTATTTAGTAAGTATATTACATAATAAATTAAATAAAGTCAATATTATTCTAACGTATTTTTAATTTTATTCTTTTTCAATCCAATATAAATTGGCTCCATATGATTAGATTTATATTTGTAAGTAAATTTAAATCACACTTATCAGCACAAACAACTATTGATCTAATAACAGCTGGCAGTAATAATTTTTCATTAGTTAAACAATACTTTCAAAAATAAAAATTCCTCTTAAAGATAGACATGTAAAGTTTCGTCTTCTTTAAGAGGAATTTTTCGGTTTAATTATAATTTACATATTGAATTTTCCGATTAATCAGTCTAATTTATCATATTCTTCATCAGAAACAGGTTCAAGCCATGTATTCTTACTATCGCCTACCATCACAGCAACATGAGCAAACCATGAATCTTTAGTAGCTCCATGCCAATGCTTAGTATTATGATTTACAATTACTACATCGCCTGGAAGCATCTTTTGTGGAGCTTTGCCTTCTTCTTGATACCAGCCTTCACCAGCCACAGCAATTAAGATTTGAGGAACAGTATGTTTATGCCAATTGTTACGACAACCTGGTTCAAAGCTAACATTGTGAACAGCAGTTTTTGCATCTTTGCTTTCTGCTAAAGGTTTGAGGTAACTTGTACCCTTAAAAAACTTAGCAAAAGCTTCGTTAGAATCACCGAATCCAAAAACACTATTTTTTACTTCCTCTTCATTTTTTGCCATGCTATTACCTCATTTCTAACTTTGCTTTTATTTTAAATCAAGATAACTATTATAAAAAATATTTATTGGTAATAGTCAGCTATGCATAAAACGAATGAGGATTATTAACTAGCTATTACGTTTCCTAATTTGGCGATCTTGTGTTAACTTGATTGTTATCCAAATAACAACGTATGAAAGAATAAAAATAAGCAATGTCCAAATATTGATAGACCAATTATTTAACATCATCATTATTGAGAATAAGCTAAAAGTTCCAATTAACATAAAAAGTCTTCCTTTTCGAATTCACTATTTAAATAAGTGGTTAAATTCAAAAGTAAAATTTTAAATTCTAAAAAATTAATATCTGTAAGCTAAATATTTAAGTTACTGAACTGAGTTTGCTATATTTAAGTTAAAAGATAATAAAAGGAGGAATTTCATGAAAGTTACTTTTAAAGGAAAAGAAGTTAAATTAATTGGCATCCCACCTAAGGTTGGTGATAATATGCCAAACTTTACAGTTTTAAATAAAGATAAGCAAGAAGTTACTAAAAATGATCTATTAGGGGAAGTAAGTTTAATCAGTGTTGTACCAGATATCAACACGCCTGTCTGCAGCATTCAAACTAAAACTTTTAATAAGAAAATGGATCAATTTCCAAATGTTAATTTTTTAACTATTTCGACTAACACTATCCAAGATCAACAAAATTGGTGTGCAGCTGAAGATGTTAAAAATATGCAATTGCTGTCTGACAAAAACTTATCTTTTGGAAAAGCGACCGGCTTGTTAATCCCAGCATCAGGAATTCTAGCACGCTCAGTTTGGATTCTTAATCCAAATGGTAAGATTCTATATCGTGAAATTGTTGATGAAATTACCAACGAGCCAAATTATGAAGCTGCGTTAGAAGAACTAAAGAAATTAGTATAAATTAAAAGTTTAATTTATCTGCTACCTACAATTCTGTAGATAGCAGTTTTTTATTTTTTAACTTAAACATAAAAAAGTAACAAATAATCACGCAGGCACTAATTAATCCTAAAATCATGAAATCTATTCGGCTCCCTTGGGCAATAGCTAAATGAGAATTTGATTGATTACTTTGAACAAGCGAAATAATTAAGGATAAAAGAATTGTCCCAATTGATCCAGCATATTGTTGTCCTGTTTGAAGTACTGCGGTTGCATCAGTTCTAAACTCCTTCTTTTGATACCCCATTGCCTCAGCTAAAGTATTATTAAATGCCATTTGTCGGCCTAACATGAAAACAATGAAAAATATAGTACCTAGAGCCATAGTCATACCGTCAGCGAAAACACTAAACAAAATACATGAAATTAATATAAATACGATCCCAGCATACAAAGGTATTTTTGCGTTCCAATCATCATACATCCTTCCAAATATTGGATTTAATAAGGAGGCAATAATTGATCTCGGCAATAAAATCAACGCACTATTCAGAGGACTCAAATGATTAACTAATTGCATATAATTAGGCAATAAAAACTCAATTCCAATTGTCATCATTTGCAACAAAAGATATGAAATAAAAGCTAATGAGAAAGATCTAATTTTAAAAATTCGAAAATCAAATAGTCTATTACGATCTTTTTTATAAATAATTAGAAATATAAAAATAGAAATTAGTAATAATACAGCTAAATTAATTGATAATTGATTTAAGAATAAATTTAGTAAGATCAAAATTGCTGATAAGCTCAAAAATGATAGCCAAGCGAATTTAATTTTTTCTTTAGGATAATACTTCTCTACGGTGTTTATTCCTGTCAGCATAATAAGCAAAGCAAAAATTCCTGTAAACAAGAATATTTCTCGCCAGGAAAAGTATTCAACCATTAATCCTCCGTATGCCGGCCCTAAAGCTGGTGCTAAGGAAAGTACTAAGCCTGATAGTCCCAAATAAAAACCCCACTTGTCCTGAGGCATTAATTCAACAATTAAATTAAACATAAGTGGACTACATAAGCCTGCACCAAATGAAGATAACAATCTTCCTATAAGTAAGATAAAAAAGTTTGGTGCTAAAAGTGAAACTATAGAACCTAAGATAAAAAGTGTTGCAGAGCTGATAAAGATCTCACGAGCCGAAAAAGCTTTGCTAAAGTAGGAAGAACACATCATCAGAATTGCAATAAATAAGAGATAGGCAGTAGTCAACCATTGAATTATATTCAATGGCACTTTAAACTCATTCATTAATCTGGGAAAAGCGACGTTTAAACTAGTCTCTGTCATAATTCCTAAAAATGAAATACATGTAACCGAAATAATAGCAACAATATTTTTTTGATTTTTCATTTAATCCCTTTCTACAAAACAAAAGAGAGCCCCTTGGAAAACCAAAAGACTCTCTTTGATGAAACCACCTAAGTGGTTTAGATTTTTAATTTATTGTATTTTATAAAAAAATGATTTTGAAAACAAGTGCTAATTTTTACTTAAATAAATTTCCCTATCAAACAACTGTCGCATATTCTCATTAAAATTATGAGCAAATTGTTGCTTTCCAGCAACTTTTCCAAGATATTCATTGTTGCTTTTTGATCAATAGCACTAGTTCCTTCGTCAATCAAAATAATATCACTATCATGAATTTTTTCTCTAGCTAAAACGATCTTCTGTCTTTGACCACCTGATAGGCCATCAAAAATAGCACCCCTGATATGTATAAAGGGATGAATTTTAATGATGTGCATAAGGACTTATTTAAATAGAATTTACTAATTAAAATTCAAACAATTCAGGGCTTTTTTTCAATCCCGTGACAAGCTAATGATCTCACACAATTTGGATCTAAACTTTCTTCTCTAATCCACTCGAGTGACTTCTTTTGAGCACTTTTATCCATTGAAATGCCAGATGTTACCATATCTTTCCAAGATTTTTCACCATAGCCATCCCCATAATAAAGGAAATATTTGCCATCACTATTAGTGATCTTAGTAGCAATTAGTCCAGCAGTGTGTCCCGGAATATTAATGAAGTAAAGTCCATACCATCCCACCATTTTTTCTTAAAACGAATATAAGGATGCTTCTGAGCGTACTCATATTCTGACCGCGCTACCATAATATTCTTGGCATCTTTAAATTTGCCGTAACCCATTGGCATGATCGCAGTCAAGGTGTGAAATGATAACGTAGTCAATATCACTTGGCTTAATTCCTAATTTAGCTAGTTGCTCGCTTGCTGTTATTTCAAATAAAAGTTCAGCTTTAATATTAGGATCAGCTAATTTAAAAAGCCGATACAAATTAGCCTTAATTGCAGTCTTCCATTTTTCAACTAAACGATAATCGTAATCTTTAATTAATAAGGCTGACAGCAGATTGCTATTTTTTCAACATAACTTAACACTTCATAAAAATACGTAAAGTTATTTGCAGCCGGATCTGTGATACCCTGATCAAGCGTATTCAGATTCTCTATAAAAGTATCTTCTACTTCTTCTAATAAATTGTCTATATTATCGTAATATGCGTAGAAAGTACTTCGTGCAACGTTTGATGTTTGCGTTAGCTCTTTAATAGAAACTTGATTTATTTTCTTAGTATTTAATAAAGTAATTAGGTCTTGATGCAAGGCTTGTTGTGCAGATGTTGTCATTGGGGTTATTAGCTTTCTTATGATCAATAAAAACAGATCAAGAAAACTTTTACTAATCATTTTTAAGTCCTACTATAGAAGCACTAAATCGTTATTTTTTTACAAAGAAAAAACTCTGCCAAAATCAATTAGCAGAGTTTTCCTTTAATCTTCTAATGCAGAAGCTACTTTCTTATTTTTAACAAAATGAACAACTAATCCAATTGCTAAACCAACTAAAGCTGGTACAAGCCATGAAAGTCCCATGTTAGCCAAAGGTAAATGATTTCTTACAGAAGCTACTGTCAAACCAAATGAACTTTGACTTACAACGCTTGGAAATGCTACTACCATATCTCCTAATGCTGGAACAACTGTAAATAGGATTACAAAGAAGTAAACAACGCCGTCCGTCTTAAACAATGGTGAGCAGACAGATAATAAAATTAACACCATTGATAAAGGATATAGGAACATTAACATTGGAGTTGACCAAGCAATGATTGTATCTAAACCAAAGTTAGCAGCTAAAAATGAGGCCAAGCAGCTAAGAGCTAACCAAGCATGGTAGCTAACTTGTGGGAAATGCTTATGGAAGTCTTGAGCAAAAGCAGCAACTAAACCAACTGCAGTAGTCAAACAAGTAACAGTTAATAAAAATGCTAGTAATGCTTGTCCAAATACTCCGCCATAAACGTTAACGATTTGATTAAATGCAACCCCACCATTATCAGAAACTGCAAAACGTCCGAGTGACATTGCTCCCATTAAGATTAACAATAAGTAGATAAATCCAATGGCTAAAACTGCCAGAAATCCTGATTTAGCAACAACTTTTGATACGCTTTTAGCATCTTTTTGTCCCATTCCACGAACGGCTGTAACTACAGTAACACCAAAGGCTAAACCAGCCAAGGCATCCATTGTGTTATATCCTTCTAAGAATCCGTTAACTAAAGCACCGTGCTTGTAAGCAGCTGTTACTGCAGCGGTTTGAGGATTTCCTAAAGGACGAGCAAATGCTACAACGAATACCAAGAATAATAAAGATAAAAATAATGGATTTAAGACTTTACCAACATTAGATAAAATATTGTTTTGATGGTAAGAAAAGCCAAAAGCTGCTAAAAAGAACAAAGCAGAAAAAATTAATAATGCAGGTCCTTGCATACTCTTAGGAACAAATGGCGCAATTCCTACTGTGAACGAAACAGTTGCTGTTCTTGGTGTACCAAATAAAGGACCAATTGTAGCATGGATTAAAACCATAAATACTACAGCAAAACCTGCACCTAATGGTTTTCCGATGTCATAAACCCCATCTGCATGTGTAATTGCAACAGCTAATACAGAAAGTAATGGAAGCAAAACACCAGTAATCAAAAATCCAAGAGCCGCGGTGCCCCAGTTTGCCCCAGCAAGTTGTCCCAAATGAAGTGGGAAAATTAAGTTACCGGCTCCAAAAAATAGGCCAAATAGCAAGGATGCAACAACTAGGTAATTTTTCCATGTGAGTTTTTTCGATGTATAATCGGTCATATTTTTTCCTCCAAAACTATCTCTGATAACAAAAAAGTCCCTCAACTAAATAAATAGTTGAAGGACGCTTTGAGCGTGGTACCACCCTTTATTTATATTGCTATTACTAGCAATACCTTTCACGTGCAGTCAATTACTTGACGATACGCAGGCACTATAATGGGTGCTCCCACTAACTCTTACTAAAAAATTTAGAATTAGAACTCGAAAGTGATTTTCATTTAATCTTAGAAATTATCTCCTCACACCTAACGAGACTCGCTGCAAATAAAGATTAAGCTACTCTTCTTTCTCTTTGTTTTCAGATTAATTAAATTTGTTAAAAACAATTTTAATATAAATATCACAGATGTCAATATTTTTTTATAAATTTGTTTCTTTTCTTGCTTGTTCGATATTATGCTCGTTTAATTCAAGTATTTTTATACGATTCTTTAACGCTTTTTCCGTATATTCCCCAATTAAATTCTCAAAAATTTCAGGGTCATTCTTTCGTCTACTCTTTGCTAAAACATCCATGTATTTATTTCTAGATTCTTCGTCTGGAAACACGTTCACTACTGGATATCCCGCTTCCGTTAATGCTAAATTCATTAATAATCTAGCCGTCCTACCATTACCATCTCTGAATGGATGAATTGACACAAATTTAAAATGTAAATCCGCAGCATATTTTACTGGATGGATTTTGTCTTTATTATTATTTGCCCAATCAACCAAATCTCCCAATTTAAAAATACACTTTTTTAAAATTTTATCGCTAATATCTTACTTCATAATTAAAAAAACGCCATTTTTTAAATTATGGCATTTTTTCATATTCTACTTTTATAATCAACCTTGTTTCTGTTCAACTAAGTTACTTGACCGTATTATCTCCCGATAAGGTACTTAAAATAATAGTGCCTTCACCATTGGCACTATTTACTTTTTCAGTTGATCCATTTTTCCCAAAGAGTGAATTATCTCCACTTAAAGTACTCAGTCGATACTGAGCAACTTTTACGTCTTTAACTAAATTATCTCCTGAAGTTGTTGAAACTTTAAGTTCATCAAAAACCGTACTATCTTCTATTTTAGAGTCACCGCTTGTTAGTTTCACTTTTCCTTGTCTTACTGCTACTTTTTTAAGATCAATGTCTCCTGAAGTTGTAGTTAATTTTACTTCATCATATTGACCTTTATTCAAATTTATATCGCCATTTGCTACAAAAACAGCTAAAGAATCAACAATCAAATTCTTAATATCTGTATCACCACTTACTGTAGTAGTTTTTACTTCACTTAAATGATGACCATCTGGAACCGTAACAACCAAGTTACCACTGTCATTATGACTAACTAAATTTACTTCAATAAAACCTTTTTTCCAAAATTTACCATGTTTACGATCTACCTTTGGTTCTTTAACCTCAAGACCATCATTCTTAAATTCTACGCTTGGCTTTTCATCCAAAGGACCACGATAATGAATTTCAAAGCTATTACCAGATTCAACCTTAAGATCAATATCAATCAATTCAATATTTAACTTATCAAAACTGTCTTTGCTTAAAACTTCATTAACTAACTTAGCTTTATCTTCTTCATTTTTACTGAAAAACATTTTTATATACCTCTTTTATTATTCGTTCATTAATCTTATTTTAATTTAATTTTACTATCAGAGAGATAATTTTCAATAAAACTTAGCTAAGTGGTTAAAAATTATACCTAACATGCAAAAAAGACAGCCTGCGCTGTCTTTTTTTTGATTCTATTTAAAAATTACTCTTCATTAACAATAATCAATGACTTGATTGCTTCATAAGCTTCTTGAATATGATCTAAGTCAAAACTCTTAGTAAGGACTTTTCCTGGATTAATCTTGCCAGCAAGAACTGCCTTTAATAATACATCTTGTCATCATGATCTTGACTCTTATCTTTTTTGTCAGATTGAGCCTTTTTATTGTCATGTTTCTTATCATGTTTATCATCATCTGTCTTAGTCTTTAGAACTTTTTGGGTTTTAGCATCGATCTTAACTTCAGTGTCTTTATCGCCATCTTTTAATTTAACTTCCCAAACTGGTTGTTTATCATCCATTTCTAAAGACCACTTCACTGCTTGACCTGAGCTTTTACTTTGAGCAATCTTGGTTGCCTCGCTTCTATTTATTAAACCCGTGATATCTAAAGCTTCTTCTTTATCATCAGCATCAAGTTTTTCTGACTTAACCTTTAAAATCTTACCAGTATTTGCATCAATCTTAATTTTATATTCTTTTTCAGAATCAAAGCCTTCTATTTCATAAACATAACTATTTTTCTTATGCTTTAGTTCAATCTCCTTAATTGAGTTTGAGCCAAATTTTTCATTGAATTTATTAATTGCATCATTTTGAGAAAGATTAATAGTGCCAGAAGTGTTGGCTTGTTTAGTAGTTTCTGTTCCAGTCGATGCGTGTGCTTGATTAATCAAAGTAAGACTAGTTCCACCAAATGCTAAACCTAAAACTGCTGCTCCTAAAGATAATTTCTTAATGTTTGTCTTCATGATAAATTCCTCACTTTTTCTTTAAATATTTTTCTTATTGCTTAACTTTGTATATTTAGTTTACGAAAAAATGAGTGTTTAAAGACCAAGACTAGATATAAATTAAATGAAAATTTTTTTATTTTCTATTTAAAGCGGTAGTCTGACTTCAAAAATGGTTTCTTTAGTCATATTAGGAATAACTCTAATTTTTCCATGATATTTTTCAATTATTTCTTTTACAATTGCTAGCCCGATGCCAGTACCTTTAATCTTACTTGAGTGAGCTTGATCCTCTCGATAAAAACGATCAAATATCTTTTCATAATTTTCTTTTTTAATACCAATTCCATAATCTTTCACTAATAAGGTCAAATATTTATGATCTTTTTGTAATTTAACAATTACTTGGCCTTCCATCTGAGAATATTTAGCTGCATTATCTAACAAATTATGAATAACTAATCGAAAATCTTTGATTTCAATTGGATAGAAAACTTTCTTGGGACTTAAAACTGATATCCGACAATTATATTCTTGCTCAACTATTTCACTTTCTTTTTGAACTATCGAAACTAGATCAACTGGTTCAATCGATTGATGTTGTTTCTGGGCGCGCCCTAACTCTAAAAGTTCATTAACCAAAACTTCCATTCGGCTCGATTCGGAATCAATATATTTGAGTGATTTAGCAATAATTTCTGGATGATCCTCTCCTCGCCTTTTAATTAAGTTTATGTGACCACGAATTGCTGCGAGTGGAGTTTTTAGTTCATGAGAGGCATCAGTGACAAATTGCTGCTCGCGCTGAATTGCCTTATTTTGATATTCTAATAGCTCATTAAGTGATTGAGCTACATGACGAATTTCTACTGGCTGTTTAGGAACAAAAACCTTCTTTTCAGCTGTTGTTTGTTGCTCAATTGCTGCAATACCTCGATCTATTTTCTCTAAAGGCTGACTCCACTTTCTTGAAAAACGCTTAATTAGTGGAATTGAACAAATTATAGCGAATAAATTTAACACAATAATTGCCAATAATAAATGGGTAATTAAAGTAAAAAGATCATTAACGTTTAACAGTACTGAGACTTTATAATCGTCTGCATATTCATTCTGTAAGTAATAAACACTATTATTTAGAAAAATAACGTGATTAAAATTTCTTCTATCCTTTACTTTTTCAAATAATTCTTCACCATCTTCAGAATAAACAGTCTTTCCCTTAGGAGTCTTCAAAGCAATAGCGTCATTACTTTGTCTAGCAAGATATGCATTAAGAAATAATTTCCACTCTTTTTTATTTTTATGCTCATCATGATCGCTAATATTATCACTAACTGTATCAATAACTTCTTCTGCCTGCTGATGTGCATTATTATAAATAAAAGTTATCGAAACTCCAGCAAAAGCTAAGTTTACTAATAAAAGTATAACAATAAATAAGCTTAAAAAAAGACGAGTCAATTGCTGCGAAGTGGTTTTAATTTTTTTATTCATTATCAGCCGACTTTCTCAAACAGTAGCCATAGCCACGTATAGTTTTAATTAAGTTACGCTGTTTTCCTAATTTAGTTCGCAAGGCTCTGACATAGACATCAACTGTATTAGTTTGTCCTACAAAATCATAGCCCCAAACAATATCTAGCAACTCATCCCTGCTTTTAACTTTTTCAGGATCATTCATTAATTCACACATCAATGCATATTCTTTTGGAGTTAAATAGATCTCTTTTCCGTCACACCAAAATTTATGAGAAAGTAAGTCAATTTTTAAAGAACTAAATTCTAAATTAGAACTAACTGTTTGCTTTTTCTCACGCTCTAACCTTCTCAGAATTACTCTAATTCGAGCAAAAAGTTCCTCTATTTCAAAAGGCTTAGTCATATAATCATCTAAACCTTGATCTAAGGCATTACTGATATCTGAAGCTTGATTGCGAGCAGTCAGCATTATTATAGGTATATCACTAACTTTTCTAATTCTTCTTAATACGGTGATCCCATCGTAAATCGGCAGCATCCAATCAAGAAGAATTAAAGTGGGCTTTTCCTTTTTAAAAAGTTCCAGTCCCTCTTTACCATTTTGAGCCCAAACTACATCATAGCCTTCTAACTCAAGCTCAGGTTGAATAAAACTAGCTAGACTTTCCTCATCTTCGACTAGCAGAATTTTTACATCTTTCATCTTAATTCCTCAATCACCTAAATTGCTTCTTCAAGATATCAGCAAACTCTTCAATATAAAATCCAGAATTATCTATCTTCCAAAAAGTATAATATTGCTGAATTATTTGCTGCTTGCCATTCATCAAGTCTAATTTTTTTAATTCATCATTAGTAATGCCCTTTCTAGTTCCTTCATTAGTCAAAAAATATCCTTCACCTGCAATTGTCTGCACAAGCGCCTCGTCATAAGTGCCAACCAGCTTAAAGTTACTTTCAATTTCAAACACTGTACGACAATATTCAAGTTCGTTGTCTTTTTCACTATTTCCAACAATTAAAATGCAAGGAAATTCTGCTAATTCGTGACTGGTTATTTTCTTTCTACTACCAATTAAACGTTTATTTATTACAACTTCAAAATTAGACTTAGTTAGATACTCGTTGACATATTTATTTGATGGCGCACGTCTTAAATCGCTGAAACTCAGGTCAATTTTATCATCCCGCAATAATTGAAGAAGCTCTTCATGATTACTAGAGTGAATTCTAACTTTCACTTCGGGATACTTTTTTGAAAAGTCAGCTACAGCCTGTAAAAATTCATTAGTTCCAAAATCTCTTAAGTAGCCTAACCTCAAAACATAATTACTTTGCTCTTTTTCAGCTATTTCTTTTGTTTGAGCAATTAATTCATTATAACTAGTCAGCAAGTCTTGACCATGCTGGTAAAAATATTGACCTGCTGCTGTTACCTGAAAGGTACGCCCTTTTCTATCTAGCAATTTAACACCTAAACTATTCTAACACCTAAACTATTCTCTAGGTCCTTAATCTGTTGAGAAATCGCAGGCTGCGAAATATGGCATTCCTCAGCCGGTTTAGCAAAGTTATTGTTTTTAACAACTGAAATAAAATATATAATTTGATTCATTCAATATAACCTTAAAATTCTACGAAAATAGCCCCAAATCAAAAATATTGGAGCTACTTTACTAATTTTATTCAAATTTAGTATCCCAGTCAGGATCATTATTTGCATCAAAACACATTACAATTTGTTCTTTAGTATTTCGTCCAAGTGAAAGTTTAGGTAAATTATCTAAATTAAAATAATCACATGCATCCGTTTCATCATTTGGCGTAAACTTTCCACTAATTTCCTTACATAAATAAAATATTTTCGTAATATTAGTTGCAATAACAGGCTTATTATGATGATTCCGATCTTGCACTGCAATAATCTTAATCGGTTCTACTATTCTTCCCGCTTCTTCACGAGCTTCTTTAACACAATTTTTAGCAGTGGTTTGATCATAATCATTCCAGCCACCAGGCAATGACCACTCCTGTGTCTTTTTTTCTCTGACCAATAAAATTTTATTATCCTTAAAAATTGCAGCTCGAGTATCAATTTTAGGCGTTTGGTAGCCTTCATCACCTAAAAATAGTGTTTTAATTTGCTCTTTAGGAAGGCCAGTCTTAGCTTCCATCATCTCACCCGCAATTTTGCGAATTTCTTCATAACGTTCGCGATCAAATACATCATGTCCATAATGCAATCCCGCTTGAGCCAAACTTTGTAAGTCCATTGCCCAATTTGCAATTTGATCATTTGTCTTCATTCTTTAATCACCTAAAATTTTATAGCTAAATTAATGACTAGCAATATAGTCTTGTAATTCGTCTAACTTATCGATTTTAAAAGTAAATGTCTGCATTCCTAATTTCTTTGCGGCTTCAGTATTTGCTTTCAAGTCATCAATAAATAAACTTTCTTCAGCTTTTAAAGAATAGCGATTAAGCAGCTTCTCATAGATTCTTGAATCTGGCTTCATTAACCTTTCTTGGGCAGAAAATACGTAACCATCAAAATAATTGCCCATCTCAGAATCTTTTACAAAATTGGCAAATTCCATCCCCGTATTTGATAATCCATAAATCTTATAGTCATCTTTGCGCAAATGCTCAATATAATTAAAAACTGGTTCATAAAAATCTACATTTTCTGGCCAAGTAGCCATAATCTGGTTAACTTTATTTTTTAAATTATCTGGAACCCGACTAACAAAAATTTTTGTAGCTTGTTTTTCATCAATCTTGCCTGCATCAATTTCTGACCATTCTTTTGATTCAAAAATAGCCTTTCTTAATAAGTTATGTTCTTGGCGACTTAACTCATAATGATTCAAAATTTCATCAGGATTATAATTCATAATTACGTTGCCAAAATCAAAGATAATATTTTTTAGCATTCGACTACCCTCAATCATTCATAATCTATAACTAAAATATGCGCCTTTAATAAAAATCTTGCAAGAAAATGTCTAACTTGTCTATAATATTTCATCTTAGTACTTTACTTTTAGTGTAATTATTATCTCATTAGTGATGAGTGGTCTAGTAATAATAGACGCAGATAAAATTTTGCTATAATTATTGAAACAACTATATTTATTAGAGAAGTAACTCATGTCAAGAAATCCTAGAAAACATAATTTCGATCAATTTTCAGATCAAGAAAAAGAAAAATTAAACAAGGTTAAAAGAGAACTAAGAGAAGCTCAAAAAAATGAACCTGAAAGTCTGCGTGAACACTTGCAAGCTTTTAATGACGGTGTAATGGCTATCATCATTACAATTATTGTTTTAGAAATTCAGCCTGCACTTCATGAAGTTCATTACCAACAATTTATCAATAGTATCATTGTATTCTTAATTACATTCTTTATCGTAGCAGACTTTTGGTATGACTTGCATTTGTCTTTTGCATACTATATTTTTAAGCCTTCAAGAGCAATTGCCATCTTAGATTTCTTCTTCTTAGCTGACTTGTCGCTTTTACCAGTTATGACAAAATGGATTATGGCAGAAACTTCTACTTTTGCTGTAGCAAACTTTGGCATTGTATTTTTAATTGCTAAAATTTTAGAATATTTAATTCAATACTTTAGAGCTAGAAAAACAGCTAAATATTCGCAAATAATGAACATTATTATAAGTCGATCTTTCATTAGAAAAATGTTCATAACTTTATTCTTGAATATTATACTAATTGTCTTATCATTGTTTAATGCTAAATTAGCAATGATATTATATCTAGTTATTCCAGTTATTTCATTCCTATTTCCAGTCAAACGTACTAAAATAATGTAGCCAAAAAGGCACTAATAGATTCATTTCTTGCAAAAATCTACTAGTGTCTTTTTCTAGTTCTTATCTTGTTCCTTGCAATGGCTCTTGCACGCGCATTCCTTGTTATTCACCATTTTGCAATGACAAATACCATCTTTTCCAGCGCAAGGACAGCCTTTCTGACATTTCATTCCATTGTGACAATATTCATTTTTCATGTTCATCGCCTCCGCAATATATTATGTTCGCAATATTCTGCTTTAGCAAATTTTCTATACTATGAACAACTAATCATACTGCTGCACTATCTCTTTTAACTGGTTAAGATAGCTTTCTTTTAATTCATCAGGATAAATAATTTTTACATTACTACCCAATGAAATTAAATAATTTACCAAATAATGCAGTTCTCCTCTATTATATTTGCCATCCAAATAAATTTTTCCTTTATCATGAATAATATTCATTCTTGGATAAGAATTATACTGGATTTTTTGTTCGCCTTCTTTTGTCAAAATACAACGATATGAAATTTGATAATATTCTGTTTCATATTGCTTAAAACTAGTTACTAACTCTTTTCTATTAATTAAACTATCTTGATTAATAGATATTTCAACTTTTTGAAATTTATGCAGATAATATCGAAGCTGCAAAAAAGATTTAAAAATACTAGAAATCACGCCACAAAGCGTAGGTTATCTTGATCATCGTACCACTCCTATTTTTATGAGAAAATTTGAATTCTAAAAATATCAAAAATGTCGATAGACCACTATATGAATCTATCGACATTTTTTAATTATTTTTGACACTTAAAAAACCAACGAGTGGCATTTTTGTCTTTCATCTCTAAGCTAAAATCAGACCCCACTTTAATTGAAGTAAAACCCGCTTGCGTTAGTAATGATTTAATAACTGGCAATTCGTAAGCTTTTTCATAATGAATTTCAGACAAACGATTGTACTTTCCATCTTCTATTCTATTAAAGAAAGTCAGGTCGTGAATTACTCCATGCGCAACATCATCATCTGCATAACTTTGCCACATAAAGGCTCTCTCATGGTCATCATCTTGATAGTTATACATAAAACCCGGATACACATCATCAGTCTGATACGGAGTAATTACGTCAAAAAGAAAGATACCGTCCTCCTCTAAATGATTAGCGACTTCTGAAAATACCTGAAGCAAATCATTTTCATTATCTAAATAACAAAGTGAATCTGCATAGCACGTAATCACATCATACTTTTCAAGGCCACTCAAATCTCGCATATCAGTTTCAATTAACTGCATGGAAACATTGTTTTCAACGCTATGTTGATTAGCCAAACTGAGCATTTCATCGGAAAAGTCTGCCACTGTGACATTGATTCCATCTTTTGCTAATAAAACAGCTAGTCGTCCACTACCACCGGCCAAATCAAGCAAATTACAATCTTTCTGTTTAATATTAGCTAAAGTGAATTTTTCCCATTTTTTATACATATCTGAATCAAATAATTGATCATATAATTGTGCGAAAGTTTGATATATCATTTATTAATCCAATCTTTGAGTTTATTCAGCAAGCTATATTTTATTATAACAAAACTAAAAATTCTGCATTTTTTAATATCTTTCTTGTATCCTTTTTTACTTATTTCATGGTATGTTATTCATAACTAATATGAAAGGAAATCTATCATGACTTTTACAAAACTAGAAAATAGCAGCGATAAAGCTGTTGTCGCCGAAGAAGTTAAGATTCTGACTAATTTACTTAATGAGTCAACTTCTCAATTAATTGGTGAAAACGAATTTGATAAAATTCAAAATCTTATCAAGATTTCGGCTAAAAAAGATTATGATCAATTAAAAAAGCAAATTGCTGCTTTAGATAATCAAGAAATGATCGTCGTAGCACGTTATTTTGCAACTTTGCCTCTTTTAATTAACATATCAGAAGATGTTGAATTAGCCAGCAAAGTGAATTTATTCAATAATACTGATAAAGATTATCTCGGAAAATTAGATGATACAATCGATCTTGTAGCTCAAAAAGACAACGCCAAAAAAATTCTAGAACATGTAAATGTAGTGCCTGTTTTAACCGCTCATCCTACCCAGATTCAAAGAAAAACAGTTCTTGAAATCACTAATCGTATCCACCATCTTTTGCGTTCTTATCGTGAAGTTAAAAACGGCACCATTAATCAAAAACAGTGGAGCCAGCAATTGCGCGCTAACATTGAAATTTTGATGCAAACAGATATTATCCGTGGTCATAAATTAAAAGTTGATAACGAAATTACCAACGTTTTAACTTATTATCCTAAAGCATTAATTCCAGCCATCACCAAATTTACTGCTAGATATAAACAATTAGCTAAGCAGCACAACTTAGACTTAACTTTTGCGACTCCAATTACCATGGGAATGTGGATTGGTGGCGATCGAGATGGAAACCCATTTGTAACAGCTGATACTTTGAGATTGAGTGCAACTTTGCAAAGTCAAGTGATTTTTGAATATTATTTCAAACAGTTAAAGACGCTCTATCGAGCAATTTCTTTATCGACTTCTTACATGGAACCTTCTGCTCAAGTCGAAGAACTTTCAAAGTATTCTAATGACAATTCGCCATTTAGAGTTAATGAACCATATCGTCGTGCCTTTTACTTCATTGAAAGTCGCTTGGCTCACACTGAAAAAGAACTTCTAGGCGTAATAGATAAAAATAATTTCTTAAAAGAGCATGACTTAGAAAATATTGAACAAATTCCTGCTTATTCTAGTCCGCAAGATTTTAAGGGAGATCTTGAAACTATCAAAAATTCCTTACAAGAAGACCATAATCAAGCTATTGTCAAAACTTACTTTACTGAAGTGCTTGATGCAATTGATGTCTTTGGCTTTTATTTAGCAACAATTGACTTGCGTCAAGATTCAAGCGTAAACGAAGCTTGTGTAGCTGAATTACTTAAGAGTGCTGGAATCTGCGATAATTATAGCGACTTAAGCGAAAAAGACAAGATTGATCTTTTGTTAAACGAATTAAATAATGATCCACGTAATCTTCATTCTAATAACCAGCCAAAATCAGAATTATTACAAAAAGAATTAAAGATCTACAAAACTGCACGGCAGCTAAAAGATCGCTTGGGCGATAATGTTATCAAGCAACACATTATTTCTCACACAGAAAGTGTCTCTGACATGCTTGAGCAAGCAATCATGTTAAAAGAATATGATCTACTTGATAATCAAAGTGCTAGCGTGCAAGTTGTGCCGCTATTTGAAACTGTAGAAGATCTACAAAATGCACGCAAAATTATGAGTCAGTATTTAAACTTTGATATTGTTAAAACGTGGCTCGCTTCTCAAAACAACTATCAAGAAATCATGCTTGGTTACTCTGACTCTAATAAAGATGGTGGCTATTTGGCATCGAACTGGAATCTTTACAAAGCCCAAAAAGATTTAACAGCTATCGGCGAAAAACTCGGCGTCAAAATCACCTTTATGCATGGACGTGGCGGAACTGTCGGTCGTGGTGGTGGTCCCTCATATCAAGCAATTACCGCTCAACCATTTAAATCAATCAATGATCGGATCCGGATGACTGAGCAAGGCGAAATTATCCAAAATAAATATGGTAATAAAGATACTGCCTACTACAACCTAGAAATGCTTGCTTCAGCTGCAATTGACCGTATGGTGTCAAAACAAGCTGTTAGTGAAGATGACATCTCAGAATTTCGTTCCTCAATGGATGAAATTGTAGCTGACAGCAATAAAGTTTATCGCAAACTTGTTTTTGAAACTCCAGCATTTCTTAACTACTTCTTCCAAGCAACACCAATTAAAGAAATTTCCAATTTAAATATCGGCTCACGTCCTGCTTCAAGAAAGAAATTAACTGACTTTTCAAGTTTAAGAGCCATCCCATGGGTATTTTCTTGGTCACAAAGTAGAATAATGTTCCCTGGCTGGTTTGGTGTAGGCTCAGCCTTTAAACACTTCATTGATGCGGATCCCAAGAACTTAAAAGAGTTACAAAGAATGTATCAAGGCTGGCCATTCTTCCATGCTTTAATGTCAAATGTTGATATGGTTTTATCTAAGTCAAATATGGAAATTGCCAGACAATATGCTGAACTTTGTGAAGATGAGGAATCTAAACAAGTCTTTGAACCTATTTATCAAGAATGGAAATTAACTAAGAAGGTCATCTTGCAAATTGAGAATCATGATGAATTATTAGCTGATTCCCCATCATTAAAACAAAGCCTGGATTATCGGATGCCATACTTCAATATTTTGAATTATATTCAAATAGAAATGATCAAACGAAATCGTCAAGATGAACTTCAAGGAGTATTCGAAAGCATTATTCCAATTACTATTAACGGCGTGGCTTCTGGCTTGCGTAATTCAGGTTAGAACACGAAAAAAAGATGTTGAAAATTTCAACATCTTTTTTTGCTATCTTTTTAGCTTAGCGTATTGAGCTGGTACCCATTGATTATCATTACCAATCCTATACATTAAGCGACCATTGATTTTCTTTTCTTCGAAAACCTTCCAGTAAGAATTAGTTTTAATATAGCCAGTTAATTTGCCTTTTGAATTCCAAAGTGCAACTTTGTAATTCTTATTATGATGAAGAACTGGTACATAAGCTACTGCATTAAGCTTCTTACCCTTCGCATCTTGTGCTAACTGAATGTAATCTGCTGGCACCCATTGCGCTTGGCTACCTAAACGATAGTATAATTTTCCATTAATTTCTTTCTTAGCAAATATCTTCCAACTAGTATTAGTTGCAATGTATTTACCAGTCAGATGACCATTTTGATCTCTTAAGGCAACCTTCCATTTTGGATTATTGTGAAGAACTGGTACATAACCTTTTGCATTCACCAAAGTTTCCTTAGCAGTATTATTTGCTTGAGAAGTATGGCTATTTGAAGACGTTACTGAGGCTGAAGAACTTGTTTTTTTATTTTCAGAATTAGATTCAGGAGTATCAATATGTACTGGTGGTAAGACAGGTTGAACTACCTTTTCACTTAATCCAACTTTGGCCGCTAAAAGCACAGATTTTGCGTTTTCTAAATCAGCTAACTGAGCCTTTTCATTTACCAAAATTTCATCAGCTGCTTTAGCAGCCTTCAAGAATGCCGCTTTGGATTCAGCAGTATACTTACTTAAATCAAGTTTTTGGGCATCTTCTACTGCTGCTTTTAGATCAGCCTTTGCTTTGATTAATTTAGGATCTTGCTGCGGAGTAACTCCGGTACCTGATTTTTCAGTTAATCCTTTCTTAGCTGCATCTAAAGAATCAGTAACTTTTTGAACTGCATCCAAGTTAGTATTATCATTTGCTAAAATTGTCTTAGCTAATTCAAGCACACTCTTAAATACTTTTTGTGAACCTTCAGTATATTTAGTTAAATCAAGTTTTTCAGCTTCTGCAATCTTGTTTTTCAAATTAGTCTTTGCAGCAACTAAGTTAGGATCAACAGTTGCTTTTTCAACCAAAGCTTGTTCAGCTTGGGTTAATTGTTTTTCAGCTGCTTGTACATCAGTTAAACTGGCATTTGCATTATCTAGCACTGCATTTACTGCCTTAATTGCATCACTCAGTTTTTGAGTAGATTCAGGAGTATATTTAGTTAAATCAAGTTCACTTAACTTTTGAGCATGTTTTCTTAGCTCTTGCTTAGCTTGTTCAACTTTTTGTTTATTTTGATCAACTGGTTGAACAGGTTGTTTTTCTTTCAAATCTTGAACTGCTTTAGTCAATTCTTGAAGTGCTTCTTGAAGCTCAGCAAGTTTAGCATCTTTATTACGTAAAACTTGGGCTGCTTTTTGACGAGCTTGAGCTAAATTTTGTGCAGATTCATGGGTATACTTACCAGATGTTCCTAATTGACGTGCTTCGTCTAACTTAGCTCTTAATTCTCTTCTTGCTTGAGCAAGCTCCTTGCTATCAGAAGCGTTTTCCTTGATCTGAGTTACATCATAAGAAACAGGCTTAGATTCATTGCCATATTTATCAACAGCTTTGAAGTAAACATTACCATTTTTAGTAACAGTTAAGCCCTTTTGATCAAGGTCTTGGTAAGTCTTACCATCAAGACTATATACTACATGAGCATCTTCTTGATCAGTTGTTGCATTTAAACTGACAGATCTATTATCTGAACTTGTTGTAGCAGTAACTGCTGGAGCTGGCAATTCTTGAGCTTTCTTGTAGTAAACTACTAAAGTTTGAACACCTGTTGAATTATCATTATCATCGCTACCTTCAACATTAAAAGTATTCTTACCTTCTTTTAACTCCACTTCATGTTCAAAATGTTTCTTGTATGGCTTACTAGAATTGTAGTCAACATCTGCGTATGAAGATGCAATATTGTTTCCATTCACTTTTAAACTATAGTATGCATAATCATCAGTAAATTCACCACTAATAGTATATTTATCTTTTGTAGTGTAAATTGGCTTGTAAGTGCCATCTTCAAGTTTTTCTGCATCTAAGGTTAAAGTAGGACTATTTGCGTCAACATAGAAAGTCAATCTTTCTTGAACAACTTGTGAAACGGTTGTATCGCCAATTATGACTGGGAATACTTTAGAACCATGTTTTCCTAGATCAAGTTTAACAGTAAATGAACCATCTGATTTAACGCGAACGTCTTTACCGCCAATTATTAATGTTGTAGTTGGACGCTTAACCTTACCAGTTAAAGTCAAGACACCTGTTTTAGCATCATAATTTGGTGTTTGGTCATTTACTGACATCGTACCAAACTTTACACCATCATTGAACGTTACATCTGATGATGCCACTTCGGTTTTTCCGCGATTGCTTGATTTAACAACTTGTTTTACTGAAGATTTATTACCATCGCTATCAGCAACAGTTACACTAATATTATTTTCACCAAATGAAACAGGTACATCTACTGAAAATGTATGATCCGCATTTAAAGTAGCCTTATTGGATTTGCCACCTGCTGTAACTGTCACAGAAGCGGTGTCATCGCTAACCTTACCTGAAAGTGTAACCTTATCTTCAGAACTTTGAGCTAATTTTGGTTCTTTTTCGCTATCTGCAGAATAAGTTTGCTCACCGTCAACACTTAAACTTTCAACTTTAGCTGGAAGAACACTCACTCTTGCCTTTTTAGTGGTGATTAATGTTTCATGTTCAGAATCAGTATAGAATTTAACAGTCGTTGTATAATCTGCTTCCTCTACTGGTAATAAAGCTCTAAATGTACCATCTGCTTGATCGTATTCAACTTTTAGCTCATGTTCTTTACCTTGGCTATCAGTGTAAGTGGCATATGGTTGATCTGGATAATTGCCAACAAGCTCATAAACTCCATCAACTGCATCATAATTCTTAGAAAGAGAAGTAATTTTTACTGGGAAACCACCATTTGCAAATACCAAGCTATATTCAGCTGAACCTGGCTTTTGACTATAGGCTGACGTAGTTCCTGCATTTGTAGCATTGTCAAACAGTGCAACTGCAATACTATTTTTACCTGGGGCAAGTTTTGCCACTTGTGCTTGTTTTAATGGAATTTCTAATTTAGAAAAGCCGTCTTTGGTTTCCCCAGTTTTCTTATAGGTTACACTGTTTGCAATAACGTCATTTACAGCTGTATTTGCTGCACCATCTAATCCTGAAAGATCATCTTTAGCTTCAACAGCCATGAAGTATTGACGCTTGCCTTGTTTATCTTTATGAGAAACAAGTCTTGCTTTTCTAACATCTGGTTTAGTGCTATCAACAACCATATTAATATCATAATGCTGAGTTTTCTTAGTTCCATCAACTGTACCTTCAATACGGTAAACGTAATTTCCGTCAGCAACTGTCTCGGTTTTATTAGTTTGTTGATTGAAATAAGTACCATCCCATGATGGAGCATATGAAAATCTATGATATCTTTGGGCACTTGGCGACCAATAAGATTTAGTGACATTATTTAAAGTAGCCAAAGTATTAATTACATGACCATCTTTATCCAAGATTTTTGCTTGAACATTATTTGCATTTCTAAATAAGAAATATTGTGGCTTAAGCCATGTGATTGAAGCCTTGGGATCAGTAGAAAACGCAATTGCTTTTTCATTAACACGTAATTTACCAGAATCATCGCGATATAAACCAGCATATCCTTGAGAACCAGACGCATTACCCGCACTTACGATCGTTCCTAGATTTTTATTTACAGGATCAAAAGTTAAACCATTTAATTTATCAAAAATTTCTGGTTGCGACCAATCACCATAAAATCCCATATATGGAATACGTAATTGTGAATCATCTGATCCTTTGAAAGTTAAGAAGCCTTCAACATATTGATTTAAGGCAAAGTTATCTGGCAAATTCAAAGTGAAACTTACTTGCTTAGTTGAATTTGGCGCAACAACAATCTTACCATTTGCTTCAACAGATGCACCTTCAATTTTCTTTTCATATAAGGTAGCTGATGCATCATTTGCAGAGGTATAAACATCAGCAAACTTACCATCTTCTAATAAAGAATAAGTCAATGCTTTATTAGTTCGATTAGTAAATTTCAAAGTAAATTGATGTTTCTTGTCATTAAAATCTTTTAATTCAACGCCAGGATAATCATTTTCTCCGGAAACAGTAGAAGGATTATGTTGTAATGCTTGAATTGCAGCTTCTACATCTACCAATCCAGCACCTTGACGACGTGGAGATTCAATTACTGAATCATGCGACACATCAGGCACAATAGCTGCTGTATTCATCTCAAGATTCTTAATGAAAGCAGTTCTTTCGGTATTGGACATCTTTTGATAAAGACCATAGAACTTATTAGTCTTATCATTCATTGCTTGAACTAACAACGCTTGAGAACCTGCAATAAATGGCGAAGCCATGGAAGTTCCTGACATATTTACATAGCTATTATTATTTTGAAGTGACCAAATATTTCCTCCAGGAGCTGTAATATCTGGCTTAAATGCTAAGTTTGATGCTGGACCATATGAGGTAAAGTCGGACATTAAATCTTTTTCGCGAGCAACGTTTGTTAATGGTTGAACAACAATACTTACTTGAAGTGCTTGATCTGGATGAGCTTCAATATATTCTACTAATTTATTACCAGCTTCAGTTGACAATCCCGCAGTTGGAAAACCATCAGTATATGCTACTGAAGTTAATGGTGTATTGCCACCAGCATTATTTACAATAATTAAGCCAGCAGCACCTGCTGCTTGAGCATTAGCCTGCTTTTGTGTAAAAGCAATCTCTCCACGAGCGACAACGGCAATTTTTCCCTTAACATCACTACTGTATTGATCTGGGGTACCTACTCCTAACTTACCATCTTTGTCTTTAACCAAATAAAATTCTTTATTATCAAACGCTGATAAATCAGTTCCACCTGAAAGTTGAGTTACTACAGGACCTGCGATCGTTTTTCCTGCTGCAGAAATGGTAATTCCATCTGTAGTGACGTTAGTATTTTCAGCCGACGCAACAGTAGTTGCACTTCTACTTGTACCGGGACTTCCGATAGTTTCCATATCAGGATTCCCATAGTAATCTTTGTTAGTACCATCTTGATCAGAAGTGGAAGTTCCGGAGTTACCAGCAGAAATAACAGCAGATGTTCCACTTTTAACTGCTTTTTCAACAGCAGCTATTTCTGGATCATCTTCAGTTTGTTGACCAGAAACAGAACCTAATGACATGTTTAAAACGTCTGCTCCCAATTTTGCTGAGTCATCGATTGCCCCAATAACACTAGTTGAGTCTGTAGTTGAAGAACTATCTGAATTAGAAAATGCCTTCATTGCAAGCAATTGTGCTTCTGGAGCAACACCAACAACAGAATTAGCAGGATCTTTTCCAGTACCATTAGCAGCAACTATTCCTGCAACGTGCATTCCATGCTGTTCTTTGCCGTCATCAGTAATGATATCGTTGTTATCTGAATAATTATGACCAAATGGAACTTTACTAGTAAAGTAACGACCATAACCACTATTTTCGGTAAATGCATCAATATCTTTTGCTGTTAATTTAACTTTCGATTCATCGCTAAGTCTCAAATCTTTATGGTTAGGATCAATTCCAGTATCGATAATTGAAACAACGGTTCCTTGACCCTTATATTGATAATTCGACCAAACAGTTGAAACATTTGCCATATTATCAGCAGAAGCATCCGTCGCAAAGTAAACTTTAGCTAAAGTAACTGACTTTACTCCTGGTAAGGCTCTAAGTTTCTGAATATCTTTAACTTTAACCTTAGTTGAGAAACCATTTACTACATAACCATAACTTTTTCCAATTGCTTGATTAGTAATAGCTTGAACTTGGTTTTTAATACTATTTTGAGCGGCAATTACCCGATTAGTAGCCTGTTCGATTTCAGCTGTACTAGCAGTTTCAGGATTAATTGAGCCATTTTCTGATGCAGGAGCTGCAGATAATTGGACAATAACTTCTACATAGACATCCTTTTGTTCCTGTGGAGTCAATTTTTCAAACTTAACCCCATTTGCAGCTAATTGCGCTTCAATCGCTTTTGAAGTCAACCCAGTTGTTGTGTGACTAAGCGCATTTTTAGCAGTTGACGCAGAATTTTTCGTTTGGCTATCAATGGTCGCTTTAACCTGCTGTTCTAAACTTGGAAAAACTTGCGCACTTGCTAGAACTGCTACACTTAGCAAGAGACTAGCATATTTTTTACTCTTCTTTTTCATTCATAAACCTCCTTAGTAGAATAAAAAATTGTTGAAAGGAACGTTACTTAATCGATTAATTAAAATTAACATAAAGTTTTTATTAATTTTAATTAAACATTATACTGATATTATTATTTTTTACAATATATTTTTTAAAATGTGTAAAAATATTTTTCAAGAGATAAAAACTGGTATTAAGCTAACAATTAATAAAAAGTTATAATTATATAAATATTAAAATATTTGTATTTTTTATTAATAGCTGGTAAATTATTAAAATAATACATAGTCTAATATTAATTTAATTTTTGCTTTTGGAGGTTTTTAATGAAAAAGAAGTATAAATTAAGTGTCCTAGCGCTAATAAGTATTAGCTTACTAGGCGTTGGGGTAAGTGGATGTTCTAATAATTCCGAAGTTGCTCAATATGGAAATAATAAAAAAATTACTCAACAAGATTTTTATAATGAATTAAAGCAAAATCCAGCTAGTAAGACAGTCCTCGCCAACATGCTAATTTATGATGCTCTAAAAGAAGCTTATGGTAATAAAGTTAATCAAGCTGAAATAAATAAAACTTATGACGCTTATAAAAATCAATACGGAGTTCAATTTAATGCTTTTTTAGAAAATAATAATTATACTCGTAAATCATTTAAGCAATTAATAGAGATAAATTATCTAAGCAAAGCTGCTTTAAAAGCTCAAATGAAGCCTACGCAAGCACAATTAAAAGCAGAATGGAAAAACTACCAACCAAAAATTACTGTCCAGCATATCTTAACCACTAAAGCTGAAACTGCTAACGAAGTGGTTTCTAAATTAGACGCTGGCGCAAGCTTTGATTCATTGGCTAATGAGTATTCTGTTGATAATACCACTAGTACAAAAGGCGGTAAGCTTGCACCTTTTAACATGACTGACAAAAAGTATGATACCGCCTTTAAAAAAGCAGCTTACAAACTTAAAGACGGTGAGTACACTTCTCAACCTGTTCAAGTTACAACTGGATACGAAATCATAAAAATGATTAAACATCCTGCCAAAGGTAGTTTTTCTGCAAACAAAAAAGCTCTTACACAAGAGCTTTATGATAAATGGGCCAATAACTCTACTATCATGCAGAATGTAATTAGCCAAGTTTTAAAAGATCAAAAGGTTGAAATTAAAGATAAAGACCTTAAATCAGCTCTTGATCAATATAAGGGTAAAACAAATTCAGCTAATAAAATCACTAAGTAAATAAACAAAAAAAGCTTGTCAATCAATGCTATTTTTACAAACATTGATTAACAAGCTTTTTCAATTGCTAATCTTCTTTCTACCAATATCCAATAATCTTAGTCCAAAGCAATCCGCCACCAAGCCAGATTACATTTAGAACTACACCAATAACTGCACTTAATATCCACCAATCCTTATTAGATACATAGCCGGTTGTTGATAGTAAAGCAGCAGGCCCAGCAGAATAAGTTGAAGTTGACAAATATAGTGAACCATCAAAGGCCAACATCATAGCAGCCATAATTGGTGGCATCCCTACCCCTAAGGCAATTGACAAGAAACCAGCATATAAAGCTGAAATTTGCGTAGACACGCTCGGAAACAAATAGTGTAAGTAGAAGTAAACTAACCATAAAATTACTAATACCCAGATCCAGTTAACTCCATGAAGCATTGAACCTAAAGTCTTTGAGAACCATGGGAAGAATCCCAAGGTCATTAACTTTTGAGACATTAGCATAATGATAGAGAGCCAAGTTAAGATATTCCAAGCAAAACTTTCTTTTAATAAATCCTTAGTGTTAATTACGCCTGTTAGCAATAAAAGTCCCACTGCAATAAAACTTACTTCTGTTGCATCAATTCCAATATGCGAACCAACTAACCAAAGAACAATAGCTAAAATAAATACAAATGACATAATCTTTTCAGCAGCTGTCATTTTACCCATTTTTTCAAGGTTCTTTTCTGCCCAATCATGAGCATTAGGAGTTTCCTTAACTTGAGGTGGATATATCTTATATAAAATAAAAGGAACCAATAGCAATGAAATAGCACCCGGAACTATAGCCGCTAGAAACCACTGCATCCAAGAGACAGTCACACCTTGCGTTTTGGCTAAGCCTAAGGCAACCATATTTCCTGCAAGCCCTGTCAGAAACATTGTTGATGTTACAATATTAATTTCATATTCATTGAATACTAAGAAAGAGCCCAGTTTTTTTTGAGTGCCTTTCTTAGGATCTGAACCCATTTCTCTGGAAAGGCTATCAATGATTGGATACATAATACCATTTACACGTGCATTATTACTTGGAATTCCGATCGCAAGAATAGTTTCAACCATTGACAAAGCGTAGGCTAAGCCCAAGGTCTTTTTACCAAAAGTTTTTACAACTATATAAGCTATTCTTCTACCTAAACCAGATTTAATAAATCCAGCTGCCATGAACATACACATTGCAACCATCCATGCTGTTGAATTACCAAAGCCAGCACAAACTTCCTTCATCTTAAAAATTCCAGTTAAAGTAGCAACAATAATTGCAATTAACGTTGTAGCCATCATAGGTAAAGGCTTAGTAACACACGCAATAATTGTTGCAATAAAAATTGCAAATAAATGCCATGCTGCAACACTGATGTCTGCTGGCTTTAACGGAGTCAATAGCCAAAGAATAATTCCCAAGGCTAATGGTAGAATCCATTTTTTCCATTCAAATTTATCTAGCATTTTTCTACTCCCTATAAATCGAATTTTATTTTGTTTTCTTAATCGCTTTATTTACCGCTTCTTCAACGGCTCTAGTTGTAGTTGATGCTCCTGAAACTGCATCAATATTTGTGGAATTGGCTTGTACAATTTTTTGTGGTAGTTCTTTAACTGCTACTGCACCAATTCCTTCAGTTTCATGATTCTCTAAAACTTCAACTTTTTTAATAGTTCTATCTTTATAAGTAACTCGAACAACAATTTTGCCACCAATTCCCGCTTCAGTGGATGCGATATATTGATCTGGTCCTACTTCAATATTGTCCATCCTTTCTCCATCAGCTAAATCATTAATCTTTGGAATAGGATTATCAATTTCAACTGGATCAGTAGGATCTTCTTGAGAAACATTTTCTCCAGCGATCTTTCCAAAAATTAAACATTCAGCTAAATTACCACCACCTTGATATCTATTAACACACATTCCTCCGAGTTCGCCAGCACTATATAAATGTGAAATTGGCTTAGATTCCACATTAAGAATGCGAGCTTTTTCGTCATGTTCTGGGCCACCTTGAGTATTCAAAACTGCTGGTGACAATTTAATTGCATATAATTTTCCATGATCTAATGGCATCATTGAGTCTGCTGCACGATCAAATTTAATATCTTTTCCCTTCTTGGCAAATTCATTAAATTCACTAATAGTATTCAGTAAATTGTTTGCAGGTATATGCATCTTTTCTGCAAGTTCTTCGGCATTGTCAGCTGAAATTACTTTCTCAAAGAAATTAACATACTTAAGTTTTCCTTGCTTCTTTTCTTCAACAAATTTTTGATATTGTTTTTGATCAAAAACTAACCATGCGTTATCGAAAGCGTGTGGTAAAAGATAATCTCCATGATCATAAATATGACCGTGACGAAACTTAGCATCTTCTTTCATAAAGCGAGTACCATCATCAGCAACTGCAAAAATAGAACCCGATTTAACATTCTTCCAGCCGCTAATTTGACGTCCACGCTGATTATCCTCTTCAGCAATCACATAGCTGGGCACAATTCCTAATGATTCATAATTGCTCATATGCCACATCTTTGCACCGACTTCTTGAGCCATATTAATACCATCGCCACGATTATAGAGAGTACCTAATGGCGTTAATTTAGTTACATGAAGATAATCTTGTTGCATTTGCGCATTATTTTCAAAACCACCAGTTGCTAAAACAACTCCTCTATCAGCATGAATGTAATATTTCTTATGATTGCGGTCAACAACTGCCCCAATCACTTGTTTTGTATCTTCATTTTGAATCAGTTTTAGAGCTCGAGAATTTAACCAAACGTCAATATTATCTTTTCTGTCTAAAACATTTTTTCTAATCACTTTCCATAATCCTGCATCAAAATCACGATTATGAACTAATGCAAAATCAAATGTGTCTGACCCATTAAACTCAGGATATTCACAAAGATGAGACTTATTTGCTAAATGGTCTCCCGGTTGATAATCCTTGGACCAAATAAATGGTTCTGTATCCAAATATTTTTCAAAATAATCTGGCATATCAACAAAGCCATTTAAATAAGTATTCATTGTTTTGTCTGAGAAATCATATGGTTCAGCAAGTTCACGGTAATATTCTGTAATTTTTTCTTTATCATGCGCCATCGCCACATGCTGAGCAGAATAACGCGTATTACCACCCTCATGTCCATATGGGGCTGCATCTACTAATAACACATTTGCTCCATTATCACTTGCAAAACGCGCGGCAGTTCCGCCTGCTCCACCAAAGCCTAATACTATGACATCATAATTTCCATTCCATTTAAAATTCTTCTCTGCGTTCATTTTTAATCTTCCTCATTAGACTAAATCAATAAATTGTATTTTCTGGAATATAAATATCATCTCAATTCTGATTATGCAAGCCCAAAAATGTAAGCGCTTGTTCACAAGCAATTATCAATTACTTACGCATTAAGGGATTGGGCTTGTGATAGTAGATTTTAAATTCTTCAAAAAACAAATGATCAATTTAATCAATATAAATTAGTAATCTATCAATAAATTGTATTTATGCTTTTTCTTGTTTTTACAATAAATAATAAGTTAGTATTAAATAGAATTATATTTACACACTTATTAAAAACAGGAAAACATTATGGAAATAAAAGATCTTAAATACTTTAAGAAACTAGTTGAAACCAAAAGCTATATTTCAACTGCTAAATACTTTCAAGTAACTCAACCTGCAATTAGTGCTATGATTAAAAGATTAGAGAAAGAAATTGGCACTAAACTGGTTAAACAATCTAACAGTCGCGCGCAATTAGTAATCACTCCTGCTGGTATAGTTACATATCGTCAAAGTAAAAAAATTCTGCAAATTGAAAAATCAATTTTAATTGAAGCAAACCGTGCTAATCAAAACAATTTCAGAGTAGGTTATTCTGAATTAGCAGGAAGATCTTGGCTTCCTTCGGTCATTACTCAATTAAATCAAGGTCATTTATTGGCTTTTATTGAAACACACCAGGATAATTCTCATTCATTAGAACAACATCTTAGAGATGGACGATATGACGCAATTGTATTTTCTCGTCTTGGTGACGAAAAAATGCCTGGTATCAAGATTACCGATTTTGCTAAATATCAATATGAATTAATTGTTCCTAGTAATAGTGAGCTTGCAAAAAAGTCAGAAATTGATCTTTTTCAAATTCAAAATATTCCCTTAATTATGAGGCATCAGCGTTTTTTATCAAGAATAGCTCTTGATAGAATAATGTCTAAAACAGGTTTTAAACCTAAAAAGAAATTAATTGTCGATAGCATAGATGCTACCGCCAAATTAATTAGTAGTGGTATGGGAGTAGGATATTTGATGAATGTTGCCGTCAATAATCTCCCGAATGTAACTGCCGTTCCATTACTTCCTAGTCAGCGGGTTTATTGCTACTCAAGCCTTGGAATCCGTGATGATTTTATTCCCAATAGGATCCAACAAAGATGTCTTGATATTTTATTGAATAAATAATTACTTAATATTAGAAATTGCTTGCGCAACTGCATCTTTAAATGCAGAACTAGTTGTTGTAGCTCCAGATATGGCATCAACATCTGCAGATTGTTTACATAAAACTTCTTTTACTAGCTTAGGAATTGCTTTTCCACCTATAGAAGGTGATTCTTTTTCTTGTAAAACTTCAACGTTGCTTATCTTGTTACCATCTTTAGTAACGCGAACAACTAATGCAGTATCACTAATTCCATTTTCACTCATACCAATTCCTTGATTTTCTTCAGCGGTAAAGTTAGTGATCTCTGTGCGTGCATCTGATTTTAATTCAGGAACTTTAGAAGCACCTGTAACAGCATCAAGTTCTACAGTTTTTGGTTTTGGCAATGCTGCATTTTCTCCTGATATTTTTCCAGAAATTAACAAATCAGCAATACTATTAGCCCCAATATATTTAGTTGCGAAGATATCCCCTAATTCTCCAGCTTCATACAAATGCGGAATTGGATTACCTTCGAGATCAATTACTTCGCATTTTTCATTTCTTTTTGCTCCACCATGAGTATGTAAAATGTTATGTCGAACTGGAATGGCATAATATGGACCTTCACTAAATGATCTCATTGTTTCAATTTTCCGATTCAAGAACATATCTCGTTTTACATCATCAGTTAAGAAGTTAAAATCAGCGACTGCTTCACTCAATTTAGGTGCATTAATTTTTTCAGCAAGTTCAGAAATCGTATCTGCTTTGATAGCATAGGAAATCAACTCCTTAATTTGAGCTGCTTTTGCTGATTGATCATTCTTTAGCTGATTATACTGACGTTGATCCATCACTATATGAGGGTGATTTTGATTAGGAATCATAATCCAATTACCATGGTTATATTTATATCCATGTCTATCTTCTTCGTCTTCACGGAAATAACGTGTACCATCATCACTAGCGATAAAAATACTGCCATTAAACAAGCTCTTCCAGTTAATCATATAAGCAAACTTTTCATGTGGTTGATCTTGTCTTAACGATAATCCATGAGAATCATAATTCGACATATGCCATAGACGAGCACCAACTTCAACTGCAAGATCAATTCCTTTACCTTGGTTATACAAAGTCCCAATTGGAGCTAGAGAGCCTTGACCTAAAAAATTTTGTACCATTTCAGGATTGTTTTCAAAGCCACCACAACTTAAAACAATTCCGTTTCTTGCAGCAACATTTCTAATTTGATTTTTACGTTTTACTTGAACACCTAAAACAGTTTTATTATTTGCATCTTGAACTAGATGAATTGCTGGGGATTCAAACCAAATATTTATTTTATCTAGACGCTCAAATACTTTTTTTCTTAATAACTTCCAAAATCCACCATTGTACATTCCTTGAGTCATGCTTTGTGACTGCATAGCATCCGCATCTTTATATTCAGGATATTCTCCATTTGGTCGACGCCCAGTTGCTTTAGCATCAATACCAAAATATTTTTTTGAATATTCTTTCATTTTAAGAACATTCTCAACAAATGTATCTAAATCTTTAGAATCATAATTGAAAGGATAATATGTCTGTCTGTAATAATTCCGCAATTTTTCAAAATTATTTCCCCAAGCGAAAGCCCCACCAGAATAACGTGTATTTCCTCCTTCGCTACCTTCTGGGGCAGAATCCAAAAGTAAGACATTTGCACCATTGTCAGCAGCAAATCTAGCAGCACTTGCTCCTGCTCCGCCAAATCCAACTACAATCACATCATAAACTGCATCCCATTTTATTGATGAATTGTAAATCATAATTGTCACTCTTTTCTATTTCATATTCCATAAATGAAATATATCGCTTTCATAAATTGAAATCTAATTAATTTTTGCATTCTTGTTTTTAGTATTTACCTAGATAATTCTTTTTATATCAACATCCATCAACATTATTTCAAAAAGAGTTATAATTAAAAAAGATATACTTATAAATTAACTTTATAATTAATGGATTAATAATGAACGAAAAAGATCTTTTATATTTTTGCACTCTTGTAAAAACAGGTAGCTATACCGAGACAGCAAATAAATTTGATGTTACTCAACCCACGATTTCAATGGCAATAAAACGGTTATCAAATGAATTTAATGACCCTTTGATAACTCAAAATAATCGAAAAAGTAATCTAAAGTTAACTGTAGCTGGGGAGTTACTTTATAAGAAAGCTAATTTTCTACTAAAGGAAATTGAAAGCATTTCTTATGACGTAAAGCATGCAAGTGATGATAAAATCAGACTGGCCTTTTCAGGAGAAGCTGGTAGTATCTATATCCCAGATATTATTCAAAAATTTTTTCAAGCAGGAATTTCCTCAATGCTTGAAACTCGACTAGAGAGATCGGCAGATGCTTTCTCCAGTTTAACCAATGGTGATGTTGATGTGGCTATTTATTCTTGGATGGTCCCAATAAATGATCCTGATTACTTTATACGTAATCTTGAAAAAACCGAACTAGTCATTATTACTGGATTCGATGATCCTTGGAACAAAAAGAAGGCTGTTTCTGCTTTTGAACTAAAAAACAGAAGTTTTATTGCAAGAAAAAAGGGTTATTTAACTAGAGAATGCCTAGATCAAGAAGCAAAACTTGGGCAATTTAGTCCTAAAATCATTTACACTGCTGACACAATGAGAATGATGATTGATTTAGTTGAACGAAATGTTGGAATTGCTTTAGCAATGGAGAGTAGTATTCGCAGCACTGATAATGTTCATATTATTCGTTTAGTAAATGGGCAGAAATTATATGCCTACATGCAAATTGCTATGCGTAAAAGTTTTATTCCAAATGTTTATCAAAGAAAAGGAATCAAAATTCTTCGTCATTTTCATGAAAAATAAGAATTATAAATTTTATAAACAAAAAGCTGCTGATATTGAAATCAACAGCTTTTTATTTATTTGATTCTATAAAATTATTTTGCCATTAAAATAAAGTATCCCAAGGCTCAACTTTAATTGGCTTAGTCTTAAGTACATCACGTACTTCTTGAGGCAAGTACTTCTTATTTGCGACAACTTGGAAGCAATACTTTTCAAACCAAGATTGCGTCATTGTCATATAGCCAGCTTGACCTACTTTTTCGCCCCAAGAATTTTCAATTTTCCAGCGATCAGGCTTACCATTGACTAAATTAACGCCAGTAATTGCCATACAATGACTTGCACTACCTTGACGCGTAGCTAAACGCTGGCCTTTATCCATTTCATAATCTAGGCCAATTAATTCTGCCTGGCGATAAAGCTTATCATCAAGCCAGCCACGCGTACGCGCATCGGAATCAGTACCGACATCACAGCCGAACCACACAATATGACCATCTTTTAACTGATCAATAATTGCTTGTTGCAAATATTTAAAATCTACATTCACATATTCAGTTTGATAGCTGCCGGCAACATTATCTTGCATTTCATTCCAGTAAACATGGTTATATTCATGATCAGGATAATCAACTAATTCAACAAATTCATTTAAATCAGTGTCAAAGTAATTATCTAAAAATTCTTTTGGCTTCAAACCTAAAAATTGCTTAACTTCACCCTTATCATCTTTAAATTCAAGGTCAAATTGCTTAGGTGGCTCACCAAAAGCTAACACGCACAAACGATAAATATCGCTCAACATTTCTTGACGACGATTTTCAACTTCAGCTTCAGACTTACCTGCTCTGATCATTTCACGCAATTCCAAAGCATATTTACGTTGTAAACTTGCATTAATTTCATCAAATTCATGAGTGTTTTTCGTATTATAAGTGTCTGGCATTACATAGTTAGGTACAACACCATAGGTTTCAATAATAGCAGCTGCATTGTCCCACTCACCACCATCGTCCATAGCGTAACTAAGATATGCTTGCACGTGTCTATCTTCTAAATCTTCATTAGCCGTGCGCACAATTCTTTGTAAAAACAAATTTGCACGACCCAAACGATCCCAGAAAAAGTTATAATTTTGTGAAAGTTCAAAATCTTTAAAATTATACTTTTGAGCAAATTCTTGACGCAAAACATTTAATGCGGCAAATAACCAACAACGTCCACTTTGTCTTTGATTACCGACTTTCCCAGTTGGAACTTCAATTGAAAAAGTCATATTATTGCGCTTGCTGGCTTCTTGATCTTCACTGCTAGATAAAAAGCCATTTTTAGCAATAGTTCTACCTACAATTTCTGCGGTTTTATCTGCTTTTAAGTCCTTTTCAAATTTTTTTAGTAAGTCAGGCGTAATTTCTTTTCCTTGATTTTTCATCTATTGTCTCCTATTTAATTATTATAAAAATTTTAATTTTATTATTATTTAAAATTATACCTAACTAAAGTCAAAGAAAAAAGACTCGCAATTTGCGAATCTTTATTGCTACTTCCTTACTAAAGCTACTGTTGCTTTTGCAACTGGATTTGACACCATTAAGTCAATTGGATACTGATCATGATATTTTTTTATTAAAAGCTTCGGTAACATCCTCAATTATTTCTACGTTATTAACTGCTTGGTATTCCACTTCAAACTTTTGACCAGCAACTTCAATTTGACCGCCATTTTTAACTCCAGCTTGATACCATTTAGTATCCTTAACGCCTTTTGCGCCGCGAATAAATACCTGATTATCAACAGTTACTTCCCAGACAGGATTGTCTTCTTCAAAAGTCATCTTATCATCATTATAAGGACGATTTTGTAAAGTTTGAGCCTGATCATTTCTTCATTTGTCCAATTATTCATTTTATTCTCCTTAATCTCTAACCTTGATATATGACTTGATCACCTTGCGATCAACCATATCTTGGTATGCTTCATTAATTTGATCTAAATCATATGTCTTAGTAAAAACCTTACCTGGATTAATCTTGCCGTCTAAGACAGCCTTAAGTAAAATTTCTTTATCATAAGTTGTCACAGATGCAGGTCCGCCAGCAACGCTCATGTTTTTATAAAAAATTAAACCTGGGTTCAATTCTGCTCCATGTGGTAAACCAACACGGCCAACAATCGCGCCAGGACGACCTACCTGGATAGCTTCTTTATTTGACAATTTACTACCAACGCATTCTAAGACTGCATCAGCACCGCCACGCGTAATATTAATTAGGTTTTGAATTCCTTCTTCATCACGCTGCGCCACATTATCGGTCGCACCAAATTCACGCGCTATCTTTTCCCGGTCTGGATGCCGACTAGTAGAAACGATTTGTTTAGCTCCGCGTAACTTAGCAGCAATAATTGCAGATAATCCCACAGCACCATCACCTAAAACGATAACACTGTCACCTGGTCTTACATTTGCAACTCTAGCTGCATGATATCCGGTTGCCATTACATCTGCTAAAGCTAAGAATGACTTAAGCATCCCTTCGCTGTAATCCTCAGGTTTTCCAGGAATCTTAACTAATGACCATTGTGCATGCTGAAAGCGAACATACTCTGCTTGATAGCCGACCGAGAAATTTTCGCCTAAACCATGACTCATGCATACACCATCAAATCCGGCCAAACAAGCGCGACAATGCCCACATCCATGAGTAAATGGTGCAATTACGAAATCGCCTTTCTTTACAGTAGTAATATCTTTGCCTACTTCTTCAATCACACCAATAATTTCGTGACCATCATTTTCATGACCTTGTTCTTCTAAACCACGGTATGCCCACAAATCTGAACCACAAACGCAAGTCCGAAGAACTTTAATGATAACATCGTCATCTTCTTCAATTTTGGGCATTGGTTTATCAACAATCTTCATTTCGCCCGCTTTAACAAATTCAGCGTATTTCATTAATCTAATCCTCCTACTTAATACTCCTACCTAATTTATAAGCTTTTTGAGTAAATTTTGCTAATTTTTGATCATTCCACGAATCATCCGCATAAATTTCATCAATCATTTGCCAACGCATATAATTACTCAATTTATGTATATGTAACTTTACTGCATCCATATCTTCCTGAGCCCCATAACCAGCCATCATGAAGACCATCTTTTTATCTTTTAATTCATGATTATAGTCATAGAATCGATCAATAACAGTTTTAAGTTGAGCATTCAAGCCGAAATAATAAAGTGATGATACTAGAACAACAATGTCAGCTTCTAATAATTTAGGGATTACTTCTTTTTCTACTAAATCATTATCTGGAATTCCAACTTCCATCCCTGGTGCGTGTTCAAGTTGTAAAAAATGTGGCTGACTTTCACTTTGCAAACCCGCATCATAGCGATAAACTTCGTTTCCAGCTTCCTTTATTCCTTTTTCAAAATTGTCTGCTAATTTTTGAGAGGCGCCCTCAAAGTGAGGACTTCCTGTTAAAATTACTACTCTAGCCATAAGTCATTCTTCTTTCACTATTTCTAACTTCAATTTTCATAAATGATTATACGAAGAAGAAATACTCTTGAAAATTCATATTTTTTCATGCTAGGATAAATTAGATTTATTGTCACGAGGTAGAAATATGATTGAAAATTACTTACTGGAAGAATTAGTCACATTTGCTAAATATGGCACCGTCGCTAAAACCGCAGAAGTTCTTGGTTTAACCCAGCCTGCTGTGACACATTCTATGAAAAAGCTCGAAGAAGAACTTGGCGTGAAGCTTTTTATTCGTAAACCTAATAAACTTTATTTAAACGAAACTGGAAAATATACGACACGTGAAGCAAAAAAATTAATCAACGACAATTTAGACTTCACTAAAAAAGTTAAGCAATTTGATAAAGATCAGACTACCCTAGTCGTCGGCTTCAATGCCCCAGGACCAGGAATTGTCCTACGATCTTTACATGATAAAAATATTCAGATTAAGAATAATTTAGTTGAAAATAATTTTGAAAAGTTACTAAGTGAACATCAATTAACTTGTGTTTTAATTAACTTTCCAATTGAAGATCGTGATATTACCTCAACTTATCTAGGCACAGAATCAATGTCAGTTAATCTTCCATCTGAATGTAAATTAAACGAAAATAAGGAATTGTCCTTCAAGAAGCTTAAGGGCAAAACTATTTTAAGTCCGTCTCCAATTGGCTTTTGGACCAAGATCTATCATGATGAAATTCCAGATAGTAAGATTATTTTTCAAAATGAATCAACTGAATATAGCGAAATTCTACAATATTCAGTGCTTCCTTTCTTCACCACTAACTTAACTAGCTTAGATTCTCAATGGGGCACCAATTTGCCTAATAATCGAACTGTTCGTCCTTTATCAGATGAAGTAGCCCATCAAAAGTTCTACGCTGTTTATTTAAAGCAAAATAAAAATCGTGTCATGCCTTTAATTGAAAAATTGCAAGACCAATGGAGCAAATACGATCAGAAGTAAGAAAAGATAGTGCATTAACTTAACATGCACTATCTTTTTGTCTAGTCAAAATCAAAACTCCCAACCGATTAATCTTAAAAATTTACCGATAACTACAAAAGCAAGATATCATCATGAACTTTAAATATAATAATCTTGAAAGGAGCTAAAAATGAAATTCAAACTGCTAATTAATCCTCACAAAAACGAAATAGTTGAAGCACAAGTTCATCAAAAAAGTATTTTTACCGATAATTTAGAAAAATTTGTTTTAACTAATGGCAACTCGAATTCAATCATTGGCTATGATGACAAAGACTTAATCATCTTGCAACTAGAAGATATTATTATGATCACGATACTTGATAATAAAATCACTGCAATCTGCATAAATAATAAAAGATACCATCTCCGCAAACGTATTTATCAATTAACTAATGAACTGCCAAATAATTTCTGGCGAATTAATAAATCTTCTATCGTTAATAAAATATACATCGATCGCTTCGAAGAAACAAAAACTGCTGGTGTAAACATTATCATGAAAAACGGCCTCAGCGATTACGTTTCTAGACGCTGCTTTAGTAAGATCCGAAAGGAGCTGAAATAAAATGAAAGAGTTTATTTTTAATTTTACAAAAAGAGGTCTAATTGCTGCTGGTTTTGGACCGCTGATTTTAACCATTTTCTATTATGCTTACTATTTTGCAATTCATTACAATCCAACTTCAGTCCTAGAAATCAATAAAAATATTCTCTCAAGTTTGCTTCTTGCATTCATCGCCGGAGGCATCAGTGCAATCTTTAAAGTAGAGAAGCTATCACTCGGCATTGCAACCCTAATCAACGCAGTAGTAATTTATGTAGATTATATTTTCTTTTATCTATTCAACAATTGGGTTGAGATGAGTTTTACACCATTAATTGTTTTTACAATTTGTTACATAGTTGGTTACGTCATCATTTGGCTATGCATTTACCATCAAGTTAAAGCTCAAATTCAAAAAGTAAATCAGAAATTATAAAAAATATGCGAACTGTTCATCATTAATAGTTCGCATATTTTTGTACATTATTAAATTTCAAAATTAAAAGATTGTTGGCACTAACCCACCATCAAGTCTAAGTGCCTCACCTGAAAATGAAGATGCATATGGACTAGCCACAAAAGTCACAAAACGGCCAATTTCTTCTGGGCGAATAAGTCTTTGAATTTGTGAAAGTGGACGGTGATTCTTCATAAAGTCACTTTCCCATTCTTTTTTTGGAAGATCAAAATCTTTATACATATTATTAATCATTGCTTCAACGCCTTCAGTAAGAGTTGATCCCGGCATGATTGTATTCACAGTCACATGAGTGCCTGCAGTTAATTTAGACAAGCTCTTGGCAATTGATAAGTTCATTGTCTTAGTTAAACTATATTGCGGCATTTCACCAGAGGGCATAATCGCTTCTTCACTAGCAATAAAAATAATTCGACCAAAGTCTTTATCGAGCATCTTTGATAAATAAAACTTAGCTAAGGCATTGCCTGAGTAGACATTTACATCAATAAATTTTTGCCAAGTAGCTTCATCAATATCAAAATAATTCATTGGCTTGAAAATACCCATGTTATTGACCAAAATATCAATATCAGGAAATTTTTTAAATAATTCCTTGCGCTGCTTAGCATCTGAAAGATCATTACGCTTGCTCCTTAATTAATGCCTGTTCTATAGACAATATTAAGTATTTTTACAAGCTATGTTAAATACCCATCATTAATAGTTTGCCATAACTTTTAAGCATAAAGACAACATTATTAACTTAAAACATACTTTTCAAAGGCCTCTTTAATTCCGTCCTCGTCATTAGAAGCTGTAATAAAATCAGCATATTCCTTTGCTTCGTCAGATCCGTTGCCCATCACTACGCTAGTTCCAACGACTTTAAACATCGAAATATCATTTCTTTCATCTCCAATTGCCATCATTTCATTCGGTGAAATACCAATCTTTTGCCCTAATTCAACCAATCCATTTCCTTTATTAACTCTTGGATTTAATACTTCTAAAAAATGATCATCAGCACGAACAATATAAATTTCTTGCTCAAATTGTTTTCTTAATTTAACTTCAACTTCATTTAAAATTTCACTATCGCCCACAAAACACCCTTTAGAAATTTTAAAATTTTCTGGCATTTCACTAGGATCTCTAATTAGCATCCCTGCTGTATTTTCCCAAGCTTGCAATAATTCAAAGTAGTCTACATCTCGATCAGCTGTAATAATTCTAGAGTCTGAATCCACGATATTAAAAGGAACTTTTTGTTGTCTAGCAAATTCAGTTAACTTTTTATAATTTTTATTTGAAATTAAATCTTGCGTTAAAACTTTTCCTTGAGCATTGCGCGTGATTGCTCAACTCAACGTTACTACATATTGCTCAGTGCTAGTGATGCCCAATTCTTTCATATACGGTTCTAATCCCGCAAAAGGACGACCTGAACAAAGAACAATTTTTACTCCTTGCTCTAAAGCCTTTTTAACGACTTGTTTTGTAGAATCTAAAATTTTATTTTGAGAATTGAGCAAAGTTCCATCAGTATCTAAAGCCACTAGTTTAATCATATTAATTGTTTCCTTTCGACAAATTATTTATATTAATAATATCATGTAAGGGCTAACAATCAGTGTCAATTTATTAAATACTTAAGGTCGTTTTAGACAAGAAAAAAGTTCGCATCAGTAATGATACGAACTCTTCTTTTTATAAAATATCTACATTCCATAGCTTATGAGCTAGCTCTTTAAGACAGATCTGGGCAACCCCTACCCAAGTTAAAGCAAGTGCAACTGATGCACAAACATCTGTTGGATAGTGAGCTAAAACATAAACTCTTGAATACATTACAATTACTAGCCAAATAACTAAAACAACATCAATCCAAACGCGGTAAGTACGGTTCTTAACCAATTTAGGAATTAAAACCATCATTAACCAAATAACGATAATGCCCATCCCGAGCGTGTGTCCACTTGGAAAACTAAAACCATCATCAATTGCTAAATGACCTACCGGACGACTTCTTTGAATCAAATGTTTAACAATCCAGCCTACAGCATCAGCTGAAACAAGCGTTAAAACAATACTCGTGGCCAGAGGGCGCATCTTTTTAAACCATAGAATAACTGCAATTAACACCATCCAAATTAAATCAACTTTTGGAGCCGCTAAGAGCGTAATTTTAAGCATCAAATCTTTGAGATTTGGAATACTTCTTACCATATTCTGAAAGAAACTATCAAATGAGTGAATCCATCCTGCATTAAGCATAATAGAAATAGCAAAAATCAGAAAAATTGGTAAACCGACATAGACTGCGTTTTTATATCTTTTCATTTACCTTCTCGATCCCTATTTTGATGCCTTTTATTCTATCATCATCAAAATATTTTTTCCATATAGATTTAGTAAGGATAATTATCCAATCGATCATCTGCAGTTATTTTTCTTACTGCCTTGGCTGGTACTCCTAAAACTAAAGAATCATCTGGCATGTCTTTAGTTACTACTGCACCAGCTCCAATTACGCAGCCTGATCCAATTGTCACTCCTGCACAAACTGTAACATTGCTTGCTAGCCAGCAGTTGTCGCCAATCGTAATTGGTGCGCCATACTCAATATCTGCTATCTTACCATCGTCTTGCATGCGACTATTTCTTTGCTGGTAAGTCAAGGGATGTAGCGGCGTAGCCAAAGTAACATTAGGACCGCACATAACATTGTTACCAATATTTACCGGACAAGTGTCGAGCACGGTAAAATTGAAATTAGCATAAAAATTATCGCCTAAATGCGTAAAACGCCCATAATCAATCTGAATTGGTCCTTGTAAATAAACGCCTTGTCCATGATCCGGAAAAAGCTTATCGATAATCATCTTGCGCTCCAAATGATCATCGTCACAAGTCAAATTATAATCACGACATAAGCGATGAGCCCTACTTGAAAAACCACTTAATTCATCAGTATCTGGACGATAAGGACGACCTGCTAACATATTTTTAGTATTTTCTTCCATAATATGATCTCCTCAAGTTATTTAGAAATTCTACTTACAATTAGCTTAACAGTTATAATGGCAATAGCAACAAAATTAATGAATATAAAATATTACAAAGATCTCTTTTTTCGATTGAATTTAGATTTTTTCTATATAATACTTAAATAAAAGCTAAGTAATGAGGATGATTAATTTGAATATTTATGGAAAATATGAGCCAACCCTGCATCAAATTTTGGATGATTTTACTACTCAACTAGTTAACTTAAATAAGAGTTATCAAGAAAACTATCATGAAAATTTATTTGAACATTTAAATGGGCGCATTAAAACTCAAAAAAGCATGATTGAAAAATGCCAGAGAAAAAATTTGCCAGTTACTCCCTATTCAGCTTTACGCGAAAACCGTGACAGCATCTGTGTCAGAATAGTCTGCAACTTTATTGACGATATTTATACTTGCATTAATTTAATTGAGAAGATGTCTGATATTGAAATTGTGACTAAAAAAGACTACATCACAAATGCTAAACCAAATGACTATCGCTCTTACCACTTCATTATTTTCTTTCCTAACTTTATTTTTTGAAATATTATAAAGCAAGCAATTATCGGTACGCAAGACAAAAAAGATCCACGAACATAATTATCCGTGGATCTTTTTCAATTGATCTATATGAAGAAAATAAATTGTTACACTTCTCAAAGAGGAAGGACTCGATCAGTCAGCTATATAATAGTCTTTTTATCATCAAAAGTTAAATCAATCTACAGCTTGCAGTGCTTTTAACATATCAATATCTTTAATTTTGCGATAAACAAAATATGATAATACTAAAGTAATTACGATTGGAATTAATGCGGAAAGAAGATAATTCGTCCATAACATTCGTGGATCAAACATCATATTTAGCGGTGCTAAATTATCAATAATAAAGCTGTGCAGCCAATTTCCGATTAAAAAGCCAACTAGAATCCCGATAATCGACAAAATAATAGTTTCTCGATAAATATACATCGTCACTTCATTGTTGAAAAAGCCTAACACTTTCACCGTTGAAATTTCTCGCGTTCTTTCCTCTAGATTGGCGCTAGTTAAAGTAAAAATCACAATCACCGCTAATAATGCAGCAAGTGCAATTAATAAGAACATAACTTTATTCATGCTTTGAACCAAATTATCAATGATCTTTTTATTACTGGTATTTAAGTTAACGCTTTGAATAGCCTGCGTTTTTAAGAGCTTTCTTGCAACTTCCTTATTTTGATTTGATGCATTTGTTTTAATCAATTGGCTATTGAATCGTACTTTTTTGTGGAAATATTTATTATAAGTGGCCATATTCATTAAAATATAATGCCCCATATACATCTCGCAGATTTGACCAACTTTTAAAGAAATATTTTTACCATCATTTTGTTTTAAAGTAATGCGACCTCCCGGGTGTGCATTTAACAGTTTAGCTAATTTTTCAGAAATTACTACGGTATTATTTTTTAACTCTATCTTTTTCTGGGACTTTCTATTTTTTAAAACAAAATATTTATCAAATTGAGAACTATCTTGTGGCACAAGCAAGAAAATACTTTGTTCAGTATTGTCCATTCTTTTAGTTAATTGTTGCAGATAAATTGGTGTATGAGATTTAATTTGATTGGAAGATAAAACTTTTTCTAGCTTATCTTTTTCTGAACTCTTTAAGTTACTTTTTTGAATTGCAATAATATCATATTTTGTAATCTCGCCATATTGCTTGTGGCTAATTCCAACTAAAGAATCTTTAATACCAAATCCCATGATTAACAATCCCGTGCATCCCGCAACTCCCAAAATTGTCATCAGCATCTTTACTTTATAACGAAAAATATTTCTAATCGTAACTTTATAATTAAAGTTCAAACGATTCCAAAGTGGCTGAATTTTCTCTAACCAAATATGCGAGCCATTTTTTGGTGCTTTAGGTAAAAGCAACTCGCTAGGCTTTTGTCTTAAAACAAAGACTAACTGGATTAAAGCAGCAATTGTCGTACATAAGATTGCAATTAAAAATGTTAAAAACAGATAGTACCATGAAAAGCCAGCCTTAAAATTAGTTAAGGTTAAATTACTCGTATATGAATTAAAAATTATTTTTGGTAGCCATAAAAAGCCACCAATTGATCCAATTGCCACACCAATTATGCTTGCAATTAAACTATAGACAACAAATTTTAAACAGGCATCGAACTTTGTATAGCCGAGCGCACGTAAAACACCGATATTTTGTCTTTGGTCATCAATAAAACGCGTCATCGCAGTCAAGCTGACTAAAGCAGCCACTGCAAACAAGAAGACAGGAAAGATATTAGTAATTAACTCAATTTTTTCTGCATTTGAATAAAATGTAGCATAGCCACTATCTGCTTTTCGATCATTAATCACATAATTTACTGGACCTAATTGTTTAAACAGGCTCTTTTGTCTATCTAAATTTGGCTGAGCACTAACCACATTAATACCGTTCATTTTCGCTAAATCTAATTTTTGCTGATTTTGTGTAATTTGACTTTGAAGAGTACTATTTTTTTGAACAGCTCTTTTTTTCAAATTTTCTTCCAAAGACTTTTTCTTAGTATCAACAAAATCTTGATAAGTATCAGAAAATGAATCCATCTTCTTACTTTTTTCAAAACGAATTTTGGCTATTTGATAGTTTTTACTACGAAAAGCATTTTTTCTAACATAAGCAATTTCATCCAGTTGACCTGCTCCTATGTTAGTCTGACCGATATTTGTTTTGTCTGTGTAATCACTTGGTCTAACAAAACCAACAATTTTAAACTTGGAATTTTTAAGTAGTTGATAATTATTTAAAATAATCTTTTGTCCAATTTTATATTTATTTTTTTGTAAGTTGCTCAAAACGATCTCATTATTTCTCTTAGGCAAATGACCAGAAAGTAATTCAGGCTTAGAAATAGACTGCGACAGGCTAAATATTCTAATAACATTTTTATGATTTTTTATAGTGGTATCTTGCAAATAACTGTATTCTACTTGAGCATGCCTAGCCTGCTGATTAATCTTGGCAACATCGCCAGCATCTAAGCCGTAATTGGTTAAAACATTCATATCAGCCAAATTGGTTTGGTTATAAAAATTTTGCGCGCTTGTTCGCATATCAGGTCCAGCCATTTTAAGGCCAATAAATGCAAATGCACTAACCATCATCAGTAGCATAATGCCTATAAATCGTCCAAGAGAACCGCCTAGCGACTGAAAAGCATCTTTAAATAAAATCTTTTTATACATCATCCCCACCTACCATTCGATTCTCGCAATATCTGCTGGTTGGGAATTAATTTTTATCTCCTTGACCTTGCCATCTTGTAATCTGATAACTTTATCGCCAATCGGAGCAAGAGCTGCGTTATGGGTCACTATAATCACAGTTTTATTCTTTTTTCTGCTCTGATCTTGCAAAAGTTGCAAAACTTTTTTACCTGTTTTATAGTCCAACGCTCCTGTTGGCTCATCACATAATAGCAACGCAGGATTTTTTACCAAAGCACGAGCAATTGCAACTCTTTGCTGCTCACCACCTGATAATTGGCTAGGAAAATTATTTATTCTATTTTTTAAGCCGACATCATTTAAGACATTTTGGGCATTAAGTGGATTTTTTACTAATTCGGCTGCTAATTCTACGTTTTCTTTAGCTGTCAGATTTGGAATTAAATTATAAAATTGAAAGACAAAGCCAATTTTGCTTCGACGGTAATTAGTTAGTGCCTTTTGATTAAAATTTGCGATATCTTGTGCATCAATGATTGCTTGGCCGTTTGTAGGAGACTCCATTCCACCCAAGATGTTAAGCAAAGTAGATTTTCCTGCACCAGATGAGCCAAGGATAATAACTATTTCACCCTTATTTATTTCAAATGAAATATCTCGGTTTGCCTTAACTGTAGTAGATCCTGTGATAAATTCCTTTGAGATATTTTTTAATTCTACGAATGCCATAATTTTACCGCCTTTTTGCAATTGTAGGCCTTTTCTTTTAGTATGACATAAAATTATGAATTTTATTGTAATTCTCTATTACTTAAGGGTATTTTCCATGCTATAAAAAAGTTTGTGAAGGAAATTTCAGTTTGGCAGACTGGTATAACAGCATTTTATTATTTCTTTTCACTAGCTTTTTAGTTCTATTTACATATATAATTAAATTGAAGGATAAAGCTATGAAATAATCTGTATTTAAAGAATGAGGTACAAATTATGTCCATATTAACTTTTATCTTAGCTTTAACTCCCATTATTTGGTTAATTTTGGCCCTAGTTTTTCTTAAAATAAAAGCACCATTAGCCTGTAGTATTGGATTACTTCTCACAATAATTTTGGCCATTTATGGTTTTAAATTACCTTTTCTGGATACAATTACAGGAACCCTGGATGGAATTGCACTCGGTCTCTGGCCGATTATCTATGTAATTGTTGCTGCTTTATTTACATACAATGTAACTAATAAATCAGGTGGTATTAGAGTCATTCAAGATGTTTTATCTTCAATAACTACAGATAAACGCATTTTAGTATTAATTATTGCTTGGGGATTTGGCGGTTTCTTAGAAGCTATTGCTGGCTTTGGAACTGCTGTTGCAATTCCAGCAGGAATCTTAATAGCCTTTGGTTTTGAACCCATTAAAGCAGCTATTATTTGTTTAATCGCTAATACAACACCTACTGCATTCGGCGCTGTAGGCTTACCAGTCATTACTTTAGCTAACGTAACGCAGCTGCCACAAAAATCTCTTTCTTATACTGTTACTTTGCAACTTCTTTTTTTAGTGATCATAGTTCCCTATATCTTGGTTATTCTAACTGGAAATGGTTTTAAATCACTCAAAGGTGTCGGATTTATCACATTTATGGCAGGTCTTTCTTTTGCTCTTCCTCAAATTTTTATCGCAAAGTTTATTGGGGCAGAACTTCCAGCAATTTTAGGCTCATTGATTTGTATCGGAACGACCATTTTATTAACTAAGTGGAAAAACAAAAAGAAAATGGAGTCTGTTAGTAGCCATTCAAAGCACTCGCCAACTGAATTTTTTAAAGCTTGTTCTCCATTTATCTTAGTATTTGTTTTCGTTTTATTAGCCTCTTCACTATTTCCAACAATAAATCATTTTCTGAATTCATTTACAACCTCAATTAAAATTTATACTGGAAAAAATGCATTACCGTTTAAAATTAATTGGCTTTCTAGTCCTGGTACTCTTATCTTAATTGCAACTTTAATTGGAGGCAAAATACAAGGCTTTAATTTTAAGCAACTCTTTGCAATATTAATAACAACTATTAAAGGATTATGGAAAACAGTAATTACAGTTTGTTCCATTGTGGCTTTGGCTAAAGTCATGGGATATGCAGGAATGACGCATACTTTAGCAATTAGCCTTGTCAAAATTATGGGACCATTTTATCCTCTTGTCGCTCCTTTAATAGGTGCACTAGGAACATTTATTACAGGTTCAGATACATCAGCTAATGTTTTATTCGGTAATTTACAACTCTCTGCTGCAAAATCTCTCGGAGCAGATACAAAATGGATAGTAAGTTCAAACATGGTTGGAGCTACTGCAGGAAAAATGATTTCTCCACAAAGTATTGCAGTTGCATCAGCTGCCATTAATAAAGAAGGCAGTGAAAGTATTATCCTAAAACAAGCGCTTAAATGGTTTGGTTTTTACCTAGTAATTATTTGCGTCTATCTTTATGTCAGTGGTCTTTTATTACAGAAATTTTAGTCATAATAAGATTTGAAAAAAGTAGCAGTAAAATGCTACTTTTTATTTATATTATCCTTTACCAAATCTTAATAATTGTAAGCGGCTTTCATAGTGCTTTTTGCTAAATTTTGTAAAAGTAGCAAAAAGTGTGCATCAAAGTGTGCATCACGAAAAGCCTTTTTAAGCTTTTCTAGCTTCTCTATAACTTTTTTATGCAAAAAGAAAAACAGCCATAAAGGCTGTTATATCAAGGAAGTTAGTAATTTCTCAAGCTTCTATTTTTGGTGATAAAAGCTTACTGAATGATTCGGGTGAGATTCGAACCCACGACCCACGGTTTAGAAGACCGTTGCTCTATCCAGCTGAGCTACCGAACCAGAACAGATAATATTATACGTAATATTACCTGTTTTTGTCAAACAATTTTTAAAATATATTTGTTAAATCACTTATTTTCTTACTTCACAGCTTCAGCAATTGCCTTATTAACAGCACTGCCTTCTTTTTCAACCAAGTTAACCTTAGTTTCGATAACACGTGTATCCATCTTGATTTCACGAGTTAAGCCTGGAGTATTTAATTTTGGCTCAAAGAAGTCTTTAAATTGTTCTAAGCGCTCCTTAGTATGGAAGACATTTGCAGTTACAGTAACAAATGTAGCAAATTCCATATCGCCACCTACTGTATCTTCAAGCCATTGCCACTCAAGTCTGATCCAGTTCCAAGCTTGTTCTTGACCATAGTTATTAGCAAGAACACCACGATACCATGCGCGTAAATCCTGTGGTTTTACTACTTGAGAATCTTCAAACTTATCAACAATATCATCAATTAAGTCTGGTTGTTTGGTGAAGGTAATCGCACCGCATAAATCTTGCTTGTAGCTTGGATCATTGGTTGAAACGTAATCATGAAGCAATTGGTCATGCAAAGTCATTGAGCCAAAGTTTCTTACCTCATTATCTAAGACACTAGCACGAATATCTGCAGAAAGTTTTTCTAGGTTATCTTTATTCTCAGTGAAAATAGTGTGTAATTTATTAATAGTTTCCTGATTTTCACCATAAAGAGATGCGCCAATTACGACTGGACGAAGCAAATTATCATCATTTGATTCATTCTTCTTTGGCATATAGCCTAAACGTCTTACTTGATTTTCTGAAAGCAAGTTGTAAAGCTTACGTAAGTTCTTTTCTTCTTGTGAACCTGGCTCAACAAAGTTACGTAAGCTTGCTGTAATACGATACAAAGCATTAGCTACAATTGGTGAAGTTGAATCTGCAAATTTAGGAAGAAGTGGCACAATTTCAGCGTAAGACATTTGTCCGCCTTCCGCCAACAATCTAAAGTCTTGCAATAATTGCAACTTATCAACTGCATCTAAATCATCAATATTAGTTAAAATATCATCTAATAATTGTCTGTCGTATTTAACAATGAAGTCAGAATTATTGCCAACATTTAATCTGAATGGCTTACCATTATTTGCACGTAAATCTGCATAATTCCCTAATTCTACTTCTTCGTCTTTCATAATTTGAGGAGCTGCTGCATAATTTGCATTCAAAGGAATTTGCCACTTACGACCAACTTCTTTACCTTCACCGATAAAGAATTGCTTTTGACTTAAGACTAACTTACCGTCTTCCACTTTCGCATTAACTACAGGATAACCTGGTTGTTCTAACCAAGAATGCATAATGGCACCAATATCTAAACCACTTGCTTGGCCAAGCGCCTTCCATAAATCATCCCCAGTTGCATTGCCATATTTATGAGCAGCAAAGTAGTTCTTCAAACCTTCACGAAGCGCCTTATCACCGAGCAATGCACGTACCATAACTAACATTCTTGAGCCTTTTGCATAAACAATAGCTGAGTCAAACAAGGCATCAATTTCAGCAGGATCATTTACCATAACGTGAACTGATTGAACACCATCAGTAGCATCTCTTTGAAGAGCAGCAGGAACTTCCGAAGTTTGGAACATTTCCCAAATCTTCCAATTTGGCTCCAAAGCGTCAATAGCTACATATTCCATCATATTAGCAAAACTTTCGTTAAGCCATAAGTTATCCCACCACTTCATAGTTACCAAATCACCGAACCATTGGTGAGCTAATTCATGAGCAATGACAGTTGCAACTAATTGCTTCATATCGAGTGAAGTATTATCTGGGTCAAGCAATAAGTATGCTTCACGATAAGTTACACAGCCCCAGTTTTCCATAGCACCTGCTGAAAAGTCAGGAAGAGCAACTTGGTATGAATGCTCTAATGGATATGGTGTTTCATAGAAATCTTCATAAAATTCAATTGAGCGCTTAGCAATATCTAAGGCAAAATCCAATTCCTTGGGTTTATGTGCTTTAGTAGCAAAGACGCCAATTTCAACGCCAGACTTGGTCTTGGTCAATTTCTTTTGCATATCACCAAAGACAAAGGCAACTAAATAGCTAGACATTCTAACAGTTTCTTTGAAATAATGAACTCCATCTTCAACCTTTTCTTCTGGTTGGTTAGAAATAATGGTTTCACCTGGTTGTTCATCAAACTTAATTGCTAATGAGAAAGTTGCTTTTGCTTCTGGTTCATCCACACATGGGAATGCTTGACGAGCAAAGGTAGTTTCAAATTGAGTACCAACTAATTGCTTTTTAATGCCATCAACTTCGTAATATGATGGATAAATTCCCATCATTGAATCAGTCAACTTACCTGCAAAGTCAACCTCAATCTTCATCTTGCCAACTTTTTCAGCTTTAATATTAATTACTTCTTCTTTATCGTTAAAATCAAAATCAACATCTTGACCATCAACTTTAACGGCAGTAATATTTAAGAATTTTTGATTAAATTTAACCAATTCCTCTTGAGCTTCACCGTTAGCAGTAACTTTTCCTGAGAAAGTTTTGCTTTGACGGCTAATATCTAAATAAACATCATAATGTTCTGGGTGGAAAGTTTCGTAAAAACGTTTAACTTCTGTCATAAATAAACCTCCATTTTTTATTTCTTAATTATTTATTATAAGAAATAAAAAACTTACTTACCAGTTTTGAATTAAAAATATTTTAGTTATATTCATCAAAATCTAAAAAACTTCTTTAAATCTTAATTTGTAATTTTTATTCATATTTAGTTAAATCATAAATAACGCGTTTTATTTATTGGGTGATTTTTATGATAAAGAAAGTTAAAATAATTATCTTTGCTTGTATGCTATTACTCGGCATCGGTATTACTACAACTAATACTCATTTCTCTCACCCCGCTTTTGCTTCAATGGGATCAACTGCTGGTGGCCACAGTACTGGTGGTTCTTCAGGTGGCGGTGGTCCTAGCTACACTTCATCTGACAGCAGTGATAGCAGCAATTCTTCTATTGGTGGTATATTAGGCGGCTGCGTGATTTTAGTACTCATCTTTTTCGTTCTTACATTATTGTTGCTCTTTCTGATTTCATGCTTAAAATTCTGGCGACAATAATTATAAACTTTTCTATCCTAATCAAAGATTAGATAAGTACCAGCGCCTATTGCGTCGCCTTAATATCAAATTAATTAAACCTGATCCAAAAGAAGATTTCACGGCCTATAAAGAAGCCTACATTCAAGCGCAGTTCCTATATAGTCAGTTATTGCGAGAAAAATATGTTAACTCTAATTATCAAGTTAAAAGTCTAAAGCAGTATCTTGATCGAAACTATTATAAGGCAATGGTCAAAGAAATTGAACTTAAGAGAAATTCTGGAACAGTTGACGAAACAGTCGTTGATTCTGTGATTTTTGAAGAAGTAGCACATCTTGATAAAAGCTTGCTCCTTGCTAAATTAACTGTGTTAGGCAAAGATAAAGAAATTCAATTTAATCAAGATTTTGATACAAGTTTTAGTAGAAATAAATGGACTGATTATGTCATCTTTGGTCTAGAAGATAATCGAAATCCCAAAATTATTAACTTAGTTTACGGCGAACACTTTCACCTTAATGGTAAAGATTTTGACGATTATCAATCTGGGAATGAATATACTGAGAAAAAGATTGACTAGAATCAAATTTCAACATTTATAAAATTATTTATTTAATACAAATCTTAAAAAGATTCTTAGACAAATTTTTCCATATATTTCTAAAGGTTTTAAAATAAATTAAACTCTTGGGTTTCTAATCCTTCTTTTATATTCGCAAAACTAGTAAAATCAAACTGTAAGAATTAAAAAGGAGTGAATTTTTCTATGAAATACAATCAATATGCCTATCAAGAAACTTCTTATAGCGATCAAATTAAGGAATTAGAGGAAATTAACTTTTTACCAGATAACTGGCAAGACAGTTCAATTAGCGATTTATTTGAAACATTAGTCGAAAATGCAATTGTAGAAGCTAAAACATATGGTGCAAAAAAAGCAAAATTGGCTGAATTTGCAGTGAATTCGCAAACCAGCTTAACTGACTTTTTGGCTACAAATCCAACTAAAGTGCCAAATAAAGCTTTCTATAATGTTGCATTACAGCTTTTAGGCTATCATGTTGGATACGACTATGACTTAGACGATCCATTTAAGCGCATGGAGCAAAATGCTTTGCCTTATTTTGAAAAAGAAGATTTTGACAAAGACGATATTATAAAGGCATTTTATCGTTTACTTAATACTCGTGCCAAAAATGGTCAAACTTTTATTGATGTAATGGCTGGCAAAGGCTATTTCACCCAATTTTATGGCAATGATAAATTTATGTACTTCAACGGTAAATCTTTGCCAACTTTTGATATGACTAAAGTTATTCGTGAAGTCGTTTATGTCGAATCTGATCTTGATACCGATAACGACGGAAAACCTGATTTACTACAAGTTACTGTCTTTAGACCATTTCAATCTAATAATTTCCAATTCCCTGCTTTATATACAGCAGATCCTTATTTTGGCGGAATTATCGCAAATGAAGCACGTAATCACAATGTTGACGTTAACTTGCAAGATTCTGTAAAATCCAGCTATCCTGAATATCAAGCGATGCCAACTGCTAAAGCAGCCAAACCTTCTAGCGAAGACCAAGCTTCAACTGAAGAAGCTGTTCACAAAGCAGCTTATACTTTAAATGAATACTTGCTCGCTCGCGGATTTGCCAATGTATATTCTGGAGCAATTGGAACTCGCGGAAGTGACGGATTAAGAATTACTGGTGCTCCTGAAGAAACTGAAAGTGCTAAAGAAGTTATTGAATGGCTTCATGGGGACCGTATTGCTTATACCGACCGTACTCGCCAGCATGAAACTAAAGCTTCATGGTGCAACGGCAACATTGGTATGACAGGACGCTCATATTTAGGAACTTTACAGATTGCCATTGCTACTACTGGCGTAGCTGGGTTAAAGACTGTAGTTTCTGAAGCTGCAATTTCTTCTTGGTACGATTATTATCGCGAACACGGCCTGGTTGTAGCTCCTGAAGCATGTCAAGGTGAAGATTTAGACATGCTTGCTGAGACTTGTCAATCTAATTTATGGGACGCTGGCAGCTATTTAAAGATCAAGCCAGAATTTGATGCTATGCAAAAGCGGCTGCTAACCAAAGCGGATCGCGAAACTGGCCAATATTCAGACTTCTGGGACGCCCGCAACTACCGTCACCACTTAGACAATGTTAAATGTTCCTGGATTAGCGTTCATGGACTTAACGACTGGAATGTTAAGCCTAAAAATGTCTACAAATTATGGCAAAAGATTTCTAAGTTGCCTATTAAGAGTCACCTATTCTTACACCAAGGTCCGCACTACAACATGAATAATTTACTTTCAATTGATTTTACAGACCTGATGAATATGTGGTTCTGTCATGAATTATTAGATCTTGATAACAACGCTTATGATCAATGGGCAAATGTCATGATTCAAGATAACTTAGAAGCTGACATCTGGCATGAAGAACCAACTTGGAGTAACGCACTGGGCAGCCAAGTAACCTACTTTCCACAAAAAGATGGCGACTTACTCAAAGATGGCGGTGAAAACAAGAATAAAGTTTCATTTACTGATGTCGGAGGAAAAGTTTTCAAAGAAGCTAAAATTTCAGAAGCTCAATGGGAATATGAATTTATTTGCGGTAAAGAAAAGTGGCAAGATCAACAACTTAGATTTATCAGCGATGAATTTATTCACCCAGTAACTATCGTTGGTCGTCCTGAAATTCAATTACGCGTTAGTTCTTCTCTAGCTAAAGGTCAAATTTCTGTAGCATTAGTAGAATTAGCTGATCGCAAGCGATTAACTCCGACGCCTAAGTTTTACCGCGATGAAATTCAAGAACTAGGCTACCGTTTTGGTACACAATTTATGCAAGAATTTGTTCCAGATAAATTGACTCACGCAAAATTAATTACTAAAGCGCATATGAACATTCAAAACTATGCAGATATGAAGCATGCAAAAGAAATTACTCCTGATACTTTTTATGATCTTAAATTTAAGTTGCAACCTACATTTTACAGAATGCCAATCAATTCTCGCTTAGGTTTGATAATTTATTCCACTGATCAAGCTATGACTAAACGTCCCCTTGAATCAGAAACTTACACCATTGATTTAGAACACACTCAACTGCATTACAGTCAAATGTAAAATTTAATTACACAAAAGCCACTGAGTTTAAATATAGTAACTCAGTGGCTTTTTGTATGTACTTGCTAAGAAATTAGACAATCTTTACTTCCATTTCAACATTCTTAGCTAAAGTTTGATATACAGTAGAAACTTGCAATACATGGTCCAGGAACTTTTGTTGTTCATCGCCTGTCATATCGCTATCAAATGAAATACGAATTCTCATTGCGTTAACATCGCTCTTACCATGGCCTAAATCACGCGTAAAGGCTCTAGTTTCAATTTTAAAATTAGAGACGTCTAAACTATTATGATTTACGATCATAGCTTCAGAAATGGCGATACAAGAGTTTACAGCTCCAGCTAAATATTCTACTGGATTTGGACCTGCATCTTGTCCACCTCGGCCATCTGATTCACCAGCGAAAAATTCATGATCACGGGTTACATTTTGTACAGCCCAAGGTTCACCAGTATATTCAGATTTTACTAAATATTCACTCATCAAAATCACCTTTCTTCTAAATCGCTTACACCTATAATTAAACATAAATTAGCCATGAATACAAAAAAATCACTTCCTAAATAGAAAATTTTAGAAAGTGATTTTTATTTTAAATTAGATTATGTGCTTTAAGAAAATCATGAGCCACTTTAGCAGCTGATTTATGGTTAACTTGTACTTCATAATTCATTTGCTGCATCTCGCTGGTAGTGATTTTTCCGGCTAGCTTATTGAGTGCTTTAACGATCTTAGGATTTTGCTTTGCAAAGTTTTCTTTCATCAAAGGTGCACCTTGATATGGTGGGAAGAACTTCAAATCATCATCAAGCATCACTAGCTTATACTGTCTAATTTCAGCATCTGTAGTATAGCCATCAACCAAATTTGCATTGTTAGTCGCAATCGCATGGTAACGAATGCTTGATTCAGTTGACTTAATTGATGCAAAGTCCAGTTTATAAACCTTCTTTAAGCCAGAATAGCCATCTTTTAAGTTTATAAAGTCAGGATCAAATGCAGCATGTACTTTTTTATTTACCCGTTTCAAATCGCTCAACTTAGTTAAGTGATTATCTTTGGCAAATTTTGGTGTTACTGTTAGCGCATAACCATTTTGATATGCCATTGGCTTTAAGTAAGCTAGATGGTATTGCTTTTCAAGCTGGGCGCGCGCTTCATTATAAACTTCGTTAGGATCATTACCGGTCTTTTTGCCAGTTTTAACTAGCGTTTGTAAAACCGTGCCCGTAAATTCTGGATAGATATCAATCTTATTAGATTCTAAAGCTTTAAATAAAAATGTTGTTCCACCAAAGTTAGGCTTTAATTCTACTTTAGTATCAGGATCATTTTTTTCAATTAAATCTTTATACATATGAATCAAAATATCAGGTTCGGACCCCATTTTTCCCGCAATAACTACAGTTTGTGGTTCTATCTTAGCATTAGCTTTAGGTGCTAGCCATTTTTGATATGACGCAAAACCACCCCATACTAAAAGCACTACTGCAATTATTGAAAGGCCTACTTTGGTACGTGTTTTATTTTTGGCAATAAATTCTAAGAACCAAGAGAAAAATAGCGCTAGTAAAGCAGATAAAATTGCCCCTAATAACACTTCAGTATTGTTGTTAGAGTTAATACCAACATAAATATAAGTACCTAATCCTCCGCCACCGATTAAGGCTGCCAAAGTTGCAGTACCGATAATCATTACTAAAGCAATTCTGACTCCAGACAAAATCATCGGCATTGCCAATGGCAGTTCCAATCTTTGAAATTTTTTCCATTTGGTTAAACCAAAAGCCGTTGCCGCTTCTTTTAGATTAGGCGATATACTTGTTAACCCAGAATAAGTATTTTGAAAGATCGGCATTATTGCATATAAAACTAAAGCAATAATTGCTGGAGTGGTTCCAATACCTACAAATGGCAATAATAATCCTAAAATAGCTAAACTAGGAATTGTCTGAATAACGCCTGCTACTTGTAAAGTAAATTCAGCTGCCTTTTTATGGTCTTTTAGCAAAAATGCTAATGGAATTGCGATTACCATTGCAATTAACAATGAAATCAAAGAAATCTTAATATGAACTAGCGTTGTCTGCCAAATCTGAGTATGGTTATCTACAAGCATCTGCCAAACTGAATTAAGCATTGTTAGCCACCTTCTTTAAGAGAAATCTCCAAACGCGTTTAGGTTCAATTAAGAAATCTCCGAAATTTGTTTGAGCAATAAATAATGAATCTGGGTGATCTGAACATCCCTTGACCAAATCTCTGACAGTTTCAACGCGATAATGCGGCAAAGTTTCAGTTTTAGGATAAAACTTTGGATCAACGCCCAATTCGCTTTTAAGCAAAGTTTCTAAATCAAGTTTTTGACTAACCTGATTGCCAGCAAAGAAAGTTTTCACAAAGTCAGTAGCAGGATGTTGCAAAATTTCACGTGGCATTCCCACTTGCTCTAGGTTTCCTTGATGCACGACTGCAATTTGATTCCCCATTCTGATAGCTTCTTGCATATCATGGGTCACAAAGATAATTGTCTTTTCAAATTGCGTTTGCAAATTTAAAACAAGATCTTGCAGCTGCTTTCTGACAACTGGATCTAAAGCAGAAAATGGCTCATCCATTAATACCGTTTCAGGAGCGCCAACTAATGCTCTAGCAATCCCTACTCTTTGCGCTTCACCACCAGATAATTCGTCCGGCATACGCTCAAGATATAATTTTGGATTTAAATCAACGCCTTTTAAAACAACTTTTTGACGATGCAATCTTTCTTTACGTGAAATATCATGCCGCTGCTCAAGTGCTACAGTTATATTTTCGCCGACTGTTAAGTTAGGAAACAGTGATGCCGACTGCAATACGTAGCCTGTATTTTCACGTAACTTGCGCAACTTATATTCTTTGATACTTTTGCCTTTAAATAAAATATCTCCGCTAGTAGGCTCAATTAGCCTGTTAAACATTTTTAAGAGTGTAGTCTTACCACTACCGCTAGGTCCTACTAAAACGAAAATTTCGCCTTTTTTGATGCTAAAAGAGATATTATTCAAAACTGTCGTATCTTTATAATCTTTTCTTATATTTTGATACTCAATAAAATTTTGCATTCTTTCTTACCTTAAATAAATAAACTTAATCTCTTTTATTTTCTCATATTCTTGTATATAGCAAAAGAAGGTTTATTTACTTTCATCAATATATTTTTGCAGCACCTTAAAGACGCCACTTTCTGTGTTTTTAGGAGCCACAAAACGTGCCGTTTCTTTAGCAACTGGCATTCCATTTTCCATGGCATAAGAATATTTTGCTAACTTAAGCATTGGCACATCGTTACCACCATCGCCAAAAGCAATTAAGTCATCAGAAGTTAAACCAAATTTAGCTAACATTTCTTTTAGGCCGGTTGCCTTACTTACTCCGTAAGCATTAACGTCTACGGCAAAGTCAGCTGAACCAAAAGCAGAAATTACTTGACCATGTTCATTATTAAAGCCGGTTTCAATTGCATGAGCTTCTTTACCGCTACAATTAAAAGTAATTTCTACATATTCTTTATCCGGTAAATCTTGCCAGCTAGCAACTTCCGCAGTATCTTTAGCAAAATATGACAAAAATGCCTTATCTTCTTTTGGATCGCTTGCTAATAAATAAGCACGCTTTGGTCCATAAACCATAGTCGTTACATGAGGATAGCGACTAGTTACATAGTCAATTAATTGTAAAACTAGTTCTTTATCCATTGGCGTAAGGCCCACTTCTTTATCATGAGCAATTAAACGCGCGCCATTTACTGATACAAAGTCAATTCGATCAGTAAAGCCCTTAAAATCTTCTTTTAATCTGGCATATGGGCGACCAGAAGCTACGATAAATTGCACATTTTGCCTTTCTAATTCAGTTAAAATGCGATCGAACTCTTTTGCATCGTATTCGTGATTATCATCCAAAAATGTACCATCCATATCAACAGCAACAGCTTTAAAAGGTAAAGTCATAATTTTTCTCCTCAAAATATTAATGTTTACTAATTGCAGAATTTAGTTTGCGACGATAAATGAAATAAATAATTAGGATAAATGGGACAATGATTAGCAGTACTGGGAAGAAATAAAATTCAGGAATTGTTTGTGCAATTACCCCTCCAATCATTGGCGCAGAGGCCATACCAATGTCTAATCCCAAATAAAAAGTTGCACTTGCTAAGCCTTGTTCGCTAATTGGTGCTAAGAGCAGTGCAGTAGATTGATTGACTGAATAAATTACACCATAGCCAAATGCTAAAGCGATCGCTGCCAAAATCATCATCCAATTATTATTCATATATGCAGCTGAAATTAAGAAGATAATTGTCGTCAGTAAACTTAGCCAAAACCAAATACCGTATCTGACAGTATCAAAGTATTTTTTTAGTCCAATTCTAATTACTAATAAAGCAATTGCATAAATCAAAAAAAAGTAACCTACTGCAACTGATAAATGTCTTTTTGTAACATAAACTACAATATCAGCTTGAGCAGCAAAGTATGGAATTGCAAATAACATTGTCAGCAATGCAATTGGAACGGCATCTTTTTGAATGATCTTTATTTTATGCTTTTTAAGATCTTGTTTAGAAAAATCAGGTTGAGCTTTATTTGCTACAAATTGAATACTAATAACCATTAATATGGCAGCTAAAGATGCTAAAGCAAGCGAACAGCGATAACCAATTACCCTATATAAATTAATTGCTAAAGCGGGCGCTAAAGCCATTGCTAAGGCATTCATTAAGCCATAAAATCCCATCGCTTCACCAACATGGGCACGTGGAACCAAAAAAGCAAGCCAAGTCGTCATACATACGGTAGCCAAAACAAAACCAGTTCCGTTAATTAAACGAAAAATCAATAAAGCCGTTGGTGATGTTGAAAAACAATATCCGGTCACACCAATGAAAATTAAAATACCGCCGATAAAAGAAAGTCTATATTTTGAAAAACGGTCAGTTAAATTACCAGCAATTGGGCGTAAAAACATCGAAACAACGCTCATCATTCCTGTAATAATTCCTGCGTAAACAGAACTTGCACCTAAACTAATTGCATAACCATTAATCAATGGCGTAACAAACATTACAGAGAACATAAAGAAAAACGAAGCTGCCATAACTAAAATGACATCTTTGCTATAAATAGATTTACTTTTTTGCAAACTAAGTCCTCCTTCTAGATAACACCTTACTTTAACATAGTTAGTTTCTATTTTGTATCTTTATTGCGTTATTCTACGGCAAAAAAATACTTAGCCGCTAAGCTAAGTACCTCTTTGTTTTATCTATTTAATTAATATCCCATGTAGCGGTCTCTTTCCCAATCAGAAACAGACTGAGTGTACTTGGACCATTCTAGGTTCTTAGAATCAATAAAGCTTTGAGTTAAATGTTCGCCTAATGCGCTTTGAATTAATTCATCAGCCTTAAATGCTTTAATAGCATTGTGAAGAGTTGATGGAAGTGGCTTAATACCAAGTTTTGCTCTTTGCTTTTCACTCATTTCAAAGACATTTGAAGTAATAGGGGCCATTGGCTTTTTAGCTTCTTTAATTCCATTTAAGCCAGCAGTTAAGCAAGCTGCAAGAAGTAAGTATGGGTTAGCAGTTGGATCAGCTGAACGCATTTCCAAACGAGTATTAATTTCTTCTGCATCAGGAATACGAACTAATGGTGAACGGTTCTTAGAAGCCCATGAAATGTAAACTGGTGCTTCAAATCCTGGAATTAAACGCTTATATGAGTTAACTGTTGGGTTACCAATTGCAGTAATTGCACGTGCATGTTCCAAAATACCGTTTAAGAAGTAGAGTGCAGTATCTGATAAATGAAATTCACCATCTTTATCGTAAAAGACGTTCTTACCATTCTTAAATAATGACATGTTAGTGTGCATACCATTTCCGGCTTGTCCTTCAACAGGTTTAGCCATAAATGTAGCAAATAAACCATGCTTTCTAGCTACTTCACGCACTACCATCTTGAAAGTTTGAACACGATCAGCAGTAGTTAAGGCATCATCAAATCTAAAGTCGATTTCTTGTTGACCGTCACCTACTTCGTGGTGAGCTGCTTCAACTTCAAAACCAATACTTTCCAAAGTTTCAACGATATCGCGACGACATCTTGCGCCTTCATCATCTGAAGTCATATCAAAGTATGATGCGTGGTCAGGAACTTCAGTAGTCCAATTGCCATCTTCGCCTAATTTGAACAAGTGGAATTCAGCTTCAAAACCAATATCAAAATCAGTAAAGCCCATGTCTTTCATTTCATTCAAAACGCGCTTTAAATTATTTCTTGGATCGCCTTCAAATGGATCGCCGTTAGTCTTATGAACAGAACATACTAAACGACCGATCTTGCCACCACGTTCATCGCCCCATGGTAAAACTGCCCAAGTTGAAAAGTCTGGATATAATACCATGTCGCTTTCTTCAAGACGTACAAAGCCATCAATTGAAGAACCATCAAAGCGAATATCATTAGTCAATACCTTATCTAATTGACTAGTTGGAACTTCTACAGCTTTGGAAGTACCATTAATATCAGTAAACGATAATCTTAAAAAACGAACGTCGTTATCTTCAACGCTTTGTCTAATATCATCAGCAGTAATTTGTTTACTCATTGTACACACCTTTTTCTATGGGATTTATAAGCTAATTTCGTAATTGGTATAGTCCCAGTAAATGTTTTTATCTCTTGTGTTTTTGCACACTGACAACAATAGCAGATTAGATTGGTATCGTCAATTGAAAATTATAAATTTTCAACTTTTTTAGATTTTAATAATAAAAATTAATTCTATTTTCACTTATTGTTTAAAAATACATTAATTTTATTTTCGATTTCCAAAGCATAATTGGGATCATTAATAGGATCAAACCAATTAACTGCCAGTTGATGCTTAAAATACGTTAATTGTCTTTTAGCATACTTGCGCGATGCTTGCTTTAACTTTGCAACACATTCGTCTAAAGTTTTTTCACCTAAAAAATAAGGGAAAAATTCTTTATAACCAATTGCTTGAATTACTTGATGCTCTTTAGCGCGATTATCAAAAATATAACGGGCTTCATCTAAAACGCCTAAATCCATCATCTTGTCCACACGCTTATTAATTCTGTCATACACAAGCTGACGCTCAGTATTAAGACCGATAATTAAAGCATCATAACGTGGCTGAATTTGCTTTTGCTGCTGACTAAATAATTTTCCTGTGCGATCAATCACTGTTAATGCACGCAGACTACGACGAGTATTATTAGGCTCAATTTTACTAGCAGCTTGCGGATCTTTTTTATTTAATTCATCCCATAATTTTTTTGCGTCATTTTCTTTTAAAAAATCTTCCCATTTTGAATCGACGCTAGTCTTATATTCGCCAGGTTCGCCGAGCTGCATTTTGTTAATTAATGCATTGATATAAAATCCTGTGCCTCCAACGACAAACGGCACTTTATTTTTCCCGGCAATTTTTTCAATTGCTTGATTAGCCATTGCTACGAAATCTTTTACTGAATATTCATCAAAAACAGATTTTTCATTGACTAAATAATGCTTAACTCTTTTTAGTTCTGACTCAGTTGGCTTAGCAGTTCCAACGCTAACTTCTTGGTAAATTTGCATAGAATCGCCAGAAACAATTTCGCCATTTAGTCTCTGTGCAAGATCTAGAGCCAGGTCCGTTTTTCCAATTCCAGTTGGACCAACAATTACAATAATTTTTTTCATAGTTAATTCCTTTATAAAATCTTTTTTTATTTTAGCAAAATACTTTTCTATATAAAAAATATCTACTTCTTAATCTTATTTTCTTTATTTAACTTACTTTTATTGATAGAATTTAACTAATAGAATAACAAGGAGGCTTTATTATGGCAAAAAGATTTGGTGCAGGCGTTGTAACTGGTGTTGTTGCAACTGTTGGTGCTTTAGCAGCAGGCTTATTTACTTACAAAAAAAAGGTAGTAGAGCCAGAAGAACAAGAAGCAAATAGAATCGAAGAAAATAGAGTTAAAGCTAACCGCAAGAGTTTTTCAGCTCACCAAGGTTAATCTAACGCAAAGAAAAAGCGGCTTAAATGATAATGCATTTAAGCCGTTTTATTTTGATTAATATTTAGATGTCTTAGTTTGACCCTTCCATTGATCAAAATCATCTTCTAGCCAATAAACTTTTTTATAGCCGTGTTTTTTCAAAAATCTTGCAGCTCTTAAAGTCAAAACTTGTGAATCAGAGTATAGATACACGGGTAAATCTGGTCTAATTTCTTGGTATTGGTATTTAAACATTGTCATTGGCACATTTCTTGCACCCAAGATATGTTTTTTCTTAAAAGCAGTTTTTTCACGCACATCAATAATTTGTGCTTTTCTTTTACCCTCTTCAAATTGCTTTTGGGTTAACTTTCCGCCAACTCTTTTTTCTTGAATTTTAAGCCAAAGCCAATTCAAACCAAAACCCAAAATGATGACTATTAAAATGACATTGATTATTGTAAAGACGCTATTCATTTATCTGGAAAACTCCTCATTGTTTTATCTATCAACTTCTATGATAATCCATCTGTCTTATTTGCGCTAGCTTCTTTTTGCTCTTCAATTTCATGTTCATGATGCAAAATTAATTTAGCCGACATGTACTCTTTTTCGCTAATTACGCCAGCATGGTGGAGATTATCCAATTCTATTCCCATTAATTCAATGTCCCATTTTCTTTTGCCGACATAAACTAAAATATTGAATTTTTCCAACATTTGCTGCACATCATATAAAGTCTTCATTAGCGCGTAATCACCATTCCCTGTCTTAGACACCAAACACTGTAAAGAATTAATACTACTCCAGCTAAAATTCTAATTTTTGAATGGTATTTTTGTAAGTTAGCATTACCAATTGCAATACTTAAAAAGAATCCTGCAGCCAATCCACCAATATGTCCCAAGATATCAATATCTTTCATAAATAAGTCCAAGAACAAATTAATAATTGCCAGTGCTAATGCTTGTCTTCCTAAAGCAAAAATAGCTGGTATCTGTTTGTTTTTAAAGTAGATAGCAATAATTGCACCAAATAAGCCAAAAAGTGCTGTAGAGGCTCCAGCAGCTACACTATAATCGCTTCCACAAGCAAAACTAAGTAAATTTCCACCAACACCTGATAAAAGATAGATTAACAAAAATCTCCATGAGCCAATAATTGGTTCTAAGTATTGACCAACATAATAAATCATGACTGCATTTGAAGCTAAATGAAGCCAGCCAATATGCAAGAATTGGGCAGTAAATAGGCGCCAAAATTGATCCTGCGATGCCACAATTAAATTGTTCATTGCACCTAAACGCAATAAAACCGCCGCATTAGTTGATCCACCAGTAAATGTTTCAACTAAAAACACAACTAGTAAAATAATTAAAATTGCAAAAGTCATATAAGGAATTGGTAAATTAGATTTTCTTGCTTGCATATGCCCTCCTTCATTAATCAGCCAAGATATATTCGCGAATTGGAATATCATGATCTTCAATATTCCATTGCGCATGAGAATAAGTCTGCTTTTCGTTTAATAAACTTATTGTATTTCCAGTAAATTTTTCTAAAAAACGATCATAATAGCCACCGCCAAAGCCTAAACGTTGACTTGTTTGTAAATCAAAGGCTAAAAGCGGAACAACTAACAAGTCAAGATTATTATCAACTACTGCATCGCTTGTCCAAATTTCACTAGTGCCAAATTTTGTTTTAGTTAGCTGGCTTGAATCAATAAATCGGGTAAATTCCATTTTACGCTTAGGTAAACAACGCGGTATATAAACTTCTTTACCTAGCTTTTGCATTTTTAAAATAATTTGCGAAGTATTTACTTCTTCAGGCATTGAAATTGTAATTCCAATTTTTTGAGCATTTTTAAAACTGGCACTATTTAAAAATTTATCAGTTAACTGTAAATCTTGTCTTGTCTTTTTATTAGTTAAGCTAAATTCTTTTAAAATTTGATGTTGTTTTTTGCGAAATTCTATTTTGTTCATATTAAAATCGTATATACAAAAAAACAACAGGATAACCTGTTGCCTTCAATTACTTAGTTTCGCGGTGAAGTGTTACCTTTCTTTCTACTGGGCAATACTTCTTTAAAGCCAAACGTTCCGGATGCTTACGCTTATTCTTTTCAGATAAATAACTTCTATCGCCACATTCGGTGCATTCAAGGATAATATGTTCTGCCATGTTTTCCACCACCTATTTGTTTTAATGTTGACTGTTAAACTATACCATTTTTTCAAGAATTTTGCTAGTCTTTTTCTATTTATTTAATGCAAAGTAGTCAGTAAACATTTGTTTAGCTACTTGCAAAGTATATGTTCCCTCCATATTTGGATCTAATCCTGGGAAAACAACCGCTACCGCAATCTTAGGTTTATTTGCCGGGGCATAGCCAACAAAGGTCGCGTTGATAACTTCTGGTGCATTTGGATCGCCTGGTTTATCAGGATTGTAGTAGAAGGTTTCAGCTGTACCAGTCTTACCTGCGATTGCTGGCTTAACTGAACTTAAAAAGTGTGCCGTACCCCAGCCGTTAGTTCCGTGAACTACACGATAGAATCCTTGATGGATAACATCTAATTGGTTTTGAGTCCAAGGAATTCGCATTTGAACGGTTGGCTTAGTATTGTATAAAACAGAAACTTTATTTCCTTGCGCATTAGTTTGACCAACAGATTGAACTAAATATGGCTGCATACGATAGCCACCATTAGCAATTGTCGAAACATATTGCACTAATTGAATTGGTGTATATGCATCATAGTTTCCGTAGGATAAGTCAAGTACTGAACCGGTAAGCAAATTACCTTCAGAGTTAAATGAACGTCCCTTAATTCCTGAAACTTCACCCGGTAAATCTACCCCTGTCTTTTGACCTAAACCAAACATCGCAAAGTTTCTTCTTAAAATATCAAATGAATTTTTAGGCATTGAAATGAAAGTATGCGGTTCATATTTTGCTCCAACCCACTTCATTGCTAGGTGCATCATATAAATGTTCGATGATACTTCCAAAGCCGTTGGTGCATCTAATGCACTAAATGTTCCTACAGGATAAACAGATTTTTTAACTGGTGAACCTGGCAAGTAAATTGGAGTATCTGGCAAAGTATTATTAGATGGAGTAATAACATTATTCATTAAACCACCAGCAACAGTAGCCCCTTTAACAGCTGATCCCATTACAAATGATTGGTTGATTACACCCAAAGCATTATCGGTATTTTTACCAGTTTTAGCATTATGGTTAATTCCCGCAATTGCCAAAAGTGCTCCAGTATTAGGATTCATTGCTACAGCATAAGCTCCGTTAGAATACTTAGTAGCTCCAGCTCCTTGAGCGGATGCATAGACTTTTTTCAATGCATCTTCAACTTCAGATTGATACTTAGAGTTAATTGTTAAAATTAAGCTTGCTCCACTTTCACCTTTATAAACGGTCTTAGTTTGCTGAATCTTATCAGAACCTTTTTGAGTTACTTCTGATTGAGACTTAGTACCCTTTAAAAGCGGCTCGTATTTTTCTTCAAGATATGAAGTACCTACACGATCATTACGTGAGTAACCTTGAGTTAAGTAGTATTGCAAATTATCGCTAGGAAGCCCAGCTTTTTCAGAAGAAACAGAGCCAATGATACTTTGGATTGATTTTCCATTAGGATAAGTACGAGCCCAGTCAGTTCCAATACCTACGCCAGGCAATTCTGACAAGTGTTCGCCTACATCAGCTAATTCTTTATCGGTTAAATTTTTATTTTTAATATAAATTGTGGATAAAGTATAGGCTCCAGAAATCTTGTTAAAAATTAAAGCAGCTGTCTTTTCTCTCTTGGTAAAGGTCAAGTCTTTTTTAGCTACTAAAGCTAATTCATTTTTATAAATAGTGGCCGAATCTAAAGTATCTCCTTGAGAATCATATCTTTGAGAACGTGGCAATTCAGCAGTTATTCTTTTATTATTAGCAGTATTTGCTAGATAATATTCATAAAGCTGCTGTTTAGTTGGCTTTTCATCATCTAAACTAATATATCGACTCAATTTATTCGAAATAGAGTATATTTGACTAGTAGACGTACTACTTGATTTAGTATAAGTGATAGCATTATTGGCTTTATTGCCAACCAGAACTTGTCCTTTTGAATCATACATGACGCCCCGAGGAACGCTGTTTGATACAACTGTAGAATCTGTTTTTTGTACCTCAGCTTGGAAACGACTTCCGTATCCTAACTGTAAGTATGCTAATTGGCCAATTAGTAGCAAAAACAAGACGACAATTACCCCCAAGATGATATTCATTCTTAAGGGCGTTGAAGCTGCTATTTTATTTGAATTTTGTTTTTTCTTACGCTTAAAAAATTTCAAATTTAAAACCTCTCTAGACTAGAATAGATTTTAGCAAAAAAGTAGTTCAAATACTATTTTTGGAAGGTATAATTTAATACATTTACACTAATCTTTAAAAATAGGAATTAATCATGCAATTAAATGAAGAAAAAAAGAATGATCTGCTGTTATATCTTTTAGCCTTTATCATCCCTACTGCAATATTTTTAATTTATTTTGCTTGTCGCAAATCTGACATTTTAACAGTTGACTTAGGTCAGCAATACGTCGACTTTATCGCATTTTTCAAAAATAATTTATTTAAAAATCCGCTATCTTTAATTTATAACTTTAATCAGGGATTAGGCGCTAGTTTTATCGCAACAAGTGCTTATTATTTAGCTAGTCCATTAAATTTACTGCTTTTCTTGATTCCAAAACAATTTTTACCACAGGGAATTTTACTAATCATAAGTTTAAAACTTGGACTGATTGGTTTAAGTTCTTATTATTTATGGCAAAAAAACTTTACTTTAACCAGAAAAATTTTTGCGCTAGCTGCAAGCTTAGCTTTTGCTTTAAGCGGCTACGCAGTATGCTACAACTTAAACTTAATGTGGCTCGACACTTTAATTTTATTGCCACTATTAATTGACGCAATTAACAAAATATTCTTTCAACCAAAGCAATTTAATTATCTTTGCCTAATTACATTTTTAATTTGGTTTACCAATTTTTATACTGGCTATATGGCACTTTTATTTGGCCTTTTATATTTTGTTTGCCAAAGCATTATTCAAAAATGCAATAAATCAATCGTAAAAAGTTATTTAACTGCCAGCATCTTAGCTACTTTACTGGATAGCTTTATATTGCTGCCAACTTTTTTAGAATTATTAGCTGGCAAGGTCCATTCTGATACGCAATGGAATTTGAATTGGCAATTCATGCCCTTAAATGCCTTCAATAAACTCGTTACAGGTAGCTTTAGTTTTCACGAAATGTCAAACGGTTGGCCAAATATCTACTTTACGATCAGCTTTTTCTTGCTGTCTTTACTTTATTTTTTCAGTCATCATTTTTGTCTTAAAGAAAAAATTACCAACTTCATATTATTATTCTTAACATTTATTTCTTTATCTTTTAATCCCTTAGTTTTAATTACTCATATGGGGCAATTTCCAGTCTGGTATCCAGCTCGCGGAAGCTTTATTTATATCTTTTTCTCATTAACGTTAGCACTTCAATTCTTAAAAAAGCAAGTTATTATTTCTAAAAAACAAATTCTACTCGCCATATTTATCAGCCTTCTTTTAATTATCTTATGGACATTCAACTTAAAGAATGTAGCATTTTTGAATTCAACAAAAATAATAATTAGCTGCATTTTTATTATTTGCACTATTTTATTATTTATTTTTATCAACAATAAATATGCCTGCTTGCTTTTTTATGGACTTATTGGACTAGAAGTCAGTATCAATCTTATTTTAAGTTTAAATGCTATTTCTTATCAAAAAAATTCAGACTACGTAACCTATACTCGCAATCTAAGTGCATTAATCAACAAAATTAAAATAAAAGATCATTCATTTTATAGAATTGAAAAGAATTTTAACCACACTGACAATGATCCACTTAGTGATAATTATTTCGGAGTAAGTAATTTTAACTCTATTTCTAATGCCAAAACCATTACTTTTGTGGACTCATTAGGACTCAAAAATAATGAAAATTCTTATTCGTATCAATACTCAGATCTTTTAACTGATTCTTTATTAGGAATTAAATATCTGATTGTCGCACCCTTTAACTCAAATAAATCACAATTTAACGAGCATTATTATCGCAGCGATCTAAATAAAAAGATACTGAAAAGTCAGAAATCTCAATTGCAAATAATCAAGAATAACTATGCTTTTCCAATTATTATGCAAATTAACACTCCAGCTAACATAAAATTAAATGCCCCAGCTACTGAAAATCAAAACAATTTATTTGATGCCCTCACTAATACTCACACGCATCTTTTCCAACCAATATTTTGGCCAGTAGCTCAACTTAAAAATATTAAACAAGACGGATCAATTTATCGAAAAATTAATAACCATAAAACTGCGGAAATTACGTTTAATTTTGTGCCAGATACAAACGACACTTACTATCTTGAATTAAGTCCGGACATTACATCCTCTGCAGCAAGTATATCTATCAATCATAACTTTATTGATAATGAAGACTTAGGTACAACGAGTAAAATTATTCCACTAGCTAATAACGACCAAGGCAAAATTATCAAAATATCGCTATCTTTACACGAAAAAGAAATAAATTTAGGTGCATGCCATCTTTATCAATTTAACAATTTTTTATATAAAGAATCAGCCAAATCCTTTATTAAGAAACAGCCGAAATCCTATCCAAATTCTGCCTTATCTTTAAAATTTAAAAACCACTCAAATAAAACTAGCTACATCAAAACCACAATTCCTTATTCAAAAAACTGGCTAGTTTTTGACAATGGCAAATTGATCAAAACTAACACTTGGCTCAATACATTTCTAAGTTTTAAACTATCAAAAGGAACTCATCGTGTAAAACTAATTTATATTCCGTTTTCATTTCTATTTGGAATTTTAATTTCTTTGCTAGCCCTCATATTTTTCTTAAGAGCATAAAAAATGTCTAACGTCGCAAAATACGTTAGACATTTTTATTTTTTAATTAATTAAGCATTAGCGTTAGTCTTAACATCATTGATGGTAACGTCAAATGTACCACCCGGAGTGTTAATTGTAACTTTTTCGCCCTTTTTCTTACCTAACAAGGCTTGAGCAATTGGTGAATCGTTAGAAATCTTACCATTTAATGGGTCAGATTCATCGGATCCCACGATAGTGTAGGTTTCTGGATCGTCAGTACCTACTTCAGTATAAGTAACAGTCTTACCAATAGAAACTTCGTTTGGATCAACACTATCAGCATCAATAACTTGTGCATACTTCAACATTTGTTCAATTTGAATAATACGTTGTTCTACTGCACTCTGTTCATCTTTAGCTGCATCGTATTCAGAGTTTTCAGATAAGTCACCAAATGATCTTGCAACCTTAATACGTTCAATAACTTCTGGACGTTTTACTAATTTCAAATCTTTTAACTCTTTCTGAAGTTTTTCCTTACCTTCAGCAGTCATAGGATATACTTTTTCTGCCATTAGTCCTTAATACTCCTCACTTTTTATTCTTTGCAACAAAATAGTATTGTTCTTTTGGCAAAATGTCAACACATTACTGTCCTAAACTTGAATTTCTTTGCTCATGCTCATCTAAAGTATGAGAGAAGTAAACTTTACCAGTCTTCAAGTTAGCAACAAAGTAAAGATAGTTTGCATCGCGATCTTCAGGATTCAAGACGGCTGAAATTGAATTTAACGATGGATTATTAAATGGTCCTGGTCCAAATCCTTTGTGAATGTACAAGTTATAAGGCGATTTTACACGAACGTCTTTTAAAGACAGTGAATGCTTATGCTTGTTTAAAGCATACATTACTGAAATATCTGATTGAAGTGGCATATCAGCATCTAATCTGTTGAAAAATACTCCAGCAATCTTACGACGATCAGAATCTTTAACACCTTCACGTTCAACTAATGAGGCTAAAGTCAAAACTTCTTGTACAGTTAAGTGCTTTTTCTTGATTGCTTTGTAGTATGGCTTTAAGACTTCATTTTCTTTTTCAACCATTTGTGTAACTAATTCATTCAAGCTTGCACCTTGATAGACATCATACTTAGCAGGGAAAAGGTATCCTTCTAGGTGATAACGTACATCGTTGCTCTTCATACTTGAAGTCAAAAGCTGTGGATATTTCTTTTCTAATCTCTTCAGGAACTTTTCATCTTTCATCAGATCCAAAAAGTCTTTACGCGAATACTTAGTATTTTTAGAAACTGTAGTTGCAATCGAGTCAATCGTTTGTCCTTCTTTAACTAAGACGTGACCAGTAATTGGACGACTTCCGCCTTGAAGTTGGTTGACTAATTCTTTGTTATTCATTGATGGCGACAAATAAAAATCGCCGGCTTGGAAGTTACTTGCTGAATGACTTTTTAACCAAAAGTTAAAAACGGCAACATTTCGAATTAAACCTTTTTTCTTTAAAATAGTTGCTATTTGACTATTAGTAGCCCCTTCTGGCACGTGAACTTCAACTACATTTTGGTCATGACGATTAGCAGGTTGCAATGCATAAACGGTATAGATACCGCCAAACAAGATAACAGCTACAAAAATGATACCAATAATACTAGTGATCCATTTTGTAACCTTGTTAGCTCCTTTTTCTTGCAATTCATACTGTCTTTTTTTTTCTGGATCTAACATACTTTCCTCCAAAAATTTTAGTCTAAGACAATCTTAACAAAACTATCGTACACTAACGTTTAAGTTTTCCTTCAAATCAGCAATAATTTTATCTACAGCTTTATTTACAACATCGTCAGTTAAAGTATCTTTTTCATTCAAGAAAGTCAAAGTGTAAGCAATTGATTTCTTGCCCTTTTCAATGTGACTTCCTGAATATACATCAATAACTTTAATATTTTGCAAGTACTTGCCACCTGCTTTTTCAATTTCATCGATAACTTGTTGGTCTGTAACATCAGTATCCAATAAAAGCGACAAGTCACGCTTAATTGCAGGATATTTTGGAGCTTCTTTAGCATGCATTCCCTTGGTAATAAAGGAAATTACTTTATCTAAATCTAATTCATAGCCGTATAATTCGCTACCATGTAAAGACTTTTCTGCCATTGTTACCATGTGAGCAAGCATCCCAATCATGCCGACATATTGATCATCAATGTAAATACCAGCAGTTCTAGTTGGATGCATCCAGTTAATGTTTTCAGCTTTATAAACAATGCGGTTATTATCTAAGCCTAATGCAGTAAATAAGTTTTCTAATTGACCTTTTACGAAGTAAAAGTCGATCTTTTGATTTTCATGTTGCCAGTTTTCATCAAAAGTTGTGCCACTATATAAAGTAGCCAAGTGCTCATGTTCATTGAATTGACCATTATCATGATCATAAACGCGACCTTGTTCATAAAATGCCAATTGCTTCTCTTTACGAGCCATATTATATGCAGCAGCATCCACTAAACCAGTCATCAAGTTTTCACGCATTGTACTTCTACTTGAGTTAAGTGGCCATTGAACTTGAACAGTTTCTTTAGGATCTTTAGTAAAAGCAACAGCCTTAGCTGGTGAAGTTAATGAGTATGAAATAGCTTCCATTAAGCCTTGATCTTGAACAATCCGCTTAATACGTCTAATAGCAGTTTCTTTTTCTGAATAACCACCGTGAGTTTCTGCAAGAAGAGGTTGAGTAGACTTCAAATTGTCGTAACCATAAATTCGACCCACCTCTTCAACCAAGTCAGCTGGAATAGAAATATCCCATCTTCTGTTAGGAACAGTGACAATTAATTCATCTTTAGAGCCATCCACATTAAAGTCTAAACGATCAAAAATCTTTTCCATTTCAGCTCTAGTTAATTGCGTTCCTAGCACCTTGTTAATGTAAGAAACAGCAGTCTTAATAACTTCCGGTTTTCTTTGCTCATCGCTAGCTTTAATTTCGCCAGCTGCTACTGTAGCTGAAGCATCATTTCTAAGCAAAATTGTTGCCATGTCTAAAGCTTTTTGAGTATTGTCCCAGTTAACGCCTTTTTCAAAACGACTTGAAGCTTCAGTTCTATTTGCATGACGTAAAGCGGCTTTTCTTACTAAAGTGCCATCAAAAATTGCAGATTCTAAGATAACATCAGTGGTATCGTCTTCAACTTCTGAATTCTTACCGCCCATAACGCCGGCCATCATCACTGGCTTTTGACCATCAGTAATGACAATATCGTTTGGATCAAGATCTACTTCTTTATCATTCAATAAAGTAAGCTTTTCGCCTTTATTTGCTTTTCTAACTTCAAGCTTGCCACTTGCAAAACTTCTAGCATCGTAAGCATGCATTGGCTGACCAGTTAAAAGCATGATGTAGTTAGTTACATCAACAACATTATTAATTGGACGAATCCCCGCATTCCAAAGTCGTTTTTGCATCCACATTGGACTTTCGCCAATTTTTACGCCAGTAACCTTACGCAAATAAAACTTAGGGGCTAAATCTTTATCTACGCTTACTTGCAATTCATCAGTCCAATCAGGACCATCTTCTTTTAATACAGGATTTTCGATCTTAGGTTTTTGATCTACAATAGCACCAACTTCGTAAGCTGCACCTTCCATTGATAAGGTATCAGCACGGTTAGGAGTGATATCAAAATCTAAAATGTAGTCATCCATGCCAAGTGCTTCATAAACATCTTGACCAGGCTTTACATCGCTATCTTTTGAAAATACCCAAATACCATTAGCGTATTTTTCTGGAACAACTTTGTCAGCAAAACCAATTTCTTGTAATCCGCATATCATACCATTTGATTGAATACCGCGAATTTTACCACGCTTGATTTTTTCATTGCCTGCAATACGTGCACCATGCAAAGCAACAATAACATCTTCACCAGCTGCAACATTAGGGGCGCCACAAACAATTTGAATTGGTTCTTCTTCACCCACATCAACTTGGCATTTGTGCAAGTGAGTTCCTTCAATTGTTTCGCATTCTAAAATATGGCCAACAACAAGTTTTTTCAATCCTTCTTGTGGATGAACAACTGAAGCAATTTCTACACCAGTTCTAGTAATTTTTTCTGCTAAATCTTTTGGATCTTCATCTAAATCAAGAAAATCTTGTAACCAGTTATATGAAACAAGCATTAATTTTCCTCCTTACGGAATTGTTTTAAAAAGCGGACATCATTAGTGTAAAAGTCACGAATATCAGATATACCGTATTTCAAAATTGCAAATCTATCTAATCCTAAACCGAAAGCAAAGCCGCCATAAACACTGGAATCAACACCCGCATTTTCTAGGACGTTCGGGTGAACCATACCAGCACCTAAAACTTCGATCCAGCCAGTATATTTACAAATTGCACATCCCTTACCATCACAATTGAAACATGAGACGTCCATTTCAACAGATGGTTCAGTAAATGGGAAGTATGATGGACGAAGACGGGTTTTACGATCTTGACCAAACATATGCTTAGCAATCATTTCCAAAGTTCCCTTTAAATCTGACATAGTCACATTTTTATCAACTACTAAACCTTCCATTTGTTGGAATTGGTGTGAGTGAGTTGCATCATCATCATCTCTACGGTAAACCTTACCAGGTCCCACCATCTTTAATGGACCTTTAGAAAAATCATGCTTTTCAAGTACTCGTGCTTGGTCACCGGAAGTTTGGGTTCTTAACAAGTTTTCTTCATCAATGTAGAAGGTTGCTTGCATATCACGCGCTGGGTGATCTTTTGGCAAGTTCATCATTTCAAAACAATAGTGGTCAGTTTCAATTTCTGGACCTTGAACCACGCTATAGCCCATAGCAATGAAGTAGCTTTCTAAATCATCCAAAATAATATTAATTGGGTGCTGAGAACCTAAATGACCCTTTCTACCTGGTAAAGTAACATCAATTTTTTCTTCGGCTAATTTCTTTTCAATTAAAGCCTGAACAAATTTATTTTTGGCTTCGTCAATTTGTTTTTGGAAAAGATCTCTAATTTGGTTAACTTCTTGACCAACCTTAGGACGCTCACTAGGAGCGATATCCTTCATTGAGTGAAGAATTTCAGTTAATTGACCTTTCTTTCCTACTAATTCTACACGGATTTTATCAAGATTCTTTTGGTCAGTTGCTTGATTAATATCCTTGAGTCCTTCTTGTCTTAACTTATCTAATTTTTCAAATAAGTCCATATTTTATCCTTTCTAACAAAAAAAGCTCCGTCCCAAAAGGGACGAAGCTTCGCGGTACCACCCTAGTTTGAACACAAACTAATAAAAGTGCGTGTTCACACTTTTTTCTTTTAACGGGGAAATACCGGAATTGATTAGATTCTGCTCCCAAGATGAAATTCATGCCTGATCTTTAAGTTATTCCACCAAACTAACCCTCTCTATAAAAGACCAACAGCACTACTAATCTTGATCGATGCAATTAAAGTTTATGTTAGTATCTTAATTCATTTTAATAAAACATGCAAGATACTTTAGGCCCATTTATCTGCCCAGTCATGTACTTGGTCAAAAACGGGCTGCAATTCTGCACCTTTTTCAGTCAGAGTATAAGAAATGATTTTAGTCTTTGAATCAACATTTCTTTTAACGATATCTTGCTTTTCTAATTCTTTTAATCTTTCGACTAAAACACGATCTGAACACTTATTAATACAACGTGCAAGATCCTTAAAACGCATAGCATTTGTATCGCACAATGATGAAATAATCAATCCATTCCATTTCTTGCCAATGATATCAAAGGCGCTAATAAAATGATCGCAAAGTGAGTAATCTTCAGGTTTGGGACAGCCTGATTTGTCATCCTTAGTTAGAACTTCGGACATAAAGAGTTCCTCCTTAAAAAATTATTTCTCTGAGTTGCAAAACAACCAACATTTATTTTATTATAGAAAATTCACTTACTAAAAACAAGTCTAATCAACTTTCTTAAGCAAAATGATAAATCATAATTCCTGCTGCAATTGCTGCATTTAATGATTCTGCTTTACCTTTAATTGGAATATAGATCTTTTTATCTGCGAGTTCTTCAACATTTGAGCTGACACCATGAGCTTCATTACCAATTACTAAAGCAAGTTGAGGCACGACAGGACAATTATTTAGCTTTTTAGCAGTTTTATCTAACAAACTGACATAAATTGGCAGTCCATTTTGTTTCATATTAGTTAAAGTTTCGATAATTGGCATTTGAATTATCTGGATATGGAATTGACTGCCCTGCATACTTCTTTGAACCTTAGGATTATATAAATCTACGCTTTCTTGAGATAAAACAACTCCGTCAAATCCTGCAGCATCAGCTGTACGAATAATTGTGCCAACATTACCAGGATCAACTAAATTATCCAAAACTACCCACTTGCCATAATCAAATGAGTAATGTTTAGGCTGATTAATTGGTAGGACCATAAAAATATCTTGGCTATTTTTAGTAGATGATAAGTGATCGCAAATGACATCGTTGATAATGATGATTTTTTTATCATCGATATCTTGCTTAGTTTCTAACTTATCAAAAGCATCCCTACTTGCAAGCAAACAATCAAATTGAACATGATTCATTAGCACTTCTTGAACTAAATGAAATCCCTCGATTAGATATTTTCCTTCTTGTTTACGATACTTTTTCTGTTGAAGTTTACGAATATTTTTTATTTTTGCATTATTTACAGAATTAATTTCTAACATATAAATCAAATCTCCTCTTGATATCTATATTTTAAATTAACTAGCAACAAATTAACATGTTAGAATTTATATTAACTAAGTTTTACAAAATTAAAAAGGAAAAGATGCATCATGGAAACCAAGCAAATCAGAGTTACCGGGCTAGTGCAAGGCGTCGGCTTTCGCTGGACTACGCAAATGGTCGCAAATGACCTTGGCATTAAAGGAACTGTAAAAAATAATATGGACGGCAGTGTCACCATTGTAGCGCAAGCAGATCCATTAAAACTTGCCCAATTTATAAGTAAAGTTAAAGCTTCGCCCACTCCAGCAGGAAGAGTTGATAACATTGAGGTTAAAAATTTACCTGATCAAAAACCATTTCATTCATTTACTGTCATCGGTTGATAGAATTGAATTTTCCTAGTAAACTTGATAGCAGTACAAAGAAGAAAGGTTTACATGCATGAAATTAAAAAATAAATATCTCAAAGTCTTTGCCTTACTAGCATTCGTGGCAATTTTTATGACTGCTTGTACTACTCAGACAAAGCACGGAGCATTGACTGCGCCAACCGTTGGACCATATGCCTGGATTTACAGCATTTTTGGTCGCCCACTTCAAAATATCATGTTATTTGTGGAAGCCAAAATTGGAGGGTCAAACGGTGCTGGCTGGGCTATTGCTTTAATTACTTTAGTGGTTCAATTGATCGTTATGCCGCTACGTTTAAATTCATCTTACAAGATGACTAAGCAACAAGAAAAAACGCAAAAATTGCAACCACAAATGCAATTAATCCAAAATGCGATGAAAGATAAGAACTTGACTCAACCTCAACAAATGCAATTGAGTCAACTCCAAATGAAAATCTATAAAGAAAACAACATGTCAATGATGGGCGGTATGGGATGCTTACCTTTACTGATCCAGTTGCCTATCATGATGGGTATTTATCAAGCTGTGGCTTACTCAAGCCAATTAGCTAAAGCCAGCTTTTTCGGAATTTCATTGAGCCAGCGTTCAATTGTTTTAACAATTATCGCAACTGCTCTTTATGTAATTCAAGGTTATCTTTCAATGATTGGACTTCCAGAGCAACAAAAAAAGGCCATGCAAATGACCTTAATCTTGAGTCCAGCAATGACGTTCTTCATCTCAATTTCTTCTTCAGGCGCCTTAGCTCTTTACTTCTTAGCTGGAGGAATCGTGATCGTTATTCAACAATTGATTACCACCTTTATCGTAATGCCTAAGGTTAAAAAAGAAGTTGCTGAAGAATTGAAAGATAAGCCTTTAAAGACTGTCGTAACTCAAGCTACTATTGATGAAATTATCGGTAACCCAAATTCAAATTCAACTGCTACTCCTACTCAAAAGAAGGCAAGCAATGAATTACACAAAGACTTACGCGCTCGCAATGCTGGCAAACAAAAGCGTAATAAAGATTAACTTTAGACATTTAAAAAGACTAGGTTTGAAAGCCTAGTCTTTTTGATTTGTCTTTATTTTTGTAATAATGGAAATTCGATCTTGAACTTACTACCTGATCCTACTTGCGAAGTTACGCTGATTTTTCCATGGTAACTTTCAACAAGCTTTTGGGCAATTGATAAGCCTAAACCATTTCCACCTTTTTCCCGAGTTCTTGCCTTATCTACACGATAGAAACGATTAAAGATTTTACTCTGCTCATCTGGTGCAATTCCTTCACCAAAATCTTGCACAGCAATTTCTACTTTATCTGCTTCTGTAGAAGCATCCACAATAATTTCTTTACGATCAGTAGAATATTTAATGGCATTATCCATCAGAATTATCAGAACTTGCTCTAAATGATTATGATACATCTTAATCATCGTATTTGGCGCTAAAGCATCGTTATAAGTGATCTTAAAGTCTTTATGGATCATCCGCATATCATTGACGGTTCGCGTCAAGACCTCATTAACATCAGTTACTTCATCAGGGTATTGAACATCAATTTGTTCAGCGCGAGTTAAGTCAAGCATTTCTTGAATTAAGTGATTCATCCGACTAGTTTCTTGAAGTGAAGCCTTAATAGATTCATCTAAAACCTCTGGATCATCTTTACCCCAGCGTTCGAGTAAGTTTAAATGTCCTTGAATTACCGCCACTGGCGTTCGCAACTCATGAGAAACATCACCAACAAATTGTTTTTGCTGCTGGATATAAGCTTGCATCCGGTCTAGCATTTGATTAAAGTTATCAGCTAATTCGCCCAATTCATCTTCACGTCGCAATTTTGGCATTCTTTCTTGACTATTTGGATCATCGTTAACGGCCCGCGAGATTCGTGACATCCGCTTGATTGGCTTAACAATACTATTGACTGTTAAGTAAGACAAAATAATAAATATTAAAATTGCACCTACTGATAAGCCTACCATCCAGTTGCGCAAGCGCCGCAAGATAGCGTTAGATTTAGTCAAGGCATTATCCACAACCAAGTATCCAGTTAATCTTCTAGTTTTGGAAGAATAGATCTTGGTATAATCTTGCAAATGTAACTTACCATCAATATTTTGCAAATTAAGTACGTGATGCGCATCATAATTAGGCATATCAGCATCTTTAGGCAGGGTTCCATTTGAAAAGACAATTTCTCCTTCAGGATTATAAATAAGCACTGTCGTATCGCGACTAGCTAAAGTGGCTAAAATGTCATCGCTAAAGATATTTGTCTTTTCATTAGCCGCAATTGGAGCCCTGCCTTCCAAAATTCGCTGCGTATTCGGCGATAAACTCGGCACCACATTAGAAATCTGCAAAGTATGAGGAATATCTACCAATCGATTTTCAAAAGTTTGAGAAATCGACTGAGTGACATTTTCTTCTTGTTCAATTAATTGCTGACGCACTAATGAATAAATTGCGATAGAAAATATGATAAAAGAGACCGTTATAATCGTCGCTACCAATCCAACCAACTTGAAAGATAGCGAATGCTTAATGGTCTCTTTTAATTTGCTATTAGTTTTCTTCTTGACGTTGTTCATCATTCTCATCGGTTCTTACCATATAACCGGTTCCACGAACAGTTTTAATATAAGATGGTTGTCCTGGAACATCAATCTTATTACGCAAGTATCTTACATAAACTTCAACAACATTAGTCTCAATCTTAGAATCTGGTCCCCAAATCTTGTTAAGCAATTGTTCACGAGTAACCACGTTATTCTTGTTTTCAATTAATGTCATCAACAAGTTGTATTCACGCTTGGTTAAATCAACAGTCTTATTGCCACGGTGCACGATTCTATTAGCAGTTTCAATAGTTAAATCATTAAAATGAACTACCTTTTGAACGCCCATAGTTTCACCTAAAGCACGCTTTTCAATTTGAACGCGACGAAGTACTGCACGAAGACGAGCTAATAATTCTTCAATAGCAAATGGCTTAACGATATAATCATCTGCACCATGATCTAATCCAGATACTCTGTCGATAACAGAATCACGAGCAGTCATCATAATAATTGGCGTAGTTTTTTCTTGACGAACGCGCCGAGCAATTTCTAGTCCATTCAAATCTGGTAGCATCAAGTCTAACAAAATAGCATCAAAATCTTGACTTAATGCCAAATCTAGCCCTTTACGACCATTTGATTCAACGGTAGTTTGATATTTCTCGTGTTGTAATTCAAGTTCAACAAAGCGAGCTAAATTCTTTTCATCCTCAATAATTAAAATTTTACTCATTTTTTGATCCCTATCCTATTCTCTAAACAAAAATAGTCCACTAACTTCTCCAACTTACTGTTTTCAATATTCTAGCCTATTTTTATTAATAATTTAATAATAATTTTAAATCAGTCTTATTGCAAGTTATTTATCACTATTTTCGTCATCGAAAAGATTTTTTAATTTAGCAAAAGCTGGGTTAACCTTATTTTGTTGGCCTTCTTGATGCTCTTGTTCAGAAACAACCTTCCAGCCATTGCCTTCAGGATACAAATCATCATCTTTTTCTTCACGTGTTAATGCGACGCTTGGCAAACTTAAAAGCAAGTTATCTTCAATTGCAGTTTGCAAATCAATTACGTCATCCTTGATCGTAATGATTGTATCTTCTTCATCAAGTTGTTCTTGAGTTGGCTTAACTTCACTATAATTTTCAGTAAAATCAAATTTTTGATGTAAGCTAACTGGCTTTAAACTACGCGTAGAAGGCACTACAACATTTGCTTCTACTGTAAAGCTACCAGTTACAAATGGTTCATCATAAAAGAATTGTCCTTTAACGTGTACATCATCTGCAGAAATTAAAAGTTCCTTACTTCTTTCAAAAAAGTCATGACTTAATTCTACATCTGAATCCACTGGCGTTAAGGGATTATTAGAATTTTTTATTTGTGTAAAAGAATACTCTAACATTTTATTTCACCTCTATTGGTCGGCGACCAAAGTTTTGGTCTTGGCCGATAATTTCTTCATATAAACGATCTGTCTTAACTTGCAGGCCTAAAGTTCCACTTTTTGCACTGCGTTTATCAACTTTTGAAATAATCGGTATTTCAAAGTCCTTGCGATTTTCTTTAAGATAATTACGTCCTCTTGCGCTATAACCAAGAAGTAGTGTAGAAACATCCCCATAAGACTGGATGATATCTTCTTGTCTGATATTAAGCAGCGTATATAAAGCAAGTCTACGTAAACGAGCATAAGTGTATCTTTTAGATTTTACTCGCATTAAAAATGCAGTAAAATCTTGCGCTTCATGGATTTCTTCTTTAAATTTATAATCCAGCCCTTCGCTCATTTGATAGATATCTTTAAGTTCTGATAAATGTGCGCTTTCTATGCGGTATTTTAAAAATTTAAAAAGTATATTCCAGTTAGGATATACTTCTTGATTCATTAAATGCGTTAATTCACTCTTAGGCAAGAAATTTTTTAATTCAATTAAATCTTGTGCTTTATGGTGAATAATAAAATTACGGATTCCTGTAGCAGAAGAAACAATTTTATCACGCACTAGTGGCGAATCATGACCGCTGCCAATACGTTCAATAGGATGCAAATCCATTGGATGGTTGACCTTTAAATTAGCAACTGCATAAGAAATCGCAAGCATCAAGTTCGGCTGGTTAACTTCGTGACCTACTTCACGCGCTACCATTTCATTATATTGCGTCGCATAAGTCTGGGTATAATCTCTAAATTGCAGGCTATTTTTAGGAATCTGAATAATTTTTTTGGCTATATAATCCAAATTCAAATTGGCATCTTCAACGCCAAACACCAGATCTTTTACACCAAGCTTTGCTAAAATGCTAACGCCACCTTCAGCAAAAATATCAGCTGGCTGGACGGCATAAGAAAATGGTAATTCAAACACTAAATCTGCCCCACTATTTAAAGCAGCTTGCGCACGATCCCACTTATCCATAATTGCCATCTGACCACGCTGAACGTAATTGCCTGACATTAAAACAATAATGGGATCATTTTTAGCCAAAAGACGGGCTTGATTTAATAAAAACTCATGCCCGCTATGAAAAGGATTAAATTCGGCAATAATTCCAACAGCACTCATTTTTAATCCTGATCCAAATTCAATTCAACTTTCTTGCCATCATTCCATAGCTTTTCCAAGCCATAAAAGTCTCTTGCATCTTCAGTGAAGACATTTACGATTACGTCGCCTAAATCGATTAAAAGCCAGTTAGAATCACGTGTGCCTTCAATTCGGTAATCATTTGCACCGTGTTCATGAATTTTATCCACAATTGAGTTAACAATTGCGTGCAATTGACGGTTAGAACCAGCAGTAGTAATTACGTAATAATCAGCCAAAATACTGATACCTTGCATATCGTAAGCTTCAGTATCTTCGCCATGTCTTTGCTCAATTGCTTCAACAGTTAAATCTAATAATTCTTTGCTTGTCAAAATTATTCCTCTTTCTATTTTTTTACTGACCAAACATTATATGCATCAAAAGTCTTGGGATATATTTTTTGACGGTTGGTTACTAAAAAATCTAAAGTATGAGCTAATTCAAACCCCACGCCATCATCTAAATTATTAAAGGCTACTTTCCTAGCTTCGTCTACACCTGGGAAATCACGGCCTGGTTCAATAAAATCAGCTACAAAGACAATTTTATCTAGCGTTGTCATCTCAACGTCTGCTGTAGTGTGACGCCAAATAGCTGTTAAAATTTCTTTATCAGTAATGCCAAGTTCTTTTTTAATAAAATATGTACCAACTATTCCGTGCCAAATTGCACGATTATAGTTTAGTAAATCCTGATCAAAACCTTGAGTTTTAATAGCTTCGATAAAGCGTTCATTAGAAATTTGCTTAGCATAATCATGAATAAAACCGGCTAAAGCCGCCTTATCTTCATCATAGTTATTGAGTCTAGCTAATTTTCTACTAGTTTCGCTAACGCCAATACAATGTTTGAATCTTTTTTCATCCATATTTGCTTTTTCTTTAGCAACTAACTCATCTGAAGTTAAAGGAGAAAAAGTTTCTTTAAAAGTTATCTCTTGCTGCATATAAGCCTCTTGATTCTATATATAATCTCACTTCTTCAGGAACTAAGTATCTGATTGAATTGCCTGTTGCAACATTTTGTCTGATCATTGAAGACGAAATATCTAAATCTGGCGCATCTACCCAAATCATTGGATATTTTGGCTTTTGCGGATAATTAGGTCTTCTTACGCCAACTAATGTTGCAAGTAGCGCAATAGTTTCAGGCTCATGCCAATTTTCAAAATCATTGACTTCATCACTACCCATAATCAAGTAGTAATGATTCTTAGGAGCACGCTTTTTCAAGTATCTTAAAGTATCAACAGTATAAGATACGCCACCACGCATTATTTCAAATAGCTTTACATGAAAATATGGATTATTATGCGTCGCTAGCTCTAACATTGCACAACGATCCTTAGCACTAACATTGCCAGCGAGTTCTTTATGCGGCGGAATATTAGTTGGGATAAACCATATTTCATCTAAATGAAGCTTTTTACGTACTTGCTCAGCCATAACTAGGTGCGCCATATGAACTGGATTAAAGGTTCCGCCCATAATTCCAATCTGCATCGCTGAACTAGTAGCTGGCTCAAAACGCATCTCTGGCTTTTCTTTTACAATACAATTATTCATTATTATATCAACGCTCTTCTAATTCCTAATCCTATTGCATCTGGAGTATATGCTTTAACTACTACATTAGCTGGAGTGGTAATAAAACCAACCCCACCAAACAAAATATCGCTTTTGACATCTGGTGAAAATGTCTGCCCCTTTAATAGTCCTAGATCATCTTTTTCACTTGGTGGAAGCAGTAAATCTTTTTTATGCTTTTCATAAAATTGGTCGGCATTCTCAGTTTTGGTCCGGTGAACATAAAGATCGCGCGCTACATAAAGCGTAAATCCTGCAGACGGACCATCGATATAGTCAAAACGACCTAATCCTGCTAAAAAGATAGTTTGACCAGGCAATAATTGATAAGTTGCAGGCTTTAATGGCTTTTTAGGTTCAACAACTTCTAATTCTTTACCAGTTAAATGGCTAGCTAATTGCTTTTTACTCAAAATTCCGGGTGTATCAATCAAGTAGTGTCCATTGTCCAAAGGAATCTTGATTTCATCAAGCGTAGTTCCTGGAAACTTAGAAGTAGTAATTAAGTCCTTTAAGTCTGAACGTTCAGACAAAATAGCATTGATTAAAGTAGACTTACCTACGTTAGTTGTTCCGACAAAGTAGATGTCTTTCTTTTTGCCTTTTTTAGCAATAAAGTTAATTAATTCATCTAAATTCTTCTTCTTAGCTGCGCTAACTAAAAAGATCTTTTCTGGTTTTAGGCCATTACGGTTGGCTTCTTGACGCATCCAGTCTTTGATTTTAGTTTCTTTAGAGTTCTTAGGGAAAAGATCTACTTTGTTTCCTACTAAGATATACTCATTGCCACCAATAAATCTCTTTAATGAAGAAATCAATGAATTGCTAAAATCGAATAAATCAACCACATTTACAACTAGGGCCTTTTTATCAGCTATCGAGTTAAGCAATGCTAAAAAATCGTCGTTGTTCTCAGATACTGGCATTATTTCATTGTAGTGACGCAGGCGAAAACAACGCTGACAATAGACATCGCTACCTTCGTCATTTAAGGCTTTTTTTAATGCTGAAGATGGCAAATAGCCTGCTTCTTTAGGGTCAGTATCTTGTAAAACACTTCCACAACCAATACATCTTAATTCTTCATCGTTCATTTAAGTTTCTCCTCAAAAACTACTTTTTTCTTCAAATTCAAAAAGAAGTATATTATTTTTTCAAAAAAGCGATTAATTCTTGTGTTCCACTTATCTGTCTCAACTAATGGCTTAACCAAAACTGTCTTTACATGAGCCAGATTGCCTGCTTGAATATCAGTAATTAATTGATCTCCTACCATTAAAACTTGATTAGGTTTTAAATTGAGCAACTTCAATTCCTTATTAATTCCAATTGGAAGTGGCTTACGTGCCTTAGCAATAAAGGCAATATGATAAGGATCAAGAACTTTTCCAATTCTTTGTGCATTATTATTTGAAATTACAACCAACTTAATACCAGCTTGCGCTAATTTTTTATTCAGTTGATCCATTTCAATGGCAGTATCTGCTTGATTCCAGGCCAATAGCGTATTATCCAAATCAGAAAAAACAGCCTTAATACCCATCTTTTTTAATTGATGTGGGTCAAGATTATATATTGTATCTATTGTATAACGGGGTCTAAATAACATTAAAAACTCTCCACTTTTTTATCATATATAATATACCAGAATCCGCCACTTAAGAGAAATCATTAAATTTACTCGAAAAAAAAGATCGGGATGCGTTCCCAATCTCTTTAAAAATATCTTAGTTTAAAGCTTTCTTAGCAGTTTCTGCTAATTCCGCAAATGCCTTTTCATCGTTGTAAGCAATGTCAGCTAACATCTTACGGTTGATGTCAACACCGGCAACTTTAAGTCCGTGCATTAACTTAGAGTATGAAAGACCATTTTGTCTTGCAGCAGCGTTAATACGTGCAATCCATAATTTTCTGAATTCACTCTTAACCTTCTTACGGTCACGGAATGCATATTTACGTGATACAAATACTTGAGTACTTGCTGCTTTAAATTGTAAGTGTTTTGAGCCACGGTAACCCTTGGCTAATTTCATGATCTTCTTACGACGCTTGCGTGTTACGGTTCCACCTTTAGTTCTTGGCATCTAAAATTCCTCCTCAAAAAATACTTTATAAAATTAACGCATTTGGGAAAGCATCTGTTTGATGCGCTTTAAGTCACTTGCTGAAACCATAGCAGCTTTTCTCAAATGACGACGTTGTTTCTTGGTCTTTCCGTGGAAACGGTGTCCAGTGTAAGCGTGGTGACGCTTTAAACCACCGTTAGCAGTTCTCTTGAAACGCTTTGCAGAAGCGCGGTGTGTTTTTTGCTTTGGCATATCTATTCCTCCAATTAACTACTTTTTCTTTTTATCTTTTTCACTCAAAGGAGCAAGCATTAAGAACATTGAACGACCTTCCATCTTAGGCTTAGTGACTACAGTAGATAAGTCGCTAGCTTCATTGGCCATTTTTTCCAATACTTCTTTTCCAAGCTCTTTATGAGTGATAGCACGGCCTCTAAAGCGGATTGACACTCTCACTTTAGCGCCCTTGGTCAAGAATTTACGAACATGCTTTAACTTAGTGTCAAAGTCATTTCCTTCAATGGTTGGACTTAAACGAATTTCTTTAACAGCCATTACTTTTTGGTTTTTACGGTTTTCCTTAGCCTTCTTTTGTTGTTCGAAACGGAACTTACCGTAGTCCATAATACGAGCAACTGGTGGCTTAGCATTAGGAGAAAGTAAAACCAAATCCATATCGGCATCTGCTGCTTGATGTAAAGCTTCGTTCTTAGATACGACACCAATTTGTTGGCCGTCGGCTCCAATTAAACGAACTTCACGAGCACGAATGTCTTCGTTTAAGATCATATTTCTTGGTATGAGTATTCACCTCCATGTTAATTTCGAGGACAAGAAAAAAGCGGGCAAAGTTAACGCCCGCTTTTAATCAACAGATATTATCGATCAGCCCAGAGGTATATCAACTTAGGCGAGAAGCGGGTGCTTCTTCTTGTTCTCAACTTCTAAATTATACCATCTAACTAATCTACGTCAAGGGATTAAACAAATTTATATAATTCAACATTAATATGCAGCCAAACTTCCAGCTTTTCTTACTTTTTGATTAGTAATTTCAAAAATAAAGAACCCGATCACTAACCATAAAATTGCATTAAATAAGGATGCCATTAGATAAAACGAAAAATTGTATGTACGTTGGTTAACAATTAATCTCATCCAGCTAACCATTGGACAGATCGGTAATAAACAAGATAAATATTTAATACTTAGTGGATAGTTTTCAAAATTAATTAATAAAATCCCTAAATAGACATACTGAAAGATTACCAAAGTACTTCCAATTCTTTTAAAATTTAAAACTAAACTTACAATTAAATATCCTAATCCAACAGTAACTAACAATGCTAGAAAGAATGGCAAAACTGTAATAGGTGAAAATTTAATCCAATTATTTGTAATCATCATAATAATTATTAAAGCTAAAAACGCTTGAATCGCTGAAGAAACAATATTCACCACAATTTTATTGAAAAACAATCTTTTAAAAGATATTGGCATTAAAAATTGTTGTTCTAAAATGCCATTTTGCATCTGATTAGCAATACAAGTCCCCATTTGACTAATTGTATTCTGGATCAAAGTCCATAAAACGTACCCAATTACCAACGCATTTAACGTTTTTCCAATAATCCCCCCACCAGCTAAAGAACCACTAAAGAAAATGGCCATAAACATTAGGATTAATAAAATAAAATCAGAAAAATAGCTAAAAGGATATCTCTTATATAAGTATATTTGACGCCATATTTCGGCTTTTAAGCTCATCATTATTTTTCTCCTACATAATAATTAAATATGTCTTCTAACTTCATCGTTTTAGTCTCAATCTTCCTAATAGGTAATTCACCTAACACCTCAAGAACTTGAGGTAAATTATTTTGCTTTTTAACATTCAATTGATAAGAATTCTCGGTATTCGTAATAAGAGTACAATACATTGATAATTTTTCTCTATCTGATTCCTTAAGCGAATGCGTTAAAGTAATTTTCAAAATTGATTGATTATTAAAGTTTTCCAGACTATCTTTTATATTATCTGAAAAAACGAGCTTTCCTTGATTAATCAGTAAAATTTTTTCAGCTACTTTTTGAGCAAAATCTAACTGATGAGTAGTTATTAAAATACCGACACCATTAGAGGATAATTTTTTCAAAATACTAATTACCACTTGTGTTGATTTGATATCCAATCCTAAAGTAGGCTCATCTAAAATTAAAAGTTTTGGTTCAGCAATCATCGCGCAACAAATGCCAACTGCTTGTTGCATCCCTCGACTTAGACTAGTAATGGGCACGTTCCTCTTTTCAAACAATCCAAATTGTTTTAACAATTCAACTCCTTTCTTCTCAGCCATATTTTTAGTTAGACCACGTTGACCGCCCCAATAAACAAAATTTTCAATTGGAGATAAAGACCAAAACATATTTCGTGATCCCTCCAAAAGCGCACCTGTGTTTTTCAGGAGCATTAACCCTTTACTAGTAATTTCTTGACCTTCAAAATAGATCTTTCCTTCATCAGGAATTATCAAATTCAAAATCATTTTTAAAGTAGTTGTTTTCCCAGCACCATTTGGTCCTAAAAATACTACAATGTCGCCATGACTTATCTGAAAAGAAACATCATTTACTGCTTTTTTACCTGTATCTTTATATTTTTTTGAAAGTCCATCTACTGTCAATAAAGTCGTCATTTTTCTCACCTAGTATTCTGCTTCAATTTTTTATTAATTTCTCTAACGTCATGCCACAAGTGCCAAAAGTAAATTCCATAGGCAATTGCATACATAATAATGAAATCAACAATCACAGCACCAAATAAATGCCAAGAGAAATTAAAATTATTAATAGTTAAATTAAATAAAAGCCATGCGCTTAAACAAATAAAGAAATTAATAATAATTTGTTTTCTTAATGACCAGGAATCTTTATTAAAAATCAAGCTTGCAAAATAAAAGAAAATCCCAATTACAAAGGAAGTCACTAACCAAAAAAGAAAGTACAATACTGACATTTTCATTGCAGCGACATCTTTTCCATTAAGCGATAAAAATAAATCAGCCGCAACCCAGACCATTCCGATCCCAATTCCAATCAAGCCACTAACTAGCATATTTTTAACATTTCTCATAGTCCTAGCACCTCTTTTAAATTCTTAATCTTACGTCTTGAAATTTGCACAGTAAGATTATTTTTCAAGATTGCATCAACATTTCCATCACTTAAGATCTGCAAATGATCGAGTTTGTGACAATTAACTAACGCACTTCTTGACGCCATTACAAAATCTGAAGGTAATAATTGTTGGATCTGATATAACCTGCCTTTATACAGATAATTTTCTGTTTCTGTATAAACATAAGTCTTTTCATTTTCAACTTGTATTAAATAAATATCGGAGAAATTAATTGAAAAAGCATTTCCTCTTTGATAGCACCAGACAAAGTCCTTTTCACTAGTCAAATCTTCAGTAATTTGCCTAATTCTTTCTGTCATTTTTCGTAACCAAAACTCAGCTTTTTCTTCTGGTAAGTGTTCATCAATATGAAACTTTATTTTCATGTTTATTCCTCCTCTATTTGCTTAACAGTATAGACGCTTAAATTCTAAAATCTATAAAAATTCGGCGAGTGGTAACTTTTTAACGGTGAACGGTTATAAATACAAAAAAGAGCAGAGAATTTAACGTTCTCTGCTCTTTTCTAATTTGGATTTATTAATTATTTTTCTCTTGAGTATGACTTAACATCTGCATCAATTTCAGCAATAAAGTCATCTAAACTCTTAGAAATTTGTTCTTCAGTACCATAGCGACGAACATTAACACCATTTACGTTCATTTCATCGTCACCTAAAACTAAAGTATATGGTACCTTTTGAGTTTGTGATTCACGGATCTTGTAGCCAAGTTTTTCATTTCTGTGGTCTACTTCTGCTCTGAATCCGCGCTTAGCTAATTCTTCACGAACCTTGTCAGCATATGCACCATGAGCATCTTCGTTAACTGGAATAATTTCTGCTTGAATTGGAGCAAGCCAAGTTGGGAATGCACCCTTGTAGATTTCAGTTAAGTAAGCAATGAATCTTTCCATAGTACCAACAATACCACGGTGAATCATAACTGGACGGTGTTCTTCACCATCTTGACCTACGTAAGTTAAGCCAAATCTTTCTGGAAGCATGAAGTCAAGTTGGATAGTTGACATAGTTTCATCGTTACCCAAGGCAGTCTTAGTTTGAATATCAAGCTTAGGACCGTAGAATGCTGCTTCACCTTCAGCTTCAACATAGTCAAGACCAAGATCATCCATAGCTGCTTTAAGCATTGATTGAGATCTTTCCCACATTTCGTCGTTTGCGTAGTACTTGTCAGTGTTCTTTGGATCACGGTATGAAAGTCTGAAGTAGTAATCAGTAATATCAAAGTCTTTGTATACGTCCATGATTAACTTCAAAACTTTAGCAAATTCTTCACGGATTTGATCTAAGGCTACGAAAGTGTGACCGTCGTTTAAAGTCATTTCACGTACACGTTGAAGACCTGACAAAGCACCTGATTTTTCGTATCTGTGCATCATACCTAATTCAGCGATACGGATTGGTAATTCACGGTATGAACGGATGTGGTGCTTGTAAATTTGAATATGTGATGGACAGTTCATTGGACGTAATTCAAGCATTTCGCCATCACCCATGTCCATTGGTGGGAACATGTCATCACGGTAGTGTGCCCAGTGACCAGAAGTCTTGTAAGCATCAACGTTCATTAAAACTGGAGTATAAACGTGTTCATAGCCATCGGCAACTTCTTTATCAACAATATATCTTTCAACAACGCGACGAATAGTTGCACCCTTTGGCATCCAGTAAGGAAGACCAGCACCAACTTTAGGATCAACAAAGAACAAGTCTAAGTCTCTACCAATAGTTCTGTGGTCTCTTTCTTTAATTTCTGCACGACGCTTCAAATCTTCATCTAAAGCAGCCTTCTTGAAGAATGCAGTACCAAAGATTCTCTGAAGCATTGGGTTAGAAGATTTACCTAACCAGTAAGCACCAGCAACTGACAATAACTTGAAGTTCTTAATCTTACCAGTGTTTGGCAATAATGCATCAAAGCCGAAGTCTACAAAGTCGCCTAACTTAAATACATCAACTTCGCTATCAGCATCTTTAAGCAATTCCATCTTGTATGGATCATCTTTAAAGATGTCTTCTAGTTCTCCACGACTCATCTTAGCGTATTCAATCTTTTCACCGTTCTTGATAGCTTTTTCCATTGCCTTTTCAAGAGCTGGCAATTCGCTAACTTTGATTTGGTCTTCTTTATCAGTATCTACAAAGAAGCCACCTTCGTCTGCTTCGTGCAAACCAAAGTGCATTTCAGGATACTTGTTTTTAATTACTGCTTCAAGTAAGAATGCTGCTGAAGCACGCAAAATATCTAAACCTTCTTCGTCTTCATCAGTAACAATAGCAGCTTCAACATCTTCGTTAATCTTGTAATCTAATGGCTTAAGTGCACCGTTAATCTTGGCACCAACTGCCTTTTTTGCCAAAGAAGTAGCAATTGAAGATGCCAATTCCTTAACAGAAATTTCCTTTTCAAATTCTTTCTTTGAACCGTCTGGCAAAGTTACAGCAAAACTCATATATTTACCTCCAAACAAAAAATCCCAGCACAAAAAACTGTGCTGGGACGTTAAATTACGTGGTTCCACCCAAAATTCGAGCTAACAAAAGTTAACTCCTCTATAGGTCGTTAATGGTTCCTAACCAAATTATTAATTTTAGGTTTGATGAAATTGGGGCGCCTTTTATTCAAGAGCTTCCAGAACTAGGCTCTTGTCTCTGAGTTAAAGTCGTCATGTCTTTCATTGATTTTCATTATACTAGCTAAAATTTTAGTTTCAAGTGCTTTTATCAGAAAAATTAAAAACGTCTATTTTGACCGCCAACAAAAACTTCGCGACTCAAATAGCGAACGCGTTGCATCAGCCTTTTTGCCTTAACTTCATCAAGACTATTTTTAGTTTCAGCCAAATGCTGTTCTAAGGCATTCATATCCATGTTTGAACTAAAGAATGTCGGCAAGTCATTGTCCATTCTCTTTTGCAAAATAACGCCCAAAACATCATCGCGCGACCATTCGCTCAAGCTTTCTGCTCCAATATCGTCAAAAATCAAAACTGGAGCATTGGCAATTCGGTCAATTTCTTGATTTAAGCTATTATCTTGGAAATGGCTACTGAGACCGGCAATAAAACTCGGCACATGTAAAAAGATAACGTTGCTACCTTCACTAGCAATTGCATTGGCTAAAGCTGCTAGAATATAAGTTTTTCCCACGCCAAAATCACCTTCTAAATAAAGGCCTTTAGCATGGTGATCTTTTTTATAGTTCTTAATAAAATTAGCAATTTCAACTAAACTTTCGCGTCGTTCAGGATTTCGATCAATGCTTGTTAAATCTACATTGCGTAATTTCTCAGGTAAATCAATTAATTCAATTCTATGCTTTCGCTGAGCTAATTCTTGCGCTTTTATTTTTTGCTGAGTTGGAGCAAAACGAATATCAATTACACGGCCGTTAATAAACAATTGTGGTTGATAACCTTTTATAACTGAATTGGGATGTTCAATTTGATCTACAAAAGTAAAAATATTTGCCAGCGAAGCCTTAATCATCGCATTATCGATGCGATCACGATTTTGATTTAAAAAATCCTGCACTTGTGAATTGCTTATAGCTTTTTTGGCTAAGCTATCTGAATTTTGATCTAATTGTCGATCCTTAATTATTTGTGAAATCACATCAGAAATTGGTTGCATTGTTTACCGCTTTCTAGTCCTTTTTGCCAAAGTCTTTAAAGATCTCATTCAACTCTTGATCAGACATTTTGACATTTGAGTTTTTATTTTTATCTTGATAATTGCTCCAATTAGTCGTCTTTCTGATTCTTCTTGGAGCCTTACTATAAGTGCGTCTATTTTGATTTTGCCGACGCTTTTTCATATAGCTAATCGCTTGAGTCGGCGTCGTTACACCAGCTTGCAGCCAGTTATTAGCAATCTTATCAGCTAAAGTTGCTGTTAAAACAGAATCATATTCTAGACATGTTCGCACTAGCATGTTGATTAACTGCGGACTTAAGCCATATTGACTCTGCAAGCGAAAGACAACGCTTTTTTCGCGAGTTGTGACATAGCCGCCTTTTTGCCGTTTTAAGAAATACAAATAATCAATAGCTGAATATTCGCTTACTTGCTTAAGCAGCTTATTATCTTTATCAGACAAATTCTGAATTGTTTGGACTGCATTTTTATTAGAATTTTGCGTTAATTGTTTATTAATCAAAGCTTTATTTTTCTTTTGTCCAAAATTCTCAGTTATAACTGAGACAATCTTTTTCATGTCCAAAGTTAAATCGCCAGCTGACAAAGTAATTAAAGTATTATCAACAAACTCTTGCTCAGTTAAATCATAAAAAGAAATAATCTCAACAATTTCTCGACGGTGTTTGTTAATTTCGCTTTCTGGTACATGATAGGACGCAAATAACGAAATTAAAAAGTCCCAATCAACTTGCTTAAGATTTTTACCCAAAGATATGCCTTCAGAATTAGCCTTTTTAAAGCTTTCACCTGCCTGGCGCACGCTAGCTGGGGGAGTAATGGCAACTGAAGCATTTAAATGATAAATATCAAAAAATCCCGCACTAATATCTTTGGCATTTTTTAGACCAATAAATTCTTGGTCTTTAAATTCTTTAACTAAACGTTCAAATGCGACAATCCCCACTCTTTCTTGCAATAAGCTTGAAAGCAAAAAAGTGTTAAAAAACTCTTTTGGAGAAGGAACTGGCTTTAATTTAAAAATCAAAACTTCTCCTAAAATTGGATTTTCTCCTAAATAAGTCTTAACTAAACCAACTGCTTCTAATTGATGAATACTTGAAAAAATATTTTTTAAATTCGTATTGGTTTGGTCTTGCAGCTGATAAAGCGTCTTATAATCGCCAGCAATTGGAACAGAATAAAATTCGTTAATTAAAGTCGTATACAGCCCTGTGCTAATAATTCCAACTAAAGGCTGGAATAACTTAGTCAAAACTTGCTGATCTTTCTGGGTAAATTCAATTTTATTAGCTACATAAAAAGGTTGCTTCGGATTAGCGCTTGCATACATTCAAGCTAATTCTCCTTACCATGTTTATTCATCATATCTTCCATTGCTTCCATAAAGCCTGAAACATCTTTAAATTGGCGATAAATACTTGCAAAGCGGATGTAAGCAACATCATCTAAGTTTGCCAATTCGTTCATTACTAATTCACCGATTTCTTTAGATGAAATTTCAGATACGCCTTGTTTTCTAATAGCATTATCAACATGATCGACTAAGGCATCTAATTGATCGCTAGTAATTGGACGTTTTTGAGCCGCCATCATAACACCATGCAAAATCTTATCGCGACTGAATGCTTCACGAGTGCCGTCATTTTTGATTACTAATAATGGAGCTTGTTCAATTCTTTCAAATGTAGTAAAACGAAAACCACAATTTTCACATTCTCTTCTACGTCTAATAGCGCGATTCTCATCGCTAGGACGTGAATCGATAACTCTTGATGAATTTTGGTGACAATTTGGACATTCCATTTTTCTTACCTACCTATTCTCACAAGTATCTGGCTTAATTTTGCTTCTAAATCGGCAATACTACCATTATTATCCACCACAAAATCTGCCAACTTCTCTTTTTCTTGGAGCTTCATTTGACTATTTATTCTACTCATTGCTTGTGCTTTATTCAAATTATTTCTTTCTTGCAGTCGCGCTAGTTGATGCGATAAATCTGCGCTGATCACTAAAACGCTATCGCAAAGCTGATCATAATGAGTTTCAAATAGCAATGGCACATCTAAAATAGCTAACGGTGTATCTTTTTTTTGATAATTTTGCATTTGCAAAACGATCGCTTTTCTGATCAAAGGATGGGTAATTTGATTGAGCTCATTTAACTTAGCTGGAGCGCCAAAAACAATTTTACCCAATTTTTTACGGTCGATTTCTTTTTCATCATTTAAAATACTTGCGCCAAAATGATCCACAATCGCTGTATAGCTTGCGCCATTTTTTTGCATTAAATCATGCGCAACGCGATCTGCATCAATAATTGGAATATTCTTTTTTTCAAAAAAAGCATCTGCCGTAGTTTTACCAGTGGCAATACCACCTGTTAATCCTAAAAAGTACGTCATTTATACACAACCTGACAATGAGGACAAAAAGTGGTCCCTCTTCCATTAACTTTTATTTTTTCTAAAATAGTGCCGCAGCGCGGACACTCCTGGCCTGCATGACCATAAACTTGAAGACGATCTTGATAGCCACCCATCATCCCGTCAGCGTCTAAAAAAGTATGCACTGTAGTTCCGCGCAATTCAGTTGCATTCTCAATAGTAGCATTGATGCTATCATACAAAACTTTAACTTGCTTGACTGGAATTTTAGCTGGAGTACTTAAGGGATGAATCTTACTTTGCCATAATACTTCGTCAACGTAAATATTTCCTAGCCCGCAAACAATACTTTGATCTAAAATGCTTGTTTTGATATTTTTCTTCTTTTTAGCAAGCTGGCCTTTCAAATAATTAAAAGTAAATTCTGAACTATTGGGTTCCGGACCTAGATGACGAATGCCTGTGGTTTGTCTTTCAGTTCCAGTTTCAACTAGATGCATTCTCCCAAACTTACGCACATCATCATATCTAAGAGCAGTCCCATCATCAAATAAAAATTGCACATGCTCATGCTTTTGCTTAGGCGTATCTTTTGCAACTAAACGATACTTTCCTTCCATTCGCAAGTGAGAAACCAAAGTTAAATCATCGCTCAAACGAATCAAAAGATATTTACCATAGCGGTCAATTCCAAGAATAGTTTTATTTTGCAGCCTATCTGCTACTTTTTGGCTATCTCCCATAATAATTTTAGGATACCAAACAGTAACTTTTTTGATTGTTTTTCCTTTAATAAGCGGCTCTAAAGTTCGCCGGACAGTTTCAACTTCTGGCATTTCAGGCATCAAATCACCTCTTATTTTGCATCATACCAATTGTGACCCCAATTTGAATCTGCAATTAATGGTACGTCTAATTTAACTGCTGATTGCATAACTTCTGGGACAATCTTCTTAATTGTTTCTAATTCATCTGCAGGCACATCAAAAATTAATTCGTCGTGCACTTGTAGAATCATCTTTGTCTTTAAGTGCATGTCATCAAGTTTTTTCTGCATATTGATCATTGCAATTTTAATAATATCAGCAGCAGAGCCTTGGATTGGCGAGTTAATTGCAGTTCTTTCCGCGAATGATCGAACATTAAAGTTCTTAGCATGAATATCTGGCAAATATCTTCTGCGATGCATGATTGTTTCGGCATAACCTTTTTCACGCGCATCTTTAATTGCTTTATCCATGTAGTCTTTAATTTGTGGATATTGTTCAAAGTAATTATCGATGAATTCTTTAGCTTGTTTGCGACTAATGCCGATATTTTTAGATAAACCATAGTCAGAAATACCGTAAACAATACCAAAGTTAACAGCTTTTGCATGGCGTCTTTGAAGCGGCGTTACTTGATCTGGTGAATCCAGGTGGAAAATCTTCATTGCAGTGTGGGCGTGGATATCATAGCCAGAATTGAAGGCTTCTTGCATATGCGTGTCGCCTGATACATGAGCTAACACGCGCAACTCAACTTGAGAGTAGTCGCAAGAAAAGATATAGCCATCTTTAGTCGTTGGCACAAAAGCCTTTCTAATTTGCTTACCTTCATCAGTTCGTGTTGGAATATTTTGCAAGTTAGGATCAACTGAAGAAAGTCTGCCAGTAGCAGTTAAGGTCTGCAAGTAGCGCGTATGAATCTTGCCGTCATCTTGAATACATTCAAGTAAGCCTTTGACATAAGTACTTTGAATTTTAGCTATTTGGCGATAATCCAAGATTGCTTGCACAATTGGACTCTTAGTCTTTAATTGATCCAGTACTTCAACTGAAGTTGAATATCCCGTCTTAGTTTTCTTAATTGGTGGCAAGTTTAATTTTTCAAACAAAATATGTCCTAATTGCTTAGGTGAATTAATATTGAATTCTTCTCCTGCTTGAGAATAAATCTTGTTTTCTAGTTCTTTTAACTTAACTGAAAAATCATTTCCTAGTTGATTTAATACGCTAGCTTCAGCCTTGACGCCCGTGATTTCCATTTGCGCTAAAACAAAGGCAACCGGAATTTCGATAGTTTCGTACAAGTCATCTTGCTCATGCTCTTTTAATTTATCTAAAAGCAACGGCTTCAACTTTTCAATGGCGCTAACTTTTCCAGCTAAATGAGTAAAGAATTGCTCATCATCAGGAATTGCTTGCTTTTTACCTTTGCCATAAACTTCAATATCAGTCTTAACACTATATTCACCATAAAGATGAGCTACTTCGCCTAGATCGTTAGAGTTATTTTCGTTGTTAACCAAATATGAAGCTAGCAACATGTCATAATCTAAGCCTTGAGCCTTAATACCAAGACGATTTAAACCGACATAAGTTCTCTTTAAGTCAAAGACGTTTTTGTGAATTGTCTTGTTTTCTAAAATTCCTCTGAGTGGCATCTCAGTTAACATTGCATAGTCTTTTGAAACGTATAACTTATCATTGACTTTTAAAGCAAAACCTTCAAATGGTGCCAAGTGATAGTTGTCACCTAGCATCCCCAAATAAAAAGTAATTTCTTTAGCATCTAAATTATCAAGTTCATGAATGTTGTCACTAGTTAATTCTTGATAGTCATAGTGTTCGAGAGCTTCTTGATTATCCTGACTTCCAGTTGCATTTAATTCTGCCAAAAACTTCTTAAAGCCCAAACGTTCATATAATTGACGTAACTTTTCTACGTCCGGCTCTTCTAACTTCGTATCAGTCAAGTCAATAGTAACTGGCGAAGTGCGATCAATGGTGGCTAACTTTTTAGCTAAAAACGCCTTGTCTTTGTCATTGAGCAAGTTTTCTTTTAGCTTAGATGCCTTCATTTCATCAACGTGTTCATAGAGATTCTCAACTGAGCCGTATTTTTGAATTAAACGCGAAGCAGTCTTAGGCCCTACTTTGGTGACGCCAGGGTAATTATCCGAATTATCGCCCATCAAGGCCTTCATATCGATAAATTCAGTTGGGGTAACACCGTTTACTTTTTTCATGTGTTCTGGCGTATAAGCTTCAGTATCGCCGACGCCATTTTTAGTGATAAAAACAGTCGTCTTATCAGAAGCAAGCTGGGTTAAATCCCGATCTCCGGTCACTATGCTTACCTTGTAGCCAGCGTCTTCACCCATTTTAGAAAAAGTACCAATAATATCGTCGGCTTCGTAGTTCTTTAATTCATAGCTCTTAATACCAAGATCAGCCAACATTTCTCGAATTACTGGCAACTGCTCTAATAATTCGCTAGGAGTTTTTTGACGACCGCCCTTATAATCTTGATACATCTTGGTTCTAAAAGTAACTTTGCCAGCATCAAAAGCAACTAAGATATTAGTGGGATCGACTTGTTTCATAATTGCATCGAGCATATTTTTAAAAGTAAAAATTGCATTAGTATGCAAGCCATCTGGACTAACAAAACGATCTAATTGGCGATATAAAGCATAAAAGGCACGAAAAGCAACAGAGTTACCATCAATCAAAAGTAATTTTTTATTGGTTTGTGTCATGTTTTCTCCTTTTTTATTTAAATTAAACAAAAACTGTCATACATAGTCTCTTAACTATTTTAACAGTTTTTGTTTTATTCTTTTATTCAATGAGACATTTTTAAGAAATGTTTTTTAACGTAAGAATTTCATTCCAATCATTATGATTCCTAACAAAATAAATACCCAGGCAACGATTTTATTTAAAACTCTTTCATTTACCTTGTTTGCAATATGCGAGCCAATCATGCCAGCGATTACGGCTCCTAGCGCAATCCATAAGCCATACTTATAATCAACGTTGCCTTGTCTAGCATAACCAAGTAATGAGGACAAGGCAGTAATAGCCATAATAACGGTAGAAGTACCAACTGCTTGATGCATTGGGTAGTGCAAAATAAAGATAATTGTAAGTAAGACCATAACTCCACCGCCAGCACCAACTAAGCCGCTAATAATGCCAATTCCAAAGCCGAGTCCTAAAAGAGCTAAAGTTTGAGCAAGTTTAGACTTAAAATGGACGCCTTGATTTGGATCATAGACTTTATTTTTCCTTCTTAGGGTTGAAATTCCCGAAAGAATTAACATAATCGCAAAAAGTGCATTTAGTTTTGTATCAGAGATAATTCCAGCCCAATGACTGCCAAGTTGGGCTCCCAAAACTGAACCAACTGTAATCCAGATGCTAGCTTGCAGACGCACGTTTTTATAGCGGATATAAGTTATTGAAACGACAATACTTGTAATTACATCAACTAATAAACTTGTCCCAATTGCTAGGTGCGAATTAATGCCAAAAAGCAGCGTCAACGCGGGCACTACGACAGTTACACCGCTTGCGCCAATTAGACTGGTAATAGTTCCCGTAATAAGTCCGACAATGATAATTTCGATAATAGTTAAAATAGACATTCTCAATGCCTCATTTCTAATCTACGTCTTCAAATATTCATTGTATTAGCTTTTTTAAAGTAAACCAAAAATAAAAGCAAAAACTGACCTAGAAAAATCCAGATCAGCTTTAAATTTATCAATTACTCCTTTGTTTTTTCTTTAAATAATATTGTCCAAAAATTATTACATTTAAAACGAGCAAGACAATCAATAAACCAGTTTGCGAGTTTCTTAATAAATAAAACAAAATTATCCCGGCTATTAAACAGACGCAAGTAGTCAAAATATTGATCATGTTCAATTGAAACTTAGCCTTATTATAAACACTCAAAGTTAAAATAAACAGATAATAAATAGCTACTGCCACTGCCAAAAATAAAGCGACAAAAGTTTTATTTACATGGTTCATATTCAAATAAACAAATCCAACTGTGATTGATAGGATTGTAGCAACTAAAGCAACGTGGCTATACATGAGGATGAATCCTTTATTGTACTGCTTTTCTTCAATAAAGTTGTCCACTTCAATCACATACGTAGCAAACATCAAAACTAAACTAGCAAATACCAAAATTGGTAAGTGCAACGGGATATTCTTGGTAAAATAACTGGCAATGTTAACCACAGCTTCACCAAAAGCAATGATAATAATTAGGCTCACTCTTTCAACTAAATGAGGGAAATTAATATTAGCTGCATTAAATTTTTTATACAAAACAATTGGCAATAAAAACCCTACCAAATAACCCACAATCGCAAAATAAACGCCAACATCATAGCCTAAAAATAAGCCAGCAATGATTAAAGCTAATTCAATTGCCAAAGTATAGATAAATACCCGATGATCGCTCTGTTTGTCTTTTGAATTACCCAATGCATATTGCAAAAGAAGATCAACAATCATTACCGCCATCGCAATATTGAAATATTCAAAAGTAATATGCCAGTCAGTATTGATATTATTTGACAGATAAACCATCACAAACATTTCAACTATTAATCCAGCAATATCACCCAAGCGATCTTTACCGTAGCGATTAAAATACAAAACTTGATATAGCCAGACTTGCATAACAACTACTACAACTAACAAAAATTGAAAATAATTAACAGCTGGGAGGACGCCATTAACTGGATGATGAATCATGACAGCAATTTTTGAGATTGCATAAACAAAAACTAAATCAAAAAACAGTTCAAACATCCCTACGCGTTTTGCGATAATTGCTTTCATCAAATGTCTCCTCCATACTAAAAAACTGTTAAATCGCTATTTAAGCAACTCAACAGTCTTAAAAATCAATTTTAAAAATTATTTCAATAATTTTTCGTAGGCATCTTCATACTTAGGAATATCGCCAGCGCCCATAAATACAACAACTGCATTCTTATGCTTAGTTAAATCAGCAATATTATCTAAGTCAATTACTTCTGAACCTGGAATATTTGTAACCAAGTCTTCACTTGAAATATCGCCGCTTGCTTCACGAGCAGATGCATAAATTGGAGTAACGTATGCTTTATCAACGTCACGCAAGATTTCTTCGAAATCTTTTTGATATTTCTTAGTTCTAGAAAATGTATGTGGTTGGAATACAACAACTAATTCTTTTTCAGGGAACTTTTGACGAGCCGCTTGAATAGTTGCACGCATTTCAGTTGGATGGTGAGCGTAATCATCAATGACAGCAACATCGCCGAAGTCTTTTTCACTAAATCTTCTCTTAGCACCCTTAAATGTTAATAAGCCAGCTTTAATGTCTTCCATTGGCACTTTTTCAGTGTAGGCAACCGCAATAACTGCAGTTGAGTTTAAAATGCTGTGGTCGCCGAATAAGTGAATTTCAAAACGACCTAAATCTTCGCCATGAGCTAAAACGTTAAACTTAGAACCAGTAGTTGATTTTTCAATGTTAACAGCTTGGAAATCATCGCTATCTTTAAATCCATAAGTATACTTAGGAATATCAGTATGCAAGCTTTGAAGGCGCTTGTCATCGCCCCACACAAAGAGTGCCTTTTTAGTTTGATCAGCAGCGGTTTGAAAAGCGCTAGTGTAATCGTCTTGATCTTTGAAGTAGTCTGGGTGGTCAAAGTCAATATTAGTCATAATTTGGTAATCTGGGTGATATGCCAAAAAGTGACGACGATATTCATCAGCTTCATAAACGAAAAAGCGTGAACCTTCAACACCTTTACCGCGGCCATCCCCAATCAAGTATGAAGTTGGTGCAACTTCGCCTAAAACGTGAGCTAACAAACTAGTAGTTGAAGTCTTACCGTGAGTTCCTGAAATACCAATTGAAGTATGAGCTTGGACAATTTCTTCCACAGTATCAGGATAAGATTGCCATTCAACGCCTTTATCAAGACAAGCCTTAACTTCTGGATTATCTTCTTTAAAAGCATTTCCCTTAACAATTACTTGTTCGGCATTACTTTTAATATTATTTGGATCAAAGTCCTTAACTTCAATTCCAGCTTTTTCAAGCGGAACTTGCGTAAAGGTGTATTTTTCAATATCGCTTCCAGCAACATTATAGCCTAAGTCATGCAATAAAAGAGCTAAAGAAGCCATACCTGTACCTTTAATGCCAATAAACCAAATTTGCTTATTTTTATCTAACATAATCAATATCTCCAATAAAATGCCAAAAATATTCGCTTATCATTTTACCATTTTTCTTCAAAAAAAGAGTCCCAATTTAATTGAGACTCGTTCATTTTAAAGGCTAATTTGACCACTAGCTAATAATTCATCGCACTTGGTTGGTTCAAATTCATCCCCAACTTTAAAGCTATCTGGAACAACCATAATACCGCGTTTTTGTGGTGCGTGAGCTAAGCCTAATTCACGAGCTGAACAGATCATACCGTATGAATCAACCCCACGCAATTCACCTGGCCAAATTTGTTGGCCATTT
>NZ_CAKE01000011.1 GCF_000296835.1 Lactobacillus hominis DSM 23910 = CRBIP 24.179 | reverse complement strand
AGTACTAAAAAACCATACTCCGATAGAATATCGAAATATGGTTTTAAACAGAGCTAATTAATAATATGTCCCAAATTTGGGGTTCATATCATACGCTCGATCCTTTTTATTCGGTATTATTTAATTTAAAGTTTACTTCTTCAAATCATCAAAGAAGCCATCATTTTTCAAAATATCTAAATAGCGACTAACTGCATCAGTCCATGTTGGAAGTGGCTTGAAACCATTTTCTTCCAACTTACTCTTATCCAAGCGTGAGTTAAATGGACGGCTTGCTTTTGACAAACCATACTCTTTCGTTGTTACTGGGGTAACTTTGGTCTTGTAGCCTGCCTGGCGGTAAATTTCCTTGGTAAAATCATACCAAGAAATATAACCAGTCTTCGTACCATTTTCGTCATAGCCACTTTCAGTTGCTGGCAATTCAGCATTAGTTGCGTGATAGTAACCGTACTTGTCAGTTTCAATCATATCAACCAATAAACGTGCTAGATCAAAAGTGTAAGTTGGCGTACCAACTTGGTCGTTAACAACCTTAACTTCATCATGAGTTGAGCCAGCTTTAAGCATAGTCTTAATAAAGTTTGAGCCATTAACACCAAATACCCAAGCAATTCTGACAATAAAGTACTTGTCCAAAGTATTGGCAACTGCTTCTTCGCCACCTAATTTAGTTTCGCCATAAACGTTCAACGGCTTGTAACCCTTAAAGTCAGGTTTCCAAGGTTTACTGCCTTGACCATCAAAGACATAATCTGTTGATAAGTAAACCATCGGCACATCTAACTTTTTAGCCATGTTTGCAATATTTTGCGTTCCGTCAACATTTACCTTGCGTACAGCAGCAACCTTATCATCATCTTCAGCCATATCAACTGCAGTCCACGCAGCGCAGTGAACGATAACGTCAGGCTTTTCTTTGGAAATCACTTTCTCTACAGCTGCTGCATCAGTAATATCTAAAGATACGTATGGTGCCTTAGTCACGCTGCTGCCATCAGCTACGCCAGCATATTCAGGTGCCAAGTCTGAACCTACGCCTTCATAGCCACGTTTAGCAAGTTCATTCATAACGTCGTGACCCAATTGGCCATTGACACCAGTTACAAAAACTTTCATTAATTTACCTCACTAATTAAAACTTAAAGGTATCTTTCAAGCCCTTCCATTCTTGATCGCGATCAGATAAAGTGAGCTTGGTTCCATCATCTAAGCTGTAGCCACTAGCATCTGGGCTACCTGGATAATCGCCTTTAAGATGTGGCCATTCAATACCAATTTCAGGATCATTCCAAGCCATTCCGCCTTCGTCATTTGGGTGCCAGAAATCATTAACTTTGTAGCAGAATTCAGCTTCATCACTTAAAACAAGAAAACCATGAGCAAAACCTTGTGGGATCAAGAATTGCTTCTTATTTTCAGCAGTTAACTCTACGCCGTACCACTTGCCGTAAGTCTTGGATTCGCTACGAAGATCAACAGCAACGTCAAATACTGAACCACGCACAGCACGAACTAATTTGATTTGAGGATACTTCTTTTGGAAGTGTAAACCACGTAAAACACCCTTAGTTGAACTAGATTGGTTATCTTGGACGAAGTTAATACTGAAACCTGCATCCATCATATCTCTTTGGTTAAAAGTTTCCATGAAGTAACCACGATCATCTCCGTGAACAGTTGGTGTGATAACGGCTAATCCTTCAATGCCACCTACATTTTTTTCTACTTTGATTTGTCCCATTTTCAAGCTTCTTTCTATAAATTAATAACGTAATCTTCCTTCAGCCACTGACTTCAAATGTTGACCGTATGGGCTCTTGCCATAACGCTTTGCAGCTCCCATTAATTTTTCTTTATCAATCCAACCATGGATATAAGCAATTTCTTCTGGTGCAGAAACCGAAACGCCTTGGCGTTCTTCAATCATTTTAACGTAGTTAGATGCATCAACTAAGCTATGCATTGTACCAGTATCAAGCCAAGCGTAACCACGTCCTAACAGTTGGACGCCTAGATTGCCATCTTGAAGATACATATCATTCAAGCTAGTAATTTCAACTTCGCCACGTGCACTTGGCCTAACTTGAGCAGCTTTCTTGCTTACGCCAGCTGGGTAGAAATAAAGACCAGTTACAGCATAATTGCTCTTAGGATGCTTTGGTTTTTCTTCAATTGAAACAGCATTGCCATTTTCATCAAAATCAACTACGCCAAAACGTTCAGGATCGTTTACATAATAACCAAAGACAGTTGCTTTACCATGTTGTGCATCGCTAGCAGCATTTTTAAGCAAATCAGTAAATCCATTGCCATAAAAAATATTGTCGCCTAAAACCATCGCGCAAGCTTCATCGCCGATAAAGTCTTTTCCTAACGTAAATGCTTGAGCCAAGCCATCAGGACTAGGCTGCACTTTATAAGAAAGATTTAAACCAAATTGAGAACCATCGCCTAATAATTCTTTAAAACGTGGAGTATCGGCCGGTGTAGAAATAACCAAAATATCCTTAATACCAGCTAACATTAATGTAGATAATGGATAGTAGATCATTGGCTTATCGTAAACTGGTAATAATTGCTTACTAGTTACTAAAGTTAATGGATATAAACGAGTGCCAGATCCACCTGCTAAAATAATTCCTTTCATTGGCCTAATCCTTATCTAAAACTTGCTTCTTGCCGTACATTTCGTCGTAGTAGTTTTGGTAATCGCCAGAAATGATGTTTTCCCACCATTCTTTGTTATCTAAGTACCATTGAATAGTCTTCTTGATACCATCTTTAAACATAGTTTCTGGAAGCCAACCTAATTCATTGTGGATCTTTTCAGGATCAATAGCGTAGCGACGGTCATGTCCCTTACGGTCAGTAACGTGCTCAATTAATGAGTAAGGCTTATCTAAGTAATCGCAGATTAACTTAACAATATCGATGTTGTGCATTTCGTTGTGACCACCGATATTATAAACTTCACCTGGCGTACCCTTTTCTAAGATCAAATCAATTGCTTTGCAGTGATCTTCAACGTATAACCAATCACGAACGTTCTTACCGTCGCCGTAAACTGGCAACTTTTCATTATTCAAAGCTCTTTGAATCATCAACGGAATTAACTTTTCAGGGAATTGGTAAGGGCCGTAGTTATTTGAGCAACGTGAAATAGTAACTGGCAAGTGGAAAGTTCTACCATATGCACCAACCAATAAGTCCGCACTAGCCTTACTTGAAGAATACGGACTTGAAGTATGAAGCGGTGTATCTTCGTGGAAGAAAAGATCTGGACGATCTAATGGTAAATCTCCATATACCTCATCAGTAGATACTTGGTGGAAGCGCTTAATACCGTACTTGCGGCAAGCATCCATTAACACAGAAGTACCGATAATGTTAGTTTCTAAGAAAATTTCAGGATTTTCAATAGAACGGTCAACGTGACTTTCAGCAGCAAAGTTAACAATTACATCTGGCTTTTCTTCTTCAAAAAGTTTGTAAACACCTTTGCGATCGCGAATATCTAACTTAACAAACTTAAATTTAGGGTTATCCATCACATCTTTTAATGTAGATAAATTACCTGCATAAGTTAAACTGTCAAGACAGATAATTTCATAGTCCGGATGCTTCTTTAACATGTAAAAAATAAAGTTTGAACCGATAAAACCGGCACCACCAGTAACAACAACTTTCATGTTTTTCCTCCGTTATTATTTTAATTCATAGAAATTATATTACATTACGCAACGTCACCTTCAACACTAAAAATAAAAAACTATCTTTTTTTACAAAGAAAGTAGCCGACATCTTTAGTTATATGAAAGCCACCACTAACTTTTTCATCAACATAGTTTTTAAATTCGTTGTAATGGTCTAGCAAAATTGCATTCTGATTGCCGTGACAGGATAAGATGTAAGAAATTACTGGGGTTGCTTCTTGCAATTCAATTGCATCATGATATTTATGACAACTGATTTCGTTAAAATAATTGCTCAAAATCTGTCGGCCATTATCAAGGCCAAAACGTTCATACAAGTTAGTCGAAGACAAAACAATATTTGGATTGAATTCTTGAACTAAATCAGTAATTTCATGCATGTGCTTTTTAGAATAAGTTGAGCATGCAAAAGAGGCACCCTTTTTCATTACTCGATGAACTTCTTTAAGAGTCTGAGGAATATCATCGCAATAAAAGAGCATGTGATTAGCAATTACAAGGTCGAAGGTATTGTCAGCAAATGGAATCTTCTGGGCATCAAATACTGCATATTGAAAGTCCTGACTATCGCCAATTTCATTTTTGGCATCGGCCAAAATACCTTCAGAAATATCAGATAAAACAATCGTTAACCCCTTTGATAATTTATCTAAATTTTGTGACCATAAAGCACCATTACCCGCTCCCAACTCAAGAATCTTCATCCCTGGCTCTAAATCAAGATTCTTAAATAGCCAGTGAAACCAACCTTCTTTATTTATTGAGTAATCACGGTGCAAACGAATACGTGCAGAAATATTCGACGCATTTTGATACTGCGTGCTCAAGGATTGATTCATGGAAGTTAAATGGATCAAATCTAACATCTTATTCCAGTCGATTTCTTGACCTGCTTTCAGAGTGCTACTTGTTGAATCAATAGCAGTTGCAACATTTTGCATTTCTTTTTGTCGTTCTTCTACTAGTCTTTTTTGAATCTGCAATGAATCAAGCAACAGTTGTCTGTCTCCTGAACCCAAAGTCATCTCTCGAATATCGCTTAGAGAAAATCCTAGGTATTTTAATAGAAGGATTTGCTGCAATTTTGCAAAATCCGCATCAGTATATCGTCTAGCCCCACTTGCAGTATGAGTTGACGGTTTTAATAAATTTTTTTGATCATAATAGCGAATTGTACGAATAGAAACGTGTGCTTTTTTTGCAAATTCGCCACTTGTGTAGTATTTTTGCATTTTTAATCCCACTACTGTTTTAATCTAGGTTGAGTCAACCATTCATTTGGAAATTTTAATAAATTTAGTATTTCTTGTATATCTATAGAGTTCAGATGTTTTTTTAACAAATTTAATCTTTTTCGAATAGAATTACTCAAAATTTTAAACTCAGTCGGACTTAAAAAACATTGCATGCTTACAAAAACTGAATATGCGTATCTTCTACTATTTTTATCTTCAATATTATACTTTAAATGTAAGGCGCTAAAATATCTTGAATCAGCCTTACATCTAAAATCTAGTAAACGATTATTATGCGCGCAAACATTTCTTAATTCATGAATATTCTCAATAAATGAAATCATAATTTCTGGCGTAAAATGTTCATTTAAATCTCCTACGTTCTCATGAATAAAAGTCATTAGATCTTTACAAATTTTATTTTGAATACTCCTCTTGGAATTTTTTATCATCGCACATAATTTTCCAAAGTCTAGAAATTCAACCATAATCCAAATAGGCACATCATTATATTTTTTAACATAATGATGAATCGGATTATTGGACTTATCCTTATAAAAATTAACTATCCGCGACAAATCACTAATTAATCTTCCGACGGAAGGTATTTTATTTGAATCATAAGAATTAATATCTAAATACGCATATCTTTTATTCTTAAATTTTTCTGCAAATCGATACGCAAAAATAGATTTTAAGTGATGTTCTACACTCAAGATAGAATTAAAAAAAGCTTGTTTTAATTGTTTATCACAAAAATATAAGCTACGGACTTCATCAAAAGTTGTTCCTTTAATAAATAAATCAATATTATTTTGAAAATACTTTCCATACCCATTAATAATATTATAGTAATTATTAGTAAGAAGATATCTTTGAGTTCAAGTCTTTAAAAACTAAACCACGATTTTTCAAAATCTCAATTTGTTCATCAATATTTTTAAAATCTTTCATACAAAAAAACACCTCTATTAATAAAATAGAGGTGTTTTTCCGCAACGGTCTCACTTAGAGTCCACCGCCACTCTTCTTACTCTCTATTCTACAATTTTTCTAATTATTGTCAATCATCAGACGTGTATTCGTTTTTAACTAATTCAAATTATATCGAATATGTGTTCGAAGAACAATAGATAAAATATTTAGAGTGAAGCCTATTTTTGATTAATAGAGAATTTTAATATGTTCGTAAATTGCAATAATTTTAGCAACTTTCATAGTAAATACTTTTATTCTTAAAATAGTAACAGTAACTTAACACATGACTTATGTTTTCTACTTACAATCAAAGATTACTTCAACTATTGCTAAATAAATATCAAAATTTCCTATGATAGCTATGGCTAATTTTTCTCGAGCTCTAGTCAAATTTACATAAAGTTCATTATCTAAAAAATAATAATTTGTACGATTATAGACACATAATTGTCCTTTCTTATTATAGAAAAAAGAGTCATCAATATAAGTAATTATCTTATCTTGCTCTTCACCTAAAAATTCATGGGTTGTTATAGAAATCGAACTAAGATCAATAAACTGATCACTACTAGCTTGTAAAAATCTACTTCCTGTTGGGATTAGAAAAGCATAGTTTTTATTTTGCTTATACTGAATCCACGATTTAGCCTCATCCGCTTCATTAAAGAATTTAATTTCCACATGTTTCTTTAACAATTCAGGTGTAATTTGCTTTTTTGGTATATTTTTCAAACAACTAAGCCTTCTTACAAAAGCTGAAATTTCTGGATTAGATCGAATTGATTCCTTTAAGAAATATTGTTCTCCTTTTTTGTCTTTACAATATGTATTCAGCATATTATTTAATAAGTTTCCGCAATCTTTTGGTCCTAAAGCCTGATGTGCGTCATAAAAGAAAATAATTTGTTTAACTTGATAATTAGATTCTATCCAACTTTTCAAAATTTCTAATGCACTATTTGAATTACCAAAATATAATCTTTGTGCCTCATCTACGATAACAACATCATAATCGTCTAATAATTCAGCTGTTAAATTTTTCCCTGAAACAAATTTTATATAATCAAAATTTGTTTGAAGATTATGGTGTTGTTCTCTTAAATTTCCCGGAAAAATAAAAAGAATATTTTTGTCTTTTATTTTTTTTAGTAGATCATATGCTATTAAACTCTTCCCACTGCCAGCAACTCCTTGCACCCCAAAAATTCCTTTTCCATTTGATTGTAATATTCGTTTCTCACAATATTCTTGCTCATCTGAAAGATAATATTCTCCATTCTTAAAACTTTGAAAATCATTCAAAGGTGATATTAAAAAATCGCTTCGAGTCAACTCATATATAGGATTAGACTCAAGAGGTTTTTTTACAGAATTTAATATATTGGCTAAATATTTAAAATCAACCTTCGAATATTTTAGATTATCAAGATTATATTCTAACAATGTATTGCTATCATGGATATATAATAAATATAAAATTTCAGTTTTTTCATCAAAATTTGATGATTTAGTTTTTAGTTTCTTTAGCAGGTGATTTTGCTTTTTAAATTTATTTAATACACTTTTCTCATTCTGCGTTCCGATTTTATGTTTTAATTCTAGAACAATGATTTTCTCTTTTGAAAAAAATATAGCATCAAAATCCGGGAATGGTGGAAATAATGTTCCTAAGCACCATCCATCAGTATTTTTTGATTTTGGAATCTCTTTTAATAAATTTTTACAAAAGCTATAAAAATCATCTATTTCAATATTATTCAAGTCCATTTTTCTATATGCTTTTTCACTTTTTAAATTATTCTCTTGATCTTGACCTTTATTAATATTTTCGTAAATAGAGCAAAATTCTTTTAAGGCATAGGGATACATAGAATCAATCCTTTCAATATATTTTTACAGTCAATATAACTATGTTGCAATAATCATGTTTGAAGTGTTCCTAAAAATGAAATATTAAGACTTCTATCAAAAAATCATCCTAAATAATAAGAAGACTAATACAAATTTTCCCTTACTTTTCTATATTTTTCTTCACTAAGTTTATGCTCATTAAAATATTGGATAATATATTTTTTCACATAAGACGGTGGAATATTAAATTTTTCTTCCTTATTATGTAATTTTATATGCACTATTAATTCAAAATTCTTATAATTTCTTTCATACCATCCTTTTTTTATTAATACTTTCAAAATTTTAGGTTTAAATAAAAAAATTTTTAGATTTGAAAATAAATAAACTTGAGGACTTTCTTTAACTAACAAATAAAATTTTTGAATGTACAAATTTGAACACTTTAAGTTATCTATTAAAACTTTCTGTACATCTTTTTTATTTAAAAAATCATTTTTCTTCAAATATCTTATCATTCTTCCAAATCTATCTTCTTTTTCTACCATTCCCTCCAATATATAATTTATTATCATCTTTCTAATTTTTAGATTTGTCTGTAAAACATCATCAAAAAATGTATTCCAAGAATTATATATATAGGCTATTTTTTCTCTTTTTGATAAATTAGAATTTTGTAAAAGAAATTGATAAATAAATTTATAATCTTTTCTTCTTTTCACTTCAGAAAAAATAACTTTTGCACGTCCAATTTGATTCCAAACATCCGTTTGCTTAAATAATTCAATTAATAAATCGACAGAATAAGCATAAGTATAATCTGCATTAACTTGATTTAGATAAGTTAAAACCTTTAATGGATTTTCTAATTGCTCTGATCTTTTAATTACTTGATGACTTAAAACTTTATTAATGAAACTCCTATCTTTCGGCGAATTTAATGAGAAGAAAGTCGGGGAAAGATAATTGTGATAATCCTCGCATAAAAGATCATTAGTAATAAGAAAAAAAAGGATTGGATGATTAAATAAACGCTCTAAATCTGCATCAATCCTGTCCGAAAAAGCAAAGTCTTCAAAGTTATTTCTGTTTACATACTGAAAAATGCAACTCCATGCATCTGATTTGATTACTTCATCTTGAATAGATAAGTAAGATTTTACATCATCAAAAATTTCTTTTTTATCAAGAATTAATTGACTTAAGAAGGATTTTCCAATAATTAACTTATCAAAATCCGCAGAATATACATTTTTATATATCATTAATCCAAACAATTTATTAAATGCTTCTTCTTGACTTTCTTTATTTTTAATTGCAGCAAGATTTAATTTCTGTGCATAAATATCAACATCAGACATTATGCTGATAATTTCTCGCTTATCATGAATATACTTTCCTATTCCATAAAAATATTCTTCATTAATTAAAAGTGCATGGTCACACTGCCTTTTTTGTTCATAAAATTCATCTCTACTATTTTCTAAATTATGAAGTGGGAAAATAGAAATGGTATAATCAAAAAACTTTCCTCTAGTTTCTGCTGCATAATTTTCATTATTAGCATCAGTATTATTCATATCTTTTGAAAAAGCTGAATCCTTTAATGTATAAATAAATACTATTGGACTTTTTCTAAAATTATTTAATCGCTTATTCAGTGCTCGTAATCTCTGAAAGATTAACGGGTTATTATATCTATCTAAATCCTCAAAAACAATAAACCGTTCCCCGCTCTTATCAAAAAAATATCTCAATTCATCATTATGTTCTACAAATTTATCCCCATCTTTAATCTCACTAGATGGTACTAAATCCGCGTTAATAGTAGCAGAATTCACTTTAAATTTAGTTGATAACTGCAGTGATAGCTTATTTAGACTATGTAAAAATATGTAATATATCACAAACCCAAAACCTGCTAAAATAAATAATCCTATACCATTCAAAAGTTTATTTGGATTTATTATAAATTTACCATTAGATACAATTCCTATTAATAGGAGAATTAATAAATAGGTCACTATTACTATTAATAAATTAATTGAATGTATTCGTCTAATTTGTGAATCGGGAAATCTTATTCTTGATGCTCTGCTTTCTAACAGTAATTGATCTAATATATCTTTTTCAAGTTCTATTACACTCTTTTTATTATCTTTAATATCTTCAAAAAAGTTAGGTACACTAATAAATCTATAACATTCTCTTTGTAATTTTAGTTTTCTAATTATTCGTTCCGATATATTAAATTTCCAGTTCTTAAAAAAACTTAATAAAAAACTACTTTTCCCTGTATCGTATGGCGCTAAAATTCCTATATTAGTAATATTTTTATCCTTTAATGCTACTTCGAGTTTTTCCCATTCTGGTCCTCTATCCTTTTTAGTCAAATTCCCATTAGCATACAAAGATCCAAATGTATTCTTATTTTTCTTTTTAACATACAAACTCCGCTTAACATCATAAATGATGACTAAATTAAGATGTTTTTAAATTCAAATATACCTTTTCAACCTACAAAATATACTTCTATATTCACAGTGGTTTGAGCCTAGTCATACTTCTTATCCATTACATTAATATGCTTTTTATTTCTGAAATTAGTCTCCAATTTTTTTAAATCTTACTTTTTCGAATTTATTTAATATATAAACTATCTAAAATAAATTTGTCCCATCTAAAGATATAATATAATTATTACATATTATCTATTTATATATACTATTTTCATTAAACTATTTTTTCGAGACCGTAAGCTAATTTATGCAGGGATGAATACTTGTTGTTTTACATTCTAAATAGTTATTTCCTAATCAATTCTAGACAAATATAACTGATGCTCCTATCCCCACCGATTCTTCTTCAAAGTTAGCCTAATCTTCGCTATAATTCGATCCTCAGGGATCATATTGAATGGTTAGGAAAAAAATTTCTAAGCTCTAATTAAATAAAATAAAATAATTACCTCTTCTATATCGTCCAGAATATAAACGATATAAGTTATCAGACCCCTGATATTCTTTACCTCGTTAATATTAATGAGCGACACCTTTAGCTTTATGATGCATTCGATAATAATATTTACTTGTAGTTTTTTTCGCGTATTTTTATTGCATTACCATCAAAATTAAGGCCAATAAAATTAATTGTCTTATGCTTTTCATTCAAGCTCGGAGTAAAAAGATGACCGATATTCACGACCGAATGGTCTTGTAATTTATAGACTTGCGTCTTTTCTGGTTGTAATTTCAAAATACCTTTGTCTTTAAATGCTCCAAATTTTAGAATTATTTTTTCAATATCATCAATTGAACTAGTGTCCATAGGTAAAATAATTATAAAATCGTCACTATATCTTCTATAAATACCGCCACGTGCAACTACAAATTCATTTATCATCTTATCGATTTCTAGCATATAAACGTTGGCTAGGCATGCACTAATTGCTGATCCCTGAGGAATGCCTTTATTTCCATGATGACGTTTAATATGGGAACGATATTTTTTATAATCTTCTTTTGACAAAGCCCTTTGCCTTAAATTAAATGCAATCTTATCTTTTCTCTTCTCATAATCAAGATTATTAATGTTATAAAGATCCGTTAATTCACAGTAATCGAACATCGTAATTCGCTTAAATATCGCATAATAATCGGAATTAAGCTTATCGACTTGTAATAAGTCACATAAGCGCTCTTTTAAATATTGATGATCAATTTTGTCAAAAAAGCTTGTAAAATCACCAATCATTACATAAGAAGAAGGATGCTGAATCATAAACTGATACATTTTCCTAAATTCAGCAATAGTATCCGTATGCAGATCCGTTCGATATGCTATTGACACTTCGCAAATGCCATCTTGTTTTAGACGTGCATTTTATTTTTTATTAATTAAAAAACTATAATATTGAAAAATACAACTATCAATATGAGATGCATAACAAATGGTACGCTTCTTAAGATTTCTTCCTTTCGCCTTATCATATTTGTGATATTCAAGATCAGATTTTATAAATGGATAAAAACCGTGTTGTGTAACATTTCTAGGATCAGTAATATATTTTCTACATTTACTTAAATCGGTTCGAAGATCAAAATGAGCATATCCTCTTTTACTCTTTTCTAATACTTTTGGATCTTTAAACCATTCATTAATATTCATAGTTACCCCAATAAATGACGATACTCACTGGCAACGGAGAATAGCGTTCCTAACCAGTGGGTACAAAACAATCAACTTATAATTCATAACGGAACAAAAAACTGAGATGAATTATAACTACTCAGTAATGTCATGTATCTTCATGTTACCATAAAGACGAAAGGACCCAATATGAATCTCTCTCCTAGAACACGAATTCTCCTGTTAATTGTGGTAGTCTTCTGTATTACCCTAGATCAAGAAACATATTCTCTAGTAGCCGATCTTGGAACTGAATTTATTACTAATATTATTAATCACTTCTGGACCAAGATCTTGACAACAATCCCTCTCCGTTATGCCTAATTTCATCATGACGCATATATAATGACATAAATAAAAAATAAATTTATCAAATATCAAACACAGATGTTTAAACAGACAGTGTTAAATCATTTTATATTATCTATCAGTGCCAATGGCTCTATTTTAAAATAGTTAATTCGAGCGCTTTATTGTTAATAAGTAAATATACTTATATTCTAAGCAAATCTAATTTGTTTAATTTGATCGTATTCTTTGCTGTTTCTTATTTCAGCATTTCTTAATTCAATATCATTTTGGATATTTAAAAAGAATTTTGGCGATACACCAAATAGTTTTCCTAATCTTACAGAAGTATCTACTGCAATTTTTCTTTTATCATGAAGAATATCTAGAATTCTTAATGTAGGTACATCTATAGCCTTAGCTACTGCATAAGCAGATAAGTTTAATGGTTTCATAAATTCTTCACGTAAAACTTCACTCATTTTGGTATTGCTATGATGTCCTTAAACATAAATTTTCCCCTCTTAAATTTTAATGATAATCAACAATTTCTACATTATAAAAATTATTAGGGGCTTGAATGGTAAAGCAAATTCGATATTTGGCGTTAATAGTAATGCTATATTGTCCATTCCTATCACCCTCAAGTTTTTCTAAATGATTTGCTGGCGGTATTCGTAAATCGTTAATATCTTGTGCAACGTCCATCATCATAAATTTTCTAATAGCTATCCTCTGAATTCGATTTTGTATTTTCAGCTATTTTTTTCTTATACTCGTCAATTATATTTATAGTTTTATCAATTGAAGGTGAATGTAAAGATTTATATAACTCCTTATCTCCGATAATATAAAACCACTTTTTAGCCCTAGTAGCTGCAACATTTATGATATTTGGTTCCTTAACTGCCCAGAAAGCAGCATTTTTTTCCGTTTTAGAAGCACCTAAAACTAAAAACACTACTTTATTTTCTTTTCCCTGGAAAGTATGAACTGTACCAATATTAGTTGGCTTTCCATCTTTATATCTAGTAAATTTAATTGGATCACCATGTCCTAAATCGATAACTTTAAGCCTTTTCGACAATTTTTGAGCTACATTTTTAAATGGAGTAATAACAAATATATCCTTTTCATTAAAAGGATTGTCTTTGCCATGTACCAAGCGATAAATTAACCTACATAATTCATCTGCCTGTTTCTCGACAAATTTGTTTCCATCAGATGGTCCAGACACATCTATCCAATCAGCCGATCCTGCAATTCCTAACTTTTGTGCCCTTTTATCAGCTTTTGATTCAGATTCTTTTACTTTGGTAGGGAGGACCATTTTATCCTGATATGAAATTTTATTCGAAATACTAAACATAGGATTAAGACAGCGACGGTGAACCCACAAAGGAATCCCTATCCACTCACCTTTACCTCTATAATACCCGTACTTACTTGCTTGATCCATAAGTGTTTGTACTGAGGTATCTGCAGAAACATATTTTTCATCTACATGATAAATTCGATCTGCTATAAGCGATATAATCTTTGAATCCAAAGAGTTAACTGGTTTTATCTGTGCGGGATCTCCAACAGCAACTATTCTTTTACTTCTAAGTAGTGCTCCTATAACTGATTGAGGAATAGCTTGTCCTGCTTCATCAATAAATAAATTTGGTATGGAATTTGTACCTAAATTTCTAAACATTCGATGAAAACTGGCAAACGTCGTACCAATTACCGGTATAGCAAAATTAATCCATTGCCAGGAAAATAAAGTGATTTGATTTTGATTTTCCTTTACTTGCTTATCCTGATCTTCCCAATTCTTTAGTGCCTTACTTAAAGATTCTTTATTTTCATATAAAAACTGTTTTCTAACTCTTAAAGCTAAAATAAATAATAAAGATTCTTCTTTAAGATCGTCACTAGTATACCAATAAGCTTCGTTTTCAAAATCTTCATAATTTTCTGTTTCAGAAAAATCACGTTCATAATTTGGTATTTTTACTTCTTTCGTCATAGCTTTGTCAATTGACCTTAGGTAGCTTTCATTTTTCAAATCATACAATTTATTTTCTAAATATTGCTTTTGTTTAGTTTCTGTTTCCAGATCACTATTTATTTTTTTGATTTTTAATATATCTTCATTCTTCTCTCTTTTCCGCCTAAATAATCTACTAAATAGTCCTCCTTTAATTTCTGTTTCAGCTCGCAATTGATCATATTTCTGCTGATATAATCTTATATTTTCCTTTGCATGTGTTATTTTCAAATCCAAATCAGATGAAATTATTTCCCCTTCATTACCAAACTTTAGATTATATTTCTTTATTTTTTTATTCCAAATTTTTCTTTGTAATAATCTATTTGCATATTCTTGTAACGTCTTCCTCTTATTCTCTAATTTATTGAATTGTGTCATAAATTCTTCGTAAACTTTTACATCAGAAACAAAGTTTTTATCTTTTAACTCTTTAATCATTTGATCAATTATTGAAATAATTCGATCCATGTTTTCCTTACGACCACCTTCTAAAGAAAACACTCCCCATCTATTGCTCTGCTTCTTAGAGTGAACCAGATCACAAAAGTAATCTGCGGATTTTATTTTTTCAATTATTTCAGTAAAAGAGTCTTTTTCATCAGGAATTGCAGGTAATTCATCAACAATATTTCGAACGGCACCATTGTTGGATGAAGCAACAACAATATTCTTATCAGCTAACTGTGCAGGTAATTGCGTTTGTTCAATTTTACAATTTAATAGAGAAGAGACATTTTTATTTTTTAAATTACATATTTCTTTTGCTTGTTGAATTATAAACTCAGCAAATATATCTTTTAATAGAGTAGTCTTTCCAGTACCAGGGGGACCATTAACAGTTTGAATGTCATTTTTTTCATTAATAACTAAATTAACTGCTATTTGCTGCATTAAAGAACTAGGATATTTACTCAAAAAATGTCCTAGAGGATAATTTTTAGGTTGCAGGATAGTTTTAAACTCATTTATATTCTTAAATGGATCTAGATTAATTCGTGAATTGCTGGATATACCTTCCAAATACTTAATTAAATGCGGTGATTCACTTTTTTTAGCTAAAATTAAATCATCAAGAAAGAATGAATGTAAATTAATATCATCCGTATCAATATCTCCAACAATTGACCAATAAATATTAGAAGGAAAATTATCTATTACTTCTCTAAATACTTGATTAAATTGCAATTCGAAGTTTTCCTGAGAAAGCTCATTATTCTGAAAACTAAATAATTCTTGAATTTTATTTTTGATGGAGCTTTCAAATTTGTTAAATTCATCTTGATTATCGATCAAATCGTTTTGAGCTAAAATATAGCTACTCATAGTTATAAAAGTTTTATCTTCTAATAACTTCATATCTTTATCAAAGCATATAGCTATACTAAACTTTAGTTGTTCTTTATTAAATCCTACTTCTAAATCTTCTAAATTATATTTTCGAATTATAATATCGAGAATTTTTTTAAATTTAAATGTATTTAAATAAAAAATAATTCCTGGATTATCACGTTTTTGATCTTTAACTTTTTGCTTAACACACCAGCGGAAGTATTGATAAAAGCCATATTTAGCACTTCTACTTGAATCAAATCGCTTTGCCGCTTTCTTATCTCTTCTACTTGTATTGACATTTCCTTCAGCCAATTGTTCCATTAAAATCCAAGAATTTAAAATATCATTTTTATTGTTCATGATTTACCTTATTTTTTATATCTATAATTATTAGATTTAATTAATCCATTTAGCTTTTAGTTTTAATCATAGTATATAATAATTATATACTATGATTAAAATTGTTATTGGAGTATAAAATGTCAAAACAAGACTTATCTTTAAAGAATATAATTTATAAAAATAGGCATTCATTCAAACTAAAAAATCACAACGAATTAAAAAACGAATTAAAACTTTTAAAGCCTAATTCAAATCAGATTGCTTCTTTGATTAACGAATTACAGTTCAAAATTAATAGCAATAGAAGATTATCACTTATAAATTCCATTCTTGCATTTATCCTTTCTATTCTTTCTCTATACATTTCATCAGCCACATTCTTATTTTCAGCCTACTATCAAAATCTATTTGAGTTATCTTCTTCTAAACAAAAAAGTATCCTTTTTAAAGAGATGATGAACACAGACATGTTTAAAGAGATTGAAGACATATTACTTTTCTTTACACAATCAAATAGACTTTTCTCAATTATAATTTCTTTTTCCCTTTTATATCTAGGAATTTCTTTTATTCATACTTACCGTTTAAAAAATAGGCTATCTATCTTATACGCATATCAAAGAGAACTAGAATTTTATTAACTTTATTAGCTCTATACCTTTTCCTGTTGATGGATATCTATGATATCCTATCGACGGGATTTTTTATTGCATAAAGAAAGAGGCCATAGCCCCTCTTAACTTAAAATCCTTCTTCGATCAATTCAATTAAGTTTACTAGGAGTTTGTGCTATGTCCTCTTTTAACGATTGTATTAAATTTTCTCTGGATATTGAAGATCAAAACATTGTTTTTACTGATTATTTTAAAAAATTTATCAATAGAAAGTTCCATAACGCCTATTTAGCTGAATTGGTTCAGTCTGCTTGTCCTTACTGCCGTTCCAATAATCTTAAGCATATGGTCATTATACTTCTAACGTGCGCATTATTACTGCTGATGCTAGCAAGCCGATTACTATCAAACTTAGAAAGCAACGCATTCCTTGCAATGCCTGCCTTAAAAGATCTATGGCTCAATTTAGCCTTGTTAATAAATATTGTCACATTTCTAACGCATCTAAACGTAAAGTATTAGCTGCCCTTACAGAAGATCGTTCTATGACCAGCATTGCTCGAAAACATAACTTATCAGTTAATACGGTTCAAAGAGTCTTAGAGTCTTAGAATCTTGTTCTTCTAAGTTCTACGATCATTTAGAACGTCTTCCTAAACACTTAGCTTTTGATGAGTTTAAAGGCGTGGACAAGAAGCTGCTCTTTATCTGCTTAGATGGCGATTCTCACCAAGTAGTCCAGATCCTTAGAATACGTTTTAAGCCTAAAACTCTACACTACTTCTATAAGTTTTCTCCTAAAGCTCGCGCCATGGTTAAGACAGTTACCATGGATCTTAACTGTTATTATCCATTAGTTGCTAGGGAGATTTTTCCAAATACTCAGATTATCATTGATCGTTTTCACATCGTGCAAATGCTCACCAGATCTTCTAAGAGCTTACGAGTTCAGACTATGAAGCATTTTAAGAAACAAAGCCGTGAATATAAGCTATTAAAATCTACCTGGAAGCTTTATCTCATGAAGTATGACAAGCTCAATAAGAAAACGCCTTACTTTACTATGACTGGCATTTCAAAGACTATCTGACTCAAGAGCACGTTGTTTTAGATGGCTTAGACTGCAATCAAGAGCTTGCAAATACATATTGGGTTATGCAGGACTTTATGTCTGCTATTCAAAACAAAGATGAAAAAAAGATTATTCACTTGCTTCACTTAAAACAAGCTGTCGGCAAACAAATGCATCAGACATTATTAACTTTTAAACGTAATTATACTGGCGTACTAAACGGCATCTCTTCCAGCTATTCTAATGGATGTCTTGAAGGCGACAATCGCAAGATTAAGCAAATTGAACGTACTGCTTACGGATACAGTAATTTTAGACATTTATTAATTAGAATCAGACTAGAAGAAAATATCATAAAAGAAAAGGAATCAAACAACTATTCTTTAGTTGCTTAATTCCTTAATCTAAAACTGGCCATCAATAGGATTTACAAAACAGCCAATAATACATTTAGTATTCATTGCTATTATTAGATTAAATAATATATCATTTGAAAATTCCAATTAGATAAAAAATTTAGTGTTTTAAAATGGCAGCCAAAACTGTAGCCACAAATCCTAAAAATATAGCAGTACGTGGTACTCCTCCAGTTTGAGTATTATCCTTTTCTAACCACTCTAAAACTACTGAGGCAATTAATATTACTATTAAAGATAGAGTAAATAAAATTAACCATAAAAAAATTTCCATTAGTAACGTAAATGTCGTTGCAGTACTCCACTTAATAACACGACATATCCCAAGGAGGAGTACTACGAGAGTAATTCCCCATGTGTAGCATTGAAAAATATTTTTATCGTTTTCCCTTTTTATTTTTTCCATATCGTTTTTGCTTAAGATTTTTAGGGACTCTATTTTTCCATTTAATTTTTCGCTCATTAAATTCTTTTGAGTCAACACTACTACAAACAAAATACCAATTACAAAAACACAAAGAAATGAACAAAAATTTTCTGCTGAAGGAGTCATAAAAATTTTCAATTTCAAAAAATTACGAATATTTTTTTGATTATTCTGGAAATTTACTGCATACCACAATGTTACAAAAATCGATTCAACTATACTTAATACAAAAGCAAAAAATAATCTTTTCCACACATATATATGGCTTTTAAAAAAATTGTATATTTTTTCAATCAAAGAACTTTTTTTCTTATATTCTTTTTCCACTTTCTCCTATTATTCCCCTATTCAAAATAAATAATATAATTAAAAAAGCAGAGTTTCATTGCGATATTACTACTATAGTTCATACATATAATAGTAGCTCTATCCCTTAATCCTTTTCCTAATCAATCCCTTAGCCTCATCAAGTATCTTAGCACGTAGTACAAACAAAAGTCCCACATAAATAATTATCCCAACTAGAACCTCTACACCCATCATCAACCAAGAACTTCTTAAATGAGTATTCATCCAAAAAACAGGTATAAACATTGCTAAACCGGCAATAAAGTATTTCCACGAATCAGCAAATAATTCCTTAAAATTAAGCATATGGCGAACTGACCACATTTGATACAGAGTAACTGATATTTCAGAAAAAACAGTTGACCACATTGCACCGGTTAGTCCCCATAATCTAATCAAGGGAATATTTAAAATTAAATTTACAATTGCACCTAAAGTAACTGATATTGTAAATTGTTTCTGATGATGTGTTGGTAATAAATATTGAACACCAAGTACGTTACTCCATGCAATAATCAAAATGACAATTGATTCAATCATCATTGCTGGTCCAACCGGAAAATAACCGGGACCGTAATAATTTGGAGCTAATGTAAGAGAAATTCCTGCTAATCCAAACATCATTGGATAAGAAACTGCAGAAACAAAGTCAAAAGATTTATATAACATTTGGTTAACCTTATGCATATCTCCATGAGAAACAGCATTTGCCACGTGCGGTAACATTACAGTACCAGTAGCAGTAACCAGCGCTAAAATTAATTTTACTAAATTATCTGAATATTGATAATATCCTGAAGCTTTTTCGCTAACCATTACACCAAGCATAGTTTTATTAAGTTGCACATATACTTGTGTTGCAATTTGAGGAATGAATAATTCCGCCATAGGTAAAAAGTGTTGCCATGGATTTAAAAATTTTAGTGAAACTTTATTAAGATCACGTCTTATATTTGGCCATAAAGTTAAATTACCAATTAATGTCGATAAAGCAAGTACAACAATGTATAGAGTTACATCATTAGGTCCCTTTATAAAGACAAATATTGCAATCATCGATATTACTTTTACTAATGAGTTTTTTAATACTGTAACTTTAAAGTCTTCTATACCTTCATAAAACCATGAAATATCAAAGGCGATTGCTATTAAATTAAGAGATTGCGCCCACATATATTCTGGTTGACGAGTATAGAAGATCATAAAAATCTCAAATGCCACAAAAGCATAAAGAGTCATAATTGTTTTAACTATTTGGATTTCCCAAAAAGTTTTCGACATTTGATCTTTATTTTCTCTAACATAAGCAATTTGTCTATTCCCATAATATCCAATTCCCATATTTGCAAATAAAATAAAGTATTGAATTATGGAATTAGTAAATGAATTTGCACCAACACCTTCTGGACGTAAAACACGACTAACATAAGCTGATGTAATTAACGGGACAATTATTGCTAATACTTGATATCCAACATTGTAAAGGTAATTTTTAATGACCTTCATAAAAACTATTCACCAAATTCATTTTTTACAGATTCTAAAGCAGCTGCAATTACTTGATCCATATTATAGTACTTGTATTGACCTAAACGACCGCCAAAAATAACTTTATCATTTTCTTTTTCAGCTAAGTCTCTGTATTGTTCATACAAAGCATTATTTCTTTCATTATTAACTGGGTAATATGGTTCATCTCCACGTTTCCAATCAGCAGGATATTCACGAGTGATAATAGTCTTGTCTTTATCCCCCTTACCAAATTCAAAATGTTTATGCTCAATTACACGTGTATATGGAGTCTCCGCATCAGTATAGTTAATTACTGCATTACCCTGATAATTATCTACATCTTTTTCTTTAGTCTCAAAACGAAGAGAACGATATTCAAGTTCGCCTAACTTATAATCAAAGAACTTATCAATCATGCCAGTGTAGACAATCTTATCAAAATTCTTTAAATATTCATCCTTTTTATCAAAGAAATTAGTATTTAACTTAACTTCAATATTTTCATTATCAAGCATTTTTTCTACTATTTGGGTGTAACCGCCTTTAGGAATTCCTTGATAATCATCATTAAAGTAATTATTATCATAAGTTAAACGAACTGGAAGTCTTTTAATAATAAATGCTGGCAATTCTGTAGCTTTTCTGCCCCATTGCTTTTCTGTATATCCCTTAATTAGTTTTTCGTAAATATCACGACCAATTAAAGAAATTGCTTGTTCTTCAAGATTTTGTGGTTCTTTACCAGCCATTTCTTGACGTTGTTCGTTAATTTTATCCATAGCTTCTTGTGGAGTTCTTACTCCCCACATTTCACTAAAAGTATTCATATTAAATGGTAAATTGTACATCTTACCGTAATAATTTGCTACAGGACTGTTAGTATAACGATTAAATTCAGCAAATTGTTGTACATAATCCCAAACTTCTTTATTTGATGTATGGAAAATATGTGCTCCGTATTGATGAACTTGAATGCCATCAACTTCTTTAGTATAAATATTACCTGCTAAATGATCTCTTTGTTCAATTACAGTAACTTTATTACCACGTTTTGCTGCTTCGTGAGCAAATACTGCTCCAAATAAGCCTGATCCTACAACTAAATAATTCACTAAATTTTTTCTCCTCCAAAAATCTTAATTACATCCTGTTTAAAACCATCTTTTTCTGATTTTATATAATTTCTATAATCCTTAAAGTCAGTAGAAGCTGTTTCATAATTATCAATACAATATTCTATCATTTGTATTATCTTTGGGATATTTTTATTTTTATCTTCATATTTATATTTATCAGGTATGGGAACATCCTTAAAATATTTAGCGGCTCCTCTTTTATCAGTTAAAACACAACAACCTAAAATAGCTGCTTCACGTGGAAATCTATCTTTTCCAGGATGATTTCCAAAATCTACATAAACTTTACTTGTTTCAAGATACCTTTTTACTTCTTCATTCTTTAATCCGATTAACGGAACCCATTTCCAATTTTTATTTGTACTTTTCTTGATTATTTTTTTAGTGAAATCTAGTCCTTTTTTAGGATTATACAATACTATATTTCTTCTATCATTTTTTTGAGATTCATGGTTACTATTTACATACAAATCGTTAATATAATCTGATAAATAAGCTATTTTATCTGATGATATTTTGTATTCGCTTTTCAAAAAATCTTCGGCATAGTATGATTGACATAAATTTTTATCAGCATTTTTTATCTGACTAGCATAGTCTTTAATTCCTCCCCTCAAATAACACATCAAGGTACGCAATAAACCAATTTTATTTACGTTAAATTTAAATGAACTACCATTTAGATAATTATCAACACTCAACCACCAAATATATTTTGATGAATATTTATACTTATTAAACAATGATAAAAAAGTTTCAGGAAAAATTATTAAATTTTCTTGCCTATCTACAATTTGATTAGCATTAATCCAATTATCACCGATATATTTTTTGTATTCATCTACTGGGACTTTTTGTTCAGAATTTCCTATATAAGCCATAATAGCCTTTTTTTCATCAAATATTTGATTAATTTGATAAACCAATTGATGCAATAATTCTGGACCACCAGTTTTTACTCCCATAGGGCATAAAACATATATCTTTTTAACGTTCATAAAATCCTCTTTAATTTAAAATTTCATTTAACCAATGTTCATAAGTGTAATTACTTAACAACCTATCATCAATAGGTTTATAGTCAACATTCAAAAATTCCTTTAAAGATCTATTTTCATCTTCTAAGATATAAAAATCATTTTTATTATAAAATGGAAAGTTTTTAATATTTTTATTGTTAGTAATTAGTTTCTTTTTATAAAATAATGCTTCAAGAGTTCTTAAAGTAAAACCTTCTTGCTTTTCTAGATTTAATTCTAAAACGCAATCATATTTATAAATGTTTTTTATTACATCTTCATATGGCATTAGTTCATTCGATAATTCAATCTCATCTTCATTGTTATGATACTTTTCTCCAGGCCATCTTTGCAAATAAAAATAATATCTAATATTATCCTGGTTTAGTTTTTTTATTATTTCTTTTAGATTTGCATATCTCTTCTTATCAGCACCTACATAAAAAATACCTTTTTCTACATTAGTTTTTTTTCGATTCACTTTAGGGATATAAAATTGATCTATAAATTCAATTCCATTATTTCTTGCGAACTTTTCATCAAAGCAATAAACTTGAGCATATTTTTTGTAAAACTTTATATCATAATCGTTATCTATATTCCACAACCATATTTTTATTTTTGCTTTCTTGTTTTTTCTATGAATCCACTTAAGCAATATAGGACTTAATCCATTATCAAAGATTACAATATTATCATATTTTTTAATCTTTTTTTGCCATTCTTTAAGCCAAAATTTATATAAATATACTAAATTTAAATCTTTAACTATATAATACATTAGAACATCTAATTTATTTTTCGGCGTTCTTACACTTACTATATCTATATTTTTTCTTTTCATTTGAGTATTAAAGTACTTCTCAAAACTACTTCCCTCGCCTTTTATAATTAAAGTTTTCAAAAAAACACTCTTTCAATTCAAATTCTTAAAATTCTGCAACTAAAATTAAACTTTATCACAATTTATAATAAAGAGTACCTTTCCCACGTCTAAAATTCATTTTATTCGACAACTTAAACACACAAGTCTTTTCTTTCAGTGCTTCCCATTGTGAACTATCATAGTCTTCTCCTAGCTTCGATTGCAAATCAAATAAACGAGGCTGTTTTCCACTATTCTTTTTACATATGTCTCTAAAGGCACTCAGATTTTTCTGCCAAGCATAATGAAGAGCATAATCTATTAAATAATAATCTATTAAATAATCATTTTGTTTCCAATATTCTAAAAAGAAATTATCCATAAAGGAGAAAATATCTATCTCACGTGGCCCACCAATAAAAAAACCAGTCCATCTACCATAAGCAATATTATATTTTAATTCGTCAGGATACCCTGAACAGGTAATAAGCTCTTGAGTTTTAAACATATCTAAACTAGCAGTAAAATACAAAGTTGCATCAACCCATAATCCACCATAGTTTCTTAATAAATTAAACCTTAATATATCAGAAAAATGAGTTTTCGTAATTAATCCCGCTTCAAATTTTTCTACTATATAATCTGGTAACTTAGCGTACTTTTGAAAGTTATTTTTACTAATAAAGACAACTTTTCGTTTTCCTTTGTTTTTTAACAAACTTTTATAACATTTATTTGATAAATCAGTTATTTGATCTTTACCCTGCCACCAAAAAAACCATACAGTATCATAACTATTGCCATTAAGCACATTATTTTGTTTAGATTTTTGATTAGTTATTTGCATAACTTCATCAAAAAGTGGGGTCAAAATCTTTATTATCCTCTTGTGCCTCATTAAATTATATCTTCTTCTAATTTTAAATCCAAAATAGGGAAGATGAGACACACCTCTAATAGTAAAACTGTAATGTCTTACCAATCTATAATGCCTTTTTCTATTTGAATTAACTTCTTTTTTTCTGCGCACTATACCTTACCTCAATAACTTTAAATAGAATCCAATTAGTGAGCTTATTACCATAAAAAATATTCCAAATAATCCATTGATCTTTAGCGTCTAGTCCTTTTAACTTTTTTACGTTAGAACTATCAAACAATTGAAAATTATTCATTTTTTTCAACAATAATTCAATATCTTTATAGTCTGTATTTAAGGACCGTATTTGGTTTTTATAGCAATCTATCAATGACCTAAAATAATCTATTTTTACTTGGTCCATCATATTCAATGGTAGATTCTTTTTATCATTAATTACTCTTTTTAAGTTAGAATATACTAGTTTTATACTCAACCATCTATTTTCATCAAATCCACTAACCATAGTTCCTTCTCTATATCTATAAAGATAACTATTATTATCATCTTTAATAATATAAATTGAACTAATATCACAAAAAATTGGAAAAATTATACTTAGATCTTCACCATACGTAACTCTATCATCAACATATTTTAAATTTTTTAATATATACTTTTTTTGTATTAATTTTCCCCATCTGTTTGGGGGTAATTTACGTTCAGTGACCTTATCCAAATCCGTTAATATTTTTGAAAGAAACTGATCTCTATAATTTTCTATGAGTCCATCTTGTAAACTATATATAAAAGGCGATAGTTTATCCCCTTCTATTTTATTAACTGGACTTATAACCATATCGACATTGTGTTTCAGAATAGCATCTACCATATCCCGAATATGGTTCTTTTGTATAAGATCATCTGAGTCTACAAAACAAACATAATCATTTTTTGCCTCATTGACACCACATTTCCAGGCAGATATCAAACCACCGTTTTTCTTATGTATAACTTTTATTCGATTATCATTAGCTTGAAATTGATCACATATCTTTTCACTTCGATCTGTGGAACCATCATCTACTAAAATAAGTTCTATATCTTTATACGTCTGCTGTAGTATAGAATTTATACAATCTGAAAGATATCTTTCTTCATTATATACAGGGACAATTACACTAACTTCCATAATTTAAATATTTCCTTCCTAAAAAACGTAGCTTAGGTCCTTAATATTGGAATCCATTAAAAATATAGGGAACAGTTTCATTATAGTTTAGTACTACTGTAAAAACGTACCAATAAATACATAGATATAAAATCAACAGTATTTTTGATACTAAAGTTTTGGTATCCTTTTTTGCCTCCAACATATCAGACATACTGTAAATATAAAATACCGATGTGTACCAAGATATCCTAGAACCAAATACAGTAGCGGCACTATCATTTCCTGATAATTGAGACAAACATATATCTAAAACAGTCATAACTAGATAAAAATATCTTAATTTGTTTTTACTATTATTTCTCCATTCCACTAATAATATAGCAAAAAAAGGAAGTCTAGTTATTAATTCAATCCATGATCCCTTAATAGATGATGGTAGATAAGATACATATTTGGAAAGATTAAATGAGCTCAATATTTCCTTAATTATAGCGGGAGAAAATAAAGCTATCACTACCATTAACGATAAAAATAAAGACAATAACGCTTGTTTAGACAATACGTGATCATTATTTAACTTGAAATATAATTGTGTTTTAGTATTTCTATACAGTAACCAATAAACAAACATAAACAAACAACCAATTATAGCAGAGGAATGAAACAAGGATGCTACAAAAATAGTTATTATATATTTTATCCATTCTTTTTTTACTAAATATGAAAATCCGTAAAATAAAATAAACATAGCTAAACTTTGTCTTATTAAATTAAAGGACATATTATAAAAGAAAGTAAAAAAGATGAAAATTCCTATGCAGAGAGATATATTTCTTATCCTACTAAACTTAATCATTCCTAGCACTACACATACAAGAATAATTAATTCTGTAACAAAAAAATTAAACCAAAGTTTTGGAGTTACACGAGAGGATAAATATATCAAAGTGACATAGCCTTTTTCAAATCTTTGAAATGGCTGTCCATTATTTAAAATCCCCTGAAAATTTATAAAATCAGTAAAATTACTGTTTAAATTAGCAAATCTCTGTAAAGGTTCAGCATAAGATTTTATATCCGTCCCAATTGTATTTGCTCTTCCTCCTGCAATAATTGCTGGCAGTAAAATAGCAAATAGAATTAGTACATTTCTCAAAAAGGGATTATCTTTTAATTTTGTTTCAAAATAAAGCAAAAAGGTAGAAATGCTGATAGTCAATACATATATCGTCATATTAATATTTTCTTTCTTTTATAGTTCTCATTTTTTATAAATATAAGAATTAATCTATAATTTTTAAAATTTGATCCTCTAAATAACTGGCACTTTTCTTGATATCAAAGTTAGATCCTAAAAGTTTTTTCCCTTCAGCTAGACGATTGTTACTCTTACTCTTAACAATATCATCCACCCATAAATCAATAGAACTTTCCTTTATCGGTAAGTATTCAATATTATCAGTTACATTTACTTCTTGAGTAATGTTATCAGCTACTACGCATTTCAAGCCCGCTGCTTGTGCTTCAACAAGAGTAACTGGTAACCCCTCATACAACGAAGGCATTAAAAACACATCAAGTGCACTAAGATAATCAGTTGTATTGTTAACCTCACCAGTGAATATCACAAATTGACTTAACTTTTTAGTTTTTACATACTCTTTTAATTCTGCCTGTTGAGATCCATTACCTATAATCATTAAACAAGACTCAGGATTCTTTTGATGATATCGTTCAAATATATCAATTAAATATGACATATTTTTTTGCTTTTCTAGTCGGCCAACATCGCCCAAAACCATGTAGTCTCGTGGTATCTCATACATTTTTCGTATATTGTTTCTTTTTTCTTGAGAAAATAAGTGATTTTCAATATTAATAGCATTATAAATAATTGTGGCATCTTTATAATCTGGATAAAACCATTTAGCTGCTGACATAGAACAGGCAAATTTCCCATCAAAATCTTTATTTACCAATATTTTATTTATACTATGTCTAATAGTTCTATTTAACTTATCAGTTCTAGAATTGTGAGCATGTCCAATACATTTTATTCCAGCTTTTTTGGCTTCTTTAATAATATCCACACTCGCTAAATCATTTGAATTGAACCATAGAGCATCATATTTTTTTTGTTTAAAAATCTTTTTTATTTCTAGTTTTCTTAATCTTGCGTTATCTCTATACATGGGAACATAATAAATTGAATTATTTTTTAAATTTCTTTCATAAGATAAATCATTTGGTGTAACTTTTATAAAATCTAAGCTAATATTTTTAAAATAATTACTATAGTTTATAAAAAAACTTTCTATTCCCCCACGTCTGTCCGTTAATCCATAAACGATTATATTCTTCATAATTAGCACCCTTTTATTTAATTTCTGGATTTGATAACTTTATTTCGTTTATCTAACACTACAGATTGGGGAGGAATATCTTTAGTCACTAAAGTACCAGCTCCAATTATGGAACCATGCCCTATAGTAACACCATCTAAAATTATGACACCACTACCAATCCAACAATCATCTTCAATCACGATTCCTTTATTATTTACTCCTTGACTTTTTATGCTCGAATCAACGTCTCCAAAATTATGATTTTCTGCAAATAGGGAAACACGTGGTCCTATCATAACGTTATCACCTATTTCGATTTTTCCCGAGCATCCTACAAATCCAAATGGTCCAATTGAAGAATTGTTCCCCATTTTCAAACCATAACCTATGTTTCCAACCCCATAGTAACTAGAAGGTCTTATAGTTGCAAAGCGACCTATGGTTACATTATTTCCAAATTGTAAACCCTTTCTACACAATCCATGAATTTCTGAATAAGATTCAAATTTTACATTCTTTCCCACAACTATATGAGATCTATGCGTTATTTCTACATGTTTTCCAATAAAAAATGGATACTTTTTTTTAATACCTATTCCCTTGAATATTCCGCGAAGTATTTTTATTCCAGTACTAACATATATATAAGCTTTATCCTTCTTTTTCACTTTTTCATTAATACTTGGCATTATTTTTCTCCTTTACATATAGTTTTTGCGTTCGAAATCTCATTATTTAAATATAACTGTCAGTTGCCTTATCATTTTTTATAATTTTATTTCCAATCACAATACTATTATCTGGAACATCAAAATTTACAAATGAATTAGCAGCAATAAGAACATTATTTCCAATCTTAACTTTACCAACAATGACAGCACCAGAAGCAATGTGTACTTTACTTCCAATAAGAGGGATACCAGCTCTTTTACCTCTTTTTTCCATACCAATTAATACATTATTTAAGATAGTCACGTTTTCGCCTAGCTTAGCTTTAGAATTTATAACTATCCCCCCAAATGTTCAATTTTAAAGCCCTCTCCAATCAGTGTTTGAGCAGGTATATTCGTTAAATATCTTATCTCGTACCTTTGCTATATTAATCTCCAAAAAATAAAAAGTGCTTTATTCCTTGAACGCCAATATTCGCATTTTCTCTTTAAATAAACAAATCTATACTCAGGTAATAAAAACAAATTTTTTTATTCCACTTATTTTTATCCTCAGCTATATATTCACTAAATTTCATTAATTGTATAACTCCGTTATTATATTATTTACATGTTCATCCATTTTATAATTTAAATTAAGCTTAGAAACCATCGACTTCATCTGTTGAATTTTAGCGGGACTATAAATAATATAATTCAACATTCTTTCCAAATCATTCTTGTCCTTAAAAACCCATGAATTTGGAATCAAGTCTTTAGAGCCTACATTATTTGATACTAGACATGGAACCCCCATAAGCAAAGCTTCAAGAACGATATATCCAAAAGTTTCATGCCACAAACTAGGAACAACCAATAAATCTAGAGTTTTATACTCGTTATTTAAGTCTTTTGCAGAAAGAATACCATGATTTATATATTTTTTATCCTTAAAGATTGCCCTATCTGCAATATCACCATAAAAATGTGCTTCAAATTTATTACTATTTAAATTTTTTAAAATTTTAGTATATAAATAAAATCCTTTTTTCTCATCATATGGTCCAATATATCCTAAATGAATCGGATCATTAACACAGGAACTTCCTTCCTTCCTTTGATCTTTTAGACCACTATGTGTTATAGAAACAATTTTGCCATTTATATCAGGAAAGTATTTTTGAAAATATTGTTTTGAAACCGAACTATTAAAATGAAACATATCAATTAATTTGAACATTTCTAAATAATATTTTCTGAGTTTATATCGCTCGACAATCTGATTTGTAGAAAAGATAGTACTACCTTCTGTTTTCTCAGATAAAGAAGTTTTATTTTGTGAACGTATACTTTTTACAAATTTACTATCTTTTAAATTAGCATATAAATGCGATTGCATAATAACTATTTTTTTATATGATGGTCCCACATTGCATAGTAAGCAATCATATGAACATTCAGAAGTCTTCAAAGCTTCTTTTGGATAATTATTCAGCATTTTAGGACATAATCCATAAAAATCATGAGTAGTATAGACAGTTTTTATATTTTGTTGTCTTAAATATTCCAAGAACTCTTTAGGCAATCCCATCAAAGTATGTAGATGTACAATATCTGGTTGAATATCAGTAATTAATTTTTTGAGAGCAGAAATATTTCTCTTTTGCATGTAATATTTCTCTTCATTAACGCCTAACCCCAAAGATACAGGAAGAGGATTTTTCATTTCAATTGTTTGAAATGGATATTTATCTTTTTTTTCTACAAGCTTTATCTTATTAGAATATGGATTTATTTGTCCCGGATACATTAGGTAGACTTCATTAGTTTTAGCTAATTCAATAGATAAATCTGTACTATATCTTGGAAGTCCACCACGTCTATATGGTGGTAATCCTAAGGTATATTGTAAAATTTTCATTAACTAATTCTCCAGGAAACTTTTTTCATAATCATCAACTATTTTATTCCAAGAATACTCTTCCACGACCCTTTGTTGAGCCTTTTTACCAAGATTATCGATTTGCGTTGCCGATAATTGATTAGATTTTTCAAGCAATTCTTTTAAGAATCCTGGTGTCTTGCTCCAATAAAGAGCACCATCTTCTCCAACTTCTTTATTGAAACCTACTCCATACAAAAGATTTAGTTTTGTATCAGCTAAAGCTTCTAAGAGAGACGGGTTGGTACCACCAACAGAATGTCCATGAATATATCCATAAGCATTTTCACGAATATATTTCAAAAGATCTTTATCATATACAGTTCCAACAAATTTGATACGCTTATCAGTATCAAAATGCGTTCTTTCTTTTAATTCTTCGTAAAACTTATTATGTTCAACATTTGTAATAATAACTAAATCTTTATCAATATTACTTGCCATAAATTCTCTGATCATAGTCTCATAATTATTTTCGGGAACGAATCTACCGACAATTAAAAAATAATCCTGAGGTTTTACATTATGATTTTGATACCATTCTTTAACTTTTTTGTTATCTGATGTGAGAGTGGATCTCACAATATCCGCTCCATAAGCAATAAAAGTTGTATTAGGTTCATACTTTTTATAAGTTTCATGAATGTATTTTTCAATGTTTTTACTATCACAAACTAATAGGTCAGCGTTTTTTACCATACCGCCTTCGCTGATCTTCCAATATTTTCTAACTGGCTTTGACCACTTAGCCCTCAGCCATTCATGTCCATCTGGATTTACCCAAACCTGAAAACCATATTTATGAAACTTAGGAATATAATTATGAATAAACGGTCCAATTCGGCAAGCAAGAATATAAACTATCCCATTTCTTAAATTATTCTGTTTAATTTGCTCTAAGGCCCAATTGAGAGCTTTCAAATCATAGATAATAGCTTTTGCTCCACCTATATTAGGTATGCTAATTTCTTGGCACTCCGCCCCATTATAGTTATAGTGCTTAGTTTTTTTATTAAAAGTCATACAAGCAACGTGATATTTAATATTTTTATTAACTTGTCGCGTTACTAACTCATCAACAAAAGTCTCATAGCCACCATATTGAGCCGGAATTCCCTTAGAACCTATTATAAATACATGCTTCATCTTATTTCCCCATTCAACTTATTAAAAAAGCCAGTTGTTGTAACAGCAACCAGCTTTTGACTTTAGGCTAATAAGCACTATTAGGATGCAGAACAACCCCAACTGTTTTTACAATTAACTTAAAATCTTCCCAAAGTCCAGAATTATTAATGTAAATAATATCTAGCCAAACCATTTCATCAAAATCAGCTTCGTTACGACGCGTTACTTGCCATAAGCCAGTACACCCTGGCATAACTTCTAAACGTTGTTTATCATAATCAGAATACTGTTCAACTTCGCTAGGCAATGGCGGTCTAGGACCAACAAGAGACATATCACCAATTAGAACATTATATAATTGTGGTAATTCGTCTAAACTATACTTTCTAATAATATGTCCAATTTTCGTGATTCTTGGATCATTTTTAATTTTGAACATTGCACCGTCAATTTCGTTTTTGTCTTCAAGTTCTGCAACCATTTGATCCGCATTTACAACCATTGAGCGAAACTTATACATTCTAAATGGCTTCCCATTCTTACCTATTCTTTCTTGAGAATAAAAAGCTGGTCCACCATCTTCATGTTTTATTCTTATAGCTAAATACAAAAATAAAGGTGATAAAATCACCAGTGCGATGCCACTAGCTAGAAAATCAAATATACGTTTAACTGTATGATAAAAATAGCGTCCATTGACTTTATTCTTATCTACATAAATCTGTTCTCCCGTATAAAGCACCTAACCACTCCTAGTGCACTTAATCTAAAATATCCAAAACTTCTTCTTTTTCTTTAAAGGTTGCCAAGGCATATTTACATTATCACCATTAATAATGCGTCTTGCATTATCGGTAAATAAATCTGTATACTCTTGTCCAAATTCTTTAGTAAGCTTTTCCAAAGCTTCGCTATACTCATAGTCGCGTTTCGGCAAGTCATGAGCATCTGAGGCAAAACAAGCACACTGGCCTGCTTCGATGAATCTCTTGCTCAGATCTTCAATCTCTTTACCAAAAGTTCCCATGTATGAGCTAGCAGTAATTTGAACAAAACATCCTTGTTCAATTAATTCTTGTAAAATTTCTGGTTTACGTAAAATACCACTATTTCTTTCCGGATGAACAATTATTGGTGTTATTCCACGCTTTTTTATTTCAAAAATGGTATTTTTTGCATAAGTTGGAACGTTCTCACTTGGAAATTCTAATAACATATAGGTTCCATCTTCATCGCAAAATAAAATATCATCGTTATCTAAAGCTGAAATTAAATCACCTGATAATCTTACTTCTTGACTTGGAAATACTGTCAAAGGAATGTTATTTTCCTTTAATCTTTCTTCAAATTGCTCAGTTAATTCAATCACATCTTGCTTATGGTTAGTATATCTACCATTTAAATGATGGGGCGTCAGCAACGCATGTGTCACTGTATCATCAACTGCATCTTGTGCTAGTTTTAATGATGTTTTCCAATCTTTAGATCCATCATCAATCCCTGGCAAGATGTGACAGTGAATATCCACTAAAACCATGATTACTTCTTACTTTCTTCTCCATAACCATATCCGTAGCCATAACCGTACCCATAGCCACCATCAGAGCCAGATTTAACGTCATTTAATACATAACCTAATAAACGTGTCTTAGATAAATTAATCATTTCAACTGCACGCTTAACAGCCAACTTTTGGGTAACACCTTGTCTTACAACAAATACAATTCCATCAATATGACTGGATAAAGCTTGCGTATCTGAAACTTCTAGAATTGGAGCTAAATCCAAAACCACTAAATCAAAGTGTTGCTCAGCAACATCTAAAAATTGCTTCATTCTATTGGAACTCAATAATTCAGATGGATTTGGTGGAAGCGGACCAGAAGTAAGTACTGATAAATTGGTCACAAAACCTGGTTTTACAACGTCTTCCATATTGATTTCGTCTGCTTCAGATGTCAATACAGTAGTTAATCCTACATTATTAGTTAAATCAAATGTTTGATGAAGCGTAGGTCTATGAAGATCGGCATCGATTAATAGAACCTTCTTGCCTGCTTGAGCAAAAGCTACTGCTACATTGGCAGTTACAGTAGATTTACCTTCAGAAATATTAGCAGAAGTAAATGCTAATGATCTAACCTTTGAGTCCACTGACATAAAGTTAATATTTGTCTTAACGGTTCTGAATTGTTCACTAATTGGACTTTGAGGCTTAGCAACAGTGATTAACTTTGCCCCATAGTTCATCGTTTCGCTAGTACCCCGTTTTTTATGTTTTCCAAATAAAGCCATTAACATTCACCTCCTATACTCTTCTCTTCTTGTCATCACTAACTGACTTCTTCACACTAAATTTATTAGATAACTTAAAGTGTGAGACTTGACCTAAATTAGTCAATCCTAATTCATCAGTCATATACGAATCATCACGCACTGTAGTATTCATAGAATCACGAATGACAATAAAGGCCACACTAATAGTTAATCCCAAAACTGCTCCAGCTAAAGTAAATAACTTAGTATTAGGGAATGACTTTTGTTGTGGAGTAGTTGCTGGAGCAACAATTGTCACGTTATTAACGTTCATGATACTCTTAATTTTGTTTTTAAATGAACGAGCTACTGCGTTAGCAATCATTCTTGCATGATCTGGATCGTTAGAAGTAGCACTTAAAGTGAAGACCTGTGATTGTTGCTGAGTTTTAACTGATATGGCCTTAGCCAACTTAGTGGCAGAAATATTATAGCCTTCACCTACTCTTCTGACTTCTGCCGGATGTCCTCTTCTTACTAATCTCCTAGTACCATCAGCTAAAGTAGTATATTTAGCTTTTTCAGCTTTTCTTACCACTTCAGTAGGATTAGCTAACCACTTAGAAGCATCCTTTAAGATTACAGGACTAGTAATGATATCTTTATACGTGTTAATTACCTGAATATCGGCTTGTTGAGTGTTCCATGCTTGGCCCGCATCTTTACTAGCATTTTTCTGGTTAACCAAAATTTGTGTTGTAGCAGTATACTTAGGTTGAATTACAAAGTTGGCTAAGGCATAACCTACTATACCTAAACCTACAGTCCAAATTAAAATTCCCAGGATGTGCGACTTAATTAAAAGCCATAATCTTCTTAAATCGATTGTATTTTCAGTTTGTTTAGTTTCCATTGCACGTCTTTTCTTCTAAAACTATTTAACAGTAACTTCTTTTAATCCCAATGCGTGTCGCAGCTTATCACTGACACGTTGACGCTCATTAACACTTACACTTTGATATGAAACGCCTTCTTCGTTATCGTTAGATCCCTTAACATAACCAGAACTGATAGTTTCGGTGGCGTCGCGATAATTAGCGGCTAATTGAGTCATATCATTAAAGGTCAAGTTAGTCTGCATTGAATGCGATACTGAATCCAAGAAATCCTTATTAAGCACTGATTGAACATTAGCTGACTTCTTAAGAAGCGCCATAATAACTAAACGCTGACGCTCTTGACGACCATAATCGCCTTTAGGATCATCATATCTCATTCTTCCAAATTGCAGGGCGTTTTTACCATTCATGTGGTACTTAACGCCCTTCTTGAATGAATAACCTTCATAATCAAAAGTTAGCGGCGATACTACATCAACGCCACCAACTTTATCAATTGCCTTAACTAAGCCCTTCATATTAACTAGCACATAAGCGTTAACAGGAACCTTAAAGTATTGATTAATTGTCTTATTTACTTCATCAATTCCACCATATGTATAAGCTGAGTTAATCTTAGCTGGAGAATAGTCAGGATAGTCTGGCAAAGTTACCTTCATATCACGTGGGATACTTTCAATCGTGGTCTTATTCTTTTGTGTATCTAAGACCATGAGCATCATTGTATCTGTACGTCCTTTATACGTTCTGCCGAATTCACCAGTATCTGTTCCAAGTAGCAATAAACTAATTGGCTTTTTGTTTTTTAAGACAGAACTTAAAGAGCCGTTGTCTTGATTCTTAAGATTTACTGGATTATAGGCATTATTAGCAGCGTTTTGAATATTGCGGTATGCATAACCTACTACCAGTAAAATTCCCACTAAAACAACGGCAATGATCGCACCAAAAATCTTCCACCCTCTCTTTTTATGATGGTGACGGTGGTGATGCTTATGTTTGTTTTCTGATTTATTATCTTGCATTCCTTAATTACTCCTCAAGAGTGTTATTAAAATCATAATCAAGATTTTTAAAGTCATAACGATTATATAAGAAACGATAAAGAAAATAAAGACTTCCTCAAGAATAACAGTTGTTTTTCTTGACTTTTAGACTTTGTTATTAATTAAAATATATATTTTTACAAATAATTTGATTTATGCATATAGTCAATCTTGTAATTTTATGACAAAAAAAATGATGTCCAAAAAGACATCATTTTAAATAAATTAATTTTCACGTTGACGAGCATCCCCAGCTCTTTGAAGAGCACGACCAACATAGTTAATACTCAATGAAATAAGTAACAATAAAATTGTTGCAGGAAGCCACAACCATGGACGAGTAGTAACGTTAACTGGGTCGTTGGCAAATCCAATCAAAGTACCCAATGATGGAGTGGTAGGTGGAAGTCCGTAACCTAAGAATGATAATGAAGTTTCAATACCAATGTTACCAGCAACAGTTAAAACAACGTCGATGATAATCATTGATGAAATGTTAGGCAAAACTTCCTTAAACATAATCTTCAAGTCGCTTGATCCAGAAGTCTTAGATGCTAAAACGTAATCACGTCCGCGTTGCGATAAGACAAACGATCTATAGTATCTAGCCGTTCCTGTCCAACCAAACATTGAAATTAACCAAACTAAAGTTACAGCGTTGTAGTTAGGAATAGTAGTAGTCAAAACAATGATAATTGGCATCATTGGCAAAATCTGGATGAAGTCAACTATACGCATGATGATTGCATCAACAACACCACCGTAGTAACCAGTAACAAGACCGACCACTAAACCAACAACTTCACAGACAACAGTAACTGAAATACCAATTAAAATTGAGTTACGTCCACCAACGATCAATTCTTGTAAAATATCACGTCCACCATCATCAGTACCTAATAAGTGACCAGCTTCGCCCCAGCCATAGTATGCGTTGGCAATATTAACTTCAGTAACGTTTTTGCCACTTAAGAATATAGAACCAATAAAAGTAAAGATCAAGATTAACACGATAATTGAAAAGGCAGTCATTGCCACTTTATCATGCGTAATTTCTCGCATTACAACCTTAAATCCAGAAGGTGGAAGAGAAACTTGGTTTTCTTTTTTATTTTCATTTTTTGATGATTTATCTTTAGCCATTTCTAATCCTCCCCTCCTATTGAACTCTAATTCTAGGGTCGATAATACTCATAATAATATCTGATAATAAGTTACCAACCAAAGTTAAAATACCGAATAATAAAATCAAGGCAGTTAAAGTTGAGTAGTCACGTTGACCAATTGAATCAAGGAACAACTTACCCATACCAGGATAACTGAAAACTTGTTCAATGATCATTGAACCTGATAAAAGTCCAGTAATTGTATTACCTAAGAAGGCTGCAATTGGCAATAAAGAGTTTCTCAAGATATGTTTGTTAAATACAACTCTATCAGGAACACCCTTACTTCTTGCAGTTCTTACGTAATCTTCAACCTTGTTATCTACAATACCAGTTCTTAAGTACTGAACAGTTGCGGTAGTACCAATGATTGCTGAAAGCAATGCAGGTAAAATCAAGTGATACAATCTACTCCCTAAGATTCCCCAGAAACCACTAGCCGTATCTGATACAGAACCTGAAATTGGGAACCAACCTAAAGTAAATCCGAATAACCACAAACCTAAAATGTAGAATACGAATGCTGGAATAGCAAAAGTAATGTAGTTAAAGATTTGAATTGCTTGGTCTTGCCAACCATCTTGGTGACGACCTGCGCTAATACCCATTGGGATAGCAATCAAGTAAGTCAAGATAACTGACATTAATGAAAGCCAGAAGGTATTAACTGCACGGTCCCAAATTAATGAAGCAACTGGAACTTTTTGAATGTAAGATTGTCCTAAATCACCGTGCATCAAGTTGCCTAACCAACGGCAATATTGCACCCATGGGGCATCATTTAATCCCATTTCTTGTTTTAAACGAGCGATAGTTTTAGGGTCAGAGTTTGGGTTGATCATTCCCGTAAATGGATCACCAGGCATCATCTTAGCCAAGACGAAGACTAGTAAACTCAAGATAAGAAGTTGCGGGATCATGATCAGGATTCTTCGTAAAACTGTCTTCCACATACCTATTCATCCTCCTTCAATTCTTCTTGAATCAAGTCTTCTGGCAATGCAACATAGTGACGATCTGAGACTTTCTTTAATGGAAGCACACGACCATCTTTGTCATACCACTTACTTTGATTTTCCAAGAACTCTTTTTCAACGCGTTGACGTTCTAATTTGTGCTTATCACGGTTTTCTACGTCAACAACTGGAATTGCTGAAAGCAAACGCTTAGTGTAAATATGCATTGGATTTCTGTAGATTTGATCACGTTTACCAATTTCTACAAAGCGTCCACGGTGCATAATCGCAATATCTTCAGACATGTGCTTAACAACACCCAAGTCGTGAGAAATAAATAAATATGCAATGTTGTATTGTTGTTGAATGTGCTTCATGAAGTTAAGAACCTGAGCTTGAACAGATAAGTCCAAGGCAGAAGTTGGTTCATCGGCAACAATTAATTTAGGATTAGTTGCCACAGCACGCGCAACACCAATTCTTTGACGCTGACCACCTGAGAATTCGTGTGGGAATTTATAAATTGCATCACTAGGCATCCCTACGATATCAAGCAATTCCTGAACTCTCTTTCTTTCTTCGTCAGTAGTCAAGTTTTCAAAGTTTCTAATTGGTTCAGCAATAATATCTTCAATTCTCTTACGAGGGTTCAATGATGACATTGAATCCTGGAAGATCATTTGAACATCTTTGTTGTAGTTTAACTTTCTTTTGTTACTTGCTTTAGTAATGTCCACGCCCTTGTAAAGGATTTGACCGCTAGTGACTTTTTCAACACCAACGATTGCTTTACCAGTAGTTGATTTACCAGAACCAGATTCACCAATTAAACCGTAAGTTTCCCCTTCTTTAATTGATAAACTAATTCCGTCTACTGCCCGGACATAGTCTGTAATACGATTCCAAAAACCAGAGCGGATCGGGTAGTGGACTTTTAAGTCTTTTATTTGGATTATTTCTTCAGCCATACTTACTCTACTCCCTACTTACTGCTCTCTTGTTCAAAATGAAAGTCTTGCCAGCAAGTACATCTTACAAAATGACCCGGTTCAACTTCATGAATCTTAGGATCTTCTTCGTGCGCACTTGCGGGAATCCAAGGAATTCTTGCAGCAAAACGATCACCTTCACGCGGCATGTTCTTTAATGAAGGAACAGTACCTTGAATAACGTGCAAATCTTCAGTTTCATCATCTGTTTGCGGCATTGAGTTAAGCAGCGAACGAGTATAAGGGTGAAGTGGATGCTCAAAAATGGTTTTAACATCGGACTTTTCAACGATTTGACCCGCATACATAACTGCAACTTGGTCGGCAGTTTCTGCAACAACACCCAAGTCGTGCGTAATCATGATGATGCCTGAATGAGTTTCTTTTTGAATGTCTTCAAGCAAGTCCAAAATCTGAGCTTGAATAGTAACATCCAAAGCAGTAGTTGGTTCGTCAGCAATAATTATCTCAGGCTTACATGCGATCGCAATAGCAATTACGACACGTTGACGAAGTCCGCCAGATAATTCGTGAGGATACATGTTAAACATTTCCTCTGGACGTGGCATACCTACTTGATTAAACAATTCGATAACGCGATCGTGGCGCTGCTTTTCATTCATATCTGTATGGTAGTAAAGTGTTTCAGCAACTTGATCACCCACCCTCATCAATGGGTTCAAACTTGCTAATGGATCTTGGAAGATCATTCCAATCTTATTACCACGAATTTGGTTAAATAAGGATTCATTTAATCCAACTAAATTCAATTCATTATATAAAATGTCGCCAGTCACCCTGGTATTCTTATGATCATACAAGCCGATAATACTTGAAGCAATTGTACTCTTACCACAACCAGATTCACCAACGATGGCTAAAATCTCATCACGTTTTAGAGTTAAATTAACATCATCAGCTGCGTCATAGAATTTACCCTGCAAACGATATGCAGTATGCAGGTGCTCGATGTCTAATAGTAGATCACTCTGCTTTTCCAAAGGTCATTCTCCTCTCAGCCATTTCTAATTGATTAAACATTAAAACTCAATTAGATTCTTATAATGTCCCCATTATATACAAAAGAAACTATCAATTCAACAAGTTTACTTAAGTTTTACTAGAAAATTGATAGTCTTTTTTTAACAATTTTTAATTTTGATGCGCTTTGATGTAGTCTACTGCTTCACCGACGGTTTGCAATTTTTCTGCATCATCGTCAGGAATTTCTGCACCAAAGGTATCTTCTAGATCCATTACCAATTCCACAAAATCAATCGAATCAGCATCTAAATCATTTTGGAAATTAAGATCCTTAGTAATCTTATCGCGGTCGATATTAAAACGATCAGCAATCATGTCAGCGATTTTATTAAAAATTTCTTCTTCAGTCATATTGAACCTCCAAAAAGTTTATTTTAAGTTTAAGACAATTAAATCCTAAAGTCTAGTTACTTTCTTTAAAGAATTCACGATATTTTCCGACCAAATCTTGATCAAGCATCAAATCAATCTGCTTTAAAGTATAGTAAATCGGACGTTCATTCGAGCGGCCGTGAGTTTTAACTACTGGAGCATTAATTCCAAGCAGTACTGCTCCGCCGTGACGTGCTGTATCAAAACGCTTTTTAAGTGCATTAAGACCAGGTTTAGCAAGTGCTGCACCAATTTTAGGCATTAAACCATTATTTAAAAGCGAATCTTTCAACATATGCAAAATTACGCTTGCTGTACCTTCAATTGCCTTAAGTACTGCATTCCCAGTAAAACCATCTGTTACTACAACATCGGCTTTACCTTCCATAACTTCGTTACCTTCGATATTGCCGATAAAATTAAGGTCCGTTTCTTTTAATAAATTATAAGCTTCTTGGTGAAGTGGATCGCCTTTATCGCTTTCAGCACCATTATTTAGCAACGCCACGCTAGGATTATTAACTTTTCGAATTACTTTTGCATAATAAGAAGCCATTTGCGCCCATTGAACTAAATATTCAGGTTTAGATTGCGAATTAGCTCCCACATCAATAATGTTAAAACCTTGATCGCCTTTAGCTGATGGCATCGTCGGCATCAAGGCTGGGCGGTCAACTCCTTTAATGCGACCAATAATAAAAATTCCACAGGCAAGTAGTGCTCCAGTATTTCCCATTGAAAATAAAGCGTCAGCTTTAGCTTCTTTAACATAGCGTGCTGCGACTACCATTGAAGAATCTTTTTTTGAGCGAATTGCGCGCACTGGTTCATCTTCGTCTGCTATAACTTCGCTAGTTTTAACTATCTTGATATTTTTTAAATCATCGTCTTTAGGAAAAGATGCCTTAATTTTGGCATCATCCCCGAATAAAACATAATTAGTCTTGCTACCTTCTTTGCGTAGCTTGACAATTGCATCAACGATTGCTTGTGGAGCATTTTCTCCGCCCATAGCATCAATTGCGATTGTTTTCATATTTTCTCCATTAATCAACTAATCATTTTGTAATTCTTTGTTATATTTTAACACGTCTTTTAAAAATTGATATTGCGTCCCCGTAAGATCTTTGTTTTGCTTAATTAAATTACGAGCTTCTTTTTGAGCCGTCACTAAAGTGTTGTAGTCATTAACCACATCGCCGACTTTAAATTGCGGCAAACCTGACTGGGCCTTGCCAAAGACATCGCCTTCACCGCGCAACTTCAAGTCTTCTTCAGCTAACTTAAAGCCATCGCTAGTATTGGTAATAATTTCCATACGCTGCTTACCAACTTCATTTGGTGGATCACTGACAAAGACGCAGTAACTTTGCGTTTTACCACGTCCAATTCGTCCCCGCAATTGGTGAAGTTGACTCAAACCAAATCTTTCAGCATTAAAAATCACCATCATATTGGCATTAGCAACATCGACACCAACTTCAATAACGCTAGTAGTTACCAAAATATCAATCTTTTTATTGGCAAAAGCGTCCATGATGTCGTTTTTTTCTTGACCAGACATCTGGCCGTGAAGCAGTACGACATTTTCCTTTTTAAAGAATCTAGCTAGTTTTGCGTGCAAATCTTCCGCATTTTTTAAGTCACTTTTTTCTGACTCACGAATCAGCGGCGTGACCACATAGATTTGAAAGCCTTGATCAAGCTGACTTTGCATTTGCACGAGCACATCACGTAATTTATTAGAAGTTACCCAGGATGAAATGATCGGTTTTCTCCCTTTAGGCAAGTGTCTAATTGAAGAAACTGCCATCTCGCCATAAACAGTCAAGGCCAAAGTTCGCGGAATCGGTGTAGCCGTCATGGCTAAGATATCTGGATTTTTACCTTTAGAAATCAACTTGTTACGTTGGTTAACGCCAAAGCGGTGCTGTTCATCAATAATGGCTAGACCTAAATTTTTAAATTGGACGCTATCTTGAATTAAAGCATGCGTTCCAATGACAACATTAATCATGCCATCAGCTAACTCTTGATAGATTTCTTTCTTTTCTAGGTCTTTGGTATCTCCAGTCAATAGCGCTACGCGCACGCCGAGAGGTCTTAGTAATTCATCGATTTTGGCAAAATGCTGTTCAGCTAATATTTCAGTCGGCACCATTAAAGCTGCTTGATAGCCGGCAGTAATTACCGCATAAATGGCAAAAACAGCAACAACTGTCTTACCAGCACCAACGTCTCCTTGAAGCAGACGTCGCATCTGGCGTGGCGAACGCAAATCAGCAAATATTTCATTAACTACCTTTTTTTGATCATCTGACAATTCAAAAGGCAATTTAGCAATTAATTCTTTTATAGCAGCTAAATCATATTTCTTTGCTTCCCCAGGTGCATCATCATCACGCATGGACATCATTTGCGCTAATTGAATTTGAAATAAAAAGAACTCTCTAAATATGGCACTTCTTTTAGCGACTTTTGCCATAGCAGCATTTTTAGGATGGTGCATATCTTGCACAATTGCTTGATCTGTTTCTAAACGATATTTTTTTCTAATATCTTCAGGAACTACATTATCAACTTGCGGCAGATACTCCTTAATTGCCTGATCAATTAATTCCTGCAGCTTTTTTTGACGTACGTGCCGATTCAAAGGATAAATTGCTGCTAAACCCGAATCGCTCTTTTTTTCAGCAATAAATTTAAATGCTGAAAGCGACTGGCGCGCAACATTATATTTACCATAAACCGCAACGTCTTTACCTAGTTCCAATTTATCTTTCAACCAAGGCTGGTTAAAAAAATTGACCATGACAATATCATGGTCAATTTGAATTTTGAAACTGAGACGACTCTTCTTATAGCCAAAACGACTTACAAATGGTTCAGTCACGACAGTTCCTTTTAAAAGAACTTTTTGACCATCCATAATTTGATCTAAAGGCAAGGTTTCCAATTCATCATAGCGAAATGGAAAATAAAATAATAAATCATAGATACTATTGATTCCTAAACTGCTCAAAGCTTCAGCGGTTTTTGTACCAACGCCTTTTAGTGCAGTTACCGGAGCAAATAGATCTTTATTCTCAGTTTGTGTATTCATATGTTATTCAGCTGAAACCAAGAAGTAGTAGACTGGTTGACCACCATCATGTACTTCAAATTCCAAATCATCATGACTTGCTTCAAGTTTTGCGACAACGCTTTCAGCTTGCGCTTTAGTAGCATCACTACCGTACATAATAGTGATGATTTCAGTATCTTCGTCAAGCATATTTTCAATCATTTGACTAGTTGCATCAACTAAATCAGGATTATCAACCTTGATCTTGCCATCGATAATGCCTAAGAAATCATCCTTCTTAACTTGCACGCCATCAATTTGCGTATCGCGAATAGCCTTAGTTACTTCACCTGAAACAACAGTATCTAAGTCCTCTGACATTGCTTCAACGTTTTCTTCAACGCTAGCATCTGGATCAAATGAAAGCATTGCAGTTAATCCTTGAGAAATTGTCTTAGTTGGGACAATTCCAACTGGGATATCAGCAACTTCAGCCGCTTGTTTTGCAGCCATGATAATATTTCCGTTGTTAGGTAAAATAATTGCCTTAGTTGCGCCAGACTTTTTAATAGCGTCAATAATATCTTGAGTTGATGGGTTCATAGTTTGACCACCAGAGATAATTCTATTAACGCCTTCGCTTTGGAACAATTCACGAATTCCGTGACCAGAAGCAACGGCGATCACTGCGAAGTCAACGCTTTCTTCTTGCTCTTCATTATTTTCAAGAATTGTTTCGTGCTGAATACGCATGTTATCAATCTTGATCTTGCCAAGTTGACCAAATTGACTACCGTAAGTAAAGACTTCACCAGGATGTTCAGTATGAACGTGAACTTTAGCAACTTCTCCATCAGAAACAGCTAAGAGCGAGTCACCTACTTGAGAAAGGTGTTGTCTAAATTCTTCTAAGTTAAATTTCTTTTTATCTGCCACATCAGCGGTTAAATCAACCATGATTTCAGTACAATAACCGTTCTTAATATCACTAGTTGATAATTGTACTTGAGCTGACTCTGCTTGGTGGTGAGCTGCATTGATGAGCTCGTCCATTTCAACTTCGTCTAATTGGTAATCATCGTTGTTCTTTTCACCAAGTAAACCTTCTAAAAAGCCTTGGTAAATAAATACCAATCCTTGACCACCAGAGTCAACAACGCCAACTTGCTTTAAAACTGGCAATAAGTCCGGGGTGGTCTTAAGAGCTTTTTTAGCGCCTTCAACAACAGCCTTCATAACTTCAATGGCATCATCAGTTTCGCTAGCCTTATTTTTTCCTTCTTCAGCAGCTACACGAGCTACAGTCAAAATAGTACCTTCAACCGGCTTCATAACTGCTTTATAAGCAGTTGCAACACCATTTGAAAAAGCGTTAGCCAAATCTAATGCAGACAAGGTATCTTTATTTTCAGTTGCTTTATAAAAACCACGAAACAATTGCGAAGTAATAACGCCAGAGTTACCACGTGCTCCCATAAGCATTCCTTTAGAAAGAGCTTTAGTTAAGTCCCCTACTTTACTGCTAGTGCTTTCGCTAACTGCTTTAGCACCACTTTCAATAGTTAAAGTCATGTTAGTTCCCGTGTCACCATCTGGAACTGGGAAAACATTTAATTTATTAACAAATTCAGAATTCTTGCCCATGCGGTGAGTACCGGCACGAACCATATCTTTAAATTGTTCACTATCAATTTTGGTTAAAACCACAATATCTTCCTCCAAATAAGCATTATTCGTCTAAGATCTTAACGCCTTGAACAATAACGTTAACAGATTTTGCTTTGATGCCTAATAGATTTTCGAGATTGTATTTTACACTATCTTGAACATTATGGCTAACTTCGGAAATTTTTAATCCATAGCCAACAATAATATAAACATCTACAATAATTTGGTTGTCATTAGTCTTAATCACAACTCCACGACGATAATTAGCACGATTTAAAATAGTAAAAGCACCATCGCGCAAGGCGTTTTTAGATGCCATTCCAACCACACCGTAGTTAGAAGTAGCTGCGCCACCGACAACAGTAGCAATTACGTTATTTGAAATATCAATCATGCCACGCTTTGTTTTAATTTTTACAGCCATGATTTTCCTCCTTGTCAGAAGAACTGAATTTACTTATTTCATTTTAACATAGTACAGGCGATGCGCAATAAGATAAAGAATGAGTTTAAAAAAGTCGCGACTAAATATTGAAATCACTTCCTAGCTATGATAATCTAGTAAAGTACTAACGATAGATAACAAATAAAGGAGGGTTTAGCACAAATGGCAAAAGACATTATTACTGGCCGCAAGACGGTCTTTGGTAACAAGCGTTCAAAGGCTTTGAACTCCGTGCGGCGTTCATGGAAGCCAAACCTTCAAAAAGTTCGCATCCTTGTTGACGGTAAGCCAAAGCGTGTTTGGGTTTCAGCTCGCGCTTTGAAATCAGGCAAGGTTAAACGTGCCTAATTAACGAAGAAGATATAAAAAAAGCAGGACATCTTATTTTCAAGGTGTCCTGCTTTTTTTGCGCTTTTAAATATTGTCAAAGCGCACTTTGTCTTTGCTATAAATAAATATACCGCTGCCTGCATTAAATTTTATCTCAATGTCTTGGTCTTCCAAAAATTCATTTGAAGAAAACATAATCGCGTTATTACTGCTGTAGTCTGCCAAATCATAGCGAGCATTTTTTATCTGCAAATCTTTAATCAGTCCTAAAGAACCAACGCCGAAATATTTATATTCTTTTTTAGCTTGAATAATATTCTTTGGGGGATTTAAAAAAACAATTTCATTTTGTTGATCAATTAACCTAACTTTTTCTTTAAATTGAGCAAGCGGCTCATGTAAAAAAGTAAACAAATTAACTAAAAAATGATCTATCCTGCCGCCTGTTGCACCATAAACTCTTAATTCTTCAACCCGGTACTCATTTAACAAAGTCCAAAATAATTGCTCAGAATCGGTAAAATCTTTAATTGGATGCGAATATCGAATATCGATGACGCTATTTTCGACAATGTTTAACTCATTAGCCTTTAAAGAGTCAAAATCTCCTACTGCCAAATCGCAGTGGACGCCCATTTCATGCAAATATAATGAGCCACGATCACTAGCTGCAATCATGGCTCCTTTTTGTTGAGCTTTTTGTAAAATATCTTTCAAATTATCAGGCCAATTTTCTTTAGGACCACCTAATAAAGCCACTGCTTTCATCTTAAAGCCTCATTTAATTCTGCAATTTGATGAGCGATTGAACCTTTCTTGAAAATATAAGATCCTGAAACAAAAATCTCAGCGCCAGCATTTTTAGATAATGGCGCAGTCTTATTATCAATTCCGCCATCAACTTCAATGGGAATATTTTTACCTGATTGTGCAATTAATTCTTTAGCTTGTTTGATTTTATCTGGCGATTCAGAATGAAACTTTTGACCGCCAAAACCTGGCTTAACCGTCATAATTAATAATTGATCAATTTTATTCATATAAGGCTTAATTTCTTGGACCGGAGTATCAGGATTAATCGCAATGCCAGCACGGATCTTGCTCTCATGCAAATAATCCAGCCAGTACTCAACTTTATCGGTTGCTTCAAGATGAAGTTCAATTAAGTCTGCGCCTGCTTTAACAAATAAAGGCAAAGTAGTTTCTAAATTATTGCTCATCAAATGAATTTCGGCCTCAGTAAGCGGATAGGCAACTTTGAAGTCTTTTACTAATTCAGGTCCATAAGAAAGATTTGGCACAAAATGTCCATCCATAATATCGATATGAAATCTTTCGATGCCATTTTCAATAGCTTGTTTGATATCTTGGCCCAAATTCATATTATTTGCATTTAAAATTGATGGTGCAATCATTTTATTCCCCTACTTCATATACTCTGGCATCTTATTATCTAAAATTTCTTGTCTAATCTTTAAATAATCTTCATAACGACTAGGCAAAATTTCTTTATCTTCAACCATCTTTTTAATTTCACAGCCTGGCTCTTTGATATGCTGGCAACGTCTAAATTTACAGTTGACGCTATTTTTCTTAAATTCGTAAAAGTATTGTCCAAGATCGTCAACTTTAATTTTATATAAATCAACTGCTGAAAATCCCGGTGTATCGGCAATAAAGCCTTTGCCATACGTAAACAACTGCACTTGGCGCGTCGTATGCTTACCACGATTTAAAGCTTGCGAAATCTTACCAGTTACCTGGTTTGCGTCTTTTTCTAACTTATTAAGCAGTGTTGACTTACCAGCACCTGATTGACCAGCTAATGTCCAAATAGCATTTTCTTGGATTAAATCAGGCAATTCTTTTTCTAGCGTATCGCTATCAAAAAAGACCCGATAGCCAATTTTTTCATAATAAACTAGTTTTTCCTTGATCTCTTTTAACTCTTCAGTCCCTGCAATAATGTCGCTTTTTGATAAATAAATAGTGACGCCAACATTTTTCCAAGCAAAAAAAGTTAAGTAGCGATCTAATAATTCTAAAGAAAAATCAGGTTCAACTGCTGAGATTACGAGTAAAACTTGATCGACATTCGCTACGGCTGGACGACCTACTTCATTTTTACGGGGTAAAATTTCAACTAAATAATTCATACCTTGGTCGTCTAATTGCACAACTGCTCGATCTCCAACTAGCGGTTTTTGTTTACGATTACGAAAAACGCCACGCGCTCTAGAGCGAATGACGCCTTTGTTAGTTTTTACATCATAATAACCTGAAATTACACTAATAATTGTTCCTTCGATTTTTTCAAGCATTATTTATTAATATCCTCATCTAAAATTGTATTACCATCTCTCACAATTTTAATATGTCCATTACCATTACTCAACTCAAACGGAATGGTATATGTTTGGTTGCTGGTAATATATTGGTCACGGTAAACATTTCCGATTGAATGCTTATCATCTGCAATATAAATCTGAATATGGTTGCCTTGACGATTACCGTCAGAATTATTTGCTTGATATGGAATAGTAAAGCTCTTGGTTACAGAATTGTCTTCAGATGATGAATTTGAATTGGATTTTTCATCATCGTTAGAATTACCTTTTGAAACAATCAAATGCAGCGTTGAACCACGATCAACCATGGAACCTGGTGCTGGATCTTGTTTAATAACCGTATCTTTTTGAGCACTGTCTTCTTGTTCAGTAATTCTTAAATTAAGTCCATTATCATGCGCATAATCCTGGGCACCTTTAATTGAGTAACCAGTTAAATCGCGCAATTTAATTTGACGTGGCTTGCTATTTCTAGCACCTTTAGAAACTGTCAAAGTAATAGTTGTCTTATTTGGATCAAGTTTCTGCCCTGGGTCGACGTCTTGAGTAATGACATCATTTTTCGGAATATCTGTTGAATAAGTATCGTTTCTTTCAACAGAAAAGCCTAATTTTTCAAGTTTGTTTCTAGCACTGCTATAACGCATACCACTTACATCAGGCACACTCACCATTTTTGGCCCTTTAGAAACAATTAAATTGATCTTATCACCATTTTTAACTGTCGAACCTGCTGATGGCGAACTAAAAATTAAATAGCCTTTTTTTACTGTAGATGAATTCTTACGCGTTACTTTGCCAATCTTTAAACCAGAAGCTAGGATTGAATCTTTTGCTTGGCTTTCAGTTAAATTAGCCACATTCGGCACATTGACATCATCTTTTCTGCCTAAGGCAAAGCCTAAAATCAACATGATACCGACAAAAGCAATCCCTGCTCCAATCCACCACCACTTGTGCGTTTTGATATTGTCCCACAGTGTTTTCTTTTTATCAGGCTGCTTAGTTTGCTCAACTTCTTGAGTATTAGTTACGGAGCCATTCATATCTGGCAAAACAATTGTCGCATCTTGATCTAAGTTATGTTCTGGCTTAAATACTGGTTCATTTTGACGATTTGGATCTAAACAAGAATCTAAATCTCGTTTCATCTCTAAAACTGACTTATAACGATCTCGTGGATCTTTAGCAGTAGCTTTAAAGACTACATTTTCCAGTGCTTGCGGAATATCAGGATTTTTATCGCGCAAGGATGGCGTTTTTTCTTGGAAATGCTTCAAAGCAACTGCCACGGCATTTTCGCCACCAAATGGCACTTGGCCCATCAGCATTTCATATAAGATTATTCCTAAAGAATAAATATCAGACTGCTTAGTTGCCAAACTGCCGCGTGCTTGTTCAGGCGACATATAGTGAACTGACCCCATGGCTGTGTTAGTTTGCGTCATCGTACTTTGATTTAACGCTACTGCAATACCAAAGTCTACAATCTTCACGTTACCTTTTTTATCAAGCAAAATATTTTGTGGTTTCAAATCTCGGTGAATTACATTATGCTTATGCGCTAATGCCATAGCATCAAGAATTTGATCCATAATATTAATTACAGTTTTTAAAGAAAGCGGTTTGTTTTTTTGAATATATTCTTCTAGGTCAGGTCCATCAACATATTCCATAACCAAGTAATGACGATTATGATCGCTGCCAACATCAAAAATTGACACAATATGAGGATGACTCAATTCACTGATAGACAAAGCTTCACGTTGAAAACGTTGAATTGTTTGCGGATCTTTTTGCAAGTCAAGACGCAATACTTTGACTGCGACTTTTCTCTTCAAAATAATGTCTTCGGCTAAATAAACATTAGCCATTCCACCTTCACCTAAAAGTGAAATGATCTTATAACGACCGCCTAAAAGGTAGCCCTTATCAAACACTATTTGTCATCCTCCTTTTGTGTATAGGCAATCAAACAAACAGTTATATTGTCGCCTCCACCGAGACGATTTGCTTCGTTAATTAATTTATTGCATCTTTCTTTTAAAGTCAGATTCTTTGTAGCTAAAATTTGTTGAATTTGCGGATCAGTCAAAGAATTAGTTAATCCATCCGTGCAAAGTAAATAAACATCCCCTGCATGAACTTCCAAAGTATCGAATTCTGGATTAACTGTACTAGAAACACCCAAAGTCTCAGTAATAATATTTTTTTGTGGATGGTTACGGGCTTGCTGTTTAGTAATTTGTCCCATTTTAACTAATTCGTTAACTAAAGAATGGTCTTGGGTGATTTGCTTAAAATCATCATTGCCATATAAATATGCTCGTGAATCTCCTAAGTGAGCGATCAAAATCTTTTCTGCAAAAGCAATCGCTAAAACAATCGTCGTTCCCATACCGTTAAGATCAGCAAATTTATCAGCAGTATTCAAAATAGTTTCATTTTCTAGGCGTAATTGAACTGTTAACCATTTTTGAGCTAATTTTGGATCTGTAAAATCTGTATGTTCAAAATTGTGCCCCAAGTGGCTGACTGCCATAGTTGAAGCAACGTCGCCACCTTGATGTCCACCCATCCCATCGCAGACAATTCCCATAATTATCTCGTTTTGATTTTTAAAAACTTTTACAAAGTCTTGATTTGTTTCTCTTACTCTTCCAATGCTAGAAGCAAAAGCAGTTTTAATCAAAATTAATTAACCTCGTTTTATAAATTTAGCAATGAAAAATCCATCACTATCATACTGGTTTGGCAAGATTTTTACCATTTTTTGCTTATCTAAATTACCTACTTGAATAGTAGTTAATTCAAAGTCTGGATGCATTTGCAAGAAATTCTCTACTACATCTTCATCTTCTTGTTTGGTAATTGTACAAGTAGAATATACTAACTCGCCATTTTCTACAAGTAGCGGTGCAACCGAATTTAAGATGTCTAATTGAATTTTACTCAAATGTTCAATGTCAGCAAGTGATTTTTCATAGCGAATCTCAGGTTTTCTGCGAATTAAGCCTAGACCTGAGCATGGCGCATCCACTAATATTTTATCAAATTGCTTTTGTGAAAAATAATCCTTAGCTAATCGTGCATCGCAAGCTTTAGTTTTTACTTTTTCACTAACTTTTAAACGCTTAGCTGCGTTTTTAATTAAACTAAGCTTATTTTCGTGAATGTCTAAAGCAGTCACTGTACCCGTTATCAAATGCTCCGCGATTTGAACAGTTTTTCCACCAGGTGCAGCACAAGCATCTAATACCTTTTCATCGCCATTAAAGTCAAATGCGTCAACCGCAAGTGAAGCTGCACTATCTTGAATAGTAATTTTGCCCTCTTTAAATAAATCTGTCTTAACCACTTGGCCTGGATGAACAAATAAATTGTGGTCAGTTAAAGGTGTTAGTCGATATTCGAACTTTTCTTTAGTTAAAGCTTGCTCGACTTCTTGCAATTGACCGTTGGCAGTGATGCGGATACTTACAGGGATCGCCTTGTTGCCCGATTCTAAAATCTCTGGACCAGTTTTTGAACCGAATTGCTCAATTAAATATTTAACTAACCATTCAGGATAAGAATATTTTACGCTCAAATATTTAATTTCATCTTGTTTTTGGGGCAAAATTTCACCGCGTCGATCAAGTGATCGCAAAATTCCATTAACTAAACGATAGCTTCCAGAATTTTTCTTACCAAAACTCTTAGCTAATTTGTTAGCTTCATCAAAGATTGCATTCGTTGGTACTTTTTCCAAGAAAAAATATTGATAAGCCGACATCAATAATAATGGCTTAATAAATTTATCTTTGAGCCTAGTTTTAATTAAGGGCTTTAACTGATATTCAAGATAAATCTTATATTGAATTGTTCCGTAAACGATTTTGGTCGCTAAAGCCTTATCTGTATGACTCAAGTTGCTTTTTTCCAAAGCATTATTTAAAACAATATTTGAATAAGAATTATTGTTTAAGACCTTGATTAAAGTCTGTAAAGCAACGCTACGTGCACTAGTCATCAATTATTTTTTCCCCAACTTTAAAGTGACTGCCTTGACCATTAACGTAAGATTTAATATCCATTCTCTTTCTACCCATTGGTTGAACTTCCAATAAATCTAAAACGCTGTTATCCGCAAAACTAATTGCAAAACGCTTCTTGTTTGAAACTAAGCTGCCTGCTGGCAAATCTGTCTTTTCATCAGCTACGCGAGCTTTCCAGACCTTGAAGCGTTTACCATCAAGCATTAAGTAAGCACCTGGATCTGGATTTAGGGCGCGAATTAAGTTATTAGCTTGGCTAGCAGTCATAGTTAATTTAATTTGTTCTTGGTCTTTAGAAATATTTGGTGAAAAGACAACTTGGTCTGGATCTTGACTAGTTCTAGTGACAGTATTATCCAAAAACTTAGGTAAAGTTTCTAAAAGCAAATCACGACCTAAGATACTCAATTTTTCAAAAAGAGTGCCACTATTATCTTCCGGTTCAATCTTTAATGCCTTTTGGGCAAAAATATCGCCAGCATCCATCTTTTTAACCATTTCCATGATTGTAATTCCAGTTTCGCTATCGCCATTTAATAAAGAGTATTGAATTGGAGCGCCACCGCGATATTTAGGAAGAAGCGAGCCGTGAACGTTAACCGGAGCGATTTTAGCAGATGCTAAAAATTTACTTGGTAAAAATTGACCATAAGCAGCAGTCACAATGAAATCTGGCTTAATTTCCATCAATTCATCGAGTTCTTTTGAACCGGATAATTTTGCTGGTTGGTAAACTGGTAGATCATATTTTTGTGCCATTTGCTTAACTTCTGAAGCATGAACAACTTGCTTACGACCAACTTTTTTATCTGGTTGAGTAACAACTGCTTTTACATCGTAGCTATCTTTAACTAAGCCTTCTAAAACGACACTACCAAAGTTAGGAGTTCCTAAAAATATTACTGATGTCATTATTTCAACTTCCTTCTAAATAATTCTTTCTGGTTCATTATCAATATAGACATTTAATCCTGTCTTTTGCACTTCTTGCGCTTTATCTTGCAGCTGATGAAGTATGGGATTCAAATTCGGCTCATGTTTATATTTTACCAGTATTTGATAAAAATATTGATTTTTGATTTTGGCAATACTGCTTGGCGTTGGTCCTAAAATAATCGTCGGTGCATGTAACTTCGCCATTAACTGGCGTTTTACTGCAAATGCAAATTTAGCTGCTGTTTGTTCATTTTTGCTAGCAACTGAAATTAAAGTCGTAAAAAAGAACGGCGGATAATTTCCTTCATGTCGCACTTGCATTTCTTTGCGATAAAAGGCCTCATAGTTCTGCGTCTTAGCCAATTCAATTGCATAATGCTCAGGATTATAAGTTTGAATCATGACATGACCTGTTTTTTGAGCACGACCTGCACGACCTGAAACTTGTGTCAACAAATCAAATGTCTTTTCTGCAGCATTATAATCCGGCATCTGCAAGCCAGTATCAGCATTAATTACACCTACTAGCGTAACGTTTGGAAAATCCAGTCCCTTAGCAATCATTTGCGTCCCTAACAAAATATCAGCTTCATGGTTGCCGAAACTATCTAAAATTCGTTTGTAGCTTCCCTTACGACGGGTTGTATCAACATCCATACGTAAGATTTTAGCTTGAGGAATTAATTCATTTAATTCTTCTTGAATTTTTTGCGTTCCCGTTCCTAAAAAACGAATTTCTTGGCTTTGACAATTAGGACAGCGTTTTGGAATTGGCTCTTTATGACCACAATAATGACATTGCATATCTTTAGTATCTTTATGATATGTCAAAGAAATATCGCAATTCGGACATTTCAAAACAAATCCGCAAGCTCGACACAGCATAAATGCAGCAAAGCCACGCCGATTAAGCATCAAAATAACTTGCTCGTGACGTGCGATTTTTTCTTGAATAGCTTCAACTAAATTAACTGATAAATCAAACTGACCACCGGCAAATTGAATCTTTTTTAAATCAACAATTTCAACTTCTGGCAGTGATTTTTTATTTGCACGATGCTTTAAAAATAGCAATTCATAAACGCCCTTTTGCGCGCGTGCACGACTTGAAAGCGATGGCGTTGCACTCCCCAACACTAAAGGACAATTATGAAATTTACTGCGCCATAAAGCCACGTTGCGTGCATGATAACGCGGTGTATCTTCTTGTTTATAAGAAGATTCGTGCTCTTCATCAATCACAACTAAGCCAATATTTTTTAATGGTGCAAAAATTGCACTGCGCGCACCAACTACTACTCGCGCCTGCCCTCTTCTGATGCGGCGCCATTCATCATAACGCTCACCTTCAGACAATGCACTATGAAGCACAGCTACGCTTGAGCCAAAGCGTTGCTTAACTTGGCGCACCATTTGTGGAGTTAAGGAAATTTCTGGCACTAGCATCAAGGCATTGCGTCCATCGTTTAAAGTTTCTTGAATCGCATGTAAGTAAACTTCAGTCTTACCAGAACCCGTGATTCCTTCAAGCAAATAAGTTTTGGCTTGCTTATTTTTAATTGAACCAGCTATTTTATCTAAAGCATGTTGCTGATCTTCATTCAAAGTAATTTTCCTGGCATTTTTTTCTGGTTCAAAATCTTTTAAAGGGTCACGATAAGTTTCTACTTCTTGTTTTTCTAACCAGCCTTTTTGCGTAGCGGTCTTTAACACGCTAGTCGATAATTCAAGCTTTTTTAAATCGGTACTTTTTTTAGGATATTGATCAAAATTTTCGATAATATCATTTAACAGCGCGACTTGTTTTTTAGCATTAGTTGGAACTTTTTTTACTATTTCTTGATAAAAGGCTAATTTTTGCGTCAAATTATACTGGGCTTCAACTTTTTTCTTAGCCTTATTTTCAACAAGATATTCAATTTTTGCCTGATTTTGCTTAAGTAATTTTTTAATTAAAACTATTTTGTCAAGATCAGAGACACTATTTAAATCAACAGGCTCGCCTTGAAAAAGCGGCAAATTTTTCACTTTTTCGTCAATTGGAGTCAAAATTTTGCGATAATTAGCCCGCATTACCCTAGGAAGCATTGTTTGCAAGAGCGTAATTCGGTAAGCAAAGATTTGGTCAGATAAAGTCTTTGATAATTCGACTAATTCTGGGGTCAAAGGCGGCATTTCATCAATTACTAAGAGTAGATCTTTTAATTTACCTTTAAATGAACTTTTTTCACTTAGTCCGACAACAAAGCCTTGAACTTTTCTGCGACCAAAAGGCACCACCACGCGACTGCCAACTTCTACATCATCTAAAGCCTGCGGGATATGATATTCAAAAATGCGATCGGTCTGTTTAGCAGCAACATCGACAATTACTTGTGCGATCATTTCATCACCTATCAAAAAACCCTCATTGCCACAAAACAATGAAGGGTCAAAATAAAAATATTTAATCTAGACTTGCATGATGCTCTGGATCAATTGTTACTCGACCAGCTGCAATTTCTTCTAATGCTCGTCCAACAGCTTTTGAGGACTTGTATTTTAATAAAGCTTCCGGATCTCCAGCTTGCAATTCATGGGCTCTTTTTGCAGCCAAAACTGAAAGTGAATAACGTGAATCAACACGAGCTAATAATTTATCAATTGATGGATATGTAATTCTCATCTTATTAGTCCTCCTTAACCATATTCCTATATTCGTCAATTACTCTTGGAACGCGTACGTGCTCAGCTTCAACGATTGACTTGATATGATCTACTGCATTAGCAACAGTATCGTTAACTACAGCATAATCATAGTCCTCCATCATTAAAATTTCTTTACGAGCTTGTTTCATACGCATGGCAATCACTTGGTCTGAATCTGTACCACGATTTACAATTCGATGCTTTAATTCATGTAAATCTGGTGGAGTTAAGAAAATAAAGACGCCATCTGGCACTAATTTTCTAACTTGCTTGGCTCCATTGACATCAATTTCTAATAATACGTCCTTACCCTCACTAAGCATCCGCTTAACTGGACCAAGAGGCGTGCCATAATGATGTCCTACATATTCATTATATTCTAAAAGTTCATTATTCTTAATAGCTTCTTGGAAACGTTCTTCTGAAACAAAATAGTAGTCTTTACCATCTTCTTCACCCGGACGTGGCTTTCGAGTAGTCATTGATACCGAATATTCAAAAGAAAACGCTCTTTGTTTAACCATTGCACTTTTTACAGTTCCTTTACCCACACCAGAAGGGCCAGAAAGAACTAATAATAAACCTTGTCTTACCATTTTTGCTCCTAACGATAATTGTTTAACATGAATATTTTGCATTAAAACGCGTCTTATTGCAAGTTTCAGCATAATATTATGTCAAAAAAATTTTTCTTGCTTTTTAAAACAAGCGTTCGTATAATACATATTGCAAACGTTAGTTCGAATAAAGGGGATTATTATGAAACTTGCAAAATCTATTCAAGCAAAAATTAATTCTTACGCAAAGCACGCTTACCACCACTTCTTTGATTATAATTTAGACGCTTTAACAACTTACGCTCAATCTCCCGCAAAGATTATCCGTATCTTGGAGCACGCACTATTTTATCGTGAATTTGTTTTAATTACTTATCAAAATGGCACTACTGAGATTGGTCAATTAGTTGGCCGAACTAGTAGTGGGCGCTTTATTTTGCGCAGCCATGATCACAAGATGTATCATATTATCGATTTAGGCGATCTTTTTAACATCGAAGTCGATTAATTTCAAAATATTTCTTTTAGTTGTAAAATTAAGTTATTATCTTTACTGCTAAAGGAAGTAATTTTATGGTTAAAATGACAATTGAAGCTGATGCCCTAAATTTATTAGAAAAAAGAGGCTATAGTAAATTTCCACTCTTATTAATAGTTGATGGCGGTGGTGGTGATTACTCTATTGAAGGTGGCTCTTGCAGCTTAGGAGCCGATTATTCAATCATTGCTTTAGATACACGCCAAACAGATTCCCGCTATCCAATAGAAATTCAGACAAATACTGACTTGAAAATTTATACTTCAGACTATGATTTAGCTTTTTTAGGCGATAATTTAGTTTTATACATCAAAGATACAACTTTGCATCTACGTAACGACGGTGGCTTGCTTACGGGCAATGTTAAATTAGCAAAGGCTAGCGACATTGCAGAAGCTGCTAAACGTGGGCAACTTTATGATAAAAATTGCTAATAAAAAATCGAAGCATCACGCTTCGATTTTTTATTTATCTTCGTTTTTAAAGCTATTCATTAAATCAGCTGCATTTTTCTTAGCAGCGTCAGTTACGTCACTACCTGCCATCATCTGGGCAATTGCAGTTACAGCTTCTTCTTGAGTTAACGGACCTACTTGAGTATATGTAGCACCGTCTTTAACTTGTTTAACTACTGAATAACGTTGATCGCCAGCAGCTGCCACTTGGGGCGAGTGCGTGATCGTAATAACCTGTTTTTCTTGACCAATGGCATGCATCTTTTTACCAATAGCAGCCGATACTCGGCCAGAAACACCAGTATCAATTTCATCAAAAATCATTGTTCCTACTGGTTCAACGCGACTAAAAATTGCCTTTAAAGCTAAAATTAAACGCGACTGTTCTCCTCCAGAAACAATTTTAACTAGTGGCATTAAAGCTTCCCCTGGGTTAGGTGCGATGACAAAAGTTACTAAGTCAGTTCCTAATTTTGTAAAGTTGGAACTGGTATTAAAATTAATCGCAAAACGTGCTTTTTCCATGTAAAGATCGGCCAATTCATGTTTAATCTTTGTTTCCAAGGTATGTGCCACTTTTTCTCTTTGCTGATGGAGTTCTTCAGCTTGTTTAGATAGCTTTTCTTCTAAAGCCTTAACTTGCTTTTGGATTTTTTCTTCGTCTAAACCACCAGTTTCAAATTGCCCTAATTCTTTTTCAACTTTGGCATAAAATTTAAAGACATCTTCTAAAGTAGGACCATATTTTTTCTTTAGACTGGTTAAGGTGTCTAAACGGTTTGTCACAAATTGATATCTTTCTTCGTCAAAATCCATGCTGTCCATTAAGTTAGACAATTCGCTACGAGCATCATTTAAAGAATAAACTCCATCATTAAAACTTTGGGCGAAGTTTTGGAATTTTTTACCATAATCAGCTAAATCGCTGGCAGCATTTTGAGCATCCCCTAATAAAGTCGCTAAGCCATGTTCATCGTCATCATAAAGCTGCATAAAATAAGAAGCAGCATCTGCAATTTTTTGATAATTGCTTAATTCATTGAACTCTTCTTCTAATTTTTCATCTTCATGAGGATCTTGCAAATCTGCATTAGCTAACTCATTATGTTGAAATTCTAAAATATCTTGTTTTTGCGCTAATTCCTGAGCATCTTGGCGTAATTGCAGCAATCTTTTGCTTAATTTTTGCCACTGCACAAAATCTTCTTGATACTGCTTGAGCTTTTTTCTAAAGCTTGCTGGTGCATAATTATCAACTAAATCAATCTGACGATCTGGATCCATCAAAATCTGTTGATCGTTTTGACCATGAATATCAACTAAATAGCGCCCGATTTCTTTTAAAACGCCGATCGTCGTAATTTGCCCATTAATACGCACTACGCTGCGACCTTTTTGCGATAATTCACGCGAGATTACAATTTGCTGATCTTCACAAGGCAAGCCGTATTTTTCGCAAAGATTCTTCACTGTCTCATATTGATCATTGACTTCAAATAAACCGGTAATAACGGCCTTTTTCTCGCCAGTTCTGATCATTTCATGCTGAGCGCGATTACCTAATAGAAGCGAAACAGCATCAATAATAATTGATTTACCAGCACCAGTTTCTCCAATAATGACCGTCATCTTTTCTTGAAAACGCACTTTGAGAGATTTAATTATTGCGAAATTTTGAATATCAAGTTCAAGTAACATTTCGTCTACCTCCTAAAGGCCATCAACCGCTCTTTGAACTAAGGCGGATACATCTCCTTGCCAAAGATTTTGTGAGCCGTTTGCCTCATCTTTGCCCAAATGAATCAAAAATTCAATATTACCTTTACCACCCTTAATTGGCGAATAATCAACGCCTAAGACATTAAAACCAATCTTCATGGCTTCATCCATTGTATGCTCAATAACATGCTTATGTACTTCGTGATCATGCACAATGCCGTGTTTTCCTACATGTTCGGGGCCCGCTTCAAATTGTGGTTTAATTAAACAAACAGCATCGCATTTATCAGCTAAAATATCATACATTGGCGGCATAATTAAATCGAGTGAAATAAAAGATACATCAGTCATGGCAAAATTAGGACGACCTTGCGTAAAGTCTTCTAGCTTGCTGTAGCGAAAATTCTGTTTTTCCATCACGATAACTTGTGGATCGTCTCTTAATTTCCAAGCAAGCTGATTATAGCCCACATCTAAGGCATAAACTTTTTGAGCTCCATTTTGTAAGGCAACATCAGTAAACCCACCTGTTGAAGCGCCAATATCTAAACAAACTCTATTTTTCAAATCAATATTAAAGACTTTAAGTGCTTTTTCTAATTTAAAACCACCACGAGAAACATATTTCTTACCATCATCTTTAATATAAAATTTCTCATCGTCATCGAATTTTTGTCCAGCTTTATCGATTCTTTGATGATTATGGTCGCTAACTAAGCCTGCCATAATAGCACGCTGCGCTCCTGTTCTTGAGTTAAATAGCCCTTGTTCAAATAAAAGAATATCCGCTCTTTTTTTACCCATCACATTACCTTCTGATACAAATCGAAAAATTCACCTAATATTGGCAATTCAAAAATCGAAATAGCTTGTTTTCCTTGATCGACTAAATCTTGCAGTTGCTTGCGACTTTGCTTGGCTCCATATAAAGTTAAGGTATTATTTTTACCTTCTTCTTCATCTTTGTGTGTTGCCTTTCCCGCCTGCTCGCTTGTTTCAACCAAATCAACCAAGTCATCATAAATTTGATAAGAACGCCCAAAAGTATAGGCAAACTTGTCTAAGGCTGCGATTTTTGCTTCATCGATGCATTTTGCATAAACATATGCCATTTGTACGCTAGCTTGAAGCAAACAACCTGTTTTGAGCCATTCCATCTTTTTGATGAATTCAGCATTATCTTTGACACTTTCATTATTAGTCGCATCAATGTCTAAATATTGGCCGCCAACCATTCCATTAGGACCAACAGCTTCAGAAATAATTTCAACTAACTTCACATTTTGACTAGCTTGTGCAATCCATTGAATTCCTAAAGGCAGTAAACCATCGCCAGCTAAAATTGCTTGTGCTTCACCCCATTTTTTGTGGCTGGTCAATTTACCACGGCGATAGTCATCGTTGTCCATTGCAGGTAAATCATCGTGAATTAGAGAATATGTATGAATTAATTCAATACCGCAGGCAATGCGAATTTCTTTTTCAGTAATTGACATGTCTAAACTCTTTAAAGTTGATAGAAAAATCAAAGGACGCAGTCTTTTGCCACCGGCTAATACAGAATAAGCCATTATTTCGCCTAATTTTTTATCTTCGATTTCTTCAGTTAAATGTGTTTTTAGAAAATTATCAATAATTGGCGTATATTTGCTTCTAAATTCTTTTAAATCCATTATTCATCCTCTGGAGCTTGTGCATTTTGTGGGTCAAGCTCTTTTTCATTTCCATCTTGGTCAATTAACTTTGCTACAGTTTGTTCAGCTTGCGTTAATTTCTTTTCTAAATCGCGACTTAATTTTACTCCTGCTTGAAATTGCTCCATTGCTTCTTCTAATGGAACATTGCCACTTTCAAGCTTAGTCACTATATTTTGTAATTCTACTAGTTGGTTTTCAAAATTATTCTTTTCTTCAGCCATTTTTATTTTCTCCTAATATCTGTAACCTTGGCGCTTACTTGTCCATCTTTAAATTGTAAATTAATTTCTTCGTCTACTTGCAATTGCTTAACAGACGTAATCGTCTTACCATCTGAATTGGAAGTATAGACATAGCCACGACTAATTGTCTTTAATGGGCTATTATCGTCTAATTTTTGCTCTAAACTTACAAAGCGATTACGCTGAGTTTTCAAGTAATTATTAATTGCTTGATTCATATTTTGCTCTAAGAAATTAAACTTTTGCTCAATTTGCTTTAATTGCTTATCAGGACTTGCTCCCATGATACGCTGTTTAATTAAATTAAGTTCGGAACGCTTTTGAGAAAGCAAATTACGCTGAGCTTGAAACAGCCTTTGCGTAAGCATGTCAACTTTTTGAAGTGGTTCATCATAAATTCGAGCCGGTTCACGTAAAACCACTGAGTTCTTTAAGCGATCTAATTGCTCGCTCTTATTTCTAATAATCGCCTGCATTGCTGCATACAATTTTCCGCGCAATTGATTAATTGAAGTCAAAACATCAGCTAAGTTCGGCGTCGCATATTCAGCAGCTGCTGTTGGTGTCGCAGCACGTGCATCAGCAACTAAATCACTTAAAGTAGTATCCGTTTCATGCCCAACTGAAGAAATCACAGGCATCGTCATAGCATAAATTTGGCGCACTACTGCTTCTTCATTAAATGGCCATAGATCTTCTAAAGATCCACCACCACGACCAATGATCACGACGTCGTATTTATCGCCTTGAGCTTGGATCTGGCGCAAAGCATTAACAATTGTTTCACTAGCATCGTCACCTTGAACTTTTGCTGGATATAAATCAATTTCCGCATGCGGGAAACGTCTATTAGCAGTGACCATAATATCATGAATAACAGCACCCGAGGCGCTTGTCACTACGGCAATTTTATCAGGAAAAAGCGGCAGTTTCTTTTTATGACTTTGATCAAATAATCCTTCTTTAGCAAGTTTTGCCTGCAATTGGCGCAACTGCTCATATAGTGCACCTAATCCTGCTGGCTCCATAGTTTGTGCATAAAACTGATAGGATCCTTGCGGTCCATATACGCCGACATAGCCGGAGACATAGACTTTCATTCCCTCTTCAGGCTTGAATTTAAGCTTTTCAAAAAATGAGCGAAACATCACCACATTAATCTTAGATTTTTCATCTTTTAAAGAAAAATACTGGTGCGAATTCATTCTAAAGCGAAAATTTGAAAGCTCCCCTTGCAAAAAAACTTTATGCAAATATGGATCATTTTTAAATTTTTGCGAAATGTAATAATTTAAATCTGTTACAGATAAATAAACTGGGCTATCTGCCATAATTTTGTTTCTCCGTTAATATTACAACCTGCCTCATTAAACTAGCCACAGTTAATGGGCCAACGCCTCCAGGAACAGGGGTAATTGCACTAGCTTTAGGTAAACAAGCTTCATAATCTACATCGCCAAGTAATTTCCCTTGCTCGCGATTCATCCCCACATCAATTAAAACAGCACCTAGTTTGATCATACTTTCAGTCACTAAATGGGCATGTCCCACATCAGAAACAATAATATCAGCTTTTTTTGTTAAATCTGCTAAATTCCGTGTCTTTGAATGAGCAATCGTGACAGTTGCATTTTTTTCTAATAATCGACTAGCTAAAGGTTTTCCAACTATAATACTGCGCCCTATAATGAGTGCATTCTTGCCTTCTAAGTCAATATTATACTCGTCAAAAAAAGTCATTACACTACGCACAGTAGCTGGAACAATATCTGTTTTTCCCTGCCAAAGTCTGCCTTGATTATAGGGATGAAAACCATCGGCATCCTTTTTAGGATCAATTGCTTCGATGATTTTTTCCTGGTCTAAATGCTCAGGTAGCGGTAGTTGCACCATAATCGCATTTACTTGCTCGTCATCATTTAACTGTTTGATAGTGTTAATTAGCTCTGCTTGCTCAATGTCTGCGGGAAAATTAAGAGTTTTTTCTTTGATACCTACTTTTTTAGCTAGGTTCTTTTTTACACGTAAGTATATTTTGCTAGCCGGGTCATTACCTACTTCTATTACACATAAAGTGGGATAAATTTTTTTCTCATTTAACCTTTTAACATTTTCTTTAACTTTATCAGCTAGCTTAGCAGCTATCTTTTTTCCATCCAGAATTGTTGCCAAAATAATACCTCATAAAAAAAGTCGGCCACAGCCGACTTTAATCTTATTTTCGATCTACAAAATTAGCCAAGACGCCATTAACGAAAGCTTTTGATTTTGGTGAAGAAAATTCATCGCATAAATTCAAAGCTTCGTTCAAAGCAGCAACAGGCTCAATGATTTTACTATTTTGCATTTCATATAAACCTAATTCCAAAATAGCGCGATCAATTGAAGCAAGTCTTTCAAGACGCCAGCCTTTCTTTAAGTGAGAAGTAAGTTTACTATCTAAATTTTCCTTATTAGCCAAAATTCCCTCTAAAAGAGTCTTGGAATAATCAGGGAATGATTTTAGATTTAAAGCATTCTTTGCTCGCTCATAAACTTGCTCAGCATCGGTTGTCTTACTTTGATTCGCTAAATATAAAGCCTGCAAGGCTATTGTTCTCATTTCATGTTGAGTCATTAGTCCTGCGCCTCGCCATCTTCTTGATTAGAAAAGAGTTCTTCATCTTTTGCTGATTTTTCTTCTTCAGAAATCAAGCCGACAACGTGAACATTAATTTGTTTTAATGTTAAATCAGTCATTTGCTCTAATTGTAAAGCCAAACGTTTTTGAAGTTTTACTGCAACTTGTGGCACATTTACGCCGTAGTCTAAGTAAACATAGACATCTGCAGTTAATTGGTTATCTTCAACGCTTAAAGTGACGCCTTTGCCACGATTAGTGCGTCCAAACAATGAATCTAAACCATTCTTGATTGAGCCACGCATTTCGCTAACACCATCAACTTTTCTGGCAGCAATTCCCAAAATGACTTCAAGAACACTTAGATCAACCCGAGTCTCATCACCTTTATCATTATTTGATAAAAGAATTGTTGAATTATCAGCCATAATAAAAACCTCTAATTAATTACTTATTTGCACGGGATACGTAAGTACCGTCCGCAGTGTTAATAGTTAAAACGTCACCTTCATTAATAAAGAATGGAACGTTAACTACTAAACCAGTTTCCATAGTAGCTGGTTTACCACCACCGGAAGAAGTATCACCTTTGATGTTTGGTTCTGTTTGAGCAACAGTTAAATCAACAGTGTTAGGTAATTCAACACCCAAAGTTTCACCTTCGTGCATAATTACGTTAACAACCATGTTTTCTTTTAAGTATTTAGATTCTGCTTCTACTTGAGCTTCTGGAATTTCAAGTTGCTCGTAAGTGTTAGTATCCATAAATACAAAGCTAGTACCGTCATTGTAAAGGTATTGCATTGACTTAGTCTGGATATCGGCAGTTTCTACTTTAGCAGTAGAACGGAAAGTATATTCTTGAACTGCACCAGTACGTAAACTCTTAAGCTTCGAACGTACGAAAGCACTACCTTTACCTGGCTTTACGTGTTGGAATTCAACAATACGCCATAAGTCATTATTATATTGGATAGTAAGTCCGTTTTTGAACTCGTTAACGGAGATCATTGTCATAATAAATTACCTCATTTCTACATACATCTATCTTACCAATCTTAAGCTAGATTTCGCAAGATAAACGGATAAATTGCCTAAATTTACAAAACTAATAATTCTTTTTTCGGCAAATTAGACATTGTAATTGGATCTTTACCAGAAATTAAAATGTCGTCTTCAATTCGCACGCCGCCTTTATCAGGTAAATAAATACCTGGTTCAACAGTAATTGCCATATTATCTTTCATTACTTCTTTACTATATGGCATAGCAGGCGTACAAAGTTCATGGATTTCTAATCCAATTCCATGGCCGATACCATGGCCAAAAAATTCCCCATAACCTTGCTCAGTAATATATGAACGGGCTGCTTTATCAATATCAGCACCAGTGTTGCCAGCAACGGCAGCTTCAATGCCGCGTCTTTGAGCTTCATAGACAATATGGTAGATTTTTTCTAATTCAGAATCAACCTGTCCTAACGCCACAGTACGCGTGATATCGGCAGTATAGCCGTTATAAAAGCTACCAAAGTCAATGACGATCAATTCGCCATCTTTAATTTTCTTATCGCTAGCTACTCCATGTGCCCAAGAACCACGATAGCCAGAAGCAATTATCGTTTCAAAAGATTGGCCTTCGCCACCATTAATTTTGAATAAATAATCAAGCTTGGCTCCAATTGCTTTTTCAGTTACGCCCGGCTTAATTAAAGGTAGAATTTCTTTAAAACTCTGCATTGAAATATCAATTGCTTTTTGCAAAGCCTTTAATTCTAATTCGTCTTTAACTGTCCGTGCTTTTTCAACTAATTCATTGCATAAAACAAATTCAATATCTGGATTTTGCTCAACTAATGTATCAAATTGACTTGCACTAATAAACTCGCCTTCAACTAACACCTTTTTAACAGGAAGTTTTTGCAGCTGATGGCTAATTTCTTTAATGTTGTCCATCGTTTGCATGACAACTTCTAATTCACCTGGCGCTTGGTGGCGAATCTGATCTTTAAAACGTGAATCAGATAAAAGCACCCGATCGCCATCTTTAGTCAAAATCAGCTCTGCTTCTTCACCAGTGAAATTAGTCAAGTAGCGATAATTAGCTTGGTTAAAGATCAAAAGTGCATCGGCATTTTGATCTTTAATTTCATCAGTCACATTTTTGATACGTTTATTAAGCAACATTAAAAGTTCTTGATTTGCAGGCATCTTGTCACCTCAATTGATAAAAAAAGACTGAACGCTATTAAACGTCCAGTCTGCAAAAAGATTATTTTGCTTCGTTAACTGGGTAAACTGAAACTTGTTTACGGTCTCTACCCAAGCGTTCAAATTTAACAACACCTTCAACTAATGCGAATAAAGTGTCGTCACCACCGCGGCCAACATTCTTACCTGGGTGGATCTTAGTACCACGTTGACGGTAAATAATTGAACCTGCGTTAACTGCTTGACCATCAGCACGCTTTGCGCCTAAACGACGACCAGCTGAGTTACGACCATTGGCAGTAGAACCACCACCCTTGTGGTGGGCAAATAACTTAAGTGCTTCAAGATTGTTAATCATCATAATTCGTTTCACCCCTCAATTAAGCTTCAATGCTTTCGATAGTTACCTTAGTGTAAGGTTGACGGTGACCATACTTAGTATGTGAGTGCTTCTTAGGCTTGTATTTGAAAGTAACAACTTTCTTTTCTTTGCCTTGCTTTTCAACTTTAGCAACAACCTTAGCACCTTCAACTAATGGAGTACCAATCTTAGTTGACTTACCATCGTTTAAAAGGATAACTTCATCAAAGGTTACTTCTTCACCAGGCTTAACTTCAAGCTTTTCAACAAAAACGCTGTCGCCCTTAGCAACCTTGTATTGCTTACCACCGGTTTTAATAACTGCGTACATTTGTACACCTCCGAAAAAAATACTTAGACTCGCCGTAAAAAGGTGAAGCTAACGTTAGCTTACTTCTTACCTTAGACGTGCGGTTGCAGATGTGAGGTAGCCACAAATACAACTCTTACAGTTTACTACTCAAAAGGCGCAGAATCAATATTTTATCTAGAGATTCTTGCAAAAAATTAGCAAATTTAATTATTAATATCATTTTGTTCTACACGTTGACCAAAATAGTGCTATTTTTGTTCTACACGTTGACCGTTTTTGCATGATTTTTGGTCAACATACAGAATAAGCAAGATTTTTTTCTAAAATAAACATAATCTACTATACTAAAAATATAATTATTTATAGAAAAGAGAATACACAATGATCACTTTTTACGGCTATAAACGTTGTTCTACTTCTAATAAGGCGCAAAAATGGCTTGACGAACATAATGTTAAATACGAATTTGTCGACCTAATAAAAAATCCACCCTCTCAGGCAGATTTCATTAAATGGTTAACAAAATATCAAGATCGTGGCTTGCGTTATTTCTTCAATACGTCAGGTCAGCACTATCGCGCCCAAAATCTTAAAGACAAGATGGAAAACCTTACAATTGAACAAGCAGCAGATCTTTTATCAAAAGACGGCAAGTTAATTAAACGGCCTTTAGTAGTAGACAAAGATAAACTAACTTGCGGTTTTAAAGAAGATATTTATCAAAAGACTTGGCTATAAGCCCCACTGGCCTCCATGTACTTTAACGATAGTATCAGTAATAATGAAGGCATCTGGATCAATTTCATGAATTTGGGTAATCAGCGGACCATAATCGCGCGTATCAACCACGATTAAGATCTGCTGTTTTTGATCATCGCTATAGCCACCAACTACATTGTACAAAGTCAAAGATTGGTAGTTTTTCATTAACATTTTTTTCACTTCATCAAAGTGATCATTGCTCATAATACGAACTTGATACTTACGATCAAAGCCGGCTTCGCAAAAGTTCATAGTAATTGCCGTAACTACTTGTGAAAAAGCAGCTAGTAAAAAGGCATTCCAACCAT
>NZ_CAKE01000012.1 GCF_000296835.1 Lactobacillus hominis DSM 23910 = CRBIP 24.179 | reverse complement strand
GCTCTTTTTTAATATTCCGGCTTAGCTCAGTTGGTAGAGCACCTGACTGTTAATCAGGTTGTCGTCAGTTCGAGTCTGACAGCCGGAGTAAGTAGCCTCATTATTATGGAGTGTTGTCCGAGTGGTTGAAGGAGCATGATTGGAAATCATGTATACGGGCATTACCTGTATCGAGAGTTCGAATCTCTCACACTCCGCTAGAGGCTACTAAAAATTTAAGTGTCTGAGTAAAAAAGTTCTTGCATTATTTTTTGAGAACTGGTATATTAATAAACGTGCTCAGATATGAGATCTGACCCGTTGGTCAAGTGGTTAAGACACCGCCCTTTCACGGCGGTAACATGAGTTCAAATCTCGTACGGGTCATGAACGGAGGATTAGCTCAGCTGGGAGAGCATCTGCCTTACAAGCAGGAGGTCACAGGTTCGAACCCTGTATCCTCCATAGTTCGACAGACTACCGTTAGGTAGTCTTTTTTTTCTGTAAAAAATTTATCGAACGTTAATGAAGGTCGGTTAAGGTCCCGAAAGGATTCACTTTTTTGTGAAGATGCCTTGTAACCGAAGAGTATTTTAGGGGGACTCTATGGAAAAGGAAAAGAAATTATTTACTTCAGAATCTGTATCTGAAGGACATCCTGATAAAGTTGCAGATCAGATATCCGATGCTATTCTAGATGCTATATTGGAAAAAGATCCATATGGTCGTGTGGCATGTGAAACTACAGTTACAACAGGTTTAGTATTAGTAGTTGGTGAAATATCAACTTCTGCATACGTCGATATTCAAAGTGTTGTTCGTAAGACGATACTTGAAATTGGATATAATAAACCTGAATTAGGCTTTGATGGAAATAATTGTGCTATCTTGGTTGATATAGATGAACAATCATCAGATATTGCTGGTGGTGTTGACGAGTCATTAGAAGTCAGAGAAAACAATAACGACACTGATGATTTAGACAAAATTGGAGCTGGAGATCAAGGTTTGATGTTTGGCTTTGCAATTAATGAAACACCTGAATTGATGCCGTTACCAATTTCTCTTGCACATAAATTAATGAGAAGAGTTGCTAAATTAAGAAAAGATGGAACGTTGCAATGGCTCCGTCCAGACGCTAAGGCGCAAGTTACTGTTGAATATGATGATAATGATAAGCCCAAACGTGTTGACACAGTGGTAATTTCAACTCAAACTGATGATAAAGTTGAAAATGACGAAATATATAATGCCATGGTTGATATGGTTATTAAACAAGTTATTCCTGAAAAATATTTAGACGATAAAACAAAAATCTTAATCAATCCTTCAGGACGTTTTGTCATCGGTGGACCAAAAGGTGATTCAGGCTTAACTGGTCGAAAGATTATTGTAGATACATATGGTGGCTTTGCTCGCCATGGTGGTGGAGCTTTTTCTGGAAAAGATCTTACCAAGGTTGATAGAAGTGCAAGTTATGCAGCACGTTATGTAGCTAAAAATATTGTTGCTGCAGGTTTAGCAGATAGATGTGAAATTCAATTGGCTTATGCTATTGGTGTCGCTCATCCAGTTTCTATCATGGTCGACACAGCTGGAACAGGCAAAGTTAGTGATGATTTATTGGTTGAAGCAATTAGAAATATTTTTGACTTACGTCCTGCAGGTATTATAAAGATGCTTGATTTAAGAAGACCAATTTATCGTCAAACAGCTGCATATGGCCACTTTGGTAGAACTGACGTAGATTTACCTTGGGAACATACTGATAAAGTTGCTGATTTAAAAGATTACGTATCCAAGCACGCTAACTAAGAGGAAAAAAATGAAAAAAACAAACGTGTCTTTGACCACGCTTGCGATTTTTATGACAACATTTATGACAGCGATTGAAGGGACTATTGTTTCTACAGCAATGCCAACCATTGTGTCCGATCTTAATGGATTGGAGATAATGAACTGGGTTGTATCAATATTTCTTTTGATGACAGCTGTTTCTACACCTTTATATGGAAAACTGGCTGACCGAATTGGAAGAAAGCCAGTTTTTTTAATAGGAATCGTCTTATTTATCGTAGGTTCCTCATTATGTGGTCTTGCTCAAAATATGCTTGAATTAATTTTCTTTAGAATTATTCAAGGATTGGGATCGGGCGCAATTCAACCTGTCGCAGTAACCATAATCGCCGATTTATATTCTTTAGAAAAAAGAGCTAAAATGCTGGGATTGAATTCCGGATTTTGGGGTGTAGCTTCTGTAATTGCTCCATTATTAGGTGGATTTATTGTTCAGCACCTTTCTTGGCATTGGGTATTTTATATTAACGTTCCAATTGGCATAATCGCTTTTATAATAATTTACTTTTTCTTTTTCGAAAAAAAGAGAGTTGTGAAATCAAGTCTTGATGTAAAGGGCGTCTTATCTTTAGTAGTTTTATTATTAGCTTTGATGGTCTTTTTACAAGAATTAGGCGATACAAATTCAATTTGGTTTTTAATAATTCTTGGTATCATCAGCATTATTGCTGCAATTCTTTTTTATAAAAGCGAAAAAGTTGCACAAGATCCTTTGCTTCCTTTAGATATGTTGAAGAATAAAGAATTTTTGGCAATCAATATAATTACTTTATTTGTTTCTGGAGTAGTAATTGGATTTGAATTTTATATTCCTACTTGGATGCAGGGAATTAATGGTACTAATGCATCATTGGCTGGTTTTGCCGTAACGCCGAGTTCTTTAATGTGGATTGTGGGGTCATTTTTGGTTGGCGGTATGCTGGGCAAAATGGGCATCAAACGGACCTATGATTATATGCTTCTTGTTTTGTTATTGGCTGATCTTACTATAATTTTACTTCCGATTAAGACAAGTTTTTGGGTATTTTGCTTAATTGCAGCATTTAATGGAACGGCTTTTGGAATTATAACTACTGCTTCTCAAGTAAGATCTCAGGTATTAGTCAGCGCTGATAAAATTGGTGTTGCAACGAGTTTTAATACTTTAATGAAATATGTTGGACAAACGATGATGGTATCAATATATGGTATAAGTTTTAATCTCGTAATTGCACAAAATCTGAGAAAATATCCGTCATTAACTCAAGAAATGATGAATCAAATCGTCTCATCACAAAAAGCTAAGAATTTAGCTGATAATTTAATACCACAATTACGTGAAGTTTTACTTTCCGGTTTAAAGAGCGTATACATAGTTTCGCTGATTATTATCGTAATTTCATTGATTATAAATCAAACCTATCAAAAAAGATTTAGAAGTTAATTTCTAAATCTTTTTTATATTCTAAGTATTTATAAATTGCTAAAGTTAAAAATAAATAAGAGCACGCTTCTATAAATCCTCCCATTACATCTGAGGGATAGTGGACATGAAGAAAAATTCTAGTATAGCCAATTAAAATCGGAAATGATAAAAGGATAATTATTAAAAGAATTTTCAACCATCTTTTCTTAATTAAATATAAAGTAAAAATAATCAAGACACCACATAAAGCTGCACTTCCAACTGAATGTCCTGATGGGAAACTATATCCGCTGGCATATACTAAATGTTTAACCTGTGGTCGGGGACGTTGAACAATATTTTTTAAAATCAAGTTGCTTAAATTGGCAAGAATCATTACAATAGCTAAAAAGCTAGCCGATAAATTTTTCTTGGCGATTAACAAAATTAAAAATAGGATAACTGTAATGGTTGTAATTGTACTAGTATTACCTAAAACAGTAAACATTTTGGCAAATGCAATATTATGTGGGTTTGTATTGCATATAATTTTAATAAAAAAACTATCGAGGTTATTGATTATAAAACTATGCGTTACAACTAAAGAAATCCAGCTAGCAAATAAGACTAGAAAAATGAGTGCAAGTATAAAAGTGCTTTTATAATTGTGCTTTAAATGATTCAAAAATTTTCACCTCTTGTTTTTTCTACTATTTGTGGTAAATTATAATCATTATAGTTTACTCAGAAAAGATTAGGAAGTAGTAGTAAAATATTTTTCTTTCAGAGAGAAGTCGTCTGCTGCAAGACTTTAGAAAAAATTTATGAACTTGTCCTGTTTAAAAATCTTTCGTATATTTTTGTTCTGCGTTAAAGAACAAGCAAGGGTCACAATAATTGTGAAACTTAGGTGGTACCGCGATAATTCGTCCTATGATTTGAAAAATCATAGGACTTTTTTTGTTGTAGGAGGATTTAAATGTATAATCATAAAACTGTTGAAAAGAAATGGCAAAAATATTGGGCTGAACATGATACTTTTAAAACTGGTACAGATCCAAATAAAAAGAATTACTATGCTTTAGATATGTTTCCATTTCCATCTGGTAAAGGACTTCACGTAGGTCACCCAGAAGGATACACAGCTACTGATATTGTTTCAAGAATGAAAAGAGCACAAGGCTATAATGTGCTTCATCCAATGGGCTGGGATGCATTTGGTCTTCCTACTGAACAATACGCTTTAAAGACTGGCGAAGACCCAGCTAAGGTCACTGAAGAAAATATTGCCAACTTTAAACGTCAATTAAATAAGCTTGGTTTTTCATATGATTGGGATCGTGAAGTGAGAACCAGTGATCCAAATTATTACAAGTGGACTCAATGGGTTTTTGAACAAATGTACAAAAAAGGTCTTGCTTATGAAGCAGAAGTGCCAGTTAACTGGTCACCAGATCTTGGTACTGTGGTTGCCAACGAAGATATCGTTAATGGTAAGACTGAACGTGGTGGCTATCCAGTTTACCGCCGTAACATGAAGCAATGGATGCTTAAGATGACTGCATATGCAGATCGCTTGCTTGAAGATTTGGACGACTTAGATTGGCCAGAACCCGTTAAAGAAATGCAAAGAAACTGGATTGGCCGTTCAGTGGGTGCGCAAGTTACTTTCAAAATTAAAGATAGCGATAAGAGCTTTGATATTTTTACTACACGTCCAGATACTTTATTTGGCTGCTCTTACACTGTTTTAGCGCCTGAAAGCAAGCTTGTCCAAGAGATTACCACTGCTGCACAAAAAGAAGCTGTAGACGCTTATATTAAGGAAATTGAATCTAAGTCAGATCTTGAAAGAACTGATTTGAACAAGAACAAGACCGGTGTGTTTACTGGTGCTTACGCAATTAATCCAGTAAATGGTAAAGAAGTACCAATCTGGATTTCTGACTACGTTTTAGCAAGTTATGGTACTGGTGCAGTAATGGCTGTTCCTGCTCATGATGAACGTGATTATGCTTTTGCTACTAAGTTTGGTTTGCCAATTACCCCAGTAATTGAAGGTGGCAACATTGAAGATCAAGCTTTCACTGGTGATGGCGTTCATATTAATTCTGAATTCTTAAATGGTTTACATAATGAAGATGCTAAAAAGCGTATGATTGATTGGCTTGAAGAACATCATGCTGGTGGACCTAAAATAAATTACAAACTTCGTGACTGGGACTTCAGCCGTCAACGCTACTGGGGTGAACCAATTCCAGTAATTCACTGGGAAGATGGCGAAACTACTTTAGTTCCTGAAGATGAGTTACCACTTCGTTTGCCGCATGCTACTAACATTAAGCCATCTGGTACTCCAGAAAGTCCGCTTGCTAATTTAACTGACTGGGTAAATGTAGTTGATAAAAACGGTCGTAAAGGTAAACGTGAAACTAATACTATGCCTAATTGGGCTGGTTCAAGTTGGTACTACTTACGTTATGTTGATCCACATAATGATAAAGAACTTGCCGATTATGATTTATTGAAGCAATGGCTTCCAGTTGATCTTTATATTGGTGGAGCAGAGCATGCTGTCCGTCACCTTCTTTACGCAAGATTTTGGCACAAGGTTCTTTATGATCTGGGTGTTGTTCCAACTAAGGAACCATTCCAACGTCTTTACAACCAAGGCTTAATCTTGAAGAATCATGAAAAGATGTCTAAGTCAAAGGGTAATGTAGTTAATCCAGATGATGTGATTGATGAATACGGCGCAGATTCTCTTAGAATGTATGAAATGTTCATGGGGCCTCTTGATGCTTCAATTGATTGGGATGATAATGGCCCAGCTTCAACTAAGAAGTTCTTAGATCGTGTATGGCGTATGATGGTTAATGATCTTGATTTGAAGGCAATTCCTCAAGAAAAGATTGTGGATGAAAATGATGGTGAACTAGACAAGGTTTATAACGAAACTGTTAAGACTGTTACTGAAGACTTTGACGCACTTCACTTTAACACTGCAATTAGTCAAATGATGGTCTTTGCCAATGCTGCCCAAAAAGCTAAGACAATTCCACGTGAATATGCTGAAGGCTTTGTAAAACTCTTAGCTCCAGTTGCTCCACATATGATGGAAGAAATTTGGCAAGTATTAGGCCACAATGAATCAATTACTTACGCAAAATGGCCAACCTATGATCCAGCTAAACTTGTTGAATCAACTGTTGAAATTATGGTACAAGTAAATGGTAAGCTTCGTGGTAAATTTGAAGCTGCTAAAGACAGTGCAAAAGATGATTTAGAAAAACAAGCTCTTGCATTATCACATGTTCAAAAATTCTTAGAAGGAAAAGATGTCAAAAAAGTCATCGTTATTCCAAATAAGATTGTTAACATTGTAGCTAAGTAAGTTAAATTTTTCCTAAATAAAATTTATTTAAAACAAATTTGTTCAATTGTGAGTATGATAAATATCAGACTCGTGATTTATATAGGGAAAGTTTATGGAGACTAACACTAAAGAAAATACAACCCAAGATACAATGGTCAAAGGCTCCGCTTGGATGACTTTTGGCTCGATTTTCTCACGAATCTTGGGTGCGATTTATATAATTCCATGGTATGCATGGATGGGAAGTCACGGCAATATTGCTAATGCATTAACCGCAAAAAGTTATAATGTTTACAGTTTGTTTATTATTATTTCTACTGCCGGTATTCCAGGTGCTGTTGCTAAACAAGTGGCTAAATACAATGCTTTAAATGAATATGAAATTGGACGCAAATTATTTAGGCGTGGCTTAATTTTGATGGCAATTTTCGGTATAGTTTGTGCAGCTATTATGTATTATGCCGCTCCAATTTTGGCTACCGATAATATTATGGGTGCTATTGCTCATGGAGTAAAAACGGATGCTCGTGAAGTAGCTGTAATGCGGAGTTTATCTTACGCTGTTTTGCTTATTCCAATTTTGAGTATCATGCGTGGTTATTTCCAAGGGTATGCTGACATGATGCCATCAGCAATGTCTCAATTTATTGAACAACTAGCACGTGTTGTTTGGATGCTTTTAACAGCTTACTTCATTATGCAGGTTCAACATGGTTCATATGTTAAAGCTGTTATTCAATCAAATTTAGCAGCAGCAATTGGGGCTGCTTTTGGTATAGCACTCTTACTGTGGTTTCTTTATTCAAGAAGAGCTAAGCTTAAGTATTTGATGGATAATTCCAATCATGAAATTGAGATCTCTACGGCTGGAATCTTCTTAGAAATAATTAATCAGTCAATTCCATTTATTATCATTGATTCAGGTATTACATTTTTCCAGTTAATTGATCAATATACCTTTCATCCAATGATTGCTATGTTTGTCCATGCAAGTTCAGATCAAATAGAATCTTGGTACGCTTTATTTGGTTTGAATGCTAACAAATTAATTATGATCATTGTATCTTTGGCAACTGCCATGGCTGTTACTGCTATTCCGCTTCTTTCTGGCGCTCATGCTAAAAAGGATTATGAAAGTATATCTAATCAAATTGAGAATACTTTAGAATTGTTTTTATTGGTTATGATCCCGGCTTCATTGGGGATGGCAGCCATTGCTAAGCCAGTTTATACAATCTTCTATGGATTTGATCAATTAGGATCTAACGTCCTGTATTTATCTTCTTTTACAGCTATTAGCTTAGGATCTTTTACTGTTTTAATGGCTATTTTACAAGGTTTATCTGAAAATGGAATGGCAATCAAATATTTGATTTTAGGAATCATTATTAAATTAGCTGTTCAACTACCAATGATTCAGTTGTTCAAAGTTTATGGACCTTTGCTTGCCACTAATATCGGTTTGTTAATTACTGTCTGGCTTTCATTAAAACATTTGCGAGTAAGATATCACTATAATGCCAATCGTACGGGTAGAAGATTTGTTGGTATTGCTGCATTTTCATTATTAATGTTTTTACTAGTAACATTAATTGTTGAGGTAGGAGGCAAGTTTATTGATCCTACTAGGAGAATTACTGCAATGATCTTAGTGGTAATTGCTGTCATCTTCGGTGGCGGATTTTACGCATTTTTAGCTTTGAAAACGAGTTTAGCTCAAAAAATTTTAGGATCGAAAGTAGAAAAGATAGCTCGAAAATTACATATCAGAATATAAAAAAGCTATGAGTGGTGAATGACCATTCATAGTTTTTTTAGATACTTATAAAAGTATGCCCCTGCCAAGGTTTAGTTATTATAACACTATTTTTTAATATACGACTTTATTTTTTTATCAAAATGAGTCATTATAAAAGTATGATGAATAAAAAATATTTAATCGCGTATTTTTCAAAAACGCAAAGCACCGAAAAAATTGCTAAAGAATTAGCTAATATCTTAAATGCTAATTTATTTAGAATTAAAGAAAAAGTTGAATATAAGCCAGAAGATATTAATTGGACGGTAGAAGATTGCCGTGCTAATCGAGAAAATAATGATCCTGATTGTCGCCCAGAGATTCAAGACGATAAGTTGCCAGATGATTTTGATATTTTGCTGTTAGGCTTTCCATTATGGTGGGGAGAACCTCCGAAGGTAATTAGAACTTTTCTTGAAAAAAATGAAGCATTGCTTCAATCAAAAAAGATTGTCATTTTCTGTACTTCTCAAATGACACCTATTTACCAAGCTCAAATGAATCTGAGATATGGATATCCTAAATTTCATTTTATTAGTGGAGCTAAGTTAAACAATTACGGCCCAGAACAAATTAAAGCATGGACCAAAACATTTGATAGATAAAAAAGTCCTTTGCGTCTTAGCAAAGGACTTTTAGTTAAAGAAGAAAGCGTTAAATAACGGGAAATTTTATTTAACTTACATGGGAAGTGGGTTATATAAAGCTGTCCATATAACAGTTGTTATCTAGCTCACACACTTAATATATCATTCCGACTTTGAAAAGTAAAGCAAGAAATACACTAATTATTATTTTCTTTTTTGTAATAATCAAGAGCGTGCATTGCAGACTCATACATTGGATCTGGAACTTGTGACATTAAGTATGTTCCAATTTCATCAGGGTTAGAACTTTCTTTTGGAAATTTATCATCGTGTTTAATTTGTTTTGCGACTTTACCAATTGGTAAGTCGACATCTTCAAATTTTAATAACCATTCATAAAAAGACATATCAAATACCTCGTTTAAAAAATTACTATACATATATTTTATAACTCTAAAAAATTTATTGTTAATAAAATGATTATGAAAAATATTATTAATTATGCACAAGACAATACTAATTCGTTTGATCAAGATAAATTAAATGAGCTAGATAGTGCGATTCTTTGTTTATTAGCTTATTGCAATTTTGAAAAATATCCGAATTTTAAAGTTTTAAAAGATATTTCCGTTGATAATGATGATATTTTGTTTGACTTAACGCATAAAAGTTTAGGCGAAAATTCTTTAAGAGAATTGCTTAAAGTTATATGTAATAATCCTCGTTTTAAAAATATTAAAATCATTGAACCTGTTAATAAAGTTGAAATTAAAACGCAATTGCAATTTTGTGCAGTGACATTTGATTTAGGACGACAGGAATATTACTTATCTTTTCGTGGTACAAGTGCAACCACCGTAGGCTGGAAAGAAAATTTTAATATGTCCTTCAAAAAGGAAGTGCCATCCCAATTTTTTGCAAAAAAATATTTCCACGATATAAAGAAAAAATTTCCAGGAAAATATTTTTTAGGAGGTCATTCTAAAGGCGGAAATTTAGCTTTTTATGTCGGTCTGGCAGTTAGCCAAAATGAATTAGCTAATATTGTGCGAATTGATTGCTTTGATGGACCTGGTTTTTATGATCAGCAGGCGCGTTTTGATAAAAATATCTTGGCGAACTTGGATTTATTTCATAAATTTATTCCAGACAATTCCATTGTTGGACTACTGCAAGATGATCTAATTAATAATGAACAATATTGTAACATTATTAAGGCAGACGCAATTGCCCCATTGCAGCATAGTGTGTTTACTTGGCAAATTGATAATGATAAATTTTTGCTTAGTAAATTAGCTAGTCCTTCGGAAATTTCTTGGCAAGCAATAGAAATATGGCTCAGTGGTTTAGACGATAATGATCGCCAAGACTTTGTAGAAATGATGTATTCAATTATCAATTATTCTGATGACATATATTTGAATCAAATTTTTAATCCCAAGAATACATTTACAATTGCCAATCGTCTTTATCAAGCCCAAAATACGAATTCAGATTTGTGGAAAAAAGTTTTGTCGCAATTTGTGAATGCCTATATTCAAAGTAGCAAGGATTATTTTTCTCAAAAGCAAAAAGCTTTAATTGCTAGTATGCAGATTTTTATAAAAGATCTTTCTATTCAGCAAAGAGCAGGAATTTTAGATAATATTTTAAAAGGGAGTAAAATAAAGTCAGGTAAGTGAGGTTATTAAAATGAAAAAAGAAACGTATTTTACTTTATTGGGCTTTAGAGATCTTTGTTATAATGATTTCAATTTTGATGTTGATGAAAAAAATACTTTTTTAGGTACAGATACTTATAAAAAAATCGAAAAAATTCTTCAGGAAAATCAAGATGAAGAATTGTTAACAAGCTTAGAAGAAGGCAGTCATATTTATCAAGATTATAGTCCTGAATATTTGAGCTTAACAACTAAGCATGAAATTCAGCATGATATCAATGCAGCTAGAGATTTTAAGGATAATTATAATGGCGATAAGGATGATTTTGAATCTAATTATCAAGCATTTTTAGACGATAATTCTTTAAGTTATTCATTTTGTGCTAGTGACAATCTCGATCGAGTTCAAGAAGATTTAAATGATATTGATACTGAAAAAGTCATCGTTTGGCAAAGACGAGACAATGAGTACATTCTTTTGCCCCACAGCATTCGTAGCTTAGAAAGAATTAAAGAGAAGCTCTCTTCGGTTACTATGCAAAAGGATAAAGAAATCCGTCATGCGATGGAGAAACTTTATGATAATTTGGAGGAATTTCTTAAGCCATTTAGTAAAGATGAATATGGCAAATATGAAAAGGACTTGCCTGAAAAGTTAAAAGATGAAATGGAACATTTTACTTTAAGTATTCAAAATGAAGCCCGCGATGAGGCTTCAACTAAGCTAGCAGAGTTTGCGCTGGAAACAGCTAAAAAAGCTAATAATGATTAAATAAAAGGCCGTCCCGGAGTTTTTCCTCTGGAGCGGCCTTTTTTTGTTGCACAAAAGTTGCATTTATAAAAATAAATGCTGATACACCAACGTATATCAGCCAATGTAGGTGCCCTGAACAGGCGTGAATTATGATTTTATGCTGTTTTATAGATTTTTGAGCTAAGCAAAATAAGCAATTTAAAATTATTTGATCTTATGCTTTTTTGATGTTTCGCCAATTTTTTCGCCAATTGTCAAAAAGTTGTCTAATTGGGTTTCGATTAAATCATCACTCTTTATTTTATCTTCTTCAACAAGGTAAGCATAGGTTTTTAGCGTTGTTGTTAAATTTTCGTGCCCTAGACGCTTGCTGATCGAGTACCAGTCTATTCCGTCATGATGCAGTAATGCAACGTGACAGTGCCTTAAACTGTGAAAATGGAAGTCGCCTAAATTGTAGTCTAGATCTTTGATAATCTTTTTTAACGGGTGTTTTACGCCATTGGAATAGGGAACCTTATAAGGATTATTCTTTTCAGCAAAAACTAAATTACTACCGTTAACTTTTAATTCGCTTAGAACTGATATTAGGTTATGACTAACTCTAATAGTTCTGTATGAGGACTCATTTTTTAACGTTTTAAAAATATGTTCCTTGTCAGTTGCTAAATGGTTATATGCTCTATCTATTTTGAATGTTCTATTTTCAACGTCAATTCTGTCCCATGTTAAGCCGCAGATTTCAGCTAATCTCATTCCAGTAAGTATTGCGGTTATTATGATGTAAAAGCTGGGGTAGTAAGGTTTTCTACGTTCTAAAGCCAGATTTAAAATATTTTCAATCTGTTCAACATTAGGGTAGATGACAACTAATTTTTTCTTCTTATTGCCCGTTGCCTGTGAGCCTAGCGAAAAATTAACTCTTATCAAGCCGTCAGCTACAGCACTATCAAGACAGCTTTTAATTAATCCTTTTGTCTTGTTGACGCTTGAGGGGGCATGATCTTTTGAGTATTCATTTAAGAACTCTTGATAATTTGATCGTGTGATCTTGTTTAAAGGCTTGGAGCCAAAATAAGACTCTAAGTGAGATGCGGTTACGATATAACGGTTCTTAGTAACTTCGGTTATGTGCGTAAAACGATATATTCTAGCCCATTGCATGAAGTAATCAGGAAAAGTAGGTATTTTCTGCTCAACCAATTCTCCAGAATTAGCCTTAGCTAGAAACTTATTAGCCCACATAGATGCCTCACGCTTGGTTTTAAATCCTTGCTTGTATTTGCGTCTATAAACAGTTTTTTTGTTTAAATGTTCAACCCAGTTGACTCTTACACCCCAGAAACCGTTTTTTCGAACGAATTGTGGCATTAAAAAACACTCCTTAAAACGTACGTTCTTAACAACTGTACAATTAAAGCCAGCTTTTAAACTGGCTTTTTTCTATTTAATAAAACTTGTATGTTAAGTAATTGCTCAAGCGTGAGTGACCAATTGCTTTATCGCTACTTGTGTAAAAGGCTAAGTAGATACCACGCTTTTGATCTTCGGGCTGAATGTCCATTCCTGAAGTAGTCATTGAACGCAATATTAAGTTTGAAACAGAATTGCCGACCTTAGTCTTAGCATCATCATCTAAGTTCATAAAGCTTTCATCAACATATACATGAGCTTGTGTGTTGCTCTTAATTTCAATCTTTTCAATGTAAGTGGAGTAATCGTAATTGTGATCGCCGTTGTTAGCATCATCTTGATTACCTTTTAAGTCCTTGACCAATTGCTCGTTAGCTTTCTTGATGTCCTCATTATCTTCGCTAGAGCTAGATTGTTGCGAAGATTGGTAGCTGCTACTATCCTTGTTTGAGTTGTTATTTGAACCGGACGGGAAGAACATAGTTATTAGCAAGAATATGAATGATACAACTGCAACAATTACAAGGATTATTGCATTCCTTCGAGTCATCTTGGTTTCTTTGCCTGCCTTAACGTTCTTGTACGCATAATACACTGGCATAAAAGTAAACACGGCTATGAATGCAAAAATCACAATTAACACGGTTTTCATTTTTTACCTCCTCCAGCTTTTAAAGTCGTTCAGTATTGGACTTCGTTAAAATATCAAATCGTTGTTACTTTCAAATTTTCTAGCAACATCGTCATGTAATCTCTCTGGAATCCCGAACTGTTGCATAAACTCACCAGGTTCTTCACAAGTATAACCGTGAGAAGAAGCGTAATTCCATATTAGGTTCAAACCATATAAATCAGCCTGGTGCTCTTTAAAGGCGTCGTCATCGCGATTAATTGCATCGTGTGGCTGAGATTGTGTGTCATAGTACATAACACCTTTGTCGCCGTTTATATAATGTCCGAGCTCGTGAGCAGCCATAAATGGAATTTCTGAGTCATTCCACCAATTAGTGTTAACGATAATTAGTCTATCTTTGGGGAGGTATCTTGAACGAAAATGATTATCGTTGAGGTAACAAAGTTCAACACCTAAATTATGTCGCCATATCAAGTTGCAAATATAATTTAATAAATCATTATTGTACATAGCTATTACTCGTAGTGAGTGTCACCACTTTTATGTCTTTCAAGAATTGCTTTGATAATATCCATATCTTCATCAGATACAGGACGGCCACCATAGTTAAGCACTACTGGGTCGGTTTCTAAATCTACAGCTTTTTTATCTCTGTCGTTGCTCTGTCCTGTTAAGTAATCAGTTGATACTCCATACAGTTGTGCTATTGCTGTTAAATTCTCTAAGTCAGGCTCACGGGTTCCGTATTCCCAGTTAGCATATCGCTGAACACTTAATCCAAGTTTTTTTGCAACTGTGGTTTTGCTCCAATTATGTTCTTCACGTAATGCAAGTAATCGGTTGCTAAATTCGCTCAATTTAAGCACCTCCATCGCTAGTTGTTAAACTTATTGTAAAACATTTAAACTGTAAATGTATAAAATTAAAAAATAAGTTTAAAAATGTGTTGTATTTTAAACGAAATGTGTTATTATAATTATGTAAGTTAATTAAACAAAACGTTTAAAAAGGCGGTGAAAAGATGGCAAATGTTACCAAAATAGATGCCAATTTGATTTTAGAGAAGTATTTAGATGAACACGGTATTTCTAAAACATTTGTTGCTAACAAGGTGGGGATTAGTCCTCAAGCTCTTAATAGAAGATTGCGGGTTAACACAGCGTTTGATGCAGATTTTGCATTTAAAGTTGCTAAGGTTTTAGGAATTAGTCCAACTATTTTTTTATCATCAAGTTACACAAAAAGTTTAAAAGATGCTAAGTAGGTGATTAAAATGCCTGATCTAATTAATAAAGATGCTCTCATAGTTATCTTTAAGCCTATTATCAAAGCTTTATTTGATAAGGAAAAAGAAGAAGCAGAGGGCGCAACAATCAATATTGATGAGTTCCGCAAAAAGTACTGCGGAGGTAAAGGTCAAGAGTGGGTTAGAGTATTCATCTTTGATGAGTTCCCGGAGATTGATGTTAAAAACGGCGGTTTTGTAGTAAATCCACGAGGTGGCAAAAAAACAATCATTTTTAGAAAAGACGCTAAAAAGTGGATTGAAGAAAACTACCACCGAATAGATTGGAATGCAAGCTTACAAGAATTTGAGGTTTAAACATGAAGAAAAGCAAATTAGGTTGGCTCGAAAAATCATTCATTATTGAAATGGTAGGTACTGGGATTTTCTTAAACATGTACTTCGGATATTTGATATTTAGCGCAATTTTAGGGAGGTAAAATTTATGAAAAAGGACAAAACAATTTTGAACGACTTGAATAGTTTAGTTATTTTTGCTGCACCAACAGATCAACTTGATTTAGACGGATTGGAAGACCTAAATGATTTAGAACACCGAACCGCTGCTATATCAGCTTATCTATATAAACTTATGCTAGATATGGGACTCGATGCAGAAAAGATATTTAGAAGAGCTTGGCTAACCGATCAAATTAAAGAAACAGACATCATTACTTATAAGATCTTAGAAAACGTTATTGACGCAATATCAGAAGATTTTGTTGGAGAAGATAAAAATGAAAAAGATAATTAACCTATTACTCGGTATCAAGCACCAAAACGAACATGAGGAAGTAACTTTTAACAAAGTGTTTCATTCAAATGCTTTTTACAAATATCAAAAAAAGACCACTGTTAGTAGCAACTAACAACGGTCTAGAAAATAAAAATAACAAATAAATTTATCAGAGGTAATTATATCATTATGGACTACGCACCACAATATGCACCATTTCAGATGCAAGAAATTAAAAGACAACGGAATCAAGATAATTTTGAAAAAATAAAAAGATCAGATCCCAAAGCAATTGTAATTAATATTCCACCATATCAAGCAATTATTAGCCAGTATGGCGATGAGTTCGATTATGGGTTTACGTCAGTTAATCAATTCCTTAAGTGGCGCATTAATCAACTTGGATCACTAGACAATTTAGCCCAAGAGATGGGTTATGGATCTAGTGAAAGAGTTGACTTCATTACCGATTTAACAAATTACGGCGACGATTTAGAGCGGTTTGTCATTGACTGCTACAACGCTGATAGAATTGAGGACTTATAAAGATGGGAAAAACTAACAATGAATTAATTACTTTTGAAAATACTGATTACAAATTAGAAATCACGCCAGCACAGGTTAATTTTAAGGGTTATCAAGACTTAAAAGATCGAATGATTAAAGAAGCTGGTGGCTGGGATAAGCACGTAGTAACGGCAGACTCTTATAGTGCGGATAAAAAGACCAGAGCTGAACTTAACCGATTTAAAAAAGAACTTGATAAAAGGCGTCTTGAAATTGTTCGTAAAGCTAGCGAACCGATAGATAAATTTAATGCTGAACTTAAAGACTTAGCTGGGATTGCAAAAAATGCTGCAGATCATATTGGCGAAGGTCTTAAGTATTTTGACGATAAAGCACGTCAAGATAAGCATCAGCAAAATTTAAGATTGCTAGGCGATATTGCCAAAGAATACGGTGTGTCACTCCAAAAATTAGATTATCAAGATAAATGGGACAACAAGTCTACTGGGTGGTCATCAATCGAAGGAGATGCACGTAAACAATTCGAGGTCATTAAATCCGATGAGGATATAAGACACGAAAACATCAAAGTTATTCAAGAAAGAGCTGAAGGTTTTACTAATCCAACCATGTCAGCAGCTCCCTATATTGAATTGCTTGATAATTTAACTTTATCCACTATTTTAGCTGAAATGGATAATGACCACGAACAACTACAACTAGTCAAGCAAAATAAAGTACGCTCAGAGGCTCAAAAAAAGGCTATGAATAATGTTGAACTTCAAGGGAACAAGTTTATTAATGCAGAAACTGGCGAGGTTGTCGATGAAGTTTATAGCATGACGCTTAAATTCAAGTGTACTGAAAAGCAATTTGTTGCTTTGTCTGAATACATTAAGGAACAAGGTTTAATCTGCGAAAAAGTGAGCGAATAATCATGGAGATTTATGGAAAAGAAGAAGACCGCGCAAGTTGGGCACTACACTATGCGCAAGTTAAAGCTAACGTTGACCAGCCTCAGAGAAAACACACTGTAACCGTTTCAGGGAAAACAAAGCAAGGAAAGCCATATAGCTATGATTATAAGTACGCTGATTTAGCTGACGTTGATAAGGCGATCATGGACGGCATTAAAAAAGTCACGAACAAAGAGGGAAATGTCGTTTTTAGTTATTTCTTCGATATCAACGCAGAAGGTAACAACGTCACCGTGCAGACAGTTTTAATTGATATTACAGGATTTACGGTCAAAACAAATAAAGTTTCTTTTCAAAATAATAAAGCCTACGATGCCCAGGCTACTGCTAGCTTAATCAGCTATGCTAAGCGTTATTCACTAAGCGGAGCTTTTGGAATTGCAGCAGATGACGATGACGATGCCCGGGATCAAAAAGTTATAGAAGAACCCAAGGTTTTAACTAAACAAGAGCTTGAAGATTACAAGGTCTACTACAACGGCATACAAGCTAATTTGTTTGATTTATACCAGGAAGCTAAAGACGGGGTTAAAGATGCGCAGGCTTGGTTTAAAGAGCCTCATACTCCTCAAGATGCGCAAGCTGCTCATCAAGTAGCAGAGATCTTTAAACGTGAAGAAAAAAAGAAAAGGCAAGAAGAGGAAAAAAACAAGCAAAAAGACTTAGAACAAGCGGCAAAAAAAGTGACTGAAGATCCTTTTAAAGACAAAAAGGTAGATAAGTCACTTCCTAAAGATATAGAGAATTTATTTGAGGCGAATTAATATGCAGGAACAACCAAGCTATTACTCAGTTCTTACAGCTAATGTAAGATACGACAAAAAGCTTAAAGCCCACGAAAAAGTATTATTTAGTGAAATTACTGCTCTAGCTAATAAGAATGGCTATTGCACTGCTACAAATAGTTATTTTGCTAATTTATATGATAAATCAAAGACAACTATTTCAAATTGGATTAATCACTTAAAAGAACGAGGCTATTTAAAGATTTTTATTGAAAAAGACGGGAAACAAATAATAAGCAGAAAGTTATATCCAGTTGCTGAACCTGTTAAAGAAAAAGAGGATACCCCTATTAAAGAAAAGTTTAATAGGTATTCAAAAAAAGCTAAAGAGGGTATTAAAGAAAACTTTAAGCCCCCTATTAAAGAAAACTTTAAAGAGAATATTACAAGTAATAATAATACAAGTATAAATAGAGAGATTAAGGGCGACCAAAAAATCATAATTAATTGGTCACTAATTGTGGATAATTTACTCGATTACTATTTCGAACAAGCACAGCAATTTAGAGTTGATGTTTCTAAAGTAACCAACCATGAACGCACATTACTAACTCAGGCGGTTAGAGGTAAGCCATTAACAGCTTTATATAAAGCTGTTGATGACACAATACTTAGAGAACCAGACTATCCAATAGGTTATCTGATTAAGTGTATTAAGAACATAGACCCAATTACTACAAGGATTTATCAAAATGCAAAATAGATCAAGAAAAGGAAAAATAGAAAATCATGAATTTAGACGAACTCACTATCAATGACTTAAATCGTGAAGAGCAAGAGGCGTATAACCGTATTACCGACATGCTGTGTGAAGAATACCCAGAAGGTAGCGTGTCTTGGTCAAAAATTGGGCAATTGTTGATTAATTCAGACATTGCGGAGGAGTAGTAATGATGACAGAAGAACAAAAGCTCAACATAGATAATTACTTGGATGAAATTATTATTGAAGCAGCGAAAATAAAGTCGCAAATAAGAATGGACAATCCTAATCAAGCAGTGATTAATGATTCTTTCAGTAATATTGATGAAAATGTGATGTACATAGATATGGAATTGGAGCAATTATAATGCGTAAAAGAGACCGATTATTAAAAAAGCGCGCTAAGATGCGGATTAAGGACGCTAAAAAACTTAGCAGGCTAATAAAACAACGAGAAAAGTGGAGCAAAAGTCCAGTATTATTCAAGCTTGGCAAATATATGCTTAATGTCAGCTTGATGTTAACTGTTAAGGCTGCTGATTATCAACTTCGGAGAATTAAGTGGAGGTACCAGAAATGAAAGTAAAAGTATTATTTGAGGTGACTACTGAAGAACTTGAAGAAACCATTAACAAGTTTATTCAAACCAAAAAAGTGATTGACATTAAATTTAATTCGGGAAATGGCAATTACGCATTAATCATGTATGAAGATCCAGCAACTATTAAGCAAGAAACCTTTTATTTTTCTGATGATACAGAAGTTAACGACTTCATAAAAAAACATGATGTTGTGAACGTAGAACATTTTGGAAATGGCGATGAAATTAATACTGTTGTCACGTACCTAGAGAAAGAAGAATAACAATGTTTTTTAAATTACGAACTGCAAACTATATTGGTTTACGAACTGCAAACTATATTGGTATTGATGAATATCTAGAAAAAATCAAGGACAATGGATTTCAAATGTTGCGCCAGCTTGATGAGGTTGATGACCCTGTTTACAAAATAAAGATTGAAAAGGTCGAGGATTTGCAATTGCTAGCAAAAATAACGGACAACGAACTTATTCTTGGATTTAACGGGACATCTGAATTTGAAGCTTTTCCAGACTTTAAAATCCCTGAAGAAACTGAAGAAAATAAGGCGATAGGCACTATTACAATTTACGATGACTGGATTGAATAGGAGGGCTAAAACATGGATTTAGAACAAATTTCAGAAGATACGTATTTAAAAAATAAAGATAAGTGGCAAAAAGTAGCTAACGAAATGGGCGGGTTAGAAATTTGCGACAGTGAAACTGGCTGGCCGATAGGCGTACTTAAACCCGCTGGCATTGAATATTACGAGGATTAAGACGAGTGAAAGTTAATTTTACGATTGAGGGCACCCCAGTAGGAAAAGCAAGACCTAGAGTTACAAGAACGGTTACTTATACGCCTGCTAAAACAGCACGATATGAGGATTTGGTCAGGTATACGGCGATTAATAGCTTTAAAGGGATATTTGATAAAGACGAGCCGTTAGACGTTAAGATCATGGCATATTTTGAAGTGCCGAAGAGTTTAAGCAAAAAACGTAAAGCTTTATGTTTAGCTAACCAAGAACTTCCTACTAAGAAACCTGATGCCGATAATGTGGGGAAAATCATCATGGACGGTATGAATCCAAAAATGAAGCGTGACAAAAGACTTCACAAAATGGTCGAAGTTATGAGGGGCATCTATCACGATGATAAGCAAGTAACAACTCTGCTAGTCAAAAAGAGATATGCCGAACGTGCAAGAGTTGATGTGAGAATTAAAAGAGATGAAGGTGATTAAACGGTGAGCGATCAAGATATTAGAGGTCAGCTTAAAAGGCGTCGAGCGCTACTGAGTGTCTATATGGATATTTTGCGAGAGCGTTACGGCAAACATGAATGGAATATCAATGATCCTGACTACAAAGTAATGCAGGACATACGCCAAGAAATTGAGTCACTTCAAAAAAAACTTAAAGCTATTAAAGTACCTAAAGTTGTGAATCCAGAAGTTGTAGCAAAATCAATCGCTAAGTATGAAAGGCTTAAAAAAGTTGCTGATAGAGCTACCGAATCGGAAGAAGAACGTGAGGCTAAGATCGTTGATCTGATCGAATGGGGTTTTAACTTGAGAGAAATCAGACGAAGAGTTAGGTCAACAAATGCCTTTATTTTGGCGGTGGCACAAAAACACAATTTACCTTTGGGGATAGATTTTAAATATTGCCTTAAGTCTGACGATCCAACCAAGCCAAAAATGTATGCTGCAGCTAAAAAGAATATAGCTAAGTTCTTAGGATATTCTCCTGGTACATGGGTGGGCACTGTTGCATCCCGTCTTGGCTATAGACTTGAAAAAGTTAACTTCTTGTTTGAAGAAATACCGATCGGTAATTATTTTTCTGTTGCAGCTGACGATGAAGTTCGCAAAAAAACTAGCAACCAGGTTAGTGAATGCGAAGTAGTAAAAATTAAGCCAGCTAAAGGAGCAAAGCATGTCTAAGCAAATCGATGATATTAAAGAGCTATACGAAAAAACAAGGCTATATCGCTGGTATGCTTTGCCTCATCAAGTTTATGCAGTTAAGGCAATAGACAAGCAAGGTAACTTTGAGGGCTACTATATGGCATTATTTACCGTTAAAACAGAAGCTGACGACTTTGCAAAACTTACTGGCGGAGTTATTCAAAAATTAAAGCAAAAGACGCTGAGGAAGCGCAAGAGCTTAAGCCGTTAATTGAGGCAGAACTTAGAAGAAGGAAGAATTAACAAAAAATAGACGGGAGTGGGAAAAGTGTACGATTTAGGATTAATTCCAGATTATTATGAAACTGCAAGGAAAGCTAAGCAATTCTTAAATCATAACTTTCAGCATTATTTAAATTTATGTGGGATGCACAGAAATCAGCTTAGCAGTCCACAACTATCTCCTGCTCCTGGGTCAACTTATCAGAATGGAGTCGAAAAAAGCGTCATAGCTGAAGCTCAAGATGATATTGACATAGCAGAGCCAGCAAGACGGGCAGTGAGCGCAATTTATCGTGCAATGGAGAATTGTACTGATACAATGCTAAAACCTTACAGAAGGATACTCTTAGGCACTTTCATTGAAGGAAAAACAATACCACAGTTATCGCTTGAAATTCACTTATCAGAAAAATCTATTAGTACAAAAAAGAATGATGCACTGTGTGAATTTGCAGATCGACTAGAGTTTTGGAAAAGGGTATATAAATGCCCAGAAATTTCAAATTTGATTGTCCGAAAAAACTGATGCTACGGGATTTGTACAGGATTGTTGCGAGCTATTTACGTTGATTTTATGTAAAAATAGTATTGTCGAAAAAGTAATCGACATGCACGGAATTCACAAATGTTTTTTCACTAGAGAAATCCTCCTTAGGCAAGATTTAGGTAGCCACTCAGGTGAATACAAAGGTTCGAGTCCTTTGGTGGCAATAGCCCGGTAAATAGCCGGGCGGTGTGTAGATTTATAGTTCAATGTTATAAACCTTTATTCGTGATAATTGACAGACTAATTCGATAACTTGTACAAGGGCGGTTTGACTCCGCCATTAGTCTTAAGGCAGGCAGGGTAGTTGTTACATCCTAGCTATAATGTATTGCCTGCCTAGATATGCCATGACCCTTATTGTTGTGTACATTGCGTAAGATTACGATATTCGGTTCTAATCTTAAAAGGCGAGCGTATTGAGTTAAGAGGTTCAGGTTGCCGACCGCGCCTGAATTATGGGTATTTTGGAACGACTAGTTTACTCTCGTTATAAAGTTATTTTTCTAGAAATTATGTTTATAGATGACACTAACTAATCCATTCTTAATTAGTCGAAGGGTTCGACTCCCTTAGTGCCCTTAGCCCAGTTGGCAGCTGGGCAAAAATGGAATCTATTTCCCTAATTTATAAACTTTACTTTCTAACTAATTAGTAGAGGTGAACCCTGGTGGTAATCTTGTATTCCTAGTTATACCGTGGTTCGATTCCACGCACCTCTATTGCCGATCACGTGTTAGAACGGCGGTGGTTATAGCTCCACTTCAAAAAAGCTGTTATAGAGCTATAGCTAATGGCAAGCGGACAGTCTCCAAAACTGTTAATCTGGGTTCGAATCCTAGTGGCTCTGTAGGTTGGCTGCTACCAACCTAATATAATTTTTTATTTAAATTCATTCAATTCTCGAAATCTTTATAAAATAGGTTGATTACTTTAAATGGTTAGCGGTAAGACGTGCACATCATGCAAACGTGACTCCGTATTAAATCTAACACTGAGAGCCGTGGCAATCGTAAAAGCGAAGCTTAAGTATAGCAGCTTTCCTATTTGGGCAACTTAGTTCAACGGTAGAGCAAAGCGTGCGCAGTTAAATAACGTGCTTGAGATGGTGGTTCAATTCCATCAGTTGCCATAGGGTCACACAGAGTACGTACAATGATGTGGCCTAGATAAAGTTAACTTGATTGGTAGCAATGTAGCTTACTGGCAGAGCGGGCTGTGACGATGGCTGTGGGGTGGTTCGATTCCACACTTTGCTATAGTCCTATAAAGGGCAAAATCCCATTCGTTTCAGAAAGTCAAGTGAATTAAAAAGAGCAAGAGTTAATCGAAAGATTAGCTCTTTTTTGTTGGAGAAAATTATGGAAGTAAAAACAGTTTCAATTAATAAAATTAAGCCCTATGAGAACAACCCTAGGAATAACGATGACGCAGTAGATGCTGTGGCTAACTCTATTAAGGAATTTGGTTGGCAACAACCTATTGTTGTTGATATTGATGGAGTAATTATTGCTGGTCACACAAGATACAAAGCTGCTAAGAAATTAGGGTATAAAGAAGTTCCAATTGTAGTTGCTGATAATTTAACCGAAGAACAAGTCAACGCTTATAGATTAGCAGATAATAAATCTGGAGAGCTTGCTACTTGGGACGATGACGAATTACAAGAAGAACTTGATAAAATTCTCGATATAGATATGACTGATTTTGGTTTTGATTTAGAAACAGAATTAGAAGACGATGAAGTTATTGACGATGATTATGAAGAAGAAGTTCCTGAAGAACCTAAGTCGAAATTAGGACAAGTTTATCAACTCGGGCGTCACAGATTGATGTGTGGAGATAGTACTAAGCCTGAAGATGTAAAAAAGTTAATGAATGGCGTTCAAGCAGATCTATTAATTACAGATCCGCCTTATAATGTGGACTATTCATCAAAAGATTTTGGTCGTACAGAAATATCAAAAACTCGTAAGAACAATGATATTGCCAACGATAAGATGGAAAATGAACAGTTTATGCAATTTCTAGTACAAGCTTTTAGCAATGCATCTGTTAACATGAAGTTGGGAGCATCATTTTATATTTGGTTTTCTGATTTGGCCACAGTTCAATTTAATGAGGCGGCTAAAGAAAGTGGATTAAATGTTAAAGAAACACTGATTTGGGTTAAGAATAATTTTGTTTTAGGAAGACAAGACTATCAGCATAAACATGAACCTTGTTTATACGGTTGGGTCGATGGTGGTTCGCATTCCTGGTATTCTGATAGGAAACAAACAACTATCCTTAACTTCGATAAACCTCAAAGAAGTGGTTTGCATCCCACTATGAAACCTATTCCATTATTTGACTATCAAATAAAGAATTCCTCTAAATCTGGAGATATTGTTTTAGATTTATTTGGTGGTTCTGGAACTACTTTAATGGCTTGCGAACAAGATGGACGGAATGCATATTTAATGGAATTTGATCCCAGATATGTTGATGTAATTATTGATCGTTGGGAAAAATTTACTGGAAAAACTGCAAAATTAATTCAAGAATAATGCTGAAAAGACTGGACTTGTGCGGTGTCAGAGCTATCATGACAATGTAAAGAAAAGCACGAGGTAACAAATTATGAATACAGAATTAGTAAGTATCGTAAACGAATTAGAATTTAAAGCAGGGTATGAAAAGTTACACTTTAATTATTTAAAATCAAGTATGTATGAAAACTGGATTGACCAAATTAAAAATTGTGAAGTTGGTTTAAAAGAAGCAAGACAAATGCTTAGAGCTTCAAAAAGATAGGGAGGTTATTATGAAATATTACGCACGAGTTGAAAATAAAATTGCATATAAATTAGGATTAATAACCGCAGAAAAGGCTATGAACCCAGCTCATATTAGTAGCAAGAAATACACCAATGAAATATTTGAAATTGATAGAAAATCTTACGAGAATGGTAGTCACGGTTATGGACTTAATAACAATGGTAAAAAAGTAAATATTAATGGTGTTTTAGTTCCAGATAAATATGTATTCGTATTTTAATTATTGAAATTAATTATTTTAGGTTACTCGAAAGAGTAGCCTTTTATTTTGCGTTAAAGGTGGTGATGTTACTTGCAATGGCTAGAGCGATGTATAAAGAGTGGCTAGACAAGGGTAAACTTGAGCTTCTTAAAGGTTGGAAACGTGATGGTCTTACCGATGCTCAAATAGCCCATAATATGGGTATCAGTATTAACACGTTAAATAAATGGAAACGTGAACATGTACAGATTAGACAGGCTCTAAAAATAGGCCGTGAAGAAATTAATATCATTGTAGAAAACGCATTGCTGAAAAAAGCCTTGTCAGGTAACACCACAGCAATGATTTTCTTTTTGAAGAATAGTTGGCGAGATAAATACAACGATAGTCAATTGTCTAAAGAAGAGCGTGAGTTGGTACTGGCTAAGATTAGAAGTACTAAAGCTGATGCTCGTATTAAGGAAGCTAAGGCTGTTGTTGCTGAACGATTAGGCACAGAAGACAACGAGCAACTAGATCAAGTGTTAGATAAGCTAATTAAGGAGGCAGGAAAAGGTGGCACTGATAAATCTACTAACGAAGAAACAGATTGAGGTGTTGCAGTCCTACCTTAACGATGATTGGAAGTACTTAATTTTAAATGGTGCTGTTCGTGCTGGTAAGACAGTAATAGACAATTATCTGTTCTTGCTAGAACTAAAACGTATTAAGCAACTTGCTGAAAGAGAAAAAGAACCACACCCGCAATACATTCTTGCAGGGTATAGTTCAAATTCAATCTATACAAACGTCATCTCATCAATTGAAAATCAATTCGGAATAGTAATGAAGACTGACAGGCATGGGCATTATCATCTTTTCGGCATTGATATAGTGCCAGCCTATACAGGATCAGTTCGAGGAATTGGTGCTATTCGTGGTATGACTTCTTACGGAGCATATATCAACGAAGCAAGTTTAGCCACACATGAAGTTTTTCAGGAAATTGTGCAGCGTTGTTCTGTTGGATCAGCAAGAATTATCTGTGACACAAACCCTGATATTCCTACACATTGGCTTAAGACAGATTACATAGATAATCATGATCCTAAGGCGCGGATTAAGGCGTTTAGCTTTACAATTGACGACAACACATTCCTTTCAAAAGATTATGTTGAATCTTTAAAAGCTGCTACTCCAAGAGGAATGTTTTATGATCGTTCAATTCTTGGTCAATGGGTTACAGGTGACGGAATTGTTTATCAAGATTTCAACAAAGATACAATGGTAATTCCGAGAAATCGTGTTCCTGATGGCTTAGATTACTATGTTGGCGTTGACTGGGGTTATGAACACCCTAATCCGATTATCTTATTGGGTGATGATAAGGACGGTAACACATACGTTTTGGAAGACTACACACAGAAGCACAAGTTCATTAATTACTGGGTTAAGATTGCACAGAACTTACAGACAAGATTTGGACGCAATCTTATTTTTTATGCTGACTCTGCTAGACCTGATAACGTTAACGAGTTCCAAGCCAATGATATTAACTGTATCAATGCTAATAAGAACGTATTGCCTGGTATTGAATGCGTAGCAAAGAAGATGCGTGAAGGCAAGTTCTTCATTGTAGATACTGCAGCAGAAGGCTTGCTAGATGAGATTTATCAATACGCATGGGACGAGAAGACAGGCGAGCCTTTAAAAGAAAATGAAGTAAGACATAACGATAGGCTAGATGCTTTAAGATATGCAATTTACAGCCGCAATGTGAAAGGAGGTTTTGTCCCTTGGACATAAGTGCATTAAAGCAATTATTAAGGAATACTAGTGATCAACGTAACAGGTTCAAGACTAGATATGATACGTCAATGCGGTATTACAATAACAAGAATGACATCACGCTTAGAAATGATGGCCGTTCTGTTATCAAGGAAGATGGCAAAAAAGACGACCCATTGCGTCAAGCTGATAATCGTATCTCCAATGACTGGCACCAATTACTAGTAAATCAAGAGGCTAGTTACTTAACTACTACAGCTCCAATTGTTGATGTGGGGTCTGATAGTGATAATCAGAAAATACAAAAAGTGCTAGGAGATCAATTCTCACTAGTATGTAGCAAGTTAGTTGTTGACGCTGCTAACGCTGGTGTTGCTTGGTTACATTATTGGATTGATGACGCAGGTAATTTTAGATACGGAATTATTGCCCCTGACCAGATTGTGCCTATTTATGACACAACTTTAGATACTCATTTAATTGGAGTTCTAAGAAGTTATAAAGAATTAGATGAAGATAGTGGCAAGTATTTTACAGTTCATGAATATTGGACGGCTAAGCAAGGGCAATTCTTCAAGACGCAAGCTAATAATCAGAAAGTAATTGAGCCTTATGACCGCATTCATAATTACGATGTGACAGCTGGCTTTGATACTGGGGACGGCAACACATTTAACCATGATTTTGGACGCGTGCCGTTTATTCCATTCCCTAAAAACATGTTCCAACAACCAGACTTGTTTAGATACAAAGGCTTAATAGATGCGTACGACCATATCTATAATGGGTTCTTAAACGATGTTACAGACGTTCAGCAAGTTATCTTAGTGCTTAACAATTACGGCGGTACTGATCTTGATACATTCATGAAAGATCTACGTGACTACAAGGCTATCAAGTTCAACAATGCTGGTAATGGCGACAAGTCGGGCGTTGACAAGTTAACTATTGATATTCCTGTAGAGGCTCGTAAAACCTTGCTGGATTTAACTAGAGAAAACCTATTCACTGAAGGACAAGGCATTGACCCAGCTAAGTTTGAGACAACTAACGCCAGTGGTACGGCTATTAAGATGCTCTATTCTAACTTGGAACTTAAGGCAGCCACTACGCAATCCTACTTTACTAACTCGATTAATGATTTAGTGCGTGCGATTATGACATTCTTGCATTTAAGCGACCCAGATGGACGTAAGATTACACAAACGTGGAAGCGCACCAGAGTTGAAGATAGTTTGTCACAGGCTCAAACATTGTCAGCTGTTGCTAATTACAGTTCTAAAGAAGCAATTGCAAGAGCTAACCCTATTGTCGATGATTGGCAACAAGAGTTACAAGATCTTAAAAAAGATGCTGAAACTAGTGACCCTTATGCTGGCGATGACTATACCCTAGATGATGAAGATAGTAATGGCGACAGCAAAGACAAGGATAAGGACGATAACAAGGACTTAGACGATGAAAAGTAGTACTTACTGGCGCAATAGGGGCTTGCAAGCTAAAAAGAAACGCTTAGAAGACTCTGCTGAGTATGAACTTGCTATGAAGTCTAGGCTCAAGGACTTAGAAAAAGAAGTCGAAAAAGAGACACTTAACTATCTTCAACGTTATGCCAGTGAAAACAGCACCGATTTAAAACAAGCTGCTAAAGATCTTAGTCATTCTACTAATTGGAGCATGACCCTTGATGAATTTGAAGCAAAGGCTAGGGCTGGAGGATACGAGAAAGAATTGAATACCGAGTATTATAAGAGTCGGATTTATAGACTTCAGCAACTTCATGACCAGATGGTGGAGTTTGGCAAGAAGTATGGAGCTAGCGAAGAACTTCGCATGCGTGATAGCTTGATAAAAGTATTTAACGATACCTATTTACGCCAGACGTATAACAAACAAGTTCTCGATGGCAAAATAAATATTAATTTTAGCCACTTCAACGAGAAAGAACTAGAAAACATTGTTTATCATCCTTGGAAGGGTAGCGATTTCTCAAAACGTATATGGAAAAATTACACGCAGGTTTTACCTGATGCTTTGACCGATGCGATGCTGAGAGGGACATTCTTAGGCTATTCTAGCGAAAAGGTCGTGAAGATCTTACGGGAACAAGTTTCAAACGTTGCTAATAACAACCTCCATAGATTAGTAGTTACTGAAATGGGACACGCTGCGGAGGAGGCAACGTATCAATTTTATAAAGACTCAGACATAGAAAAGTACCAATACTTAGCAACATTAGAGTCAAGAACCTGTGACCAATGTGCGCATCTTGATGAAAAGATTTTTAAGGTATCGGAGAAAAGAGAAGGTATTAACTACCCTTTAATACACCCTTATTGCAGATGTACAACAGTTCCATACATGGACGATTTGCCGAATTTAGAAACTCGTTGGAGTCGTGACCGCGAAACTGGTAAGGGAACATTCGTTAAAAATCAAACGTTTAGCGAGTGGGCTACAGGTAAAAAGCAAAACCGTATGCCAACATTCAGCAAATGGAAAAAGCTTACTGGCGTTGTAACTCTTAGCCTTGGTTTATAGTGCCTTATATCCAGTATTTGAGGTATGGTTAATTAAGCATTTAGTATTTTAATAATTTGACCTGAGTAAGTCGTAAAACTGCTCTTTTTGTATGCCTTGAGAGAAGCGAACTCGTATAAAACGTGTGAAAGGATAATTTAAAAATGAAAAGAAAACAATTGGAAGAACTTGGATTAGAAGAAGACCAGATCAAGAAGATCATGGACATTAACGGAAGCGATATCGAAAAAACTAAGTCAAGCAATGCTGAAACTGCTGAAGAAAATGAGGCTTTGAAAGCTCAAATTGCAGAGCGTGACAAAGACTTAAAGAAGTTGAAAGCAAACGCCAAGGATAACGAAGAATTATCTAACTCATATAAGGATTTACAAGCTAAGTACAAGAAGGATACAGCTGATCTTACTGAAAAGCTTAGCCAAACCCGTTTAAATGGGGCTTTAGATAATGCTTTAACCAAGGCGAAAGTGCGCAATACTAAGGCAATTAGAGGCTTGCTTAATATGGACGATATCAAGCTAGACGATAATGGCAAATTGACTGGCTTAGATGACCAAATTAATTCTCTTCGTAAATCTGACGGCTACTTATTTGATGAGGGCGATCGCCAAGACTATAAGCCATCAAACGGTAAGCCTACAGATGCCGACCCAGTTCAGACAATGGTAGATGTATTTAAAGGAGAATCTAAATAATGGCAATTAATTACGCTGATAAGTATCAACAAGCCGTAATCGAAGGCTACTACCCGGATAACTTATACTCAAGTGCTTTGTGGCAGTCCCCTTCTAACAATCAAATTTCATTTATGGACGCTAAGCACATTAAAGTCCCTCGTTTGTCCATTTTGTCAGGTCGTCAAGATCGTGAAAGACGTACCATCACAACTCCAGCAGCTAACTATTCACTAGACTACGATGTTTACGAATTGACTAACGAACGTTACTGGAGCACTTTAGTAGACCCTTCAGACATTGACGAAAGTAACCAAGTCTTGACCATTGCTAACATCACTAAGCAATACAACTTAGATAGCAAGATGCCTGAAAAAGACCGTGAAATGTTCTCTAAATTGTTCGATCAACGTCAAAAAGTTAACGAGAACGAAGGTTTAGACAAGGGCGAAGGTATTCACACCGAAAGTTTGGACTCTAAGAACGTGTTACAAGCTTACGATCAATTGATGCGTAACTTCGATAACGCAAGAGTTCCTGTTAAAGGTCGTATTTTGTACGTTGATATTGCTACTTACTACATGCTCAAAGAAGCTGAAGCAATTAACCGTACTATCGTTGTTGGCGATGCTCAAAACATTAACCGCACTGTACGTTCACTTGACGAAGTAACTATTGTTCCAGTTCCAGAAGATTTATTCCAAACTAAGTTCGACTTCTCAAACGGTTCTAAGACTGTGGATGATGCTCAACAAATTAAAATGATGCTTATCTGGAACGGCGCACAAATTGCTCCAGAAAAATATGACTTCGTTGGCTTAGACGCTCCAGCAGCTGCAAACGCTGGTAACTGGTTATACTACGAACAATCATACGATGATGTTCTTTTGTTAAGACCTAAATTTAGAGGTATCGAATTCTTTGTTGCTGATAAAGATAAAGCCGTAGCCGACAACCAAGGTCGCCAAGCGACTGAAGAACAAGACAAGAAACCAAATAAAAACAACACTGTTGCAGAAATCACTAAGTATTTAGACGACCACGGTATCGACCACGCTGGCAAGACTACTAAGGACGAATTATTAGGCTTGATTAAGTAGGAGCTAAGCAATGTTAGTAGATACTGAACGCTATAGCAAGTTGCTGGAAAAGGTCAATTTGTTGCTGCCGCCTGCCGATTTATCTGGTTTAAGTGATGATGATGCTAAGAAGTATCAAGATGTGCGTAAATCTGTTGTTAGTTATGCGCTAAGCAAGGTTATCTGGGACGTGTCAAATTACACGAATATCCCTATTGACGAATTGCCTAGTGCTTTAGATTACACAGTCGTTGATATGACTGTGCAAGTAATCCAAACGCATGACTATCTAGCACTAAGCAAAGGCGAAGATGCTGGTAGCGATGTTCAATCACTTAGCGAAGGCGATACAAGTATAACGTTCAAGTCAAAAGCTGACGTTTATGCTTCGTTGCAACAAATCAATACAATCAGCGATAACTATACCAACATCTTGAATAACTTCAGGGTGGTGGTGTAGTAAATGAGCTATTTTAACAAATTAAGGCGTGCTATTCCCTTGTTATGGACTGATCGAGTCACAATTATAGGCACTAAGCCTGTAAAGCATGGAGCAATCACAAATAATGAGGCTGTGACGTTAATTAAAGATGAACCGTGTAAGATCATCTTAAAAAATCAAAAAGCTGGCACACAGTCGTTTTACGGCGCAGATGAGTATGACGCAAAAATGATTATTAGAAATGGAATTAATATACCAGCTGGTGTGAGTGTAGTAGTGACCGATCAAAACGGACAGGTTACTAAATACAAGCGCGCTAGCAAGGGGTATACAGGCTATTACAGCCACCAAGAAGTAGCATTAACCAGAGAGGAGAAGGCATAGATGGGCTTAGGGACAATCGATGACGATGAATTCCAACGCTGGGCTAGCCAGGTGTCTGACAAGATAAATACCGGGCAAGTTAAACGAGATATGTCTAAGACATTCAGGCGTGTTGGTAAGCAATCACTGCGTACCTTGAAAGCAAACACACCTGTAGATACTGGTGGGCTTAGAAAAGCGTGGACTGCTGGTAGTCCACACAATTTCGGTGGTGGCTGGATATTAGAACTGACTAATAACAAAGAGTACGCTTCTTATGTTGAACGAGGGCACAGACAAACCCCAGGGCGCTTTGTTCCTAAAATCAAGAAGCGACTTAAAGCAAGTTGGGTGCCTGGCCAGTTCTTTATGAAACGGTCGTCAGACCAGATCAATAAGCAACTACCTGAAATGATTGAACCTAGCCTGTGGGTGCTTAGAGATTTATTCAATGATTGATAATGTTGAAAAAATAGCTGAAAGGCTAGCCGAGATTTTTCCCGGCAAAACAATTTATTCAGAAAACCAAAAGAGCGGTTTCGATGTTCCGTCATTCTACATTCACAAAGTAGATACGGAGTCATCGAACCGCCTTTTTGGTATTCAAGTGCGAAAGTATTCTTACCAGATTGTTTATTTTGCTAATCCAGACAATCCAAACGCTGATATAGAGCGTGTCGAAGAATTGCTTTTAGATAATTTTTGCGCGTTAAAAGACTATGCGACCGTAACTAATCGCAGTACACACCCAGACTCAGACCAACAGACGTTAACGTTTGAGTTTGATCTGCGTCTAGATATGCACCCAGTCGAAGACGTAGCAAGCATGGAAAGGATTGAACAAAATGGCGGAGTCAAAGACTGACACCAAGAAAACTGTATCTAAAGCCAAGACAGAACCAAAGTTTACTAAGCAAGCCTTAGTAACTAGTTCTAACTTTAATGGCGTAGAACGGGATATTTTAAAAATCGTTTTAGACGAAAACAAAGAATATTCACTAACTGAAGTGGATAAGGAATTGAAGAAATTTAAGGAGGGAATGTAATGGCTGGAGGAACTTGGAAAATTCAAAACAAGCGCCGTCCTGGTGCTTATATCAATGTTGTTGGTAATGGCGAGGCTGTGATCGAGTCAGTTGCAGGACGTGTCCTAATGTTACGTGACAAGTCACTTGGCTGGGGTAATTCTGGAGTAATCGAATTGACTAGCGGTTCCAACTTTATTGAAAAGATTGGAACCACTTTAGAAGATCCAGACTTAGTTGCTCTTAAGGAAACTTTAAAGGGCGCTGAAACTGTATTGCTCTTAAATCCTAGTGCTGGTACTCCTGCAAAGCTTGAAAAGGACGGTATGCCTTGGGTTATCACTGCTAAGTATCCTGGCGAAAAGGGAAACAAGCTAACCGTTAGCGTAGAACTTAAGCCAGACGACCCAGACAATTTGAAGGTAACAACGTTATTTGGCACTAGCGTGGTTGATGAACAAATTATCAATGCTCATTCACTTGGTGACTTTACCGGTAATGACTACGTGACCGCAACTCTTGCAACCACTGGCGATAAAGATACCACTGTGTCAAATGCATCAGGAACTTTGACAGGTGGAACTACTGAAGGAATTTCAGATTTAACTTCAATGATTAACGATGCACTTGAAAATGAAAACTATGCAGTTGTAACTACTGCAGGCTTGGATATCAAGAGCAACTTAAATCAATTGTTAGTGCAATCACTAAAGAGATTGCGTGAAGACGAAGGTCGCAAGGTTCGTGCAGTCATTCCTTCAGATGGTGCTACTAACTACAACTATGAAGGCGTTTCTGCAGTAATTAATGGCTACACCTTGAACGACGGTTCAAATATTAGCGCTAAAGATGCTACTGGTTTCTTTGCTGGTATTTCAGCAAGTGCAGATGCAGCAACATCACTTACTTACTACGAAGTAACCGATGCTATTAGTGCTTTCCCTAAATTGGATAATGACAAGACTATTAAGGCTCTTAATGATGGTCAAGTTCTGTTTACCACTCGACCAGGTCAAAGAGTTGTTATTGAACAAGATATCGATACTTTGACCAAGTTTTCAGGCACCAAGCCTAAGGTCTTCAGCAAGAACCGCGTAATGAGAACCTTAGATGAAATTGCTACTAACACTGAACAAGTCTTTGAACAAAGTTTCTTAGGCAAGGTTGGTAACAACGCAGCAGGTCGTGATCTTTTCAAAGCAAACCGTATCAGTTACTTGACTGACTTGATGAACAAAAACATCATTCAAGACTTCAAGAACTCTGATATCACTGTAGAAAAAGGCAACGATTCTGACTCAATTGTAGTTAATTTGGCTATCACACCTGTAGATGCTATGGAAAAGCTTTACATGACTGTGGTAGTAGGATAGGAGGGCTTAGATGGCTGATATTGATCGTTTCTTAAATGGTAGAGACACCATTTCAACAAAAGATGCTAAATTGTCAATCACAATCAACGGTGAAGTTATCAATTTGATTGAATGTAATAAGTTCACCGCAAAGATTGAAAAGAACAAAGAAGATGTTCAAGTACTTGGTAACCACTGGAAGTTAAAGAAGACTACTTCTGTAGAAGGTACTGGTACTATGGGCGGCTACTTAATCAACTCTAATTGGTTGAAGTATGGTATTCCTTACACCCAACAAGGTGGGGACTTATATTTTACTGCTACTTTAACTATTGAAGACCCTACTTCAAGAGTTGGTAAAGAAGTTGTTCAACTTGAAGATGTAAACTTAGATGATATACCGATTGCTGACTTTGAAGCAGATGATGGAGTTATGGAGTGGGAATCAGACCTCACTTTTGAAGGCGTAAGCCTAGTTCAAGAATTTAAAGGATTATAGGAGGATTTTAAATGACCGCTAGTGTATCAGACTTTTTATTAGAAAACGTAGAAAGCCCAGTTAAACATGAACAAGTGAAGTTTAAACGCTTCAAATCTCCTTTTGAGATTAAGTCATTGAACATGAAGGAAATTTCAAGTTTGAGAAAAGAAGCGACTCGCAGAGTTCTCAATAAGAAAACTCACCAATATGAAAATGACACAGATCAAGATAAGTTCTCCGGTTTAGTTATGGAACGTGCTGTAGTTTCTCCAAGTTTGAATAATGAAGAATTACAAAAGTCTTATGGCTGCATTGCTGATCCTTCAGGGTTACTTCAAACCATGCTAACCGCTGGTGAATATAGTGAATTGTCTGACAGAGTCATGGAAATCTGTGGTTTGAATGACGATTCTGATGATGCTGAAGTCTTAAAGGACGAAGCAAAAAACTAATAACCGAGTCTGTGGGTGACTTTTCCGTTTATCATTACGTACTTAACGAGTACCACTGGACACCTAAACAATGGGCGGCGATGTCACTTAGAGAGCAGGCTCTAGTCGTAGCTTCAATTGAAGTCCGACGAAAAACTGAAGAAGAAGAGGAACGAAAAGCAAAGAGAAAGGCAAGGTCAAAACACGTATAGAAGACGGTTAGGCTTTGCCTTTTTTTCTTTATTAAATTTAAAAAGAAAGGAGGTCATACATGAGCGTAATTAGTACAACTATCAAAATTAATGATGCATTTTCTGGTGCTTTAAGTAAATTAGCCAGTGGACTAGGAAAAGCACAAACAGGGATGAAAGTTCTGAAAGGCGCTTTATCCAGTGGAACCAATAGCTTTGGCGGTGCAGAGAAGAAATCAGACGGGCTTTTTAAATCGATGCTAGGGGCTAACATAGTAGGTAATGCGGTTAGTGCTGGTATGGGAATGGCTAAAAACGGTATTAGCTCAATGCTAGGTGAGTTGAATGAGGCTAGTGTATCATGGCAGACATTTGAGGGTAATATGCACCAGCTAGGGAAATCTCCAGCTGAAATTGCATCTGCCAAGGCTGACATGCAAAAATTCGCCCAGCAAACTATCTATAGTGCTTCTGACATGTCCACTACTTACTCACAACTTGCCGCCGTTGGTACCAAGAATGTTGGCCAGCTGGTTAAAGGCTTTGGTGGTTTAGCTGCGTCTGCCGCTGATCCACAGCAAGCCATGAAGACTCTATCTCAACAAGCTACTCAAATGGCCGCAAAGCCAACCGTACAATGGCAAGACTTTAAACTGATGCTAGAACAAGCACCAGCCGGTATTTCAGCGGTTGCTAAGTCTATGGGGATGTCCACTCAAGATATGATTAAGAAAATCCAGGACGGGAAAATTAAAACTCAGGACTTCTTAAACGCAGTTGCTAAAGTAGGAACTAACGCCAACTTCAGTAAGATGGCTACAGAATATAAGACGGTTGGTCAAGCAATGGATGGGTTAAAAGAAACCCTTGCTAATGGTTTGCAGCCGCAATTTCAAAAACTAAGCCAGATAGGAATTAAAGCGATATCTTCATTATCTGATAAGCTAGGCGATCTTAACTGGGATTCCATAGGTGATGGATTGGTTAATGCAGTTAACTATGTAATTCCTACGTTCGATAAGATTAAATTAGCTTTTGATCAGTTCATGGACGGCTTTAATGATGCTGATGTTGGCGACTCACTGATAGATCTTTTCCATTCTTTGGTTGATGCCTTAACTGACTTGATGAACACACTAGATGATAGCGATGATTCTGGTAATAGTTTCTTTAAAATTCTAGGTAGTTTGAGTGGTAGTACCATATCAGGACTAGCTAAAGGATTGGGAGCACTGGCCGACGTCATTGGTAATCTTGATCCAGGAACATTAAGATTGCTAGCCGTAGCATTTGGTATTCTGAAGATGAATACAAAGGGCTTAGTGATTACTGGCATCGTTATGGCTTTACAGCTGCTAAGCAAGCTAGATGCTGACAGTTTAAACAAAGTTGCTAAAGGCGTTACCGCGATCGCAATTGCTCTTGCTTTGTTTAAGACCTATAAGAAGATCAAAGGAACCATCACAGGAATTGCAGATGCCTTTAAGAAAATGAAGACGCCTAAAACCCCTAAGACTCCAGAGGTTCCAGAAACAAAGACTCCTGATACCGGCAAACCTGGGAAGATCCTAAGTAATGCCGGAGCCTTTATGAAATTAGGTGCCGCTCTTTTTATGGTAGGTGGTGCAATTGTTTTAGTAGGAGTCGGTTTTAAGCTACTTACTGATTCAGCAGTAAAACTAGCTAGTTCGGGTGGCGCAGCAATTGCAGTATTCTTCGGTATGATTGCAGCAATTGCTGTTCTAGCAGTACTTGTAAAGTTTCTGGGTCCCGGCATGATTGCCGCTTCTGTAGGATTCCTGATGTTTGCGGCAGCACTGCTAATCATTGGTGTAGCTATATTTATTGCTAGTGCTGGAATGGCACTTCTAGCTACTCAATTGCCGATTATTTCACAATATGGAACCAGCGCCGCACTTGGCATTCTTGCTCTTGCTGGTGCGATGGCTGTATTTGGCTTAGCCGCAATTATTGGAGCTATCGGAATTGTAGTTCTGGCAGTTGCTTTAGTTGCCTTAGCCATAGGCTTAGCAATTGCTGCAGTGGGTGCCTTGCTATTAGGGGTAGCCCTTATAGTAGTTGGTGTCGGCGCATTAGTTGCGGCGGTTGGAATGATCATGTTAGGCATAGGCTTAGCATTGGTTGCCGTGTTCGTCATGATTGCCGCAGTCGGTATGATACTACTTGGCGTGGGTCTTGGCTTAGTCGCTGCATTTTCAATTATTGGTGCAATCGGCTTGATGTTAATGGCAGTAGCTTTAATGCTTATCGCGGTTAGTGGAATAATTGCCGCCGTCGGCTTAATGCTAATGGCGGTTGCTTTGATGCTTGTAGCACCTGTGGCTATGATTGCTGCAGTTGGTATCTTACTACTTGGTGTAGCCGTGATTGTACTAGGTGCCGGTCTGCTAATAGTAGCTGCTGCTTTAATGCTGGTAGCTGCAGCAATGATTATGGTAGGAGCGGCTGCCATGATGATGGTAGC
>NZ_CAKE01000013.1 GCF_000296835.1 Lactobacillus hominis DSM 23910 = CRBIP 24.179 | reverse complement strand
AGAGCACCTGACTGTTAATCAGGTTGTCGTCAGTTCGAGTCTGACAGCCGGAGTAAGAAGGAAAGCTAGGAAGAGGAAGAGACTTTGCGTTTTTTCCTCTTTTTAATTTTTTATGACAAAAAAGTAAACTTTTTGTTAATATGGGCTTTTTTTAAGTGCTTATATTTGTTATACTTTCATTGTTATGTTTAGCTTTAATGCTTGTGCATCAAGGGTTAAAGGTGTATATGCATATTTTTAATTGTAATTTATCATATTGGTCTGAATGATTTGGGGAAGTCACAGACTTTTATTTTAAACCTAATTAAGAAAACGCTAACACATTTTTAGATGCCGACTAAATAAGGGGGAAGTATTTATGGTTGGAATCGTTCTAGCCAGTCACGGTGGATTCGCAGACGGAATCTTCCAATCGGCTGAAATGATTTTTGGACCACAACAAAATTTGGCTCATGTTATTTTGAAGCCAGATGAAGGTCCTGATGACATTCATAAAAAAATGGAAGATGCAGTAGCATCTTTTGACGATCAAGAACAAGTTCTTTTCATCGTTGACTTATGGGGAGGAACTCCATTCAATCAAGCTAATGACTTAGTTGGTAAGCATAAAGATACTTGGGCAATTGTTTCAGGTATGAACTTACCAATGGTTATTGAAGCTTTAGGTCAAAGATTGGCAAGTGACAATGCCCATGAAATTGCTAAAGGTATTGTTAAGCCTGGTAAAGATGGTATTAAGACTATCCCAGAAGATTTAATGCCAAAGGAAGCTCCAAAAGCTGAAGCTAAAAAGGCACCAGAAAAGAGCCAATCTAAAGGCGCAATTGCACCAGGTACTGTTTTAGGCGACGGACATATTAAGCACGTTTTAGCACGTGTTGATACTCGTCTATTGCACGGACAAGTTGCGACTGGTTGGACTAAGACTACTAATCCAAATAGAATTATTGTTGTTTCTGATAAGGTTTCAAAAGACAACTTACGTAAAAATATGATTAAGCAAGCTGCACCTGCTGGTGTACATGCTCACGTTGTTCCATTGAAGAAGATGGTTGAAGTTGAAAAAGACCCTCGCTTCGGTGACACACGTGCTTTATTATTATTTGAAACTGTCGAAGACGCATTAGCAGCTGTTAAGGCTGGCGTGCCATTAAAAGAAATTAACTTAGGTTCATCTGCTTATAAAGATGGAAAAGTTAACGTTACTAAGGCTCTTTCATTTGATCAACAAGATATTGATGCAATCAAAGAACTTGAAAAAATGGGCGTTAAGTTTGATGTTCGTGGTGTTCCTGGTGATAAGCCGGCAGATATCAACGAATTAGTAGACAAAGCTGAAAAACTTTTAGCTGAAAAGAAAAACTAGGGGGATTAATCAATGAATGGTATTCAAATGATCCTTGTAATATTAGTTGCCTTTATCGTTGGGTGTTCTAGTGTTATGGATCAAATGGAAACTTACCAACCATTAGTAGCTTGTTCACTTATTGGTTTGGTAACTGGACACTTGGAATTAGGCGTTATGCTAGGTGGCCAATTGCAATTTATCGCAATGGGTTGGGCTAACGTTGGTGCTGCTATGGCACCAGATGCTTCATTAGCTGGTATTGCAGCTGCTATCATCTTAATTGAAGGTGGACAAGGTGAAGCTGGTATTGGTACTGCTATGGGTATCGCTGTGCCTTTAGCTGTTGCTGGTTTGTTCTTAACTATGTTAGTACGTACCATTACTGTTGGTATTGCTCATATTATGGACAGAAAAGCAGAAGAAGCAAACTACAAGTCTATTGAAAGATGGCAATTTATTGGTTTATCTCTTCAAGGTTTACGTGTTGCTATCCCAGCTGCTTTATTATTAGCTATTCCAGCTAACTTGGTTCGTCAAGGATTGGAATCTATGCCTGCATGGTTAACTCAAGGTATGACTATCGGTGGTGGTATGGTTGTTGCCGTAGGTTACGCAATGGTTATCAACATGATGGCTAGTCGCGAAGTATGGCCATTCTTCTTCCTTGGATTTGCACTTGCTGCACTTCAAGAATTAACTTTGATCAGTTTAGGTATTATCGGTGTTGTTTTAGCTATTCTTTACTTATCTCTTGAAGGTAAGGGCGGTAATGGCTCAAGCAACGGTGGTTCAAGCAGTGATACTGGTGATCCACTTGGTGATATCTTGGATGATTATTAATAGAGAGCAAGGAGAGGTGTAAAATGGCTGATAAAAAAGTTACTTTATCAAAAAGCGATAGAAGAAAAGTTTTATTACGTTCTTACTTTCTTTTAGCATCATTCAACTACGAAAGAATGCAGAACGGTGGGTTTGTTTTCTCAATGATCCCAGCAATCAAGAAATTATATAAAAATAAAGAAGACCGTGCCGCAGCTTTGAAGCGTCACTTGGAATTCTTTAATACTCACCCATTTATGGCAAACCCAATCTTCGGTGTTACTTTAGCATTGGAAGAAGATCGTGCTAACGGTGCAGATATCGATGACGCCGCAATTTCCGGTGTTAAAGTTGGTATGATGGGGCCTTTAGCTGGTGTTGGTGATCCTGTTTTCTGGTTCACTATGAGACCTATTTTAGCTGCCATGGGTGCTGCTTTAGCTGTTTCCGGTAACGTATTAGGACCAATTTTGTTCTACGTTATCTGGAACATTATGGCTTGGGCTGTTAAGTGGTATAGTCAAGAATTTGGTTACCGTGCTGGTACTAAAATTACTGACGACGCTTCAGGTGGTTTATTACAAAAGGTTACCCGTGGTGCTTCAATGATGGGTATGTTCGTTATTGGTGCCTTGATTCAACGTTGGGTAACAATTAACTTCACTCCAGTTATTTCTAAAGTTAAGTTGCAAAGTTCACAATACATTCACTGGGACAAATTACCTAGTGGTGTTAATGGAATTAAAGAGGCTTTATTACAATATAATTTAGGCAAGGGTAAAGCTCTAACTCCATTCAAGGAAACTACACTTCAAAGTAACTTGGATCAATTAATTCCAGGTTTAGCTGCATTACTTTTAACTTTCTTATGTATGTGGTTATTGAAGAAGAAAGTTTCACCAATCGTTATTATTATTGGTATCTTCGTTGTAGGTGTTCTTGCTCACGTAGCAGGTTTACTTTAATTGATAATAAAAAGCCTCACTGTTAGGTGAGACTTTTTTTGTATAAACAGGGAGGCAATAAGATGGTTAAGTCTATGAATACCAAGGTTGAGTTAGTTACTAGCGCAACATATTTTGTAGGTTTAAGTTCTAATGGGAAAATTATGATCGGCGATAAAGCATTTGAATATTATGATGATCGCAATCCTAATAATTATGTTCAAATTCCTTGGAACGAAGTAGATAAAGCTATCGCAGCTGTTTATTTTAATAGATGGATTCCGAGATTTATCATCCGTACTAAAAGAAATGGACAGTTTAGATTCTCTGCGAAAAATAATAAAAAGGTGCTGCGTGCAGTGAGAAATCATATTCCAGCTGATGATATTGTAAGATCGCTTACCTTTTTCCAAGGCATTAGTCGAGGAATAAAACGAATTTTTACTAGAAATAACTAATTAAAAAATTGCATAATACTTGAAAGACATTACAGGTATTATGCAATTTTTTTGCTAATTATAAATAAGTCTTTTCAAGAAAGCGCATCCTGTATTAAAATGTCTTTAATATTGTCACAAAAAGTCGATTTATTCATACAGGAGAACTAGAAATTTATGAGAGATAAAAAGTCAATGCCGCAATTAAAGCGATCAATGACCGCTGGCCAAATGGAAATGATTTCACTTGGTGGCGCAATTGGTGTTGGACTTTTTATGGGATCGACCTCAACCATTAAGTGGACAGGGCCATCTGTATTATTAGCTTATATGTTTGTTGGCTTGATTCTGTATATTGTTATGCGTGCATTAGGAGAAATGCTCTATGTCAACCCAGGCACAGGTTCATTTGCGGACTATGCAACTGAATATGTTCATCCATTAGCAGGTTATTTGGCAGAGTGGGCGAATGTATTTGAATACATTGTTGTGGGGATGTCAGAAGTAGTAGCCGCAACCGAATACTTGCGCTTTTGGTGGCCAAACGTAAATGCCTTTTGGTCCGGAATAATAATTATTTTATTCTTACTTTTAGCTAACTTAGCTAGTGCTAAAGCCTATGCTTCATTAGAATTTTGGTTTGCGATGATCAAAGTAATTACCATTATTATTATGATTATTTTGGGATTTGCGATTATTTTGTTTGGTTTTGGTAACCATGGTCATGCAGTTGGCTTCAGCAACTTATGGAGCCATGGTGGCTTTTTCACAGGCGGAGTAAAAGGATTCTTTTTCTCAATGTCAATTATTGTCGGATCGTATGAGGGAATAGAGCTGTTAGGAATTTCTGCCGGCGAAGTTGCCAATCCGCAACAAGCTATTGTTAAGAGCGTTAAATCTGTTTTATGGCGTATCCTTATTTTCTACGTTGGAGCTATTTTTGTTATCGTAACAATCTATCCATGGGACCAATTAAGTAGTATTGGTTCTCCATTTGTTACTACATTTGCCAAAGTAGGAATTACTGCAGCAGCTAGTGTAATTAACTTCGTTGTTTTGACAGCTGCCTTATCTGGAGCAAATTCGGGAATTTATTCTTCAAGTAGAATGCTATTTAAGTTAGCGCATGATGGAGAAGCTCCCAAGATATTTGGTCATATTTCTAAAAGAATTGTGCCTAGTCGTGCAATTATGGGGATTTCTGGTGGTATCTTAATTGGTTTTATCTTAAATATGATTGCAGCGACAATTAATAAGTCGACGCAAGATTTATTTGTTATCGTCTTTTCATCCTCTGTTTTACCGGGGATGATCCCATGGTTTGTGATTTTGCTGGCAGAGCTACGTTTTCGTCGCAATAATCCATATTTATTAGAAAATCATCCATTTAGGTTGCCACTTTACCCATACTCAAATTACTTTGCATTTGTCATGCTCATTGTAATTGTGATTTTCATGTTAATAAATCCAGAAACTCGGGTTTCTGTGTTAGTTGGTGGGGCAGTTTTGATTATTGCAACTGTAGTATATCTGATTCGTCACCGTAAAAGCAGTAAAGGAGAAATAGAAAATGGAGAATAAATCTAAATCTACTGCTCCTAAGTTAAAACGCTCTATGACGGCACGTCAGATGGAAATGATCTCACTTGGTGGTGCAATCGGTGTTGGACTTTTCATGGGATCGACGTCAACTATTAAATGGACGGGACCATCTGTATTATTAGCTTATATTTTTGTCGGAATAATTTTATATATTGTTATGCGAGCATTAGGGGAAATGCTTTATGTGAACCCTAGTACCGGATCATTTGCGGACTATGCAACAGAATATATTTCTCCTTTAGCAGGATATTTAGCTGAATGGGCAGCTGTTTTTCAATATATTGTTGTAGGAATTTCAGAAGTAGTGGCTGCCACTGAATATTTACGCTTTTGGTGGCCGAATGTAAATGCCTTTTGGTCTGGAATAATAATTATTCTATTCTTGCTCTTAGCGAACTTAGTAAGTGCTAAAGCTTATGGCGCATTAGAGTTCTGGTTTGCCATGATTAAGGTAGTTACTATCATTTTGATGATTATCTTAGGGATGCTGGTCATTGTTTTAGGGGTAGGAAATCACGGCGTACCGATTGGTTTTAGTAACTTGTGGAGTCATGGGGGATTTTTCCCTAATGGAGCCAAAGGATTCTTTTTCTCAATGGCCATCATTGTAGGATCATATGAGGGAATTGAATTAATCGGAATTTCTGCCGGCGAAGTTGCCAATCCGCAACAAGCTATTGTTAAGAGCGTTAAGTCTGTTTTATGGCGTATTCTTATTTTCTACGTTGGTGCAATTTTTGTAATTGTGACGATTTATCCATGGGATCAATTAAGCAATATCGGCTCACCATTCGTAGAAACTTTCACTAAAGTTGGAATTACTGCAGCTGCAGGAATTATTAACTTTGTTGTTTTAACAGCTGCTTTATCTGGGGCAAACTCAGGAATCTATTCTTCAAGTAGAATGCTGTTTAAATTAGCTCACGATGGAGAAGCTCCAAAGACATTTGGTCACATATCTAAGAGAATTGTGCCAAATCGGGCAATTATTGGTATTACGAGCGGTATTTTAATCGGTTTTGTCTTAAACTACGTTGTTTCTACTTTAAACAAGAGTATGGGCGAATTATTTGTTATCGTTTATAGTTCTTCAGTTCTGCCTGGGATGGTAGCTTGGTTTGTAATTTTGATTGCAGAATTGAAATTTAGAAGACATAATCCTGAGCTGATGAAAAAGCATCCATTTAAGTTGCCATTTTATCCATACTCAAATTATTTTGCTTTTACGATGCTTATCGTAATTGTAATCTTCATGTTCATTAACCCAGAAACGCGAGTGTCAGTTTCTGTAGGAGCTGGAGTTTTAATTTTAGCGACAGCTGTTTATTTAATTCGTCACAGAAAAAATAAGTCCTCAGAAAAATAAAAATATCCTTCTTACTTGTAGTAAGTGGCCTTTTCTTGTATAGTAAGTATAGACAAAAATGGGGAGGAATTAACTATGGTAAAACCACTTATTGGAATTTCAGGTTCAGTAATTATTGATGATGGGGGTATTTTTCCGGGCTATCGTCGTAGTTATGTTAATGAAGACTATGTTGATTCAGTTGTTCAAAATGGTGGGATACCTTACATTATTCCTTTCAACGAAGATAAAGAGGTCATTAAAGAGCAGTTAGACCATGTACAAGGTTTAATTTTATCTGGTGGTCATGACGTTGATCCTCATAATTATGGACAAGAACCAGAGCAAAAGTTAGGCAATATTTGGCCTGAACGTGATCAATTTGATATGGAATTGCTTCGTTTGGCCGAAGAAAAGAAAATTCCGGTGCTTGGAATCTGTCGCGGGATGCAAATTATTAATGTAGCTCATGGCGGAACTCTTTATCAAGATTTAAGCTATCGTCAAGAAAAAACTTTGAAGCATAATCAAGACCAAACACCGACTTTGCTTACGCATACTGTTAAAACAGTAGCTGGCAGCAAGATTGCTAATTTGCTTGGAAAAGAGAGTTTGCAAACAAATTCTTTCCACCATCAATTGGTAGATAAAGTTGCTCCTAATTTTAAAGTAGCAGCACGTTGCGTTGATGGGGTAGTAGAAGCAATCGAAAACGACGATGCATCAGTTATTGCCGTACAATGGCATCCTGAAATGCTTCACCGCGTAGTTTCTTATCAAAATAATTTATTCAAATATATTATTGATAAGGCGCAAAAATAAGGAAGGAAAGCTAGAAAATGAGTAAGAGCGAAAATGATAAGCTAGGATTTTGGTCCATAGTACTATTAGCTATTAACGCTATTATTGGATCAGGAATCTTTTTAACTCCCGGAAGCGTTGTACAACAAGCCGGCTCTAAAGCCTTAATTGTTTACCTTATTGCTGCTTTAATCGCCTCAGTACTTGCAATTAGTTTTGCAGCCGCTGCTAAGTATGTTACTAAATCAGGTGCAGCTTATGCATATTCTAAAGCTGCATTTGGTAACAACGTTGGATTTTATATGGGAATTTTGCGTTACTTTTCAGCCAGTGTTGCCTGGGGAGTAATGGCTGTTGGGGTTATTAAATCAACTATTTCTATTTTTGGTGGAAATCCTAATAATAATTGGAACGTTACTTGGGGCTTTTTGATTTTGATGGCTGTAATTACCATTATTAATTTATTCGGTCAAAAAGTCTTAAAGTACGTAATGAACATGGCTACTATTGGTAAATTAGCCGCTTTAGTTTTAATTATCGTAGCCGGCGTGATTTTGTTAATTACTACTGGTGCATCAAGCAATTTAAATGAAGTTGACCAACTTACCCAAAATGGTCAAAAGATTGTGCCAGCATTGACTACTACTGGGTTTGTAATGGCTGTAGTATCTGCGTTTTATGCCTTTACTGGATTTGAATCTGTTGCTTCAGGTTCTGATGATATGCAAGACCCAGAAAAGAACTTGCCACGTGCAATTCCTCTGGCAATTCTTGTAATTGCTATTGTTTATATCGGCGTAGTTGCTGTTGCCATGATCTTAAACCCACGTGCATTAATGACTACTAAGCAAGTAGTTGCAATTGCCGCAATTTTCCAAAACGAAATCTTAAGGGATGTAATTTTGGTTGGTGCTCTTGTTTCAATGTTTGGTATTAACGTGGCATCAAGTTTTAACGCTCCACGTATCTTGGAAGCCATGGCACGTGAAAATCAATTATCCAAGGCATTAACTAAAAGAACTAAGAATAACTTTCCAATTAGAACCTTCTTTATCTCTGTAGGCTTGGCAATTTTAATTCCAATGGCCTTTGAATATAACATGGTTAACTTGATCACTTTAAGTGCTATGGTTCGTTTCTTAGGATTCATTGTTGTTCCATTAGCTGTTATCCAATTCTTCCGTGGTAAGAGTAAAGAGCAAGTTCTAGATGCTCCTAGGAATATTTGGACTGACGTTGTTGCTCCAGTAGTTTCAATTATTTTGGTAATTTTCTTGTTAGTTGAATACAACTGGCGTGCACAATTCGGAATTATGAACGCTAAGGGCGAATTTGTTGGTTTGAATTGGTACGCAATTGCGATGATGATCTTTGGATTTATTATTTTACCAGCGATTATGTTCTTAATTTCTAAAAAAGAACGTCAAAGAAATAATTAATTTTTAAAATGGTATTTAAAAAAGCCACACATATAGTAATTACGCTATATGTGCGGCTTTTTTTCTCTATAAAATTTCAATATGATCTTGAGCGCATTTTTCTAGCATGTCGCTAGGCCAAATGCTGGCTTGAACTTCGCCAATGTGAGCTTTTCCTAATAAGAGCATGCATAAACGTGATTGACCGATTCCGCCACCGATAGAGTACGGCAATTCGCCGCTAAGTACCATCTTATGAAATGGTAAGCTAAGGCGCTCAGTTACGCCAGCTTTTTCCACTTGGCTGCGGAGACTTTCGGCACTTACGCGAATTCCCATTGAAGAAATTTCAATTTTACTGTTAAGTGGCTCATACCAAAATACTAAATCACCGTTTAGTTGCCAATCATCATAGTCTGGTGCCCGACCGTCGTGTGCCTTGCCGCTACGCTTTAATTTATCGCCAATCTTCATAATAAAGACTGCTTTTTCTTCTTTAGCAATCTTATCTTCACGTTCATCAGGACTTAAGTCAGGCCAGCGATCTTCAAGCTCTTGTGTAGTAACGAAAGAAACATGATCAGCTAACCGGTAAGTTGAACCAGGATAGCGAGCAGCCACTAATTTTTCAGTTTCTTTGATTGCTTGGAAAATCTTAGTTACTGTTACTTGGAGATAATCTAAATTACGATCTTCTTTGGCAATTACTTTTTCCCAATCCCATTGATCAACGTAAATGGAGTGAAAGTTATCTAAATCTTCATCGCGTCTAATTGCGTTCATGTTGGTGTAAAGACCTTCATGCATGCCAAAACCGTACTTTTTAAGAGCTAGGCGCTTCCATTTAGCTAAAGAGTGGACAACTTCGATTGTCTTATCAGGCATTGTTTTCATGTCAAAAGCAACTGGGCGTTCAATGCCGTTTAAGTTGTCGTTTAAACCGGTATTTTTTTCGACAAACATTGGGGCTGACATTCTTTGAACGTTTAAAATGCTAGCAAGTTTATCTTGAAAAGTTTCGCGAATAAAGACAATTGCTGCTTCAGTGTCGCGAATGTTTAATGTGGGACGATAGTCTTTAGGTAAAATGAGTTCCATAATGTTTTCCTTCTTTAATTAGATTTAGAAGTAAAGAAAAAGCCCTTCGCTTCTGAAATTCTCAGGACGAAAGGCTTTTTTCCGCGGTACCACCTAAATTGTCTAGCATTGCTAGACCAGCTTATAGAATACAATCATATTCTATCGATAAGATAACGTATCGAAGACGGCAGCACTTAGTTTAAAGAAAATTTATTTCAGTGTGCAGCGAGAAAAAGTGTTTTTCGATAAACCAGGGTCTGCTAACTTCGCACTAACGTTAACTCACTGAAAGAATAGTTTATTTACTCGTCTTTTTCATAGCTTTTAGAAAACTTTGAATTAAGTATTGATTATATTAAAACTTATTCAGATAAATATTGCAAGAATTAATTTGAGATTTTTGTTAATATGAACAAGGAAGATTTTAAGGAGAGAATTTAATGTCGAAAAAAAGATTGTGGACTTGTTTAGCGGCATTGGCCTGTGTGTTTTGGGGAATATCGGGCTTGTTTGCGCGTGGATTATTTAATATTAGTAGCGAAATTACGCCAATTTGGATTTCTCAAGTAAGAATGATAGTTAGTGGAGTAATTTTATTAGTTTTCGCACAATTGACGGGTAAAAAACCATTAAAGACCGTAACTAATAAAAAAGATGCCATTACCGTTTTTTCATACGGACTGTTAGGATTATTGCCGGTGCAGTATTGTTATTTCGTAGTAGTGCAGCAGGCTAATGCTTCTATTGCGACGATCTTGCAATTTGTGGGACCATTTTTTGTGATGCTTTATATGGTTGTTTTTGAACACCAAGTGCTGCGGGCAATTGATGTTATAGCTGCTATTGTAGCCTTTGTCGGCGTATTTTTCTTAGCTACGCATGGTCACTTTAATCAACTATCTTTGTCGCCTAGCGTCTTATTTTGGGGCTTTTTATCGGCAGTTGGGGTAGCTACTAATACTTTAATTCCGCGACGCTTGCTTGATCATACTTCAAGCTTGGTTGTGACCGGCTGGGGACTACTATCTGCCGGAATTGCATTGTTAATTGTGCATCCTGTATGGCCACACTTACCAAATAATATAAATGTATTTTGGTTAATGGCTGGCGTAATTGTAATTGGTACTTTGATTCCATTCCAATGGATGATGGGATCGCTGCGTTACATTCAACCATCTACTGCAAGTTTGCTTGATGCATTTGAACCGGTATCTGCGACTATTGGTTCAGTAATTGTCTTTAATTTAACTATGGTGCCAATTGATTGGGTAGGGTCGGTAATGATTATTTTGGCAGTGCTGGCACTTAACTGGCAACCGAAAAAGAAGAATAAATCTACTGCGCTAAAAGAATAGAGGATAAAGATGTTAGTGCTTGTATTTATAAATATCATTATTTGTTTGATAGTTGCGTATCTGTGTCTTAAGACGTTCAGTTTTGACTTTAGTATCTGGACGGTTGGCATTAATTTCATGATTTGCGGCGCAGTGTTGGCTTTGAGTGCATTGCCAGTTAGAAATGATTTTGATGAAAATTCGGTTTTAACTTTTTTAGCTACAATATTCATTATTATTGGCGCTATTTTATTTGTTAGCTCGCTTATAATGCATGTCCCTAAGAAGTTTGACAGAAATAATTTGGGTAATTTAGGAGTTATTTTGACGTTGTCTGGGATTATTGCCATGGTGATCTTGTGGCATCGACCTTTAGTTTGGACGCAAGCGTTGATTCCTGAAATTGCCGTAATTATTGGCATTGTACTATTAGTTAAAAATCGTCTTAAGTAAAATTTTTAGGCGAAGAAAAAATCCTGAAATTCTCTAATTGTAGAGTTTCAGGATCTTTTTGTATCTAGGATTTAATTAGTTCCAAGTATCTTCTTGCATAACCCATTGGTTACCACCAAGGTTGTACCAACGATCGCCGTTGCCTAGCACTTGGTAAGCTTTCCAGTTACTGTTCTTTGGAAGAACGCGTCCAGTTGTGATACCGGAGTTTGGATCAGCGTAAACTTTAGCACCTTTAGGGTTTGAGATCTTAACTGTGAAGTTTGAAAGGTAATTGTATCTTGCAATGCCTTCAGGATTCTTATTAATTAAGTATTGACCAGAAACCCATTGGTTACCACCCAAGTTGTACCAAATTGTGCCGTTAACATTTACATACTTGAAGTATTTCCAAGAAGTACCGTGCTTTAAGTACTTGCCAGGAATTGCGTTTTTACCTGGTTGTGACCAAACGGCGATACCGTAACCTGGCTTGTAGTGAACAGTTACAGTGCCAGTTCCTTGGTGAACTTTTGAGTAGTCAGTAAAACCACTGTTATTGGAATTATTAGTCTTGGTAGTATCCTTCTTAGTAGAAGTTGAAGCGTCTAAATCACTTGCTAATACCCATTGGTTACCACCAAGGTTGTACCATAACATGCCATTATCAGTTTGTAAGAAAGTCTTCCAGCGAGAACCATTTGGAAGAACGCGGCTGGTCTTAGCAGTGGTAGTTGGCTTGCTGTAAATTACAGCACCTTTAGCGTTGTCAACTTTAACAATCTTGCTTGCTACAACAGTTACATTCTTATCTGAAGTAGTGTTAGTCTTAGTAGTATCTTTCTTAGTATCAGCAGGTTTGTTTTCTTTAGCAGTTGAAGATGTGTTCTTAGTTGCTAAGTCGCTTGCTAATACGAATTGGTTACCACCTAAGTTGTACCAAGTTGAGCCATTTTCAACGCGGTAGAATGACTTCCAGTTAGAGCCTTTAGCTAAAGTACGGCTAGTCTTAGCTGCTGCACTAGGTGCTGAGTAAACAACAGCGCCGTTACTGCTAGCAGTTACGATTTCATCAGCGTAGACAGTCTTACTGTCGCTCTTTGCAGGAGTCTTAGTAGTATCAGTTTTAGTATTGGTGTTAGTGTTGGTAGTCTTGTTAGTTGTAGTTGTGGTCTTAGCTGGAGCAGAAGCTTCAATCTTTACGTATGAGCCATCAATCCAGCCTGAGTTGTCAGCTAATAAGTACCAGGTATGGCCGTTAACCAATTGGCTTCCAGCTACTTTAACAGTAGATTGACCTGGAACAAATTTACCAGGTATTACATTTTTACCTGGTTGTAACCAAACGGCAATACCAAAGTCAGCTTTATAGTTGATAGTAACATTTTGCGTCTTGGGTTGGTAAGTTTGAGTGATTGTGCTTTGAGCAGTAGTATCAGCAGCCTTCACTGGGGTTGCTACAGCTGTTAAGGCTAATGCGCAAATACCAACGCCAAGAGCGAGAGATTTCTTTGAGTTCATAATTACATTCTTCCTTTTAATACAGTTACAAATTTCATTGTTAGTCTACTCTTTTTAGGGAAAATTGCAACATACAATTAAAGTTATTTTAAAAAATATAGTATTGCTTTAAACTTTTTAAATTTATTTAATAATTGAAAAACAAGGGGCTATGAAAATCAATTTATGTTGGAGGAATTAAATAAAGAGCAGGACAATTTTCTGCTCTTTATTTGTTGCTTATCTTACTTTAACATCTAAGGCCGATACCCATTGATTACCGCCAAGGTTGTAGTATGGAACGCCGTAATTAATTGAATTAAAGACTTTCCAACTTGAACCTTGTGGTAAAACTCTAGAAGTAGCAGCAGTCTTAGTACCACCGGCAAGTTCAGCATTTTTATAAATGCGTGTACCTTTAGGGTTTGTGACAGTAACTACAGTATTTTTGTTAACTGTAGGAGCGATAAAGCCAATGCCAGGATCTTGACCATAGTTAACATAGCGAGATGGAATCCATTGATTACCACCTAAGTTGTACCAATATTGACCATCGGCAGTTTGAACAACTTTGAAGTATTTCCATCCACTATTTCTAGGAAGATATTTGTTAATAGGATGTTGACCTGGTTGAGCCCAAACTACAATTGGAGTCTTATAAGTAACTCTAGCAATGCCTTGTAAATCAGGCTTTCGATCGGTAATCGTTGTTGATGCTGAAGAAGCATGAACAGCTGGTGCGCTGATTGCACCTAAGCTAAGAAAGGCAAGCCCTGCGACTAAAAACTTGGTATATTTCATAATAAACCTCCTAAATAAATCTGTATTCACTCTTAATTCTAAAGCGTATAGCAATAAATGCAAGCTAAATGAGGTAGTTATTCACCTTTGCCCCATTGAGTATATTTCTTAGGGATGTATTCATCGTTACCTACAAGATAACAAATTTCGCCATTAATTACTCTCGTGTACTTAACGTTCCAACGGGTACCAGTCTTAAATACTTTATTAGATCCTTGAACTTGAGTACCATCGGCGTGCAATGCATTTACACCATAATTTGGTTGATAGTGAATTGTAATAATTCCATTGTCATAGTGGCTGGTATATTTTTTAGGAATATAAGTATTATTACCAACTAAGTACATTTCTTCGCCATTAATTACTTTAGTATTAACGACTTTCCAGCGAGTACCGTCTTTAAATTTGTAATTACTACCGGCAATTGATTTACCAGTATTTTGGAAGGCTAAGACACCATACCCAGGTTTGTAGACAATTTGTGCAATTTGTTCTGGTTCTGGAACAGTTCCTACAGGTGTGGAAGCTACGGCGCTACCACCTGCTTCATGATCCCAAGCAGCTAAGCCGTAAGTATCGATAGCATTAATAAGTTGTGCAGCGTAATTCGGTGCAGTTGCATAACCGTCTTGTTGAATTAAGCGAGCTACTTCATGGTAGTCGGTCTTTCCGAGAATATTATGGTAGCGTGGATTATCAATAAAGAAGTTAGCGTGATCTTCTACTGAAGCAGACCAGGATGGATATTTTCTAAAGGCTGCGTTGATAGTGTAATAACCACGACCTGGAGCATATTCTGATGTAGGGAATGTAATAGATTGTCCGTTATATGAACCTTTAATACCAAATAAGTTGTTACCGAGAGTTGATAATTTTGATGTTCCCCAACCACTTTCGATAATAGCTTGAGCAGCAGTAATTGATGGAAGAACACCTTTTGCCTTACTTGCTAATGCTCCTGCTTTAATTTGATTCAAGAAGTTAGTTTGATATGAAGCCATGTAAAAACTCATAAAGATAGATGGTTGAGCAATGTTTTGGAATCCAGCATTAGAACTGTAGTAACCAGGTCCAATAGATGAGTTTTTGTTTACGCTAACAGTTTGTTTGTCATTTTGTTTAGTAGCTTTTTCATCAGCTTGTTTTTCTTTAATGGTATTTTCTACTTCAGCACCATTATTAGCAGTTGTTTCAGCGAATACTGAAGAAGCTGTAGCATTAAATGCAGATAAAGCCATTAAAGTGGCACCTGAAATTCCGATAAACTTGTTGGTTAACTTCATAATTTTTCTCCTCATTTTTTAGTTAATATAAGTTACAGCGAGAATTATTGCAGATTTGAAAATACACATTAGATTGTTTTGCAGATTTGGAATGAATATTGTGTAAAAGGGCTAAAAATATCCAAATATAAAGAAATAAGTTGAAAATAAAAAAGATTTTGCAGAAATGCAAAATCTAAAATTCTATTATTTTAATTGATGTTATCTTTATTAACGTTTAATAACGTTATTTAAACATTAGTCAAAAAGTTAAAAATATTTTTAAGTTCTTCATAGAAATCGGCTCTATGAAGAGCTTCAACTGCATTTAAAATTTCTAGTACACGTTGTTTATTGTTAGTAGCTTTGTAGAGTAGAATAGCATCTAAAAATTGCTTCTGTATATCTAAGTACAAAGAATATTTCGATAAAGAAATTGAACTCATCTTTTTACTTAACTTTGTGGCTTTAGCTGGATCTGTTTCTATTAATGATGTAAGAGCATTTAGTAGAGTATCAAAAGTGTCAATAAAATATTCATAACCAGAATTTTTAGTTTCTGAAATATTATTGACAATCAGAATAGACAATCCATAAATTGCGCGTGGAGAAAGTAAATCTAAACAATTTCCAAAACGACTAATATAGTAATGATTCCAATATGTAATATCCGAAAAAATAGTTTCAAGCTTTTTTACATATTTTGAAGGTAAAAGGTCAATATTAGTTAAAGAAGAATAAAAATTGGCTGCCATTGCAGCGTTGAATAGATCGTCAATGTTTAATGTTGTAGCATATATTTTTATCCACTTAGAATACAACTGTTTCAATTCTAAAGAATTATTTGCTTTAACTGCTTTATCAATCTCTTCAATAAATGGTGTATGACTGGAAAATGATGTGATTGAGATAAACTCAAGTGGAGAAATGTGAATATTATTTAAGAGTTCAAGAACTTGATCAAAGCGCATCTCAATTTGCCCATTTTCCCAGCGTGAAAGAGTAGAAGGCGCTGTTACGTTTTCTGCCGCTTTAGTAAGTGATATATGTTGTTCATTACGCAATTTTTTAAATTCTTTTCCGAACATAGAAAGGACCTTTCTAAATGAAAAAAATAAAAGTTTTATCAGGATTAATAGTATTTTTTAGTCTATTGTATGTGATTCCACGCAGGGTAGGAGCTGACAAATTCTTCTTCCTACCACCAGCAACCCACCAAATTAATCAAACAAATACTAAATAATTTAAAAAATAGACTTAGCCAATCGCTAAGTCTATTTTAACATATGCAAGTATATCAAAAGCTTAATAACTATCGCACCTTGTTCAGCTTACTGTGTCGATATCCATAAACAAAGTAAATCAAAAGTCCGACTGCAAACCAAATTCCAGCAAATAGGTATGTTTTGGCGTGTAAGAAACACATCATCCCTATGCAGGCTAATCCTGAAAGAATCGGAATGAATGGATAAAGTGGCACGCGGAAGTTCCCTTCAGGGATATCCTTGCGCTTACGTAGTAAAATTACGCCAAATGAAACAAAAGTAAATGCTAGTAGCGTTCCGATAGATACTAAGCTAGTTAATTCATCAAGTGAGAATAATCCTCCCATTAAGGCGATGATGATCGTGACAATCCAGAGTGCATTTTCAGGGAGCCCGCTTTTATCGATCTTGCCTAAAAAGCTAGGTAATAATCCGTCACGACCAATAGAATAGATCAAACGCGATGATGAATAAATCATTGATAGCATCATCGTACTCATTCCAACAATTGCACCCAATGAAAGTAAGTCGGCGATCCAGCCCTGATTTACCATCTTGAGTGCATAAGCTACAGGATTGGCTACGTCCAATTGCTTGTAGTTGACCATCCCAGTTAAGACGACAGATACGCCCATATATAAAACTGCAGCGATGATTAAAGTTCCAATGATACCGATTGGCATATTCTTTTTAGGATTTTTAACTTCGGCAGCTGATGAAGATACTACGTCGAATCCTAAAAATGCAAAGAACACTGTCGTAGCTCCATGAAGCACGCCGTTTGCGCCAAATGGAGTAAATGGCTGATAGTTCTTAGGTTTAATGAAGAATAAGCCGACTGCAATAAAGATGAAGATAATCGCAATCTTAATAATTACGGCGGCATTATTGAACTTCATTGAAGATTTCATCCCACGTGAAAGCAGGACTGCAATCAAAATCACGCTGATAACTGCCCAAAGATTGATATAAGTTCCATGAGACGGATCATAAGGTCCTTCTAAAAAGTGCGGGATATGCAGCCCAAAACTATTTAATAGCGAGTTAAAGTAAGCGGCCCATCCTGATGAAACAGCAGCTACTGATAACATATACTCTAAAACTAGCGCCCAGCCTAAGATCCAGCCGATAACTTCGCCGTATAAGATGTTGCCGTATGAATAAGCACTTCCGGCAACGGGGATGCTTGAAGACAGTTCCGCATAACACATACTGCATAATGCACACACAGCAGCGGCAACAATAAATGATAATGTAACGCCGGGGCCTGCTTCAGTTGCAGCAACTGTTCCAGGTAAGATGAAAATACCGGTTCCAATTACGGCTCCAATTCCTAAGGTTAATAAGTCAAAAGCCCCTAGCGTTTTGACAAAGTGCTTATCAGTACCGAGATAACGCTGGAGGCTTTCTTTTCTAAACAGATTCAACTTCATTATTTGTTCGTTCCTCATGTCGATTTAAAATCATCTCTACAATGGCATTGGCAACGTTGACATTTTTAAGTAAAGGTCCGTGAGAATAAGAACCAATCATATTCTTGTAGCGCAGACCTTCTTGTTTGTCTTGGGGATTATTGCCATATCCTTCGATCATTTCGCCGAAGGGATGCAACTTGTCAGTGTCATCAAAGTAAGTTTGACCGGAGTGGTTTTCAAAAGCTTTCACTTCGCCCCATTCAGTCATATAGCGGGTATCGCCGATCATTCGCTTGTCAGCTTTAAAAACTGTATGAAGCGGCAAGATGTCTAAACCTTTGATAGTAACGCCAGAGTTGGTTTTATAGTATGATCCCATTAATTGATAGCCACCGCAGATGCAGAGCATAGGATTTCCAGCATTGATATATTTTTCAATTGTGTCTTTGTGGCGAGGTAAGTCTTTAGCTACGACCGTTTGTTCAAAGTCTTGTCCTCCACCGAAAAAGACAAAGTCATAATCATTTGCGTCAAATTCATCATCTAAAGAAATATTGTCTACTTGCGTATCGTATCCTTTTTTAGCAAGCAAAAACTTCAAGACCTTAACGTCGCCAGAGTCGCCGTAAGTATTCATCAAATCTTCGTAAAGGTAAGCAACCTTAATTAATTTATCTGCCATGTGTATCATCCTTACTATTGTTCATGATAAAAGTATAACCCAAAAAGGGGATGGCACTCAAAAATTGAAAAAATATTAAAATTAATCTAATTTTCGCATAATTGCCCAATTTAAACAAGTAAAAAAAAGCCATTACCTAAGTAATGGCAAAAGTTTAATTATTCATTTCTTCTTGAGCTTTCAAGTGGTTGATTGGGCCCCACTTAGAGCCAATGTTAATTGGGTGAGAAATTGCTTCGTAAGTAAAGTCTTTGGCAATTTCTACTGCGTGTTCTACTGAATTGCCCTTAGCAAGTTCAGCCGTAATTACTGCCGATAAAGTATCGCCGGTGCCATTTACTCGATCTGTCTTAAAGTATGGCTTAGTAAACCATTTTTCACTACTATCAGATAATAGTAAGTAGTCTTTAACTTGATCTTGATTGCCGTCGTGGCGACCTTTAATCAAAACGTTGCTTGCTCCCATGTTTTGCAACATTTGGGCTCCGCGTTTGATTTCTTCTTCATCTTTTAATTCTAGGCCAGTTAATTTTTGTGCTTCATAAAAGTTCGGCGTAATAATTGTAGCTAGTGGCAATAATTCATCTAAAAATGCTTGGTAGGCATCATCAGATAATAGCGTTGCTCCGTGCTTAGTAATAATTACTGGGTCTAACACTACATTAGGCCATTTAACATTTTTTAATTCTTCAGCTACGGCATGGATGATTTCTTTATTAGCAAGCATTCCAGTTTTAACAGCTTTAATTTCAAAATCATCATTTAAAACTTCGAATTGCTTTTTAATGAAATCAACTGGCATTAATTCTTGAGCAAAAATTCCTTGGGAGTTACCAGCTACTGCAGCAGTTAAAATTCCCATTCCGTAAACGCTGCGTGCATAAAAGGCATGTAAGTCAGCAGGCATACCAGCGCTGCCATCGCTGTCATTACCAGCAATTGTTACTGCTTCAATATGTTCTTTGATCATAATTCGACTCCTTCCAACTAGCTTTTTGCTATGTAAACATTATAAGATTAACATGAATTCTCTTTAAATAAAATGCTTTGTCAAAAGATGATATTTAAAGATCCCTCAAAAAAGATCATAATGAGGTTTATATAATAGTAGAAAAGAGAAAAATATGCAGCAATTTATTATGGCCCTGGATGAAGGGACAACTTCGACGCGAGCAATTATTTTTGATCATCAAGGCCAAAAAATCACGGAAGCCCAATGCGAATTTCCACAATACTTTCCTCATCCTGGATGGGTAGAACACAATCCTAACGAGATTTGGAATGCGGTGCAATCAACAATTGCCCAGGCCTTTATTAATTCGCATATTCGTCCTGAGCAAGTTATTTCAATTGGGATTACCAACCAGCGCGAAACAACCGTAATTTGGGATAAAAAAACTGGCGAGCCCATTTATAATGCGATTGTTTGGCAGTCGCGACAAACTAATGAATTAGCTGAAAATTTAATTAAGCAAGATCTAGGCGAAATGATTCGCCAAAAAACGGGCTTGATCATTGATCCATATTTTTCCGCAACTAAAATTCGCTGGATTTTGGACCATGTTGCTGGAGCGCAGCGGCGTGCAGAAAAAGGCGAGCTTTTATTTGGGACGATTGATACTTGGCTAATTTGGAAATTAACTAATGGTCGCGTTCATGCGACTGACTTTACCAATGCTTCGCGGACGATGCTGTTTAATATTCATACTTTACAGTGGGATGAAGATATTTTGCGCTTGTTAAATATTCCTGCCCAAATTTTGCCAGAAGTAAAATCCAATTCAGAAATTTATGGCTACACTATTCCTTATCACTTCTTCGGAGGCACTGTTCCCATTAGTGGCGTAGCTGGCGATCAACAAGCAGCTTTAATAGGTCAACTTGCTTTAGAGCCTGGTATGGTTAAAAATACATACGGTACAGGATCGTTTATTGTGATGAATACTGGTCAAAATCCGACGACTTCAAATCATAATTTATTAACTACGATTGCCTATGCTTTGAATGGTAACGTAACTTATGCACTAGAAGGTTCAGTATTTGTGGCCGGCAGTGCAATTCAGTGGTTGCGCGATTCAATGCGCTTTTTCAAAGATGCAGCTGATTCTGAAAAATATGCCTTAGAGTCAAAATCAAATAATGAAGTTTATGTGGTGCCTGCTTTTACTGGGCTAGGTGCGCCTTATTGGGATGCGCAGGCACGCGGTGCAATTTTTGGCATTACACGCGGAACTGACCGCAATGATTTAATTAAGGCAACACTGCAGTCACTGGCTTATCAAACTCGCGATGTAGTCGATACTATGGAAAAAGATTCCGACATTAAAATTAAGGCTTTGCGCGTTGATGGCGGAGCTTCAAATAATAATTATTTGATGCAATTTCAGGCTGATATTTTAAATACGCCAATTGAAAGAGCACAGATTTTAGAAACGACGAGTTTAGGAGCAGCCTTTTTAGCAGGACTTGCGACGAGATACTGGCGCGATTTAAATGAATTAAAACAAGTCTTTAAAATAGGTAGAGATTTTGAACCTAAAATGGATGAAACAGCGCGTCAAGACCTATATCAAGGCTGGTTAACTGCGGTGCGTGCAACTCAGCTTTTTAAGCATAAATAGGCTACAATAAAGTTAGAATGATTAGTTCAAAGCAGGTGAGATAAATGACGCATCAACGTTTAATTGCTTTAGATGGTACTGTTAATTTTCGCGATATAGGCGGCTATGAGAATAATCATGGTCAAAAAGTTAAATGGAATAAAATTTATCGTTCTGATTCTTTGAGTTCGCTAACCCCAGAAGACCAAGAGAAATTAGAGCAAATGAAGGTTACGGTTGATTGCGATTTGCGTTCAACTAATGAACAAGATATGGCCCCAGATCGCTTATGGAAAAATGTAGACTTTGAAGATTGTCATGTTTATAGCGAAGGTCATGGTGGTAATTTCGTGGATGAAAAGCGACCACTATATAAGTTTTTCCACCATATTCCTGAGATGAATTCTTATTTGGGGCAAATTTATCAAGATGTAATTTTGAGTCCTTCTAGTCAAAAGGCTTTTGCCAAAGTTTTTGGTAAGCTGCTTAGTCTAGCTGATAGCGAGGCACTAGTATATCATTGCAGCGCAGGTAAAGACCGCACCGGGATGATGAGTGCATTAATTTTAACCGGCTTAGGCGTTGATGATCAAACGATTGCTAAAGACTACTTGTTAACCAATGAATTATATGGTTTTGGTCTAAAAAAGCAAATGCCTAGCGACACCGAAATGATCCAACTTGTTAACCAGATGAATGTGACTCAAGGAGAAGGCACAGCAATTAAAGGCGTGACTGCTACAATCAATGATGGTTTTGGCAGTTTTGAAAATTACTTTACTAAAATATTAGGTTTTTCAAGGCAAGATTTGGTAGATTTTAGAAAATTATATTTGGTATAATTTTTACTAAAAATCAGTGTTAATATGGTATTGTGATAGATCGTATAGAATTGAAATTTCTGTGAGGTAATTATTGTGCCAACGCTTTCTGATGTAGCTAAAGAAGCTAATGTGTCTAAAATGACGGTTTCGCGAGTTATTAATCATCCTAATCAAGTAACTCCCGAATTAAGAAAAATTGTTTTAGAGGCAATGCATAGGTTGAATTATCATCCTAATTCTGCAGCCAGTGCTTTAGCAAGCAATCGTACTAATGTAGTGAAGTTTGTAATTTTGGAAGATATTGATACGACTGAACCGTATTATATGAACCTTTTATTTGGCATTGCGCAAGGCTTGCAAAAACAGCAATTTGCTTTGCAATTAGTTAGAGATGCCGCTGATGTAGATAAGGGTAATTGCGATGGTTACATTATTACTGGCGCGCGGGCAACAGATTCGGACTGGCTAGATAAGTTAAAAAAGCCATTTGTTTTATTTGGCGAAAATCGTTACGGCTATGACTTTATTGATACCGATAACAAATTAGGCGATCAACTTGCGACGCAGTATGCAATTGATAGAAACTATCAATCAATTATTTTTATGGGAATCGATGAAAAAGAACCCTTTGAATATTCGCGTGAAGCTGGCTATATCAACACTTTACAAAAGTATAAAAAGATCCCGCGAATCTTTCGTGTAGCCAATCATAGTCGCAAGGCGCAGGATTTTATTACTAATAACTGGAAAAAATTTGCGCCAGATACTTGTTTTATTTGCGCTAGCGACCGCATTGCCGTTGGCGTAGTGCGTGCCATTCAAGAAAAAGGCGGAAAGATCCCTAAAGACTTTGGCGTAATTGGTTTTGATGGCGTATTTTTAGATCAGGTGTCTAATCCGAAGTTAACAACAATTAAGCAGCCAATTTTTGAATTGGGACAATCGCTAGCAACTATGATTTTGCAAAAAGTGGCACAAAATGGCGCTGCTCAAGGTGAACTATTAATGCCACCAGAATTAATTAAACGAGAAAGTACAAGATAAAGATAAAAGTCCAAGAAAATTCTTGGACTTTTTTGATACCGGTAACAGCTGATCATTTATTGAAACCGCTTTATAGCTACCGCTAAAATTAAGCTATGGAGGAAAAATTATGACACATTGGTATGATAAAGCGGTTATTTATCAAATCTATCCCAAGTCTTTTCAAGACTCTAATGGAGATGGAATAGGTGACTTAAACGGGATTAGACAACGGATCCCTTATTTAAAAGATTTAGGAATCAATGCTGTTTGGCTTAATCCTGTTTTTGTTTCGCCTCAAGTAGATAATGGCTATGATGTTTCGAATTATTTTGCTGTAGATCCTCATATGGGAACAATGGCAGATATGGATAACTTAATTAAAGATTTACATCAAGCAGGCATTAAAGTAATTATGGATTTTGTCTTGAACCATACTTCAGACCAGCACCCATGGTTTCAAGACGCAATCAAGAATCCTAATAGTATTTATCGCGATTACTACATTTTTGCCGGCGAAAATAATCAAAGACCCAATAATTGGGGTAGTTTTTTTGGAGGCAGCGTTTGGGAGCCGGATCCAGCTGGTACAGGACAATCATATTTTCACTTATTTGATAAGAGAATGCCTGATTTAAACTGGAAAAATCCAGAAGTACGTCATGCGATGCTTGAAATTGCCGAGTATTGGCTGGATAAAGGAATCGATGGCTTGCGTTTAGATGCCTTTATCCATATTGCTAAAGCAGATTTGAGACAAAATTATCCAACTGCAGATAATAGCCAAAATTCGGTTGTTGCAGAAGGATTTTTTGCAAATTTACCGCAAGTACAAGAATGGATGCGTCCATTTTGTGAAGAAATCAAAGCTAAGTATCCTGATACCTTGCTTTTAGGCGAAGCTGCTAGTGCCAGCGTTAACTTAGCCGTTGATTATACGAGCAAGAGAAACCACTTAATGGATAGCGTTATTACTTTTAGATACTTTACTGAAGATGACAGCCAAGTTGATAAGAGTTTTAGCAGTCAGTATCAGCCAAAGAAATTTGATTTTACAGCATTTAAGCAGAATCAAGCTATTTGGCAGCAGACTTTAGCAGGAATTTCGCAGCCAACTTTATATTGGAATAATCATGATATGGCGCGTCTGGCTACCAGAGTTGCCCATAATGATACACAAGCTCGCTCTTTAGCAATGCTCATGTATCTGCAACGCGGAATTCCCGTCATTTATTACGGTGAAGAATTGGGCCTTAAGAATTTAGAGTTTGAAAACAGCGCTGATTTTAAAGATGAAACTGTAGATGAATTCATTAAAAGTGCTAAATCAGCCGGTAAATCTGAAAAACAGGCTCTAGATATGGTTAGTCAAACTCATAAATTGCCAGCTCGCAATCCAATGCCATGGAAAAACAAAGTAAATTACGGCTTTAGCTCTGCTAAGCCATGGCTGGTTGGTAAAAAGTTAGATCAAGCCAATGTTGCTGACGAAATATTAGATAGTAAAAGTATGCTAAATTTCTACAAGCAGATGATCAAGCTTAAAAAGACTGACTTGTTTGAAAAAGGAAGATACTATCTTTTAGCTACCGATAAAAATAGCTATGTTTACCAGCGTGACTATCACGACCAAAGTGCCCTTGTTGCTGTTAACTTAAGTAATCAAACTCAAGAAATTAATTTACCTGATGGTTATGAAAAAGAACTTCTAGCTGCAGGCAAGTACGATATAAAACAAAATAAGTTAGAACTCACTCCTTATGCTGGAGTAGTTTTAGCAAAATAATAATTTATTTTAAGGAGAAAAAAGTATGCAATTAGCCGCATTACGCCACCAAACTGAAAGCGAAGATTGTTTTGCAATTGATCACAGCCATGTTCGCGTACGTTTTCATAGTGCAAAAGATGATGTTGAAAAGGTAATCATTCACTATACTGATAATTACATGCCAACGCAAAGCGATGAAAGCATTGAAATGAAAAAAGTCGGTGTCGGTCAAGTCAGCGATCACTGGGCTGCAACTTTAAAGGCGCCATATCACCGCATTAAATATACTTTTGAAGTAATTGGTAAAGATGGCAGCCATAAAATCGTGGGCGATCGCGGAATTAGCGATTTTAACGAAACCAATTTAAATTCTGATAGTTCATATTTCAAACTGCCATATTTACATGAAATTGATATGGTGAAAACCCCTGATTGGGTCAAAGATACTGTTTGGTATCAAATTTTTCCAGAAAGATTCGCTAATGGTGATAAGAGTAATGACCCAGCAGGTACTAAAGCATGGAATCCTGAAGATCATCCCGGTCGAGAAGACTTTTATGGTGGAGATTTGCAAGGAGTGCTTGATCATTTAGATTATTTACAAAAATTGGGTATTAACGGAATTTACTTCTGTCCCGTATTTAAGGCAAGTTCTAACCATAAATACGATACAATCGATTACTTGCAAATTGATCCAGCTTTTGGCGATAAAGATTTATTTGCTAAAGTGGTCAATGAAGCTCATAAGCGCGGCATTAAAGTGATGCTTGATGCTGTCTTTAACCATTTAGGCGATCAATCAATGCAGTGGCAAGATGTTGTCAAAAATGGCGAAAAATCGCGCTTTAAAGACTGGTTCCACATTAGTTCTTATCCAGTTGAACCTTATCGCGATCCAAGTAAAGGTGAAGGCGAGCCTAATTATGAAACTTTTGCTTTTGAAAAGCATATGCCTAAACTCAACACAGCTAATCCTGAAGTACAAGATTTCTTATTAGAAATTGCGACATATTGGGTAAAATACTTTGACATTGATGCTTGGCGTTTAGACGTTGCTAATGAAGTTGATCACCATTTCTGGAAGAGATTTCATGATGAGTTAGTCAAAATTAAGCCTGATTTTTATATCGTAGGAGAGATTTGGCACTCAGCTCGGCCATGGCTTAACGGTGATGAATTTAGTGGCGTCATGAATTACCCATATACTTTGCAAATTGAAGATCATTTCTTCAGTCATAAACAAAATTCACAAGAGCTGGTTGAACACTTAACTGATCAATTAATGCTTTATCGTGATATGACCAATCAAGCAATGATGGATATGCTCGACAGTCACGACACAGCTCGTATTTTAACTGTTGCTAATGGTAATCAAGATTTAGCCTTGCAAGCATTGACATTTATGTTTATGCAAACAGGCAGTCCATGTATTTACTACGGAACTGAAATGGGGATGAGTGGTGGAAACGATCCAGATTGTCGCAAGCCAATGGATTGGTCTAAAGAAGATGGCCCTGTTTGGGAGCGAGTTCATAAACTAATTGAATTTCGTCGTAAGCATAGCGAAACTCTGGGTCGTGGAAGCGTTTTGTTATCTGTAACAAAGGACAGATTAATTGCGGTGAAACGCCGTGGTAGCGAGGATTTGACGGCTTTGTTTAATACAACTGAGCAAGATGTAAAACTAGACGCTGATCCGCTTTTAGGACAAAATTACGAAAGCGGTTACCTAAAACCGGATGGTTTTGTTATTGTAAAAGGTTGATATACCGCGAAAGATCAGGCTTAGCCTGATCTTTTTTATGTTCAAATGATTATGATACCGGTAACATAGTTTTTAACATTGTTAAGCGGTTTCATGAACGAGATAATTAACTTGTAAATAAAAAAGACCTCACAAAGTGGTGGAGATAAAAATGAAAAGAATTTTTGAAGTTGATCCATGGAAGATCGTAACTCATCAATTTAATCCAGAAGACAAGAGATTGCAAGAAAGTATGACTGCAATCGGTAACGATTATATGGGAATGAGAGGGAACTTTGAAGAAGGTTACTCAGCAGATAGTTTGCAAGGTACATATCTTGCAGGTGTCTGGTTCCCAGATAAGACGCGTGTCGGTTGGTGGAAAAACGGCTATCCTGAATATTTCGGCAAAACTCCTAATGCTCCAAGCTTCATTGGTTTAGGCATTACGGTAAATGGTGAGAAGATTGATCTAGCAAAAGTTAAATTTAGTGATTTTTATTTATCACTAGATATGCATCAAGGCCTTCTGACTAGAAGCTTTGTTTACGAAGGAAAAGATACTAAAGTTAAATTTGAATTTAGACGTTTTCTTCATATTGTTCAAAAAGAAGCTGCCTTAATTGAAGTCAAAGCGACTGTTTTATCCGGCAGAGCTAAAATTGATTTTGATTCAACTTTAGATGGAACAGTTGTTAATGAGGATAGTAACTATAACGAACATTTCTGGCTTTCACTTGGTGAAAACGAAGATGATAGAACTATCCAAGTTAAGACTAAAGAAAATCCATATGAAGTTCCGCAATTTACAGTTTTGCTCAAAGAAAGCTTACGTCATGACGGCAAAATCGTGACTGGCGATGTAACTAGCAGCGAGGCAAAATTAAGCGAAAAGCTTTCAGTTGAATTAGATGAAGGTCAAAGCTACGAACTTGAAAAAGACGTAATCGTAGTCACTAGCCGTGATGTTGATGATAAAGACCAATTAGCAGTAGCTAATGAATTAATGACCAAGCTGCAAAATAAGAGTTTTGAAGAAAACTTAGTTGATCACGAAGCGACTTGGAATAAGCGCTGGCAAACAAGCGATGTTCAAATCGATGGTGATCCTGCTGCTCAACAAGGAATTCGCTTCAACATCTTACAGCTATTTATGACATATTACGGCGAAGATGCTCGTTTGAACGTTGGACCAAAAGGCTTTACTGGTGAAAAATACGGTGGAGCTACTTACTGGGATACAGAAGCTTACATCGTGCCAATGTATTTGGCAGTAACTAAGCCGTCTGTAACGAGAGCATTACTCCAATATCGTCACGATCAATTGCCAGGCGCCTACCATAACGCAAAACAGCAAGGTCTGCCAGGAGCATTGTTCCCAATGGTAACTTTCAACGGAATCGAATGTCACAACGAATGGGAAATTACCTTCGAAGAAATTCACAGAAATGCGGATATCCCTCATGCCATTGCTATGTACACTGAATACACTGGCGATGATAGCTATGTTAAAAACGAAGGTATGGACGTCTTAGTTGGAACTGCTAGATTCTGGGCAGCTAGAGTTCACTGGTCTAAGTGGCGTAATAAATACGTAATGCATGGCGTAACTGGACCAAACGAATACGAAAACAATGTTAACAATAACTGGTTCACTAATACCATGGCAAGATGGTTATTGCAATACACTTTAAAACGTTTGCCGCTAGCTACTGCCGAAGCTAAAGCTAGAGTCAAAGTAACTGATGAAGAAAAAGCAAAATGGCAAGACATCGTCGACAAGATGTACTTACCAGAAGATAAAGATCTTGGCATTTTCTTACAACAAGATGATTTTTTAGATAAAGATATTCGTCCTGTTAGCGAAATTGAAGATCAACGTCCAATTAACCAAAACTGGTCATGGGATAAGATCTTGAGATCGCCATTTATCAAGCAAGCTGATGTATTGCAAGGCATTTACTTCTTAAACGACCAATACACTAAAGAGCAAAAAGAAAAGAACTTTGATTTCTATGAACCGCTAACAGTTCATGAAAGTTCGCTTTCACCATGTATCCACTCAATCTTAGCTGCTGAACTTGGTAAGCAAGAAAAAGCAGTTGAGCTTTATGAAAGAACTGCTCGCCTTGACCTTGATAACTACAACAACGATACAGTTGATGGCTTGCACATCACTTCAATGAGCGGTTCATGGTTAGCCATTGTTCAAGGTTTTGCCGGGATGCGCTATAACGATGGAAAATTAAGCTTTAAACCATTCTTACCTAAGAAGTGGGACCGTTACAGCTTTAAGATTAACTATCGCGGACGCCTTCTTTCAATTGAAATGAGTGATCAAGCAAAAATCACCTTGATTAGCGGCGAGCCAATTGATGTAAAAGTTTATGACCAAGATGTTCATTTAAGAGAAGGTGAAAGTAAATGCTTAAAGGATTAATTTTTGATTTAGACGGCGTGTTAACTAATTCAGCTCGGTTTCACTTAGGAGCTTGGAATGATCTAGCTAAAGAATTGGGAATTAATTTAACACCTGATCAGCTTGATAGCTTACGGGGAATTTCAAGAATGGATTCACTTAACCTAATCTTGAAATATGGCAATCAAGAAGATAAGTATTCTGAAGAGCAAAAAGAAGAATTTGCGGCTAAGAAGAATGAGAAGTTCGTCGAGCAAGTTGGAAAGATGACGCCAGATGATATCTTGCCAGGCATTACGAAATTATTAGCTGATGCTAAAAGTCAAAACTTAAAAATGGCAATTGCTTCTGCTTCTAAAAATGCACCAAAGATTTTAACTAGATTAAATATTATGGATGAATTTGATGGGATAGTTGATCCAGCAACTCTTCATCGTGGTAAGCCTGATCCAGAAATTTATGAAAAAGCGCAGGAGCTTTTAGGCTTAGAAAGTAACGAGGTAATCAGCTTTGAAGATGCTCAAGCAGGTGTTGAAGCAATTAAAGCTGCTGGTCAATTTGCGGTAGGAATTGGTAGTAAGCAACTTTTAGCTCAAGCTGATTATATAGTTCCTGATACAAGCAAGCTTAATCTGAAAGAAATTGAAACAGCCTTCAATAAATATGAGGAAAGTAGGGAAAGTTAATGGTTGAAGTAGATTTAAATCACATTTATAAGAAATATCCAAACAATGATAAGTATTCAGTAAATGACTTTGATTTACACATTAAAGATAAGGAATTTATTGTTTTCGTTGGACCATCAGGTTGTGGTAAGTCAACTACCTTAAGAATGGTAGCGGGACTTGAAGACATCAGCGAAGGTACTTTAGAAATTGACCACAAGGTAATGAACGATACGGCTCCAAAAGACCGTAACATCGCCATGGTATTCCAGAACTATGCCTTATATCCACACATGTCAATCTACGATAACATGGCCTTTGGTTTAAAGCTTCGCCATTACAATAAAGAAGAAATCGATAAGCGTGTTAAACACGCTGCCAAGATTTTAGGCTTGGAAGATTATCTTGACAAAAAGCCAGGCGAATTATCTGGTGGTCAACGTCAGCGTGTTGCTTTAGGACGTGCGATTGTGCGTGATGCGCCAATCTTCTTGATGGACGAACCACTTTCAAACTTGGATGCAAAATTACGTGTGTCAATGCGTGCTGAAATTGCCAAACTTCACCAAGACTTAGGAACAACTACTATCTACGTAACTCACGACCAAACTGAAGCCATGACTTTAGCTGACAGAGTTGTAGTTATGTCTGTAGGTAAAGTTGAACAGATTGGAACTCCACTTGAAGTTTACAACAATCCTAAGAACATGTTTGTTGCTGGATTTATTGGTTCACCACAAATGAACTTCTTCAATGTCCACTATAAAGATAACCGCATTAGCGATGGTAAAGGCTTGGATATCGAAATTCCAGAAGGGAAGGCCAAGATGCTCGAAGAAAAAGGCTATAACGATAAAGATTTAGTCTTTGGTATTCGTCCAGAAGATATCCATGCCGAAGAAGCCTTTCTTGAAACTTGGCCTAACGCAGTTGTTAAATCTGAAGTTGTAGTTTCAGAACTTCTGGGAGCAACTATTCAACTTTACCAAAAAGTTGATGGTACTGAATTTGTCGCAATTGTTAACGCACGTGATTACCACACGCCTGGCGATCAAGTAGAAATGGGCTTTGATGTTAACAAGGCACACTTCTTTGACAAAGATACTACTGAGGCAATTGTAAATTAACGACCTTAGTAAAAATTAATTATTGTAAGCAATTCGCAGATTAAACTGCATTGTTTTTAAGGAAAGCTTGATATTTTTTAGGAGGAAATGTCATGAAAATTTGGAAGAAATTAGCTTTAGCCAGCACTGTAGTGCTAGTTGGTTTATCAGCTGCTGCATGTTCCAACAACAGCTCAAGCAATAATAGTAAGAGTAATAAATTAACTCTTTGGGTAGATACTGAGCAAGTCCCATATTACAAGAGCATTGCTAAGGACTTTACTAAGACCCATAAGAATATTTCAGTACGTGTTGTACAAAGTCCTAACGGTTCAGCCAACGCTAAGACTGACGTAGGTAAGGATCCTTCAAAAGCTGCTGATGTATTTGAAGTTCCTAACGACCAATTAGGTCAAATGGCTGAAGCTGGTTACATTAACCCACTTTCACCATCAGATACTAAGAAGATCAAGAGCGACTATATTGACGTAGCATCTAAAGGTGTTGAATGGAAGGGCAAGGTTTATGCTTACCCATACGCACAACAAGCTCAAACTCTTTACTACAACAAGTCTAAGTTAAGCGCAAACGATGTTAAAGACTGGACTACTTTAACTTCTAAAGGTGTTGTAGGTACTGACTTTACTAACGCATACGTAATGTGGCCAGTATTCTTCTCAGCAGGTACCCAATTATACGGTAAAAATGGTGAAAACCTTCATGGTTCAAACTTTGCATCAGAAAAAGGTGTCAACGCATTGAAGTGGTTTGCTGAACAAAAGCACAACAAAGGTGTAATGCAAACTTCCAACGCTTTGAACCAATTAAAGAAGGGTAACGCTACTGCTATCTTAGATGGTCCTTGGAATGCTGCTAACATTAAGAAGATCTTAGGCGATAACTTCGCTGTTGCTAAATACCCAACTATCAACGTTGGTGGTAAGAACGTTCAAATGGAAGCATTCTTAGGTATTGAAGGGTTTGCTGTAAACTCACATACTTCAAACGCTAAAGCTGCTTCTCAATTAGCTGCATACATTACTAACAAGAAGGCTCAATTAATTGCCCACAAAGAAGCTGGTCAAATTCCTGTATTAAAGAGTGCTGTAAACTCACAAGCTGTTAAGAGCGATCCAGTTGCTGAAGCTGTAATTGAAATGGCTAAGCCAGGTAACTCAGTATTACAACCAAAACTTCCACAAATGGCAGCCTTCTGGAACGGTGCTGCTCCATTAATCAGTGGTACTTACGATGGCAAGATCAAGCCAGCAGACTACATGTCTCAACTTCAAAAGTTTGAAAAGAAGATTGAAAAGAAATAGAAATTGAAAGATAAAGATTAGATTGGTTTAAGATCCAATCTTTTCTGTTAAGAAGGGGATAAGCTATGTTCAAAAAAAAGCATGTAGCGCCTAAAGCAACTTATCGCGAAACCTTCGCAAAAGGCGATGGTGCGACAAAATTATCATTCTTCTTAATGGGAAGCAATGCATTTGCTAACAAACAATGGGTTAAAGGTATTGTTTTCTTATTAAGTGAAATTGTATTCTTCGTTTGGTTCTTTATGAGCGGTATTCCAGCTTTGAAGCTGCTTTCAAATTTGGGACCCGATAAGACTAAACGAGTTGTCTATGACGCTTCACAGGGTGTTTATGTTACTAAACAGCCATCAAATTCAGTCTTAATTCTGTTATTCGGAATTTTGGCACTCTTTATGTGTATTGCCTTTGTCTGGATCTACTACCTAAATCTTAGATCCACTAGAAAGAACTACATTGCAAAACGTGATGGCGATCACATTGCAACTAACATGGAGGAATTAAAGAGCTTATTTGATAGTCGTTTGCATTCCACTTTAATGACTATTCCTTTATTGGGTATCTTATTCTTCACCGTCTTGCCAACGGTCTTCATGATTTCGATGGCCTTTACTAACTATGACAGGCAACACTCAATCGCATTTTCTTGGACTGGTTTTCAAGCATTTGGCAATGTGTTAAGCGGTGACTTAGCTGGTACTTTCTTCCCAGTATTAGGTTGGACCTTGATTTGGGCTGTTGCTGCTACTGCTACGACATTCTTCTTTGGCGTATTGCTCGCAATGCTGATTGAATCAAAAGGTATCAAGCATAAGGGCTTTTGGAGAACAATCTTTGTTGTTGTCTGGGCTGTGCCACAATTCGTTTCATTATTGATGATGGCACAATTCTTAGACTACCAAGGTGCTTTAAACAACATTTTGATGAATTTGCATTTGATTAGTTCACCAATCCACTTTATTGATAACCAAGCTTCTCCTTTAGTAGCTAGAATTACCGTTATTATTGTTAACATGTGGATCGGTATTCCAGTTTCAATGTTAGTTTCAACTGCGATCATCCAAAACTTGCCTCAAGATCAAATTGAAGCAGCTAGAATTGATGGCGCCAATGCTGCACAAATCTTTAGATCTATCACTTTCCCTCAAATCTTATTTGTTATGGCCCCATCTTTGATCCAACAATTCATTGGAAACATCAATAACTTCAATGTTATCTTCCTTTTGACCGGTGGTGCGCCGATGAACAGTAAGTATAACGGTGCTGGATCAACCGACTTGCTGGTAACTTGGTTATATAACTTAACATTCGGACAAGAACAACGTTACAACGCTTCTGCCGTATTAGGTATTTTGATCTTCGTGATCAGTGCGGTTGTATCCTTACTAGCTTACAGACGTACTAACGCATTTAAGGAGGGCTAAAAATGAAATCTTATAGTGCTCAAAGACGGCTCTCGTTAATTGGCCGTTACATTCTCTTAGCTTTACTTGCCATTTTATGGATCTTACCAATTGTTTGGATCATTTTAGCAAGTTTCTCGTATAACGATACAGGCTTTGTTTCAACTTTCTGGCCTGAAAAGTTTACTTTGCAAAACTACATCGGAATCTTTACAAACCCACAATATCCATTTGGTAACTGGATTATTAATACTTTAGTAATTTCATTGGCATCAATGGTAATTTCAACATTCTTAACTATTTCAGTTGCCTATGTATTATCAAGATTACGTTTTGCATTTAGAAAGCCATTCTTACAAATTGCCCTAGTTTTAGGGATGTTCCCCGGCTTTATGTCAATGATCGCTTTGTACTACATCTTAAAAGGACTTAACATGCTTAACCTCTTTGGTTTATTGCTTGTTTATGTCGGTGGTGCTGGCTTAGGATTTTATGTTGCTAAAGGATTCTTTGATACTATCCCACGAGCAATTGACGAAGCAGCTGAAATTGATGGTGCTACTAACTGGCAAGTCTTCTTGCATATCGGTTTGCCGTTATCTAAGCCGATGATCGTTTACACTGCTTTAACTGCATTTATTGCTCCATGGACAGACTTCATTTTCTCAGGTATTATTCTTTCTACTTCAGGAAATGCTAAAGATTATACCATTGCGTATGGGCTTTACAACATGGTGCACACAGCTAAAGGTAATGCCACAGCTTACTTTGCCCAATTTGTTGCTGGATGTGTAATCATTGCTATCCCTATTACAATCTTGTTTGTATTCATGCAAAAATTCTATGTTAACGGAATTACTGCTGGTGCAGATAAGGGTTAAAGCTCAACCTTCTTTAAAACGTCTTGTCTTTGGCAAGGCGTTTTTTATATGAAATATGTCGATATAAATATAATTAAAATAGAATTTGAGGAATAAAAAATGACTCCATGGTGGAAAAAAGCAGTAGTTTATCAAATTTATCCTAAATCATTCCAAGATAGTAATGGTGATGGAATTGGTGATTTGAAAGGAATTATCTCACGTTTAGATTATTTACAAAAATTAGGAATTGATGCAATATGGCTTTCGCCAGTTTATCAATCACCTGGCGTCGATAACGGCTACGATATCTCGGATTATGAAGCAATTGATCCGCAATACGGCACTATGCAAGATATGGATGATTTAATTAAAGAAGCTAAAAAGCGCAATATTAGAATTGTCATGGACTTGGTGGTAAACCATACTTCTGATCAAAATAAATGGTTTATTGAAGCTAAAAAGAGCAAGGATAATCCTTATCGTGATTTTTATGTTTGGCGCGATGGTGAAAAAGATAAAGTGCCAAATGGTATGAAGTCAGCTTTTTCAGGATCAGCATGGCAGTGGGATGAAAATACTAAGCAATATTATTTGCACTTATTTGCTAAGCAACAACCAGATCTGAATTGGAGCAATCCAAAGTTGCGTCAAAAAATCTACGACATGATGAATTTCTGGATTGACAAGGGAATTGGCGGCTTTAGAATGGACGTTATCGAGTTAATCGGTAAAGATCCTGATAAAGAAATTAGCGCTAATGGTCCCATGCTGCACCCATATTTGCAAGAAATGAATAAGAATACTTTTGGCGGACATGACATGATGACAGTTGGAGAAACTTGGAATTCAACTCCTAAGATTGCCGAAGAATATTCTGATCCAGATCGTCACGAATTATCGATGGTCTTTCAATTTGAAAATCAAGGTCTTGATCAGCAGCCAGGAAAAGAAAAGTGGGATTTACGTCCATTAGATTTAGGTGAATTAAAAAAGGTTTTAGTCAAATGGCAAACTGAAATTGATTTTGACCATGCTTGGAACAGCCTCTTTTGGGAAAATCATGATATTCCACGGGTAATTTCACGTTGGGGCAATGATAAGAAATACCGCGTACAATCAGCAAAGATGTTTGCGATTGTTTTGCACTTAATGCACGGCACGCCTTATATTTATAATGGCGAAGAAATTGGAATGACCAATTATCCGGTTGACGATATTTCGCAAGTAGAAGATATTGAAAGCATTAATATGTATAATGAACGCCTAGCTCAAGGCTATGCTAAGAAAGATATTTTGAAGTCAATTAATGCTAAAGGTCGCGATAATGCTCGTCGTCCAGTTCAATGGAATGATCAAGAAAATGCTGGATTTAGCAAAGGCACACCATGGCTTAAGGTAAATCCTAACTATAAAGAAATTAATGTTCAACAAGCATTAAAAGATCCAGATTCAGTATTTTACACTTATCAAAAATTGATCAAGTTACGTCATGAAAATCCAGTAGTTGTTGATGGCGATTTTAAGTTAGTAGAAAATACTGGCGACAGCGTTTTGGCTTACTGGCGGATTCTAGACGGGGAGAAATGGCTAGTTGTTGCCAACTTGTCTGGCGAAAAGCAAGAGTTTAATCAAAAAGTCGATATTAATAAATGGCTTATTGGTAACTATGCTCAAAGAGATAGTTTAGAAAATATTGAGCTTCAACCATATGAAGCATTTGCTGTAAAAGCTGAGTAGTTTAATAGCTGAAAGTATAGAAAAAGGACAAATATTCGTTAAATTTGAATATTTGTCCTTTTTTGTTTTGTTATTGACTAGATTTTCGACTTAGCAATTTAATTGGTAATTGAAAAGTATTTTCTTTTAATTCATTGTTCGGATGAGCAATTCGTTCTTGCAATAGCTTGACTAATAATTCACTAATTGCGGCAATGGGCTGCACAATAGTAGAAAGAAATGGGGCATAATTTTGAATATATCGACTACCATCAAAACCAATAATTTTTAAATCGTCTGGGATTGAAATATTTAACTGCTGAGCAACATTAATTACTGTCAAGGCTGTTAAGTCGTCAGTTGCTACAATGCCGTCAACTTGATGAAACTGCAGTAATTCTTTGATGGCCATTTCTTTTAACTCTAAGCTTTCGCCAAATTGAGCCGGATGAATGTGAGCTGTTAGTCCTAATTCTTGGATTTTTTGTCGATAGCCCTGCAATCTTTTTTGGGTGGGATGGCCGTCAAGTACTGGGTTTCCGATAAAGTAAATGTGTCGTGCACCATGATCGTAAAGAGTTTGCGTAGCCAGACTGCCACCAGCAAAATTATCAGAACTGACAATAGGAATATTGTCAGAAAGTTTACGGTCAAATGAAACAATTGGTAGACCAGTCTTTTTATATTCGTCAATTCCTAAGTTGTGAGCTCCTGCAATAATGCCATCGACTTGGTTCGCCATTAACATTTGTAAATAGGTGCGTTCTTTTTCTTTATCGCTAGCAGCGTTGCACAAGATAGTTTTATAGCCAGCTTTGAATAATTGGGCTTCGATATTTTCGACTAGTTCGCCAAAAAAAGGATTGGCAATGCTAGGAAAAATCACGCCGACAAGTTGGGTTTTCTTGCCTTGCAGAGAACGTGCAACTGAATTAGGCTGGTAGTTTAAGTCTGACATAGCCTTATGAACTTTTTGCCTAGTTTTTTCACTAATATATCCATAATTATTGATAACGCGAGAAACAGTTGTTACCGAGCAACCAGCTCTTTTTGCAACGTCAGTTAATTTAACCATTTTTTACCTACTTCATTACATTATTGGCATCATTTTCCAAAAGTCAGCATCATATTCAAGATCGTGATCAAAAGCGATTGTTTGATTTTCTGGATTAGCAAAAAATCGCAATGTAGCTACATTTTTACCATCATTAATAAAGATTTCGCATAATGATCCGTCGACAAAAATATCTAAGTTAAGTTCATGATGCAAATCAAGCAAGACTTCTCTTTGCTCGCCATATTCAGGATTTACCTTTGGCCCTACATTTGAACGGTCTATAATCAATCGACTGCTATCGCCGGTATTAAAGTCTAAAATTAAACCAGTCTTTAAGTCACTGTCTGCATTTAAGAATAATTTGCCGCTTTGATCAGGTTGAATAGTGAGTTTTAGTTCGTATTGATTGCTAGTATGATCTTTTAAGTGAGCCTGATTAGAAATTGCTTCATGATCCATACGTAAGGATTTGATTGAATCTAAAGGATGTTGGTAAAGTTCATTATCTTTAACTTCTAAACGTTTAACTTGGCTATAAGTGTTGGCCCAATTTTCGTCGTCAGTTGGATAAGTGCAATCAGGAAGACCTACCCAAGAGATGGCATAAGCATTACCGTCAGGTGCGTTAAAGGCTTGAGTTGCATATACGTCAAAGCCATCATCAAGATCCTTAGGAGCTTTTTGAGCAGGTGTGAATTTAGCTTGGCTTAAGTCGATGTTTTTGCCAACTAAGTACATATTTGGATAAATATTGTCATAAGAAGCAATAGACTTATCTAAGCCTTGCGGACAAAAGATTAGTACTGGTTGATCATTGACGAAGACCAAGTTAGGACATTCAATCATATAGCCCATTTTTTCTTTAGAAAAATCGAGATAGCCGACTTCATGCCAGGTCTTGAGATCGTCTGATTCATAAACGTCGATTTCGCCAGTCTTAGTATCTTTATCTTGGGCGCCTAAGATAATGTAGTATTTGCTGTTATGTTCAAATAATTGAGGATCGCGGAAGTGCTCAGTTACATGTTCTGGTGGTAAAATAATTGGATTTGTGTCTTTAACGATCTTATTATTTTTATCCATTTTCGCGATAACTTGATATGGAGTTCTAATCCAGTTTTTATCGCGGTGGTTGCCAGTATAAGCTAATAATAATTCACCATTGTGAACCAAGCCTGAACCTGAATAAGCGCCAGCATTATCAAGCTCGCTATCTGGATTGATAGCTTGGCCTAAATAGTGCCAATGTACCATGTCAGACGAAGCAAAATGAATCCAGGACTTTATGCCGTGGACTGGCCCAAAAGGATATGATTGGCAAAATAAATGATATTCGCCATTATAATAAGAAAAGCCATTTGGATCATTGATTAAACCAGACAAAGGATGTACATGGTAGTGCATTTGGTAAGGCGAGGTTGCAGCTTGAGTCTGCAAGTTAAGTAAAGTCTGCGCATCCCAATCTTTATACTTTAGATATCTTTTTTCTCTAGTCCATTCCATAATATAAATCACCCTTTTATTTATAATGTAAACGCATTCTTGATAAGTAAATATTAAGTGAAAAGTCAAAATATGTCAAACGAATAACATATTTTAACAATCAAATATGCATATATGCCTTGCTTATTCTATTTGAGTACAGCCGCAAAGATATAGAATTGATAAAGTACATTTATAAAATTTTGTGATAAGCGCTTGACATAAATTTAGAATACGCTATCATATAACATGTAATCAAAAGAAAAACGCTTACATAAGTAAGGAGGACGAAGTATGGACCACAAAAAAGTGGCGCAGGTCGTTATTGAGGCTGTCGGCCGTGATAATTTAATTGCCGCAGCTCACTGTGCAACCCGTTTACGACTTGTTTTAAAAGACGACGATAAAGTTAACATTAAGATGTTGGACGATGATCCTGACATTAAAGGTCACTTTAAGACCAATGGTCAATTCCAAATTATTATTGGACCAGGTGATGTTAATAATGTTTACGATGAATTAATTAAAATCACTGGATTACATGAAGTTTCTACTGAAGATTTAAAGAAAGTTTCTCAACAAAATGATGATCGCAATCCTGTTGTAAAAGTGATCATGGGCTTTATTAAGCTTCTTTCAGATATCTTCGTACCAATCATTCCAGCCTTAGTTGCTGGTGGTTTGTTAATGGCTTTGAACAACTTCTTAACTTCTCCAGGATTGTTTGGTAAACAATCAGTTGTTCAAATGGTTCCAAGTATTGCTGGACTTTCTAGCATGATTCAAATCATGTCGGCTGCACCATTTATCTTCATGCCAATTTTAGTTGGTATGTCAGCGGCTAAACGATTCGGAGCTAACCAATTCTTAGGTGCCACTATCGGTATGATAATGACTACACCAGCTTTAGGTGCTACTAGTCATTACTGGAATATTTTCGGACTTCATGTTTCTCAAACTAACTACCAATACCAAGTTATTCCAGTTTTAGTTGCTGTTTGGGTATTGTCAATTTTAGAAAAGAGATTCCATAAATGGCTTCCATCTGCGGTTGACTTCACCTTTACGCCACTTCTTTCAATTATGATTACTGGTTTTCTAACTTTCGTAATCATCGGACCAGTCTTCAAGGGCGTATCAGATGCTATTACTAACGCTATTGTTTGGCTTTACAACACTACTGGTGCGTTTGGTATGGGTATCTTTGGTTTATCATATTCAGCAATTGTTACCACCGGACTTCACCAAAGCTTCCCAGCCGTTGAAACTCAATTATTAGCTCAATTTGCACAAGGTCATGGTTCTGGTGACTTTATCTTTGTTACTGCATGTATGGCTAACGTAGCCCAAGGTGCTGCTACATTTGCTGTTTACTTCTTGACTAAGAATGAAAAAGTTAAGGGCTTAGCAAGTTCATCTGGTGTTTCAGCACTTTTAGGTATTACTGAACCAGCATTGTTCGGTGTTAACTTAAAATACAAGTTCCCATTCTTCTGTGCTTTAATTGGTGCTGGCTTTGGTGCTGCTTTTGCTGGACTTATGCACGTAACTTCTGCAGCTCTTGGTTCAGCAGGACTACTTGGATTCTTATCAATGGTTCCAAGTTCAATTCCTATGTGGATTGTCTCAATTGCAATTAGTTTTGTAATTGCCTTTGCTTTAACATTTGTTTATGGTAAGAAGCACTTAAAAGAAGATGTTCAAACTGCTTCAGCTACTGTTGAATCAGCTGGCGATGCAGTTGCTCAGCAACAAGAAGCTGAAAAGATTATCAAAGAAAACAACGAATTACACGATGAAGTTATTGCTTCTCCAGTTTCTGGTAAAGCAGAAAGCTTAACTGATGTTAAGGATCCTGTCTTTTCAACTGAAGCTATGGGTAAAGGTGCAGCTGTAATTCCTAGCGAAGGCGAAATTTATGCCCCAGTTTCAGGTGAAATTACTGTTGCTTATGAAACTAAGCACGCATATGGTTTGAAGTCTGACAAGGGTGCCGAAGTTTTAATTCACATCGGTATTGATACAGTTAACATGAAAGGCGACGGCTTTACTAGTGTTGTAAAGCAGGGCCAACATGTTGAAAAAGGAGATAAGTTAGGAACTGTTGATTTACAAAAGGTAAAAGACGCAGGATATGATTCAACTGTAATGGTTGTTGTAACTAACACTCCAAGCTATGCCAACGTTCAAAAGATCGACGGCATAGAAAAGAAACACGGCGACGATTTGATTGCTGTAACTAAGCGTTAATTTAATAACAATTTTTAAAGGACTCTCATTATGAGAGTCCTTTTTGTTAGCAATAACTATATGAAAAAGTTTATGATATATAGGAAAGACATCAAAGTTGGATATAGATATGCGATAATGATGCTAAGATAATAAGTATAAGGAAAGTCTTTTTGATTTGTATAGAGAAGGAAGACGTAATATGGATACAAAAATTTGGTACCAAGCAAAGCCAACTGATTTTAAAAAAGCAGAGCGATTATCTGAAATCAAAGATCTTGGCATTGAAGGCTTGTATATCGATTGGAATGTTAGCCCACATGAGCAAGACATTGCTAAAAAGATAGGGTTTGAGCTTGTTTACAGTGATCCAGCATTGAATTGTGATATTACTAAAGTGATCAAAAAGCATATTATTGATCATGAAATTTCAGCTCAAGAATTAGTGAATACGCTAAATCAGAAAAAAGACGAATTAAAAGAAAATTTAACTTCTGTAAAAGGGCAAGATCTTCAAGCAGTTTATCAAGAACTAGCATTAATTGTCTTGATTGCCAGCAATCCTGTCATCCCAAACAGTATTTTAGCTGATGATCATAGCCAAGATTGGGATAAAGTAGCATCTTTATTGGAGTTAAAGTTAAAAAATAAAGGTTTATTTGCCAACCACAATCTTAAAATTACTGTTACTGAAAGTGGCTTAATCGAGGTCATTTTGTCGGCTAATAAGACAATCACTGGCTATTTCAATACTTCATTAGATGCTTTAGGATTTAATTCGCCAGCTGATGTAATTCAAAATTATTTAGTTGGTCAATTATTGCCAAAAGGCGTAGTTATTAAAGTGGAATAAAATGTTAAAAGTTGTTTGTGAAGATATCACTAAATTAAAAGTTGATGCAATTGTTAATGCGGCTAATAAGAGTTTGCTTGGCGGCGGAGGAGTCGATGGAGCAATTCATAAAGCAGCCGGGGCACTCCTTTTGCAAGCATGTAAGCAATTAAATGGCTGTCAAACAGGTCAAGCTAAAATTACGCATGGCTATAATTTACCTGCCAAGTATATTATTCATACTGTAGGTCCAATTTATCGCTTCCATGACCAAGCAGAAGATGAACAGCTGCTTAGGTATTGTTATCGCAATAGTCTAGATTTAGCTAAAAAATATAATTTAAAGACGATTGCTTTTTCAAGTATTTCAACAGGCGTCTATGGCTATCCTAAAAAAGAAGCTGCTCAAATTGCAGTAAGTACTTGCAAGAAATGGCTGGCAGATAATGGTAATTTGTTAGAAATTACTTTTTGCGTATTTGATAAAGAAAATCTAAATATTTATCGACAATTGCTAGAAAAATAAAACCAATAAATACTTATAAAGAACAAGTGCTATAATAGCTTAATCAAACAATGTGCATTTAAATAATTGAGGAAGCTATGAATTCAACGTTATTATTTGTTTACTTATTTTTTGGTGGAATTTTAGGCGGTTTACTATCAACAGTAGCCAGTATGGCGTCTTTAGCAACTTATCCGGTTTTATTATCAATTGGAATTGCCCCCGTATACGCCAATACCACCAATGATGCAGCCTTGATTTGGTCAGGAGTAGGATCAACAGCTGCTTCATTAAGAGAATTAAAAGGTCACTGGAAAAAAGTTGGTTTTTATGCGATTTTTACAGTTATCGGCTCGGCAATTGGCTGTATGCTCTTAATTAATTTTCCTGGCAAAATTTTTGAAAAGATTGTGCCATTTTGTATTGCCTTTTCAGGCTTGATGATTTTGTTCAGTGGCAATAGTCAATTAGATGCCGAAAAAGAAAATGCTTCTAAGACTGTTAAATTTTTGTCATTACTTAGCTTATTAGTAGCTGGAGCATATGCCGGATATTTTGGGGCTGCGAGTGGCGTTTTAATGTTGGTAATTTTGAATATCATTACTAATGACGATTTTTTGACCGTAAATGCAATGAAGAATATTATCGGCTCTTTATCTAATTTAGTAGCGCTGATTATTTATATGTTTACTGAAAAAATTTACTGGCTGCAGGCCATTCCTTTGGCAATTGGCGTTTTAGTGGGTAGTTTTTTTGGACCGAAAATTATGCGTCATATTCCAGTAAAAATTATTCGGATGCTCATTGCGATATTAGCTTTAATTCAAGCAGCATACTTTGCATATACAGCTTATTTTTAAATAAAGCATAAAAGACGAAATCTTATTATGGATTTCGTCTTTTTGATATTTATTGAATTGAATTAAAGAATTGCTCAAAGATTTTATCTTGATTATTATCGTTTAATTTATCGACGCGCCATTGAATACCACGCATTGATTGATCGCTTGATTCAATAGCTTCAATAATTCCATCTGGAGCGGTTGCTACGATATTGAAATTGTCAGCTACTTTTTTGATTGCTTGGTGGTGGCTGCTGTTGACGTAAGGATGAGCGCCAGTAGCTTTATTAAGTATGCTTTCTGCCGTTACATTAACGTGGTGGCTAGCTTGACTAAGTGGCGTTTTTTGGACGTGCTGGATGCCAGCTCCAGAATTTTGACCATAAATATCTTGAAATAAACTGCCGCCAAAAGCAACATTAAGCATCTGCATCCCGCGTCCAATACCTAAAATCGGTACATTTGCTTCATGACTAGCTTTAATTAAGTTTAACTCGTATTGGTCGCGATGAGGATCGGTGACGCCAAGTTCTGGAAGTGGTTCTTCATTGTAAAAAATCGGTGTAATGTCATCGCCATCAGTTAAAATTAAGGCATCAAAGTCTGCTTTAGGTTCAGGCATTGCCTTTAAACTTACGGGAGCTAAAACTAGTGGTAAATAGCCATTTTTAGCTACAATATCGATAATATTGCGATCGACTTGTAAGGTGTTATTAGAAATGCCTGCTGTAATCGCTATTTTTTTCATAACTCAGCCTTCTTTTCTTTTGTAGTATTGATACATAACTTAACTATATGAGTTCAGTATCTTATTTTAGCACAGGAAAATAATGCTTTTTAACGAAAAACAAATCTTAAAAAATAGTCTAAAGGTAGCTTTTTACTAGATACAAATGCTTGATAATATGCTAGCATGATAAGGAAAAATTTAGATGTGGTGAAGTAAAGTTATGAATAAGAACTCTGATAAGCAAGAAAAACTGACGCGTGAGCAATATCGCCAAAAAGTTGCGCGCAATAGTAAATTAAATGTCTGGGATTTAGCTTTAGACCGACCCTATGTTTCAGTAGCGGTTATTGTTTTAGCGCTCCTTTTTATCATGACTGGCTGGTGGATTGGCTTAATTATCTTAGTAATTGCCAGTGCAATTGGGATCTTTTTTATTGCTCGCAGCAAAAATCCTATCCAGACTTTAAGTATCGAATTTAAAGTTGGTGGGTCGCGCAAGTTGAATATGCTCAAAGCCGTTCAGCTAGGAAGCGCGATGGTCATGTTTTTATCAACTTATATGCGACAGGTGGTTACGATTAACTTTCAAGGTGCAGGATCGGCTGATAGTTTAAAAATAATTCAAGGTGCAGCGGCCCAGACGAATAATGCCTATGCTTCTCAAGGAGCTAGCTTGTTAAATATTTTAGATAATTTGATGGGGGGCTCTTTATGGGGTACGTATCGTTATGCGACCAATAGTGCGCAATTTATGAATGATTCCTCAGGGCGCTGGATCATGATTTGGACTTTTTTACTAATGGTTGCGCCAGCTATTTGCGTATTGGCACAATTTTTTAGAGAACCATATTCTAGAAGGGCAATGCTTGTTGGATCAGGAGTTTCAGTATTTTTATTTGCGCTAACGCCAATCGTAATTAAAAACTGGGCAAATCAATATGCGCTATCCCACCAGATTAATCAAGCCGTAATTGGGCAAGTCTTTAATATCGGTTACATGGCTTATCCAGCGATTTTGTGCAGTATTGTAGTTTTTGTGATTTCGATTTATCGAACAGTAAAAAATGATAAATTTTAAAAAAGTAATTGACAAAAAGTAAGTTGTATTGATATTATACTTGTGAAAAGTAAGAAAGGAGAAATTAAAATGTTTGTACGTCAAAACACATTCTGTTGCTGTAATTGTCAAATTTTCGAATATGACAATTATTTTGACGTACAGTCATTAATTAGCTCCAGGAATTTGTGTTAATTCTAAAAGTCTACTTTTCAGGATTTAACATTGTATATTTTTTGCGAGAGTTATTGACCGTTAGGTCAATAACTCTTTTTTGTTTTGGAAGGAGAGTTTGGATGCAAACTTTTTTAGTAGTTTTAATTAGCGCTGCAATTTTAGGCGCGATGGCATTTTTGCATCAAAAAAAGTGGGGCTTTAATAAGCTCGTATTTTTAGCATTGGTTGCCGGAATCGTATTTGGGGTAGTATTGCAATTAATGTTTGGTGCAAAAAGCAAGATTATCGTTGATAGTATGCAGTGGCTAGGTATTGTGGGTGATGGTTATATTTCATTACTTCAAATGCTGGTTATTCCATTGATCTTTGTGTCGCTAGTTGGCGCATTTACCCAGCTCAAGATGGGGACTAAGATTCGTAAGATTGCGATAAATGTTTTAGCAATTTTACTTGGAACAACAGCAGTTGCATCATTAGTTGGTTTTTCTAGCGTAGCATTGTTTGGCCTGCAAGGAGCTAATTTTGCTAAAGGGATGAGTGCTACTTCAACAGCGCTAACTTCAATTAAGGATCACCAAAACCAGCTGCAAGGTTTATCATTGTCTGCACAAATTACCTCATTTTTCCCACAGAATATTTTTGCCGACTTTGCGGGAATGCGTGCAACTAGCACCATTGCCGTGGTTATTTTTTCATTATTTGTCGGCGTTGCCTTTTTGAAAATTAAGAAAAGCCAGCCTAAGCTTGCGGAAACCTTTGCTCGCGGTATCGAAGCTTTAAGAGCGATTGTAATGCAGATTGTAAAAATCATTTTGCAATTAACTCCTTACGGAATTTTTGCTTTAATTACCCGTACCGCTGCTACTAATAGCTTTGCCAGCATGGCAAAATTATTAACCTTCATTGTGGCAGCTTACTTAGCAGTTGCAGTTATGTTTATTGTTCATGCAATTTTGTTAATGGTAAATGGTATCAACCCAATTATTTACTTTAAAAAGGCTTGGCCTGTATTAGTTTTTGCCTTTACTTCAAGAACTAGTGGCGGAAGTTTGCCGCTTAATGTCCGTACGCAAAAAGAATCCATGGGCGTAAGCGACACTATTGCTGACTTTTCAGCCAGCTTTGGTTTAACCATTGGACAAAATGGATGTGCTGGTATTTATCCATCAATGGTTGCTGCAATTACAGCGCCACTTGTCGGAATTAATATCTTTTCATGGCAATTTGTTTTAACTTTAATTGCAATTGATGTGATTTCAAGCTTTGGCGTTGCCGGAGTTGGTGGTGGAGCTACCTTTACTACTTTAATGGTGTTAGGTGCTTTAAACTTGCCAGTTACTGTTTTAGGAATTTTGATTGCCATCGATCCAGTTGTAGATATGGCGCGCACCGCATTGAACGTTAATGATTCAATGGTTGCCGGAGTTATAACTGCTAAAAACTTGGATGAACTTGATTGGGATAATTTCCAAGATAAAGAAAAAGTTGTCAGTTCCGAACTCTAAAAAATATGTATAATAAAAGCTGTTTAAAGCAGCTTTTATTTTTTTAGGGGTAAAAAATGAATTGTGAAGTTAGAAAAATTACATTTGATGATGGGCAAGTTAGGGATGCCTTTGTAAATAAGCAAAAAAGTGCAGCAGAAATCTTAGATTACACTGCCAAATTAGCAAACTCTAAGCACATGATGGAATGGCGTTTAGATTGTTTTGAAAATGCAACGCAGATGAATCATGTTATTGAGCTAGCTAATGAAATAAACGAAAATTTTCCAGATTTATATTTGATGATTACATTTCGTAGTCAAAAAAATGGCGGTCATACTGAATTAGACAGTGAAGACGCCTATCTAAATTTAGTAAAGATATTAATTGAGTTTCAATTAAGCGATGCCGTTGATATTGAGTTGAACCATACTAGCGATCGCGTAGAAGATCTAATTGCTTGTGCGCATCGGCAAAACATGCATGTGAGTCAATCTGAATTTTGAGGGCACAAAAAAACCCTTCCGGAACGGCCGAAAGGGTAAAGTTAAGGAAAGCTACAAAATGTTATTTTTGTGAAAGCGCTTATATCGCCTTCATTTATTATTGTACTCGTATATCTTTAATAGTCAATCTTTTTGTGTATTCTTTTTTAGATAAGGGGTATTTAAGTGAATAATGATCCGTTAATTTTTGATTTTGCAATGGCACAAGATAAGCCATCCAGCTTTAGAAAAGATAAGAGTAATGTCTGTCCTTTCTGCGATACAGGGAACTTAACAGATATTTATGAAAAATCCGGTCCGATGATTTGGCTGCATAATAAATTTCCAACTTTGAGAGATACTTTGCAGACGGTTTTAATTGAATCAGACGATCATCATGGAGATATTGCTTCATATAGTAAAGATTACAATCGAAAATTAATGAGATTCAGTATGCATTGTTTTGAAAAAATGGCGCAGGATTCTCGTTTTAAGTCGACTCTTTGGTACAAAAATTATGGTCCCTTATCTAATGGTTCTTTGGTCCATCCTCATATGCAAATTGTGGGTCTTGAAAAAGAAGACGGCTATAAGTATATCTATCCTAATAATTTTGAAGGAATCACCGTTTTTGAAAATGAAGGAGTAAATGTTAATTTTGCGACGCATCCCGTGCAAGGATTTCAAGAAATTAACATTAATTTGAAAAATAAAAAAAATTCCAGTATCGATTTATGGGCAGACTGGATTCAAGTGGCAATAAATTACACCTTAAATATTATGTATAATGGCCGTTGCAATTCATATAATTTGTTTTTCTATCCAAGGCAAAATGGTTATTGTGCAAAAGTAGTGCCGCGCTTTAATGCTTCGCCTTACTTTGTCGGTTATAAGTTATCGCAATGCAATGATGAAAAAACATTAACGCATGAGGCAAGTCAGCTTTTAAACTACTGGAAAAATAATTAAAAAAACACCCGTACCTGGTATAATAATTGTATAGTCAAAATACTAGAGGTGTGTGACGTGATAAAGGATGAATTAGATTCATTAATTGAAAAGAGCAATATTGATGCTGGAGTTTTGATTACTTACGGAGATAAGGAACTGTATGCTAGTCAAGCCGATAAGGTCTTTCCAGCTGCAGGATTAATTTCATTAGGCATTCTTGCCTATATCGAAAAAATGTGGCAGCAAGACCATAGTTTGCTTGATGAAAAATTAGAAGTTACAGATTTATCTCGCGTGCGAGGCTCTGGCGTAATTAGCCGGATGCAGCAAGCAAGCTGGCCATTGCGCGATTTGGTATTTCTAGTAGCAGCAATGTCAGATAATGCGGCAACTAACTTATTGATTGAACGTTTTGATATTTATGATATTGATGACTGGCTAAGAGACAATTATCCTGGCATGCGTTTAGGACGCGAATTAATGCGGTATTCATCAACTGGTCAAGATAATGAAGTTACTGCAAATAGCATTAATCAAGTGTTGAAGTATTTCTTAAATACGAATAATGAATTTTGTGATATTGTTCGTAATGGTCTGTCTAATCAAATTGCACATTATAGTATCTCTACTTATGATAATAACGATTTTCCAACTTATACTCGGATGAGTGCAGTTGATAATTATCATCATGAAGTATGTTCATTTCAAACGCAAAATGGGCCTTTAACCATCGTTGCTTTAACGCAATACCAGGATAAAAAGAGTGAGGATTTACTGTTTTTGGAGCAAGTAGGAAAAGTTATTTTTTCTAAGATTTCAGTTCCAGAAAAAAAGAAGGAAAAAGACCCTAAAATCAAAAGATATGAAAGATAAAAACGCACTTAGCGTGTAATGTTAAGCTGAAACATTGGTTTCGGCTTATTTTATTGCAATAGTTTATAATGAGATTAACTTATTAGATCACACTCATTGGGAAAGATTACAAAATGAAAAATATTTACACTGAGATAAAAAATGATAGTGCAATTTTTAAAAAGTACTGGCTTCGCTTTTTGCTTTTGTTTGTTAGCTTAGATTTATTTAACCAAATAATCGTGATTCCGCTTTTTCGCTGGGCAGCAACCTATATCTTGCAAGCTGGCGCAATTCCATTTATTTCATATCAAAATATCATGACTATTTTGACGACGCATACTTTAGTGGTAATTGCTCTTCTTTTGGAATTAGTGTTATTAATTTTAGTCATTTATTTGCAGTTTGCCTTTATGCTAGTGGCTGTCAGATATATTAATTGTTCTCTGAAGCTAATTTTAAAAAGGACTTGGCAAGCAATGAAACACCTTCGCTTTGGGTCGCTCTTGGTGCTTTTAGCTTATTTTTTGCTCGTTGTGCCTTTTGTTGATCTTGTTTTTCGCACGCCGCTACTTGCTAAAATTCAGATTCCAGAATTTATTTTGGATTATATGACGCGCAATCTTTGGTTGAGTTTAGCTCTAATTGCATTTTATTTAATAACTTTTATATTAGGAATTCGCTGGATTTATACTTTACCTTTGATGGTTTTCAATAAAATGAAAACGCGCCAGGCGATAAGACAAAGCTGGCAAAAAACTAAAAACCTTAATTGGTGGAAAATTTTAAGTATTTTATTAGTTATTGGGATAATTTCGGTAATTGTTTTAGTAATTTGTTTTGGACTTATTTATGGATTGCAGGTGTTATGTGACTTTTTGCCTAAGACAGTTAGCTTGATTTTGGCTAATTTCAATTTACTTTTAGTGCAGCTTGTTTCTTTACTAGTATCAGTTTGGTCAAGTGTTCTTGCCTTTTTGTTTATTTTAAAAAATCTAAAAATAGAAATTTTAACTAAAACAAATCATAAAAATAAGGGCGTTATTGCAATCTCAAGCGTGATTTTCGTGATCTTTGCAGCTATGAGCATCATTAACAATCAGTTTTATTTAAATGGTCAAACGTTAAGACGTCCTGTGACAATTTCGCACCGCGGAGTAAATAATAAAAATGGCGTACAAAATACGATCCCTGCTTTAAAAAAGACTGCTAAATTGCATCCCGACTTTGTCGAAATTGATGTTCACGAAACAAAAGATAATCAGTTTGTCGTCATGCATGATGAAAACTTATTAAAATTAGCCGGAATTAACAAAATGCCAAAGGATTTAACCTTAAAGCAGCTTACCCAAATTACGCTTCATGAAGATAACCATCGTGCTAAAATTGCTAGTTTTGACCAATATTTAGCTGCAGCCAAAAAATTAAAGCAAAGATTGCTAATCGAGATCAAGACTACTCCGCGTGATTCTAAGAAGATAATTAATCGCTTTAATAAAAAATATGGCTCTCTAATTTTAAAGCGTAAGTACCAAGTGCAGTCGTTAGATTATAGCGTGATTGAGCGTCTTCATAAAATTAATCCACGCATTTTTACACTTTATATTCAGCCTTATAATTTCACTTATCCGCAAAGCGTGGCTGATGGCTATTCAATGGAATATTCAACTTTAAATAATGATTTCATCTGGCAGGCTCATTTAAAGCATGATCTAGTTTATGCTTGGACAGTTAATGATGATAAAATTATGCGTAAGATGATGTTTGAAGGCGTCGATGGAATTATTACTGATAATTTAGCCGGCTTGAAAGAAACGATTCATGATTTTGAAGATGATCATAGTTATTCTAGCCGTTTGTTAAATTATATTTTGGTATTGCCGCAAATGAATACAACTATGTAAAAACAAAAACGCCGCAAGTGCGGCGTTTGTTTTTATAATGAAAAGTATTAATTAAAACTTAGTTGGTCCCATATCATCTTCTGGACGATGTGCTTGCAAGCGTAAACCATAGATGGTGAATTTTTCATCTTCGTCATCGCGCTTAAGATTAATCGTCACTTTGTCATCTTTTTGGCTAAAATCCAAATCTTTGCGAGTATCAATCCACATTGCTTTTTCAATATGAGGTAAATTAGTTAACTCGATTTTTTCAGGCAGTGGTTGATGGATGAAAACGTAAATTTGATATTCAGCAAGCTCATTTTTAAAGACGTGGGCGTTGGCATCAGTCTTAATTGTTTTGTCAGGACGCATTTCATAATAAGCATGGCCAAAGCGATCAACCCACTTACGCAATAATTCTAAATCTTCAAGTTGACTATCTTTAATAGTGCCATCTTGAGTGAGGTCGATTTCAAAATAAATGTTTTGCTTGTCTAGACGTGCCGCAATTAACTTAGCCAAGATATCTGGTCCGCCTAAAACAATTGCGGGACGTTTTTGACAAAACTTAATGCTATATTTTTGACAAGCATCCTCAACCATTTTTTCTTGCTCTTTGTCAGCTACTGAAACACTTACACCGCGAAATCCACAATCGCGTGCCTGACGTACAAGTTTATCGGCATCAATTGATCCTTTAATATTAAAGTTAGTATCAATGCGGTATTGTAAGACAATACCAATGTTTAAATCTTCAGTCATGATAATTAGCCACTTTCTATAGGTTATTAACTAAATTATATAATTATTTGAGTAATTAAGATAAAAAATAGGTGATTAAAATGAAATTTATTATTGCTCCCGCTAAGAAAATGAAAGTTGATCAAGATAGTTTCTTGGTGAAAAGCCAGCCAATCTTTTTGGATAAGGCGCAAATTTTGTGGGACTTTTTAAAAAAGCAAAATTTTGAACAATTGCAGAAAATTTGGAATGCCAATGATAAAATAGTCCGTCAAAATCAAAAAAGGCTGCAAACTCCATTGAATCGCAATCTTATGCCGGCTGTGGTGGCTTTTGATGGTATTCAGTATCAGTATTTAGGAGCAGATGTATTAGAGCAAGGCGCACTTGATTACTTGCAAGAAAACTTAAGAATTGAATCGGCACTTTATGGTTTGTTGCGACCTTTTGATGGAGTAGTGCCATATCGTTTAGAGATGCAGGCAGGAATGGTTGGCTTTAAAGATTACAGTCTTTATCATTTTTGGGGCAGTGACTTATACCAAGAGCTGTATCAAGATGATGATTGCGTAATTAATTTAGCCTCTAAAGAATACTCAAAGGCAATTGCGCCTTATGTAAATGATAAGCAGCAGTTTATTAGTGTTTTCTTTTTAGAAAAAAGAAAAGATAAGTGGCGTCAAATTGCGACGCATTCTAAGATGGCGCGCGGAGCAATGATGCGTTTTGCGGCGCAAAATCAAATTGAAGACGTAACGCAATTAACTGAATTTAATGATTTTGGCTTTAAGTTTAGTCAAGCAGATAGTAACAAGACAATTCTGACATTTAAGAAAGAATAAGGTATAATAAGTTGAATTAGTTAATGAAAGGGATAATTTTATGTCACGTTCAAATTTAAAGACTATGGCTATGCTATGGCGCCCTATATCACTAAGGACTTAGCTGATGCTGGTCAAGAAATTACGGCTACGCAAGCAATTAGCGAAAGTCGCAAGGTGATGGACGGTCATAAAGGCGAATTATTTGTCTTAGATTTAAGCTTTATCGGCTGGTGGCTTTTGTCTATCTTAACTTTAGGAATTGGCTTTTTATGGTTGATTCCATATGTTCGCGTGACGCATGCTAACTTTTACCGTCAATTAGTTGGCGATACTTATAAAAAAGCTGGTCAAAATTAATTTGTTAAGTTCATAGAAAAAAGGATTATCCATTGTGTTTTTTTGATATGAACCCCAAATTTGGGACATATTATTAATTAGCTCTGTTTAAAACCATATTTCGATATTCTATCGGAGTATGGTTTTTTAGTACTG
>NZ_CAKE01000014.1 GCF_000296835.1 Lactobacillus hominis DSM 23910 = CRBIP 24.179 | reverse complement strand
CCCCCCCCATTTTGGTAACGAGGAGTTTGGTTTCCAACTTCTTGCATAATATATCCTCCAAAAATTATGTTTTAATTTTACCACTTTTTTTGTTATTTTAAAGAGTCTATTTTAGAAAAATGTTTTTTCAATAAAATATTTTGACACAGAAAAAACGGGCTTAAAGCCCGTTTTTACTGAGTTTCGTTCTATCTAAAAATTTTCCTGTGACACATGATAAACTCTATGTGTCAAACTACTTATGCTAACTGCCAGAATCGAACTGGCGACCTTCTCTTTACGAGGGAGATGCTCTACCAACTGAGCTAAGTTAGCACATTGCTTTGCAACACAAAAATTATACCAGAATCTTTGCTTGCAAGCAATTTACATTATTTCCAATCTAAGCAAAGCTCTTGCTGATGTAATTCTTGAGGCAATTGATCGCGATCAGTTTGATGATTATCAAGCTTGGCACCAGCAATCTGCTTAGTGAAAGAGTCTATTCTACGATTAGAATCTCTCAAATCATAATAGGTCGTAACCACTTGGTCATAATCCTTTAAGTCATTTACATCAAAGTCTTTATTATATTCATTTTCAAAACAAGTAAATTTTAAAGGAAGCCTTGGCTTTAATTGTGGGCTTTGATCAATAACCCCCACTTGCAAGCCTAGAATTGGAAACGTTAACTTAGGTAAATCTAAAGTTTTCAACATTTCGAGCGGGTGATCGTTAACTGTTCCTAAGTCTACATAACCTAAGCCCATACTTTCGACCGCATTAGCTACATTTTGTACAGCTAGCATCGTATCTTCAACTGCCTGAAAGAAAATATCTGTCGTATGAACACGACCATCATCTTTACCAAGCTGTTTTCTAATTTGATAATTACGATACAAATCAACTACAAAAATAAAGAGATCGCCTTGAGCACCAACATATTTTTGATTACAAAGCTTCTGAATTTTCTTTTTCTTTGCTTCATCAGTAATATGAAGTAGAGTTGCATTTTGCATGAACATACTCGTTGGGGTATGTCTAAAAACAGTATATAAAGTTTCTAATTGTTCTTTAGTTAGAACTTGATCTTTGAATTTTCTAATCGACTTGTGATTGGTTTGACTATCAATCGTAGAATTATGAATCATTTGAATAACACTTTCCCTGCTTACTATTACAAAGTAAGTATAACACTTTTAAGCAAATAAATCGTTAAATGCTTCACTCATTGTTGGATGAGTATAAATTTGATCTCGCAAAACTGAAGCTGGAATTTTTTGACTAATAGCTAATGAGACCTGATTAATCAGCTCATATGACTCAATACCATATAAAGTTGCACCTAGAATTTGGTCGCTTTTTGGATCAACTAATGCTTTAAACAATCCTCTAGTATCTTTAGCAACACGTGCCTTAGGAATTGCTGCAACGGGCAATTTTTTAACAACATAATCAATATTTTGATTTTTGGCTTGTTTTTCGTTTAAGCCCACACGCGACAAGGCTGGATTAATAAAAACGCTATACGGAATATTTTTTCGACTGCTTAGTTTATATTGTCCGTTGCCAAATAGCTGACTTTTAATAATTCTGAAATCATCAAGTGAAATATAAGTAAACTGCAAGCCACCTTTGACATCCCCAATTGCCCACACATTATCGACACTTGTTTGCAATTCATCGTTCACCTTAATAAAGCCGCACTCATCAGTCGCAATATCGGTATTTTTTAAACCTAAATCTTGCGTATTTGGGCGACGTCCTGTAGCGCTTAAAATACGATCAGCACTAATTTGCACTCTTTGCCCATCTTTAGTAAAGAAAATTTCTGCACCATTTGAATTATCTGCAACTTTTTCAATATCAACACCTAATTCAAACTTAATGCCTAAATCTTCCAAGTCCTTTTTTACTGCTTGGGAGATATCGTCATCTTCGCGTCCTAAAAACTCTTGGTTGTGATCTAACACTGTAACTTTACTGCCGAAACGAGCAAACATTGCTGCAAATTCCAAACCAATATAGCCTGCCCCAATAACTGTTAAATTATCTGGTAATTGTGTTTGATCCATTGCCTGCGTTGAATCAAGCATGTATTTGCTTTCTTTTAATCCTGGAATTGGCAAGATAATTGGTAGAGCACCTGTATTAATAAAAATGCGGTCTGCTTCAAATTCTTCAACACCATTTTCAGTTTTAACTTTCACTTGATGGTTATTAATAAAACTTGCCTGACCATCTAGTACCGTAACTGTTTTTTCATCAGCAAGCATATGATAATTTTTGTCGCGCAAAAAGGCTGTCATTTCATTTTTGCCATTTACCGCTTGACTAAATTCCATGCCATTTTCGGACTCGATGATTAAACGTTTAGATGGCAAACAAGCGATATTAATGCAGGTTCCGCCATACATTTGATTAGATTTTTCAACGACAACTACTTGCTCGCCTTTTTTAGCTAAAAATTTTGCTAAAGTCTTACCGCCTTTACCAAAGCCAATAATAATATTTTTAACTTTTTTCATGATTTTATCCTCACTTTTTGTAAGTAAATATATTATTAATTTACCTCATTTTGCATATAATTGTCATCTATTTTGTTTATATTTTCAGTAAAATTAAACTTTTACTTTTTACTAAAATTTGTATTATAAGAATATGCTAAAATGTGCTTGTACGATGTAAATAAGGAGATTTTTATATGAAAGTTTTAGTTGTCGGTGGAGCCGGCTATATTGGCTCTCATGCAGTAAAAGAACTAGTTAAGCAAGGCAATGATGTAGTTGTTTTGGATTCGCTATACACGGGGCACAGAAAAGCTGTTGATCCCAAGGCTAAGTTTTACCAAGGCGATATCGAAGACAAGTTTTTAGTAAGCAAGATTTTACGTGATGAAAAAATTGATGCAGTAATGCACTTTGCAGCTTACTCCTTAGTACCTGAATCAGTTAAAAAGCCTCTTAAGTATTATGACAACAACGTATCAGGCATGATTTCTTTACTTGAGGCAATGCATGATGCTGGCGTTAAATATCTAGTATTTTCTTCAAGTGCTGCAACTTACGGTATTCCGAAGAAATTGCCAATTACTGAAGACACTCCATTAGATCCAATTAACCCTTATGGTGAAACCAAGATGATGATGGAAAAGATCATGCACTGGGCTGATAAAGCTGACGGCATCAAATCTATTGCTCTTCGTTACTTCAACGTAGCTGGTGCTGCAAGCGACGGCACTATCGGCGAAGACCATGCTCCTGAAACTCACTTGATTCCAAATATCTTAAAGAGCGCAATTTCAGGCGATGGCAACTTCACTATTTTTGGCGACGACTACAACACTAAAGACGGTACTAACGTTCGTGACTATGTTCAAGTCGAAGACTTAATTGATGCTCACATCTTAGCATTGAAGCACTTAATGGAAACTAACAAATCTGACGTCTTTAACTTAGGTACTGCTCAAGGCTACTCCAACTTAGAAATCCTTGAAGCTGCTAAGCGCGTAACCGGTATCGACATCCCTTACACTATGGGGCCAAGACGTGGTGGTGACCCAGACTCATTAGTAGCCGATTCTACTAAGGCAAGAACTGTCTTAGGCTGGAAGCCAAAGCATGAAAATGTCGACGAAGTTATCGCAACTGCTTGGAATTGGCACGAAAACCATCCAAACGGCTACGAAGATAAATAATTAATTTATCAATCAAAAAATGCGTTGCAAAATTGCAACGCATTTTTGTTTTACATTTGCTCAACGCACTTTTTCATTTCTTTAATATCAAGCACGCTATAAGCGAATTCTTTTTTGATTAATTCATCAGGTAAATATTCATCATACTTATCAAAAACGGGCACTTCTTTTGGATAAACTAAATCCATTGGATCAAAGTCCTTAGCTGCTTCTTGTTTTAAAACTTTGAAAAATTCTTCCTCAGTTGCATCCATCGCAAATTCCATAAAATATGGCCTTGAAGAATTAAATCCACGAATATTTAATTTGTCGCCGCATTTAATTTTGATTAAACGCTCTAAAGCTAAAAATGCATACGACCCTGTCCATGGAAAGAAAGCCCACATCTTGCCACCTAAATCGATGAGTTGTTTTTGTGGCATGCCGGCAATACTGCAAGTATCACGCATTTGCGTTAAACGGGCTTGGGCATTTTTCATTAAATATCGATAAGACTGTGTTTCAGACAAAATCTTGCGCATTTTATGCAAAATATGTGGATGAATATCGCCAGCCACATCCCCAAAATATGCCGGAATTCTACCATCAACGCCATGACAATAAACTTGATGACGCTTGCGATCAATGTCTTCAACTACCCAAACCTTGCCAGCAATAGCAATTTTATCTCCAACTGGAGGCGGCTTAACAATCGTACCTAATTCTTCTCTTCCGGCATGTACGCTGAATTCTTCATTTTCTTGAAAAACTGCATAAAATTTAAAATTGTTTACAATTTTTTCACCTGCTAAACCTAAAATCAAACCTTTATTTTCCGTCCATTGAATTTGATCAGTCTTAATCAAGTGACGCAGTAAAATTTGGTAATCTTTTTGACTCACATTGTGAAAATAGGCCAAATTCAATACCCGGCTAGCAAGCTCTGCAGGTGTCATTTCGCCATTTGCAGCTAAGGTACTCATCGTTTGATGATAAAGCAAACTGTAAGGCAAACGATTAGGCTGTGGCGGTTCCACCCATTTTTCTTCAATATAAAGCTGAACTAGCGCAATTCCTTGAAGAAGCGACCAAGGTATTAAATCTGGCAGCATTGCTCGAGATTCAGGATGCTCTTCGCGCATGACAAAGTGCATCTCTGGCGGATTGCCTCTTCGCCCCGTGCGTCCCATCCGCTGCAAAAAGCCCGACACAGTAAACGGGGCATCGATTTGAAAGGCTGACTCTAGTTTTCCAATATCAATCCCCAACTCTAAAGTTGCTGTCGCGCAAGTTGTCAAATAAGCATCCTCATCTTTCATCGCTTGCTCAGCTGTTTCACGCAGAGCTGGCGACAAATTGCCATGATGTATTAAAAAATGATCCGGCTCATGATTATAGCGACAATAAGCTCTTAATTGCTGACAGACTGCCTCGCATTCTTCACGGCTATTAGTAAAAACCAAGCACTTTTTACCACGAGTATGCTCAAAAATATAACCAATTGCCGGATCTGCCAATTCTGGAGCTTTATCGGTCTTTGGTTCAACTATTTGCTCTGGCTTAAAATCTTGGCTTGCTGCTTGAGGATCTGTTTGATAAAAATGCTCCATTGATAAACGCCAAACTTGGGGGCTATTTTGGACCTGTGGTGCATCAGTAGCAAACTTGCTTCCAGCACCTAAAAATTGACTGGCAGCTTTAGTATTGCCAATCGTCGCTGATAGTCCGATTCTACGAGGATTCACGCCAGCTAATTTAGACAATCTTTCAATTAAACAAAAAGTTTGTCCACCACGATCACTTCTCAAAAAAGAATGCAATTCATCAATCACGATGAACTTTAAGCCATGAAATAAGTGTGGAATATTCATATGCCTATTGATCATGAAGCTTTCTAAGGATTCTGGAGTTATTTGCAATATTCCAGATGGCTTTTTAAGCATTTTTCTTTTTTGCGATTGTGCAACATCGCCATGCCAACGCCAAATCTTAATATCAGAGTTTTCGCAGATTTCATTTAAGCGATCATATTGATCATTGATTAAGGCCTTCAATGGTGCAATATAAAGAACTTGAATAGATTCTGCTTTCTCTTTACTTATTTCAGATAAAATTGGAAAAAATGCAGCTTCTGTTTTTCCGGCAGCAGTCGATGCCGCAAGTAAAACATTATGATCTGTTTCAAAAATTTCTTGTGCGGCTGCTACTTGAATTGGTCGCAGATCTTGCCAATTATGTTCATAAATATAATCTTGAATAAATGGTGCATAATGCTGAAAAACGTCCATTAATTCAGCCTTTCTTAAATGGTAAATTCAGTAAAATCTTGATCAGTATCATCTGATACAGCCTGCGATTTTGTGTAATCAAATTCTTTAGACTTGAGTAAATCTTCAATCTTAGTATCTGGGTTTTGCCAAATAATATCTAACAGCTCAATAAAATCACGAATAACTTCTCTTGGTGTAATATTAGTATCGGCACCAATACGGGCATACTCAATCTTAATAAAAGTCGCTAAATCCTGATCAGTAATTGCTTTTTGATAGCCATATAAATCCGCATGCATTTGAGCTAATTTTTCAGTTAACACAAGCATTTCTTCGGCATTTAAAGGATCAAGCATAATTACCGGTGCATACATATCACGTGCTCCTGGACGAGCAAATTTACCTTGGGCCAAACGTGAACGTAAAGCTTCATAACTATAGACGCCCCGTCTTCTATCTTCAATTGCTTGCGGAGTTGCTCCCATAATAATGCCAAGGTATTTTGCTTTTCCTTGCAGGGCATCATTATACATGGTGAGAATTTTTTCATAATTATACTGACGACTAATACTATTTGGAATCTTATAAATATTAACTAACTCGTCAATCATGATAATTAAGCCTGCATATCCCGCTTGTCTAAAGAAACTAGCAAAGATTTTCAAATATTCATACCAGTCATCATCACTGATAATAACGTTGACGCCAAGTTCTTTTTTAGCTTCAGTTTTATGAGTATATTCGCCTCTAAACCATTTCACAACCTTAGCCTTTGTTTCATCATCGCCTGCTAAATAAGCGTGATAGTACATATTTAGTAGCTTAGCAAAATCAAAGCCATGCACTAATTCGCTTAAATTCGATACTACGCTATAAATCTTTTTATCGACAGCCTGTTCAAATTTTGGATCCTCAAAAGCCAATTTAGTTTCTTGAGCTACTTGCGATTGCACCGAATTAATCCAGCGATCCAAAATCAAAGTCAATGCACCGCCTTCCGGGCGTGTTTTTGTGGATAAATTTTGGATTAACTCGCGATAAGTCGCAAGCCCCTGGCCTTTAGTTCCTTGCAGTCTTCTTTCAGGTGACAAATCTCCATCAACTACGACGAAGTTTTTATCCATGACATAATTTCTCATTGTCTGCAGTAAGAAACTTTTTCCTGATCCATAACGACCAACGATAAATCTAAACGAAGCTCCACCTTCTGAAATAATATCTACGTCATGCAGCAATGCTTCAATTTCTGCCTTTCTTCCTACAGTAATGTAAGGCAGCCCAATTCTGGGGACAACTCCGCCTTTTAAGGAATTCAGTACAGTTTGGGCAATTCTTTTAGGAACTTTTCTTTTTAATTCTGCCATTATCTACTTCCCCTTTAAAAACATCTTTTCTAAATCTTCTTGATAATCATCGATAATCTTAGGTTGATCGGCTTCAAATTCAATGACGCTATCGCCAATTTCATCGAATAATTTTTCATTAATACTATCGGCTAAAATTGAAGGCATTAAATGCTTTTTGTCTAAATATGAATGCCAGTTTTCATTTTTAATTAGCGCCAACAAGAAATGACTTTCATCCTCACTTAAATCAAAAGAATCAGCAATCGCTTCATTATCAAAGTCAGAAACTTTTGCATTTTCTTTATTTTCAATATTATTCAAGGCAGGTTCGTTTAGATCCTGTGCATCGAATTCTTTTTCTTGGTCAGTTAATAAACTTTCACGAGTAATCGAGGCTTCTTGTCTGATTTGACTCAAATTACCAAAATTAATTTCAATTTTAGGCTTTGCTGCTTCGAGCTCTTGTTCATGAAATTCAATAATTGCTTTTTTAATTACATTCAGTATCGGAGTATACAAATTATTGGGCTTTAACGCGCGTCCTTTTTTATAAAATTTACGACTTAAGCGATCAACTTCATGAATAATATCTTTAATTATTGCCAAATAACGCTCTTGTGCAACTAAACTAACTTCAGTTGCGTACATTCCTAGCAACTCAAATTTATGCTCGCTATTAAGTTCATATCTCTTAACAGCTGGTTCTTGGTGATAAACAACTGCCTTATCAAATAAAGGTCGCCGTACTTGATTTTTATGCGCAATATAAAACTGATAAAAATCCTTACCTTCTAAAGGAGTGGCAAGTAATTTTTGCCAGACAGAAGACAAAAGATCCGCAAATTTTTCACCTAATGGACTATGACTACGATATTTTGTTTTACTAATTAAGGCTTCATTAAATTCTTGGGCGTCTACTTTTGCTGGATTTTTAAGCATCATTAAAAATTTATCTTGAGCTAAAACATTAGTAAAAACGTTCTTGACTATTTTTAAATCCAGATTATTAAAAATCGCATAATCTTGTAGCCAGGTTAATAAATATTGATCAATCTCAGGATCATATTTTTCTACATAATTTTTTTGTAATAAAAGCAGCTTCTTAAAGCTATCTAGTTTATCTTTACCGCCAATCCCATTTAGCAGTTCATAAATATAGACATAAACATACGATGAACTAGTTTTTTCAAAAGTGCCTTTTCTAACCTTGTTGCGCCAAGTAAAATACGTCCGTAGCTGCGCCAAAGTCATATCATGATAGGTTGGAAAATATCTCTTAAAAGGATAAAAATCTTCATAATTATCTTCATAATCAGCCGCAATTTTTGCCTGATTATAAAAATTCTTCGCCCTACCTTGAGCTGGAAACAAGCTATAATCATAACTTTCACGCATCTTTTTAATTATAGGATCGACTTTTTGTTCTTGAATTTTAATATTTTTACGCGGGGGAATTTTTTGCGATTTATATTTAATACTGGCATTTTCCTGCACTGGTAAAACTAAATATTGATCATTTACATTAAGTTGGTCCTGATTAACTGCAAGTTTATATGCATAATCAAGCGCTTTTTTAACTTCTAAGCCATCTACTTGATCAAGCCACAAACCAATCCATTGCTCGCCAGTAACTCGAAACGGGTCGCAAAATCCTGGCAAATCTCTAATAGTATTAGCAAAATCGCCACAATTAATATCTAAAGTAAGAATATGTTCTAAACTGCTACGTGGATAATTATCGCTCTGGCGAACAAAACGCGACAAAAATGCAAAGAAATTAGTATTTCCTGGGGCTTGCAAAGTAAATATTTTTTTATTTCCACCAATAATTGGCTGAAATTTTAAACTATATTTTCGCCATAAAAAATCTTCTAATTCTTCTAATTGCATTTTGCGCCTTCTTTCGAACATATATTCTGTTTTGTATTATACCAGCTAGAATGTATTTTGACTATTGCAGTAAAAAACTCATAGCAATTAAACTACGAGCTTGATCATTTCCAATTTATTATTTTTGTTTTTTAGCAGTATATAAAACTTCTAACGTTGCTAAAGAATGGTCAAAAGCCTTATCTGCAGCTACCTTATCTTTTTGCTTAAACATGCGACTGAATTCTACGAATTCTGCAACCATACGATCATTATATTTATTAAGGTCAACTTTCTTAGGCTCTTTTCCCTTTAAATCTAATTCAATTTCATTAAGTTGACCAATTGAACCTTTAATCTTTAATGTCCCTTTCTCACCTTCAATATATGACCATTGATCAGTAACATAAGAATCTTTTGCAGCCAATAAACTAGCCTGCATCCCATCATAACTAAGCATTAAGGTACCGGAAGTGTCGATATCTTTTTGCATAACCGGAAAATAATGAACAGTTTTGGGTTTACCAAATAAACCAACTGCCAGATGAATATTATAGATCCCAATATCCATCAAAGCTCCACCATCTTTAGCTGGATCAAAGACTGGCTTAATAATGCCTTTCAAAAAGTCATCATAGCGACTTGAGTATTGAGTATAGTTCAAAGCAACATCATGAATCGGTCCAATTTGATCTAAGTGGGCCTTTAAATAAGCAAAATTGGCTAAATAAATATTAGTAATTGCTTCAACTAAAAAGACGCCTTTTTCATCCGCAATTTGCTTTAACTCACGTGCCTGCTCTGGCGTATCAACAAATGGCTTCTCGCAAATAACATTGTTGCCAGCTAATAATGCAGCTTTAGCTACATCGTAGTGCAAGTTATTTGGCACTGCCACATACACTGTATTAACATTACTGTCATTATAAAGTTGCTCATTATCCGTATAAGTTTTGGTAATATTATATTTTTGAGCTAATTCTTGACCAATTTTTTCACTACGCTTAGTTGTTGAAATTGCAGCTAAATTTAAATCAGGTACTTGATCGGCAATAGACAAAAAATCATGCACAATCATTCCTGAACCCACGATACCTAGATTAATCATAAAAAATTCCTTTCTTTAACTCTCTTTCTTAATTATACGAAAAAAAGAACGAAAGCACTTACTTTCGCTCTTTAAAATTCATATTTACTTATTTAACTCACTACCAGCTTGGTTTACAACGCTAATTGCATTTAAGCTACGTGGATAGCCAATAAATGGCACATTGGTTAAAACAACATTGGTTAAAAATTCCTTATCATTGCCTAAACCGATATTTGCTTTAGCATGAGCTAATAACTGTGGTTCGCAGCCGCCTTGTGCTGCTAAATAACAAAATGTAATCATTTCACGCTGACGATCGTCTAAGCCTTTTCTAGTATAGTAATCACCAAAACAGTTATCAACTAACCATTTATTAATAGTACCTTTTTAGCAAAATTTTTCATTTGTGGTCCAAATAAACGCATCTGTGTTTCTTCACTCTTAGCTAAGCGATCTTGCTCATCTAAACTAGTGGTTGCTTGAGTTTCTAAAGGTAACTTTACTCCGCGATCTAATAAGATTTTATTAGTTACTTTAAAAAATGGAAATACACGTCCTAGACCTAAGTAGTCAACTGCTTGATAAACTACTTCTTTAGCTTCAACAGGGGTTACTTCATTATCTAAAGCAACTGGTAACATCAACTTATATTCACCGATGGCTTGCATCCCCAATAAGTAAGCTAAAATTGAAAGCATCTTAGTTTTTACAGGTAAATCAATATCTTTTTGAACTTCTTCAAAAGTAAAATGATTGATTCTTTCTAAAACTTCAGGATCAGTTGCCTTTAAAGCTGTTTCATGAATTTCTACACCATTTTTGATTTTTTCCATTGTCTAGTCCTCTTTTAATCTCATCTTATCAATTCAAATTTATTTTAGATCACTATTTTTCTAATAGAAAATATCTATTTTGCATTGACCTTTATACCCTTTTTCTATACAAGATCTCGTATTATGTATACTTGTATTATAAAATATATGTATTAAAAGAATATCAATATATTATAGGAATAGTAAGTTCTTTTATTTGCTCCACACATAGCCAAGTCTTACACTGAAGATGTCTTAAGTGAATATATTAATCCAGGAGGTAATTTATTATGGCAGATTATGACAAGAGACAATTAAAAGCTTTGGATAGAATTTCAAAGAAGATTGCAGATGCAGAAAGTCACTTGACTAAGATTGAAGACAGCGAGCCTGATAAGAGACACCGCACCGCACAACATGAAACTATCAAAGACATTAAGTCAATCTTAAAGCACGCTAAGAAAGTTAGCGAAGACAACGTTAAGATTGAAGCAAAAGGCGACGAAAAAGATGCTATTTACACCGCTGATGAAGCTGGCGTAATTAAGGACCTTAAGTCAGAATTTACAGAATTAGATGATAAGTTAAGTCACTTAAAAGACGAAGATGGCTATGACATCAAGCGTTACAGAGCTGAACACCACTCCCTCGAAAAAGCTGAAGATATCTTAAAGAAAGCTAACAAGTTTTAATTAAATATCTCTAAGCTTAAACAGAGCTCATAAAATATTTTTCCTAACCAAAAAGCTATTGGATTCGATTCCAATAGCTTTTTAATTTAACTTATTAATTATTTTTGAATTGTCTTATTACTTTTGATTCCAAAGATTGGGTTGTCTTACTTCAAGTCCTTACCCATATAAATTTCACGCAATAATGCGGCAATTTCACTGATCAATAATGCTGATGGGTTAGTTACTACATTTTGATCGCCATAAGCTTCAACAGCTAATTTAGCAATATTTTCATTAAAACTCTTTTCATCAACGCCATTTTCTTTCAAGCTGAGCTTCATGCCAACTGCATGAGCTAAATCAATAATCTTATTAACCAAGCTATCAATTAATTCTTGCTTACTGCTGCCATTTATTCCTAAAGAACGAGCGATTTCAGCATAATCACTATCTGCACGATATACAGAATAATGAGGTCTCATAGCTAACTTTCTTGGACGCTTAGAATTAAATCTAATTACACTTGGCAAAACAATTGCATCGCTTAAACCAGAAGCAATATTATAAGTTGAACCAATTGCATGAGCCATTGCATGTCCTACTCCTAAGAAGGCATTGGCATAAGCCATACCAGCTAAAGTAGCAGCATTATGCATTCTGCTTCTAGCAGCTTGGTCACCATTATATGATTTTTCTAAGTTTTCAAAAATTAACTTAATAGCTTCCATTGACCAGCCACGTGTAAAGTCAGTTGCCATAGTTGATACATAGCTTTCAATTGCGTGAGCTAATGCTTCAAAACCAGAATTTGCAATTAATTGTTTTGGCAAATCTTCAACAAATTGATCATCTACAATAGCAACATCAGGATTTAGAGAATAATCGCATAAAGTTGATTTAATTCCAGTTTGGTCATTGGTAATGATCGCAAATGGTGAAACTTCTGAACCAGTACCTGAAGTAGTTGGGATGCAGACTAATTGGATGGCATTATACTTTGGAAATCTAACCGTTCTTTTGCGAATATCCAAAAACTTCTGCGTAGCTTCTTCAAAAGTCATTTGTGGATTTTCATAAAACAGTCTCATTGCTTTGGCTGCGTCCATTACTGAACCGCCACCAATGGCAATCACAACGTCCGGCTTAAAGATATTCATCCGGTGGACACCATCGGCAATTGTAGCCGTAGTTGGATCTTTAGCAACTGCTTGAAATACTTCATAACTCTTGCGTCCGCGACGTTGACTAATAATATCAGTAATCTCGTTAGCAAATTTAGAAGCCACTTTTTCATCAGTCACGATAAAAAAGCGTTCAACATCTGGCATATGCTTTAAGTAATTTGCAGCATTGTGTTCAAAATAAGTCTTGCTTGGCACCTTTACCCATTGCATGTTATCGCGTCTGGTAGCCACCGTCTTGATATTCAATAAGTCACGTGCGCCGATATTATGAGAAAAAGTATTTGCGCCATATGAACCAGTACCCAAAGTAAGCGATGGCAACATGTTATTATAAAGGTCACCAACACCACCAACAGAAGCTGGAGAGTTTACTAAAATACGACATGCATCCATCTTATTTGCGAACTCATCAATGATCTTCTTATTTTGAGAATGAATACCTGCAGTATGACCTCTACCACCATAATCTAACAAATCGCGACAAATCTTAAAGGCATCGTCATGACCATTGGCCTTATACATGGTAAATACAGGCGATAATTTTTCAGCAGATAACGGGAAGTCGCGCCCAACGCCGTGATATTCGGCAATAATTACTTTGGTGTCTTTAGGAACATTTACGCCACACAGTTTGGCAATTTCATAAGCGGACTTGCCAGCAATTGGGCCTGCCACTGTACCTCTTTTTGGATCAATAAAGTTTTCTTCAAACTTCTTAATTTCATCGCCCTTCAAGAAGTAACAATTCCATTTAGCAAATTCTTCTTTAACTTGGTCATAAATGTCACTATCTACGACAACAGAGTTTTCAGAAGAACAAATCATTCCGTTATCAAATGTCTTAGATAAGACAATATCGTAAACAGATTCGGCAATATTTGCGGACTTTTCAATATAAGAAGGACCATTACCAGGACCAACACCAATGGCAGGCTTACCAGATGAATAAGCAGCTTTAACCATTCCAGGGCCTCCAGTAGCTAAAATGGTTTGTACATTTGGATGATCCATTAATTTGCTTGTAGCTTCAAGACTTGGATGTTCAATCCATTGAATGCAATCGCTAGGAGCGCCAGCTTCAATAGCAGCTTGTCTGATAATTTCAGCAGTTTTTACACAGCATTTTTGAGCTTGAGGGTGAAAACCAAATATAATCGTATTTCTAGTTTTCATAGCAAGCATCGCTTTAAAAATTACTGTTGAAGTTGGGTTAGTGACAGGCGTTACCCCAGCAATGACCCCTTTAGGTTCTGCGATTTTTACTAATTGTTTTTCTTTATCTTCTTCAATGACACCGACGGTTTTTTCGTGACGCAGCGAATTCCAAATATTTTCGCTAGCAAACATATTCTTGATTGCCTTATCTTCAACTACACCACGACCAGTTTCTTCAACTGCCATTTTTGCAAGCAAATAATTATTTTGTTCACCCGCCGTCGCAATAGCTTCACAGATTTTATCAACTTGCTCTTGAGTAAAGTCAGACATTTGATCTAATGCCTTATGTGCCTTTTCCACATAACCATTAATCATTTTGTCGACATCAATTGTATTTTCTTTTTTTGTAGCTTTGCTTTCTTGCACCATTAATTGGGCCTCCTACAAACTATTTATATTGTGATTAATTGATCAAAGCAAGTATAGTCCTCTTTTATCTATTTTGTAAATACTCTTGCTCACTTTTTCTCAAATTCACAATGTTATAAAAAGTAAGAATACTACATAATAGAGTATGTTATCGCTTACATATCTTGAAATCTTGATAATTTTTTCACATTATTTTCTTGTGAATTATTAATATCTGCAATTCTTGTTGTATAGCTTGAATGTAAGCGATTACTATATATTGTGAATTAATTATTTTGCGGTTATAATTTCAAAAATTACTTTAAAATTCCTAACAAATCCTTAAATATCAACGTTTTTATGGTAGAATTTTAACAAGTCCAGAAGGGAGAGTTTCTATGACTAAAGAAAATTCTTCTTCCCGTGAAGTTAAAACTATGAAACGCAGTTTAACTAATACTCACATTCAATTGATTGCCCTCGGCGGTACAATTGGAACCGGACTTTTTCTTGGAGTTGGGAGCAGTATTGATCTCGCCGGTCCTTGTGTAATTTTAATTTACGCTTTGGTAGGACTAATGCTTTTTATCTTGATGAGAGCATTGGGTGAAATGATACTTTCTGATCTTCATAAAAACACTTATATTGATTTTATTGCTCAATATTTAGGTAAAAGTGTCGGGTTCGTCACTGGCTATTTATATTGGTTCAGTTGGCTAACCCTGGCAATGGCCGAAATTACCGCTTTAGGTATTTACTTTAAATATTGGTGGCCAAACTTGGCCTCCTGGATACCAGGCACAATTACATTGTTAGTTTTGTTAGGAATTAATTTAATTTCGGCTCGCGTTTTTGGAAATTTAGAATTTAGTTTTGCAATAATCAAAATAATTACTATTATCGCATTTGTGATTCTGATAGTCTATCTAGCTTTGACTGGAGCTAGTACAAAGTATGGTCCAATCGGATGGGGAAATTTCGTTACAGATGGTGGATTTTTTGCTCGAGGTTGGAAAGGATTTCTTCTAGGATTCCAGATGGTAATTTTTAGTTTTATCGGTGTAGAATTAATTGGATTAACGGCTGCAGAGGCTCAAGATCCCAAAAAGACAATCGTAAGAGCTATTAATCAACTACCAGTTAGAATTATTTTGTTCTATGTGTTGGCTATCTTAGCAATTTTATTGGCTATTCCTTGGAATAAAGTTTCTACAAATAGTTCTCCATTTGTTCAAGCGCTGGCTGTAACTGGTATTAAAGATGCCGGATCAATTATTAACTTTGTAGTTATCAGCGCAGCAGTATCTTCTACCAATAGTTTTATCTACAGTGCAGGAAGATTGTTGTTCTCAATTAACTATGACGGAAAAACTAAATTTGCTAAAAAAGTTGGAAAGCTCAATAACCGTCAGCTTCCACAAAATGCTTTAATTTTCTCCACAATTTTAATTGGTTTAGCACCTATATTAAATATCTTTTTAGGAGACGCTTTTAATTTCATATCTGCTACTGCCACCAGTATGTTTCTTATTATTTGGTCAATCATGGTAGTGACGCATATGAAATTTAGACGGATAACCCCACCAGACAAATTGCCTTCATTTAAGATGCCACTATATCCATATTTAGATATTTTGGTTTTGATATTCTTTGTCTTAATGATAATCATCTTATTAGCATTTCGAAATTATAGAATACCTATGATTAGTGCTTTGATTATATTCTTTGTTTTAATAGCATTAACTAAATTTATACGGGAAGAAAATAGATAGAGGATTTTAAATCCTCTATTTTTTCGCTCTAAATGCAAAAAAAGAGGAAGAAACGCAAAGTCTCTTCCTCTTCCTAGCTTTCCTTCTTACTCCGGCTGTCAGACTCGAACTGACGACAACCTGATTAACAGTCAGGTGCTCT
>NZ_CAKE01000015.1 GCF_000296835.1 Lactobacillus hominis DSM 23910 = CRBIP 24.179 | reverse complement strand
TTATTGTAAATACCAATTTTGTCTTGTTTAGATAATTTAGCCATAAATAAAAACCTCGAAATTCTTGTCCGAATTTCGGGGTTCATATCATTGATCGTAATAGATCCTTTGTACTTTACAAATTTTAAAATACTGTGAAATAAAGTCGTCTTGCCTGAACCATTTTTACCTACTAGACCCATAATTTGGCCATTATTTACGGTAAAACTAACGTCAAATAGAACTTGTTTATCACTAAAACTTTTATTCAAATTTTCTACTTGTAGCATCTGTTCTTTCTCTTTCTAAATTTGCTAGTGCATTAAAGTTATCTTAAATTATAGCAATTATATTTTTTAAATACTACCAATTCTCTCATGAAATGCTTGCCCTCAGATTAAAAATCGTGATATATTTTTAAAAACTTATTTTTGAGGAGAATATACCATGTTAATAATGATTACTGCACCCATTAACAACCGTGATTATTATTTAGGGATAAGATTAAATATACATGATAATTGGATAGCTCTAGCGACAATTGATGCAAACGTTACATATACCAATATTCATTTATATAGAAAAGATACGTATATCATAGAAAATGATTTAACCGAAAAAGATTTTTACGAATTTCAAGAAAAAAAGCATAACTTGCTAAATCCCTTTGATTTCAAAAAGAAAATTCAAGAATTCAAAAATCTAAAGTGGAATAACTTAGAAGAGCTACTTTTTCAAATTAAAGAAATAAATCCAATAATCAGTTTAACGAGTCAAGAAAATATGACTTATACTGGAAAAATTCAAAAACTTAATTCAAGTAATATTTATTTGCAAGAAATAGATGAAAACCATGAATTAACCGAATTTCCACTAGTAATACCCTATGATGAAATAATTGCACTTTCAGTGAACTCAATTGAACACACTATCTTAAATAAATGGCTAACTACTAAAAGAAAAACTGAAAATCGTACCTTAGTCGAAATTCATTTAGATTATAAAGATGACGCACGTTTTGAAAGCTTTTATATTGGTCAAATCATCAAGCAAAACTCAGACTATCTTTTGTTGGCTGGGTTAAACGATTTAGGACAATTAGATGGCGTTTATTTAATCAGTAAAAAGCATATTACTCATATAACTTCTGAAAGTTGCGAATTAGATTATTATCAATTTGCAATGAATTATCATTTGCAAAATCACAGCTTTAATTTACGCAATTTAAAAACTGATTTTGATTTAACTACTTTCAAAGACTGGCTTAAACCTAATACTTTGGCTGCATTCGATAACTCTAGCTTTGACAATACCAATATTGGAATTGTTAAAGGAATTCAAGATAACACCCTACTATTTCAAAATGTCGTCGATTATAAAATTTCCGCTGTAGCCCAAGAAATTTCTATCCAAGATTTAGCATCCGTTGAATTGACTAGTAATGAGCAAATATTGTTAAAGTCCTACTTAAACAGATAGTATATATCAATTGCTTTTGATTTTTTTACGTCCTATATTATATGTGGATAGGTTCATTAAAGGGATGATTAAAATGGAAAAGCAAAAAAATCTTAGACGAATCGCTTCAATTTGCACTTTATTGTGGATCGTATTTGCATTATGGTGGCGTCCGCAAAGTCTATTTTTAAAAGCAGTTGACTTTGTCATCTGTATGATAATCCTTATTGGCGATATCTACGTTATCGTTCAAGCACACAAGTATAAGAAAAATGCTAAAAAATAAGAAAAAAGCAAATGTCTGAAATTAAAACGACATTTGCTTTTTAATTTATTTTTCTATTTTAAATTGGTAAAAGCCCCAACTCATCTGATTTAAAGTCCTAGCAAAATCTTTCTTATCAAAATAAGCATTATCCACTAAAGCTTCAAATTGACCATCCTGGTCTTTTAACATTTGGTGAGTTCTGCGCCAGCCATTTTTTTGGTAAAACTTCAGCCGACTCACTCTCTGACGATAGTTATCGGCATCTGGATTAAGCGGCTCAATATCAAGAACAATTTGCTTATCTTGATACTTATGTTCCAGCAGCTGCAAGATCTTGCTACCATAGCCATGACCACGCAAGTTTGGGTCAATTGCTAAATATGCCAGATAAACTGTCTTATCACTAACAAAATAAATTGTCATCCCTACAAACGTGTCTTGATCATAAATTGCGTGAATCTTTAGTCTCTTACGCATACTCATAAACATCATTGACCACCAAGAAAATCTCTCCCATTCAGGAAATGCTTGGTAATACAACTTTTTGACACGACAATAATTCTTGGTGCCCCATCGGGCGGGCTGTTCGTCTAAAATAAAAATCCTTCTTTTCTAACTAAACTAAACGATATTACTTATATCATTTAATAGCTCTTTAGCAAAAAAAGCAAGTCTTCTACTTAGCCGGCTTCTTATTGAAAATTGCATTCAATACCAGCGTAATCACTAACAGCACGCTCGAACACAGCATTATTTCTTGTAAGCCATTATGGAAAATATATCTCATCGCTGGTAGTAAAGTTTGTGGCAAGTTTTTAGCAGAACTAGCATCGCTCAACTTATTCATCATATCCATACTAATTGCATGATGACTTTGCACGCCACGCGCCAGCGCCATATTCATAATTACACCGTAGACCGCCGCCATAATCGTCTGAGCCAAAATTCTTATCAAATAAGACAGCGAAGTTGCCGGTGCCATATTCTTTTCACTAGCATCCACTTGTACTTTTATTTGTAATAAGACAAAAATAAAGCCAACACCAAAACCCGAAAACGTCCCAATAATTGCTAACTGCCAAATATTAGTATTAATTGGAGCAAGAGCCAATCCTACCGAAGAAATCAACATACAAATTATTCCCATATAAATTAAATTTCGCGTAGAAAATCTTTCTTTTAAGGGATTTACAACTAGCGTTCCAACAATATCAACTAACGAATTGGGAATTAAAGTCATTCCACCAATTAAAGCAGTAGTACCCAGCAATCCTTGGGCCCACATTGGTAAATAAGTATTAATTGCTAAAAATGCACCCCAGCTGAAAATAAAAAGTAAGAAATCACCCACTAAAGCTCGATTTTTAAACATCGAAATCGGAATAATTGGGTTGGGATGCTTAATTTCATGTTTAACAAAGAAAAATAACAAGATAAGTCCAATAACAATTAATCCCCAAACGATCCATACATGAGTTAATCCGATCAATTGAATGCCCATCAAATTAAATATTAGACTGGCAATAATCAGAACTGCTCCCAATATATCAAAGCGCGCTGTCGATATAGGTAATTTTTCGGGATAATAAACTAGCGAAAGCAAAATTGCTCCTAAGCCAATGGGAATATTTATATAAAAGACCCAGTGCCAGGATAAAGTATCCACAAGATATCCACCAGCCAGTGGTCCAATAATTGCCGCAACGCTAAAAGAAGCGCCTAGATAACCTAAAATCTTGGTTCGATCCTTAATATTAGTAAAGATAAACCCAGCCATAATATAAGGCAAAGACCCTAATCCTCCAGCACCAATACCCATTAAAGCTCTTGCCAATAAAAAGAAATAGATATTGCTTGCTAATCCTTGAAAAAGTGAACCTAAAACAAAGAACAAGGCTGATAATTCAAAGGCCAATTTATTGCCGATTTTTTCACCAACTTTAGTCCAAATAGGAATTGAAATCGACATCCCCAAAAGCAAGATTGCAATAATCCAGCCCATAAATTGAATCCCATTTAAGTCCGCAATAATAGCTGGAATCGCTGTATTGATAATTGTACTGTCTAATCCCGCCATCACATTTGCCAAAACCATCGCAAACGTGACCATTGTAGTTTGCTTCTTTGTCATAAGCCACCCTCTTTTCTCCAAACAAAAAGTCTTAATTGTTAAAACAATCAAGACTAATATTTCTATCTAAAATATACTTATTAATACTAGTAAAAACAAGGTTAATTTTTATGAATCGGTTTCTTCAAATTAAAGTAAAAATTAAAGACCGTAGCAATCACTAGCAGAATAAACGATACCGCCATAATTTCGTGAATTCCACCATAAAAGATTTTTCTCATTAATGGCAATAATTTTTGTGGCAAAAGTTGAGCAGATTTAGCATCGCTTAGCTTATTCATCATATTCATTGAAATAAATGGGTACTTTCGAATTCCTTGCGCTAAAGCAACATTCATGATTACGCCATATACTGCTGCCATCACTGTTTGGGCTAAAATTCTAATCAAATATGAAGTAGATGTGGCTGTAGCCATATCCTCAATTCCGGCATCAATCTGTACTTTAACTTGAAGCGCAACAAAGATAAATCCTACTCCAATTCCAGAAAAAGTACCAATAATCACTAGCATCCATAATGGCGTAGCTAAATTTGATAAGAATAAGCCTCCAACTGAAACCATCATAGCGATAATTCCAATCATAACTAAGGTAAACGTTCGCATGTGCTCTTGAATTGTGGCCACTGTTTGCGAAGCAATAATTTCAACAATTGAGTTAGGAATTAAAGTCATCCCACCTAAAAGCGCTGATAATCCAAGTAGTGCCTGAGCCCACATTGGCAAATAAGTATTGACTGCCAAAAATGCACCCCAAGTAAAGGCAAATAACAAAAAGTCTCCGTTTAAATCGCGATTCTTAAACACAGAAAGTGGAATAATTGGATTTTTAGCTTTGGCTTCGTGTAAGAAAAAGAAAATAATTAAGACGATGCTCAATAAAATAAGTCCGGTAACAATCCAGCCTTGAGTTAAGCCAATTAATTGAATTCCAAGTAAAAACGCAATTAAACCACTACTTAATAAACCAGCACCTAATAAATCAAAAACAGGCGTAGCTTTAGGCGTGACAGGTTTGAAGAAGATTAAGCTGATAATAATTGCTATAAGTCCGATAGGAATATTGATATAAAAGACCCAGTGCCAAGACAAAGCATCAATCAGCCAGCCACCAATTAAAGGTCCTAAAATTGCTGCCCCGTTAAAGCTGGCAGTTAAATAGCCTAAGACCTGAGTTCGCTTTTTTATATTTGGAAAGACGTAGCCCGCAATAATATAAGGCAGTGACCCCATACCGCCGGCACCAATCCCCATTACTAATCTGGCAACTAAGAAAAAATAGATATTTGGAGCTAAACCTTCAAAAGTAGACCCTAAAATAAATAGAACTAATGAGATTTCAAAAGCCAATTTATTAGTGATTTTTTCTCCGATCTTGGTCCAAATTGGAATTGAGATCGACATCCCTAATAAAAAGATAGCTACAATCCACCCCATAAATTGAATTCCATGCAAAGCTGAAACAATTGCGGGAATCGCTGTATTAATAATGGTTCCATCTAAGCCAGCCATAACATTGCCTAGCATTAATGCAAATGTCACCATTGTAATTTGTTTTTTATTCATTTGACTTCCCCATTTTTAAACATTATTTCTATTATGCAAAACTTTTTTAGCCTAATGCAATGCTATACAAACAAAAATTTGATTTTATTTAAATTAAAGCTATTTTTCTAAGCAAGATTTAGGTATAATTTTTCTTGCAATTTTTATTTTTCATCTATTTTTTCAGGGAGGAAAAAGTACCTATGGAACATTCTTGGATGTTGAAGTATTTTGCCGAATTTTTCGGTACATTAATTTTAGTGTTGTTTGGTAACGGATCAGTTGCCAATTCGTTTTTAAAAGGAACTACTGGTAATGCTCATGATGGCAAAGCTAATGGTGGATGGCTATTAATTGCCTTCAGTTTTGGCTTTGGTGTGATGCTTCCGGCAATGCTGTTTGGCTCAATTTCAGGTAACCACATTAACCCTGCAGTGACAATTGCTCAAGCCTCAGCTGGAGCCTTTCCTTGGAGTCAAGTAGTGCCTTATATTTTATGCCAATTAGCTGGTGCAATTTGCGGTCAGTTGTTAGTTTTAGCAATTTATTGGCCACATATTAAAGAATCTACTAACCCAGACATTGTCTTTACTTGTTTTGCAACTAGCGACTGCACTAATAGCAAGTGGAATGGATTTATTTCTGAAGTTGTTGGCACTGCTGTTTTAATGTTTGTAGCAATCGGCTTATACAAGGGAATGTTCTTTAAACAAGCTGTAGATATCGCAAACATCGGTGTAGGATTTTTAATCATGGCACTGGTTATGGCGCTCGGTGGTCCAACTGGCCCTGCATTAAATCCGGCTCGCGATTTTGGTCCACGTCTTTTATATTCAATCTTGCCAATTCCTAACAAAAAAGGTGGCGCACATTGGAGTTACGGCTGGATCCCCGTAGTTGCACCTACTGTTGGAGCAATTATTGGAATCTTCTTATACAAAATTCCATTTGGTCTTTAAAAAATAAAGCTGCATTTGCTTAAGAGCGATGCAGCTTTTTATTGTAGTGAAATAAATTCTTCAAAATGATAAAATCTAAATAATTAATTTTAGAAAGAAGACGATTATTTTGTCAGCAACAAATGCTAAAAATTACGAATTACTAATCAAACAAGCTCATGCTCTAACTGCCGATGAAGACGATTGGATCGCTAATATCGCTAATGTTTCAGCACTTCTTTATCACAGTTTAGAAAATGTAAATTTTGCTGGCGTTTATCGCTTTGAAAACAATGAATTGATTTTAGGACCATTTCAAGGGATGCCAGCTTGCGTACATATCCAGATGGGTAAAGGAGTATGCGGTACAGCTGCTGCAAGTCAGAAAACACAAGTCGTAGAAAATGTGCATAATTTCGACGGACATATTGCTTGCGATAGTAACTCCAATTCAGAAATAGTAGTGCCTATTTTTACCGAAGACGGCAACCTTTGGGGAGTTTTAGATATTGATTCTACCAAAATAGGTACTTTTGATGAAACTGATCAAGTTTATCTTGAAAAATTAGTCAAAGAATTTCATATGTAAGAAAAAAGAGATCAAATGATCTCTTTTTTAGTTCTATTTACTTAAATGAACAATCATCAAGATGATCATTTACTAGTCCGACTGCTTGTAAGAATGAATAAACTGTTACTGGACCCAACATCTCAAAGCCCTTTTCTTTCAATACTTTAGCAATTTTTTCAGACAATTCTGTCTGACTAGGTACATCTTGATCTGTTTTTGGATGATTAATAATTGGATCTGGAACCAGCTGCTTAAGCAATTCGCCTAAACTAGTGCCTTGCTTATGAAGCGCTACGATTGCCTTAGCATCAGCAATTGCGGCATCAACTTTTTTAACATTTCTCACAATACCTTGATCATGCATTAAGTCAAAAAATTCATTATAGCTGTATTTTGCAACCTTTTCATAATCAAAGTCTGCAAAAGCTTTACGAAAGTTTTCGCGTTTATTTAAAATCGTACTCCAAGAAAGGCCAGATTGAAAAGTCTCTAAAATAAGCATTTCATAGAGATACTTTTCATCTAAATTGAGCTTTCCCCATTCATGATCATGATATTCACGATATTTTTCGTTTTCAGTTTCTCCCCAATTGCAACGTTTCACCATTGTGTTTCTATTTAACCCCTTTTAAAGCTTCATCAATTGGCGTTGAACCAGAAGTCATTTCAATGACTTTATCCACAGTATTTGGATACTTAATAACTTCAGCTAAGACTTTGGCAACATCTGCAATTGAATTTTCTTTTGAACTCGTATTATCTAAACTGATCCTATCTGTACCTGGAGTTTCAGTCAAATTTGTTGGCTGCAAAATTGTATATTTGAGATGAGTTGAATCCATTAAGTAATTGTCTGCAAAAAACTTCGCAGCCAAATAATCTTCTAAGCTCGGAATTTCATGCCATTTGTCCACATTTAAGCTAAACATTGAACTGAGCATGACGTAACGCTGAACGCCAACTTTTTGAGCAGCCATCATTGTTTTTATCGCTCCCATAGCGTCAGTTTGAATTAGATCCTTGCCCCGCGAACCAGCGGTAAAATAAACAATGTCAAATCCTTTAATTTGATCAGCAATTTTATCAACGCTGGTGTGTAAATCTAACTTATCCGCTGTTACATGGTCAAGTTTAATAATATTTTCTGGATGACGTGCAGCAGCAGTAACTTCATTGCCATCTGCAACCAAATCCTTGATTAATTCAGTTGCTACACGTCCTGATCCACCAAAAATAAATATTTTACTCATAAGAAGACTTCTTTCTTTTTTGAACTTACTTTTTATAAGTATTATATTAAAAAGTAAGCCTCAAGTAAAACAAAACGATTTCCTTTACTATCTTCTGATGAACTTTTGATCTTTATCAGGTACGCCCGCTTCATCTGAAATAAAACGTTCAACTTTCATATGCAAATCATACTTTTCTCTAAGCTTAGCTAAGTCTGTCATCATTGAAGAAGCATGGTGTTTATCAATTGAATCTTGGTCCTTCCAGCTATCAATTAACATAATCGTCTCAGGATCATCAAGCGGTTGATAGTATTCATATTTTAAATTACCGGATTCATTTCTGATTTTTTCAACTAGACCACTGGCAACCATTTCTTGCACAAACTTTTGCGCACTTCCATTTTTACCTGTGTAATATAGATTTACTGTAATGGACATAAAAATCCTCCATTCTCCTAGCTGACCTTACTTAATAAGTATAGTTTAACATTGAACGAAAGATTATTTTAATATTTGTATACATTTAAAACTCAATTCTCAGGCCAAAACAGATCGTCTAAAGTCTTATCAAGTGCCTGACAAATTCCTATGCATAGATTAACGGAAGGATTATAATTTCCCTTTTCAATTGCAGAAATTGTTTGTCGTGATACTCCCACCAGCTGTGCCAAATCTTCTTGAGAGAGGTCTTTACTTGCACGTGCTGCTTTCATTTTTAAATTCTTCATTTACTTATCGCTTTCTGCACGATCACGATATTGACGATAAAGTATCGCACCACCAAGTAAAACTAAAAATACAGCTAAACCACAGCTAGGGACGATATCTTCCACTGAAAGATGCATACTAAATTGTTGAATCGTTGTAGCTAAATTTGCACCACCTACAATCAAAAATAAAATTCCAAAAAGAACAGGATGTTTTTCAGTGAGCGAGAAATATGCACCGTTGAGAATTTGGTAAAGACAAGCAACTAAAGCCCCAATCACTCCTACTCCCCATGCCAGTATAGTTGCACTAATTTTAATATCTGTAGTGTTTAAAAATAGATAACACCCCAGTACTCCAAGCATGGTATAAAAGCCATACTTAAAACCACGATTGCGGATCATTTCTTGGCGTTCATCATAGCGAGCTTTATCTTGACCTTTAAGGGTAAAGAAAACAACAGCACAGACAATTATAAAAATAGCGACATTAAGTAACCCTTCAACCTCCATGAATTTTACCTTCTTTCTTAATTTATTCTCAGTATAAGTTTTAGTTTACTTAATGTAAAGCTTATTTTACATTTTTACAGTAACAATAGAAAAAAGAGCATAGTGAATCTCTCATCACTATGCCCAAAAATCAATCTTACTGCTTAAGCATATACTTCATGCTTAAGCACCCCAATATACGGCAAATTACGATACAAGCCATCATAATCTAGACCGTATCCTACTAAAAATTCATCCGGCACCTTGAAACCATAATAATCAGCATGAAAATCGACCATCCTAGTATCAGGCTTATCCAGCATTGCTACAACTTCAACGCTCTTGGCACCACGATTTTTCATCTCTTGACTCAATGCCTTAAGCGTACGACCTGTATCAATAATATCTTCCATAAAAATTACTGGACGGTTTGCAACATCAGATTTAATATCTTGCACGATCTTAACTTTACCCGTAGAATTGACCCCTTCATAACTTGAAGCCTTGATCGGATCAATATTCAATTTAAAGTTAAGTCTCTTTATCATATCGCTAGCAAAGATCATTGCACCGTTTAAAACTGGAATGACAACTGGTTGCTGATTTTGATATTTTTGATTTAATTTATCGGCAAGTTCATCCATTTTTTGATTAAGTTGTGCTTGAGTGTATAAAACTTTTTCAATATCGTTATTCATGTTCATTTCCCTTATTATTACGGTTAACGATAAGATTCTAGCATATTTATTTATAAATTTACAGTATTTTAGATATATTTTATTGTTATTTATTAATTAATAAAGCTTTTATTTTGAAAATAGTTCGTGTTTTGTTTATCGAAATCAAAATAAAAGGATAAAGCTGCAAACCTTATCCCAATTTCTTAAATTTTACGCTCTCATTTTTCAAAGAAATTTTTGCTACTTCAAAGCCATAATCTTTCAATTCTTTCTTATAGCGCAAGAATGAATGATCTAATGGAGTTTCAGTAATTTTGCCAATTTCTTCAAAACTCAACTCAAAATCGCTATCTTTATTAGCTTGAATATCTTGCCATAATTTATCGTATTTACTGAAAATTTTGCTCTTTTCTATTTAATCGGCAATCTAATTACTGTTTTTAAATTCTCTACTTTGGTTCTTCTAGGGTCTGATAAATAAATTTCATGGTGTCGGCGGGTAGCTGAATAATCAAAACTCAGATTCTTTTCTTTAACCAGTTTCTTCATTTTATCTATAGTAGCTGGTTCCTCATCATAAGAGCCGACGTGCATAATTTGAACGCATTTTCCTTCATGCATGGACACTAATTTAACTTTTGAAAAATCTAATTGCTTTTTCTCAGTTGCTTTTGAGATAGCCCATTCAAAAACATCCCGCGTTACAAAATCCGGCATTCGAATCGCAGACATAAATTCAAAATTTTCTTTATGTGCATAATCAATTTGTTGATTGCCTTCTTGCCACCAAAATCCTTCTAGTGGCGGAACAACAAAATCAAAATAATTATCTATCTTATGTGGACCCTTCTTGCTCATCTTGATTGTATAAGCAATCCCATAAAGAAGCTGAATAGATTGCTTGTATTCACTATCTGGTAAGTTCGGATCGCCTTTTCCTGCAACTACAATATACTGCATGCACGGAATTTCAATTATTTCTGCCTTTTTGCCAGGTTTATAAAACTGTTTTTGTTCTTTCTTAAAATCGTAAGCCATAATGCTTCTTTCCGTTAAAAATAATCATTTATTATGCTTAATTATAATATTTAATATATAGAAAATAGCATGACTAAACTATGAATGATAGCCATGCTATTTATGCAGTAACAGTTTTCTTGCACGTTTTAAAACTGGTAATTCTCGGTTAGTAATTAATTGTCCTAACTTAGTATTAGTTTGTTTTTCATACGCATCAACTGCTTGCTCATAAGTTAACTTTAAAGTCGATAAATGAAAATCCTCAATTTCTGCTTGCGTTAAATTTTTTTGACCAAAAGAACTTATTTTACATAGATAGTAATTATTAATATTGTGGCGATGAATTAAGTTATAGTAGTCGCTTACCGTGCCAATCTTACAAATAATATCAACATTTGCACCTAGTTCTTCTCTTAGTTCTCTCTTAAGTGCTGTAGTTAAGTCTTCGCCTGCTTCAACTCCGCCACCAGACGTTTCAATGAAGGTTCCTTTACCGAAATCATCATCTCTTTGCACTTTTACAAAGTAATACTTTTGTTGATCGTCAACTACAATTGCTCGAACAATTTGTCGATCATGATCTATATAGGTTCTAGGCCATTGTGTATCTTGTAGTTCGAGATTTAGTTCTGACATGTTTTTATCCATAATTAGCTTACTTTTCTATTTTAATCTTAATTGGCCAAGATAACTTAAGGCTCTTTATCTTATTTTTCAAAATTTCTTTTGACTCTGAAAAATTATAGAACGTTGCTGAAGCTTTAAAATTCTTTTCTTTATTTTGATATTCAAACTTTTTCATACTTTTCCCTTTTCAAACTCATTCCTACAATCCAAATCCTTCACCCATATAATGATGAAGCAAATAATCAGATGCTCTCTTCAAAGTTAAATAATTAATATTATTAGAAAATAGCATAATCATTTCTTTCGTTCTATAATTTGCGACAAAACAAGAATTATAGCCGGGAATACTTCCTTCAGCGCGAATTACGTTACCTTTAAAATAAACTCCGCCAAAATAAGCCACTTCTTGATGCTTAGCCTGCTGAGCATATTCATTAATCATCTTCGGATCTTTTAACACCTTGTTATACACAAACTTCCAGTAATCTTCTGGCGAGATAAATAAATTACCAGCACCAAAATCAGAAGATGTTGTGACAACAACCTTGTGCCAGTTAACATTTCCGCCCATTGGTTGAGGAACTTCATTTTGCTTAACTTCAGAGTAATCTTTGATTTGGTGCAATTTTAATGGCTTAGCAAAATTTTTCTGAATATATGAATTATAACTTACACCACTTTCTTTACTAATAATTGCTGCTAACAATTCGTAGTCTACATCTTGATAGTCCCAAGTGTGAAGATGGTCGTTTTGCATATGTTTAAGCATAAAGTCAATTTGCTCATCTTGATTTTTAAGTGGCTCAGATGGACGTGCATTGTTAACTAAACCACTTGTATGATTCATTAGTTCTCGAATCGTTATATCACTGCTGCCCGAAACTTGTGGATAATACTTAGATAAAGGCGTATTCCAATCTAGCTGACCTTTTTGCTGTAAATTATAAATCGCAGTTCCTGTCATAATCTTTTGTAAAGATGCAGTCGGAAATAGCTGATCTGACCTCACTATTTCATCTTTATTAGATGTTTCATTATTCATAATGACAATTGGCTTGCCGTCTTTGCCACTAACAATCATCAAGCCGTTAATGTGGTGCGACTTCATATAATCTTTTAACTGTCTTTGCGAACTCTTAAGTCCTGGATTTATTCTGTCACCTGACGGAACAATGAATAAAAATAGCGCAGCAATGCAGAGCACCAAAACAACAATTAAAGCAACTTTTTTTCGATGCATAACTAATTCCTTTCACTTACTGCTCAAGCCATAACACGATCTTATCTATTAATAGCTTATTCTTATTTTTCTTTTCTGTCATATAAAAGATTACTATATAACTAAAAAATGACTAATCAATCTTATTTTTGAAGATAAGTTTGATTAGTCATTTGTCATTAATTAGGTTTTTTCCAAGACATCAAAAATTCAATTTCATCAGTTTCTGCATCTTTCTGCTCGGATACAACAGTAAAATTTTCTCTCTTATAAAAATTAACTGCTCGAAAGTTCTTTTGATATACGTTTAAAATCAACTCGTTATGTCGTTGCTTTACATACTTAATTAAATAGTGTCCTACGCCAAAAGAACGATAGTCTTTATCAACAAAAAATCCCGCAATATAATTATCTACTAATCCTATAAAACCTCGAATTTCTGCATTTTGTTCATCAACAAATACTTCTGCTTGCAATAACTGTTGACGCACTTCATTATAATGTGATTGCCAGTACTCTTCACTAATAAAGGAATGAGCATCTTTGTTACTATTCAACCAAATTTCCATGACTCTATCTAAATCAGCTTGTTGTAACTTTCTTATCATAATTCTATTTATTTTTTCTCCAAAACCGTTACTGCTTCAACATGCGGAGTTTGAGGGAACATATCCACAGGATCAATCTCGTTAAAATCATAGCCCTGCTCCTGGAACAATTGCAGATCTCTAACCATTGTTGCCGGGTTACATGAAATATAAACAATCTTCTTAGGGTCAGTTTCAACAGCCGCGTCAATAAATTCTGGAGTTAATCCTTTTCTTGGTGGATCGACAAAAATCACGTCTGTCTTAAGTCCTTCCTTAGCCCAGCGAGGCATTACTTCTTCAGCTTTACCGACAACATATTCAGCATTCGTGATCCCATTTAATTTGGCATTTGCGTTAGCATCGTCAACAGCCGGCTTAATAACTTCCATCCCTCGCACTGCCTTCACATGCTTAGCAACTGACAAACCAATCGTTCCAATTCCAGAATAGGCATCAATTACAACGTCATCTGGTTTAAGATCGGCCTTTTGAATTGCCAAGTCATACAAGCGTGGAGTTTGCAGTGAATTAATCTGGAAGAAGCTTTGCGGGGAAATCTTGAAACTAACATCCCCAATTTTGTCGGTAATTTGAGGTTCACCCCAAAGCAAATAATCCTTTTTACCCAAAATCACATTGGTCTTTTTCGGATTATGATTGAGCACGATGCTAGTTACTTTATCAATTTGGCTGATTTCTTGAGTAATATCTTGTAAATGCTCAAAATCCTTGTGCAAGGCAACCAAAATCACCATAATTTCGCCAGTTGCTTTTGATCGACGCACATCAAGATAGCGAATCTCGCCTTTATTATGAATTTCATCATAGGCTGGCACATTGTATTTACGCAAAATATCGCGCACCGCTACTAAAACGCGGTCAATTTCTGGATCCGTAGTAAAGAAATTAGTTAGCGGCACCAAATCATGCGAATGACGTCTGAAAAAGCCGATATCAAGCTGTCCTTTTACCTTTCTGACTGGTACTTGCGCTTTATTACGATATCCCACTTCTTGGGGACTAGGTAAAGTTTGACCTACTTCAATTTTATCTAAGTCAGCCTTGTGCAATAAATTAACCACTTGATTGCGCTTGAATTCTAATTGCTTATCATACTTAATATGAGCCAGCGAAGCTAGGCCAGTTTGAACCCAATGGTTTAGCTTCACGTTTACGCGATCAGGCGATTCTTTGATAATTTTTTCTATTTTGGCAAAAGCAAAATTCTTCTTAATCTTTAACAATTTTGCTTTGATTTTTTCACCAGGAAGCGCATTATTGACGAAAATCGTCATCCCTTCATAATGCGCAACTCCCATTGCTTCGTAGGATAAGTCGGTAATATCTAATTCTACAATTTCGTTCTTTTTCATAATTTTTGTCCTTTTTTACAAACACTTATATCTTTTTATATCATACTAAAAATTCAAAATTTCTTACACCAAAAATATTGACAGAGTTTTTTAATCTTGCTATCATAATTGACAACAATATTCGTCCTAGTAGAAAGCTTGTTAGGCGTCAGAGAGCTGGTGGTGATGTGCGAACCAGTCAGGCAAGTTCTTTGAATTACAGCGAAAGTCAATTTTGTTCGGTCATATTCAGAACCGTTATCTCCTGATAGAGTCTAAGTTTTTACTTAGGATTAGGGTGGTACCACGGTTTATTTCGTCCCGTTGACATTTTTGTCAGCGGGACTTTTTATTTGGAGAAGAAATATGAAAAAAAAGAAAGTTAAGTTTAGCGAATCAATTATTATCTTAGCTGTTTTGCTAATCATTCTGGGAATTGCGGTTATTCACTTTGGAATTTCTCCCGAAGTTCCAGTTTTATTCACCGTTTTACTTTTAACATTTTGGGCACGACTTCGTGGCTTTAGCTGGCAAGACGTTCAAGATGGGATCAAAGAAGGAATTAGCGTTGCGATTATTCCAATTTTTATTTTCATTTTGATTGGGGCTTTAATTGCCGTTTGGATTCAAGCAGGAATTATTCCTTCCATTATGGTTTTAGGATTTAAATTAATTAGTGGCAACTTCTTTGTTCCCTCTGTCTTTTTAGTTTGTTCAATTGTTGGAGTTGCCATCGGAAGCGGCTTTACTACAATTTCAACTGTCGGAATCGCGCTCTTTGGAATTGGAGCAAGTATGAATGCTAACCCAGCCTTAGTTGCTGGAGCAATTATTTCAGGTGCTGTTTTTGGTGATAAGATGTCTCCATTATCTGATTCAACCAATCTTTCATCAGCAGTAGCTGAAAGTGAACTATTTGCCCATATTAAAAATATGATGTGGTCAACAATTCCTTCATTCTTAGTTTCATTTATTTTATTCTGGATCTTAGGTAACAGCGGCAAGATGGATCCTACTAAAATCGAAAAAACCGCTCATGTTCTAGAGCAAAACTTCACTATTTCTTGGTGGGCAGTCCTGCCAATCATTGCTATGTTAATTTGTGCTTGGCGAAAAATTCCAGCTATTCCTACCTTATTTATCAATATTACAATTACCGTAATTATGATTTTCATTCAAAATCCACACATTGCATTAGGCAGTCTTAACGACTTAGTAATGAATGGTTTTGTAGCTAAAACTAGCGATAAAAATGTTAATGCTCTTTTAACTCGTGGCGGTATTTCTAGCATGATGGCAACAGTTGCTTTAATTATCTCTACTTTGTCCTTAGGTGGAATGCTCATGAAATTCAACATTGTTCAAAGTGCGATGGAACCTTTAGTTAAGCACCTTAAAAAGCCTGGTCGCTTAATTACTGTCACCATCTTATCTGGAATTTGTATTAACTTATTTGTCGGTGAACAATACCTGTCAGTTATCTTGCCAGGACGGGCATTTAAACCCGCTTACGATAAGATTAAGCTTTCTCCTCTCGCTTTAAGTCGGGTGCTTGAAGATGGCGGTAGCGTAATTAACTACTTAATTCCTTGGGGCGTTGCTGGTTCATTTGCCGCTTCAACTTTAGGCGTTCCAGTTCTAGCATTTATTCCATTTACTTTCTTTAGTTTGTTATCGCCCGTATTCTCAATCCTATCTGGTGTAACGGGTATCGGTTTAAAATGGGCTGAAGATAAAAAATAATTTGCATATTTGCAAAAAAGACGGTCGAAAACTTAGTTTTCGGCCGTTTTTCTTTGATAACTGTTCTTTATTCCCAGGCATTTTCGGTATTTAGCAACCGTGCGCCTGCTCAAATTAATTTTATTTTTTTGCATATTTGCAACTAATTGATCATCGCTTAATGGATTAGCTTTATTCTCATTTTTTATTTGCTCTTCAATTAATAATTCAACCTGTTGTGAAGTTAATTTTCCTACGCTTTTTCTTGGGAAAAGAAGCTTCAAACTAAAGATTTTGCCCTGACATTCAACGTACTTATCTTTAATTGCACGGCTGACAGTGCTAATTGCTAAATTTAAATCACGTGCAGTTTGTTCTAAATTCAAAATCTCCAAATCTTGTAAATCTAAACTCTTAAGGTATTTTCGCTGCACTTTACCAATGTATTTCCCAAGACGGATCAATGTTTGCTCGCGCTGAGCAATAGCTTGCTTTAATTCGGTAAAATCGCGCTTCTGTTTTTGAAAATATTGTTTATCGCTGCCTTGGCTATTTTTTTGCATATTTGCAAATTCTTGCTCATTAAAAACTAATTCTGGTAAATCAAAATTAGACGATGAAACGAGCAAATCTTCTCCTTCAAATTCAAACCTCAAGTCAGGAATCAAATATTGCGCTTGGCTTGTATCAAATGCACTAGCCGGAGCTGGATTTAAAGTTCTAATAGCACTTAAAGCTACTAATAATTCTTCTTTGCTATACTTAAAGTTATTCCATCCCTGCGGATCAGCGAGTTTTTCTAATTGATTATTCTTCAAAATATCTAAAGCAACTTCGTTAAAATTTTCCTTAGTTTGCGCCTGAATTAAAAGACATTCATTCAAGTTATAAGCGCCGATTCCTAATGGATCTAAATGATGCAATTTATCGATTGTTTTTTTTAACTGATCAAGCGAAAATTCCGTTTTTTGCTTTAAATCTGACAACTCAATTCTCAAATAGCCATCACTATCTAATTGATAGATCAAAAAAGTAATAATTTTTTTATCTCTTTGATCCCAATCTGCAAGTCGCACCTGACTGAGTAAATGATCAAGCAGATTTTCTTCATCAGGGCTAGTAATCCAATCAAGATTTTGTAGTTCATTTTTTGGTCTTTTTAAGCTGACAAAAGGATTGGTTTCGCTAAAATCTGTAATAACTTTTTTTAGGTCATTGCTACTATAGCTCAAAACCGTCAGATTTTGTCTTAATTTTGCCGACAAAAAAAGCCGTGTCACCAGCTTTTCTTGCACTTTGAGTGCCATTTTTTGAGACTGTGACATCGGCTTTTCTCCTTACTATAACTAAATACTTACCATTTGGATCCGCATTATATTTTTATTCATTGATATATCTTCGATAATATCCGCATAATTTAGCGAACGTGGAATTTCTATATCATAAATATTAACATATATTAATCCTTCTGGCTTTTGCGTAACCTTGAAGTTTACGTTAGTTACAGTAATATGATGCTTTTCAAAATAATGTTGAATAAATTCTTTGGTTTCAACTTTATGTTTATATTGAATTTCAAGCTTTTTCATAGCGTGTACTTGAATTAATCTCTTTGAAAAAACTAAAACTAGTACTACAGCTATTGCGCCTGCAATTCCGATTATATAATCTCCCATACCAATTGCCAGTCCAATCCCAGCTACTGCCCAAAGACTAGCAGCTGTTGTTAAACCTAGTACTGTTCGATGTTGCACTAGGATAGTTCCAGCACCTAAAAATCCGATTCCTGAAACAACTTGTGCAATTAATCTTGCCTCATCAGCTCTCACGATTCCAGCTAATTTTGGTTGTTGAATTGCAATTTGAATTGCATCATAACCAATTTTTTCTTGAATCAAGGCGATGATACATGCTCCAGCACATACTAGAGCATGTGTCTTGATACCAGCAGGTCGATTTTTATGTTCACGATCATAACCGATGACACTGGCAATTAACACAGCTAATGTTAAGCGCAAAATTATTTCTGGAAGTGTCACGGCCATATGCATCTAAACCACCCCAAGCAAACCTAAAGCAATTGAAAGAACTAATACTCCAAGTAAGATCCAGTTAACATTAACTTTCTTTGATAAAAGCCAGTAACATACTAGAGTAACAATTAATGGAACTAAGCCAACCCATAATTGGTCAAGGTACGTTTGAATCTTGATTGGCTTACCGCCTTCGATAGGAATACTTAGTTTTGATTCAAACTTAACCATCGTAGCTGTCATACAGCCAATCATCAGTAATCCCAGTGTTGAAGCAGCTTTGTTTAGTAACTTCATACTGCCGCTTTTGTACATATCTTGAATGAAGGTATCACCGACAGTAAAACCCATGTAAGTTAAGTAGTAACGCGTTGCAATTGAGGGAATGTTGTAAATTAATAGGAAAAGTATTGGTCCTAAAATCGAACCTTGACTTGCTAAACTGATACCAACACCAGCAGCAATAACTCTTAAAACTCCCCAGAAAATTGAGTCACCAATACCTGATAATGGACCCATTAAAGAAGTCTTAATGGCAACGGTTGAATCTGGATCAAAGTTTGGATCTTGCGCCGTCTTTTTTTCCATTGAGGCAACAAGTCCCATTACGAAGGTACCAACGTTTTGAGTAATGTTGTACCAAGTAGTATGACGCATCATGGCCTTACGGTGGCCCTCTTTATCGTCTTTAAAGTATTCGTCTAAAGCTGGCATGATTGAATACATAAAACCAGGAGCGTGAGCCTTAGTGGCACCGGCACGACTTGCAAATACCGTGAAGGAGCGCCAAAAGATTTTATTAATGATTTTTTTGTCTTCAGGTGAGACGTTCTTAGTTATTTTCATGAGAAAAAGTCCTCCTCTTCTTCATCCATTGCATCAGTTGTTTCTAAGTGAGGTGCACTAGTTGCTGGTGCAGCCTTTTGCTTGTTTTCAATGTTCATAATTTGTTTATCGCGAATCCATTGTAAGACTACGATAATAATTCCAAGAGCTGCTACAGCTACTGAAGGTAGTTTTAAGTAAGCAGCTAAAACGAATCCTAAAAAGTAGTATGGTGATAATTCTTTACTCCATAACATTCTCATCAAGATTGCAAAACCAACTGCAGGAAGCAAACCACCGGTTGCAGCGAGTCCAGCCATTAAGTTAGCAGGAATTTGATTTACCAAGTGTTGCACTGGACGAGCACCAGCTAATACTGCAAAGAAAGTTGCAAGTGAGAAAGTAAAGTAATTAGCAAACCACATTCCAAAGTGCAACCGCGGCAATCCCTTAGGATTATCATCGCTAGCCACTTTATCTACTAATGGAGCGAAGATGTTCATTACAACGTTCTTCAAAAACATTGAGATAAATGCGGCAAACACACCAATTGGAACGGCCAAGGCTAAAGCAGCCTTAGTATCAACGCCCAAAGTAATGGCAAAAGTTGTTGCTAGTACAGTAGCAGTTACAGGTTCTGAAGAAATGGCACCACCAATATCAACGGCTCCCATAAAGATAGCTTCCAAAGAAGCACCGATTAAAATACCAGTTCTAATGTCGCCGAACATCATTCCAGCAACCATTCCTACAACTAGCGGTCTTTCAATCATCGTCTGGCCCCAAAGCCAGTTGCCACCCAGACAGATAAATACACAAAGGGCAGCTAACGTCGCTGTATGTAACATAATTTTTCCTCCTATCTAACTAATTTGCATCTTTTAAGATTGAAGAAATTGGAGTTTTTGCATTATTTGGCACAATTTGGTGAAATACTGGAATTTCCATTTGTGCTAACTTCTTCAAAGCCTCTAATTCATCAGGAGTCATCATCAAAGTTGAAGACAATTGAACTGCGTTGTCTGCATCTTTAGTAAAACGTCCAACATTTGCGACGTTAATTCCTTCAATATCTTTAACGTTTTCAGCAATCTTTAGCGCATCTTGAACATTATTAGTTAAGGCAAAAATCCTCATATTTGCGCCTTTAGGATTGTTAAAGACCTTAATTGCATCGTCAACGTTTCTAATTAATAGTTTCTTTCCAGTTGGCGTTGCCATTTTCAATGTCATTTGAACCATTTCATTATTTGCTGCATTATCATTTGCAACTACGATTCCCGGCGTATTTAATTCCTTGGTCCAAACTAATGCCACTTGTCCATGTATTAAACGATCATCTACTCGTAATTGTGCAATCATATTTCTTTCTCCTTTAAATTTGATTATTTATCCAAAGAAATCATCTACGGTTTCTTTTTCTTGTTTTGCTTCAGGCATTTCAAGCAATTCCACCTGACTTTGCTTAATTAATTCTTCTAAGTGCTCACGCGTTAATGGCTCGCTATCCAAAAGAACTGACATAATTATTGCCAGATTCATTTGTGTAACAATAAAGATGCTTTTTTCGTTAGCAACTTTTAAAGTTACTTTTTGGTTTACGCTACCTCCTTTTAAGTCAGTAAAAATTACTGCTGGTCTTTTAGCGCTTTTTATAAATTCTTCAATCTGGGGAGTGTAGTCAGTATCATCAACATAAGCATCAATGACTTTCACTTGTTTTCCCATTCCAGTTAGAATTTCGATAGAGCTTTGAAGGCCACTAGCAAAATGTCCATGACTTGCAATTAAAATATCTGTCATAGTTTTTATCTCCTCTCCTTTTTATCTTTTACACTTATTTATTAGCAAAAAACGTGCCAAGTGTGTTAAGTGCTATCATAACGGCAAAAAAAATAAAGTGTTTAAACTTTAAACACTTTATTTGTATATCATTAAACACTAATTGCTCAATGATTTATTACTTATAGTTTTGCTTCAATAAACTGTCTAAATAGCTCATATAACAAAGAAATCTCATAGTTTGAGATTTTGATATTATATTTCATTTCAACTGGCTGAAAAATACTATGCGAAATATTAAAGAAATCTTTTTCTTGTTCAGTTTTCGGTTCAACTTTAATTTCGGCAGTTTTTTGCACCATAAGTCGTTCAATCATTAAAGCAATATGCATATAAAGATTTAGTTTTACTTTTCCATCTAAATTCAGGCCATAGTAACTCTCATATTTACTGTTAATTTCTTCAACCTGGCGAATAACAACATCCGGATTAAGAAATGATAGTCTTTCTGAAATTCCCTCTTTAGAAAAGAAACGTAGAATTTGCTGACTAAAAGTTTCAATTTCTTGACTCGTCATATAAGGTGCTAACCACTTCTTAAGGTTATTTTCACCACTTGTATCAAGCAGACTATAAAGATTCATATGCTTAAAGCCTACTGGCTCTAAAATATCTAGCGTTGTTAGCACAAACAAGGTTCGATCAAAGTACGACCAATCTTGGCTCTTAATTTTTTCTTTTAAAGACGCATAATCACCCGGAATTACCTTAATTTGACTTGGTAAAAATGGCTGAATAATCTTACTGACAGTTTCCGCAATTCCCAAACCTGAAATACAAGAAATCAAGATATTCGGTGATTGCGAAAAACCTTCATAATATTGCACTTCAATACCATATTCAGATTCCGCATTTTGGGCAATTTGCTTAAATGGCTGATTTTGCTGCATTTTTAAAGCTAAATCTAGTGCCGTCAAAGTCGTTAAATTATTAACTACTAATAAATCACCATCTAAATGCGAACTGATTTCTGAATATAGCTGACTTAATGACCCCATATCAACCATTAAGATAAATCCATTAGTTGTATTAAATGAAGAAATCAATTTTTTAGTTTCTTCAATAATTGGTTCGACACCTGTATCAACTGGCATATCAATTGCATCAAATATATAAGTGCCACATAGTGAATTGACCACTGTCTGAATGCTGGTAGCCGTACTATGGCCGTGCGCCACCATCAGGCCACGCAGCTGAATATTTTCATCCACATGATCGCTCAAAAGCAATGCCAAAATTAAGATCAAAGATTGATCGCTTTTTTCAGTTAATTGCGGCAATTTTTTATAGAAAGTTCGCGCAACATGCAAAGCACGTGGAATAAGGTTCGAAAACTTCTCATTTAATAATTGGATGATTTTTTCATCAATCTCAAAATGATAACTATAAAGCAAGTATAGTACTGGTTCTAAATAACCTGTCTGACCTAAGCCAAACTGCTTTTGCACGACTTTGTTAAATAAACCTTGGTGCTGCAAGTGCAGACCTGATTTTAATACCCATTCTGGAACAAATTGTTTCAGACCTTGAATAGCTAACTTACACTTAATTGCTGCATCATGAGAATAATTTTCTTGTAAGCCTTCTAATTGATTTTCTATATCTTTTAAACTACGCTGTATCAGACTAGATTGATGACGCTCAAGTGGTTTTTGCGGATCCACAAAAATGCTTGAGTAATCTTCAAATCTTGGCAAGTCCGTTAACATCAGATTCGACATTTCTAAGCGAATGACATCACTCATAGCTTGTTCATTATAAGCAGCAGCACACGACACTTGAATTACATTTTTTAAATACCCGATATTACCGGTATGTTTAATTTGTAAAAGTGCTGAAACCACATACTTATCAACTTCAATCTTTTTATTTATCGTTTGCGCTTCTTGATAAAACAAATAGCGTAGCAACTCTAAACGTTCATCAATCGGTCGTTTAATGAAATCTGGCAAGTTAACATGGACGGGAATTCTTCTTAAAAAAGTCGTCAATAACACTTTTTCAGGATCTTCTGTTGTGGCCAAAATTAAGCGCACTTTTGACTTAATTGGCTTAACATTGTCTCCCATGGCATAAAATTCACCCGAATCAATGAAGGAAAACAACTTTTCTTGATTTTCGCTACTTAAGCGGTGAACTTCATCTAAAAATAAATAGCCACCGTTAGCCTGCTTGAGTAGTCCATCTTTACTTTCATCAGCCCCAGTATATGCACCTTTGACATAGCCAAATAACATACTAGAAACAAGCTCTGGGTTATTGGCATAATCAGCGCAGTTAAGAACAATATAAGGTGCATCAGCTTTGATTACTTTTTTATCTTTTGCAAGCTTGGCAATTTTACTGGCTAAATAACTTTTACCCACGCCAGAATGACCAGTAATTAAAATATTCAAGCCATCGGGTGGATATAAAACAGCTGCCGAAATTTGACTAATTACATGACGCATCGAACCACGATAGCCAATGAAGTTTTTAAAAGTATTTCGATTAAGTATAGTAGTTGAATTGCGTTGCCATCTTACTGGGCGTCCAGCAATTTTTTGAACCTCTCCATCGCTAGCTAAATCATTTAAGTAATGGCTAATTACTGAGCGAGAAAGGTTCAAGTCAGATGCAAGTTGACTTGTAGTTAAAGGCTGATCATTTTTTAATTGATTAATATAAGCTAAAACTTGATCACGTGCTTTATCCATAGCCACCTCCGTATAAAAATTAATATTACTATTATATCAAATTTTTGTAACCGTTTTCATCTAAAATAGATAATATATCTATAAATTATGTGATTCATCTTGCTTTTATAAAGAAAGTAAAATACTATATAAATAACAATCTTTATTTTGAAAAGAGGATTATATAATGAATAACTTCTCACAAGAACCTCAACGTACAAGCGTTAATGCCACCACAGGTTTGAACAGTTTTTTGACTAAAATGTATGGCTTCATGACGCTGGCTGTTTTAATTTCAGCATTTGTTGCCTTTATTGCGCCATACACTTACTTAGTGCCAATGCTTCGCTTAGTATCTCAAAATCAAATTATGCTTTATGTATTATTCTTAGGTGTGCCAATTGTCTTAACCTTATTAATCGGCTCTAAGTCAATGCGTTCACCTGGATTAAGTTTATTTTTATTAATGTTGATGGCTGCTGTATATGGCGCTGAATTTTCAATTTTAGCGTTAGTCTTTTCTGGTCAAAATATCACCTATGCCTTTGTGTCAGCTGCAGCAGTATTCATTACCATGGCTTTTTTAGGTACAACTACTAAAAAAGATTTATCTAATTTAGGCTCATACGCATTTGCTGCTTTAATCGGTTTAGTTGTAGCAACTTTAATCAATATGTTTTTAAAGAACCCAATGGTTACCTACGTCTTTTCTTACATTGGCGTAATCATCTTCACTATCTTAACTGCTTGGGACGCACAAAAAATGAAGAACATGTACCTTCAAACTGAAGGCCAAGTTTCTACAACGGGCTTAGCAGTTGTGGGAGCTTTGAATCTCTACCTCGACTTCATCAATATTTTCATTTACTTCATTCAAATTTTTGCTGGAAGTGACAGAGATTAACAATTAAATAATTACATTCTTAATCAAAGAAAGAATCGCAAAAATCGCGGTTCTTTCTTTTTTATTTTGAATTATATTCGTGTTAAGGTAAAGGTGAATAATATACCAACTAATTAGGAGGGCTTTCATATGGACAATTTTTCACCTGAAAACGGTAGACGCTCCATTATTGACGTCTCTGCTCTAAATTCATTTTTAAGTAAAATGTATGGTTACATGGCCTTAGCCGTTTTTGTTTCAGCACTAACTGCTTATCTTACAATGACAGTTTTCGCTAAACCAATGGCGAGCTTTATGATGCAGCACCGCTGGGCAATGTGGCTCTTATTGCTTTTGCCAATCGTTTTAACTTTTGCAATCAGCTTCAATGCTACGCGAAGTCCAGTAACTAGTTTCATCTTGCTCATGATCACAGCAATAATTTATGGCGTTACCTTTGCCTTTATTGCTGGAGCTTATACTGGGCAAGATATTGCCTGTGCATTCTTTGCATCAGCTGCTGTATTTGTAACAATGGCAATTATTGGGACTGTAACCAAGAAAAATCTCAACCGAATAGGATCATATGCTTCGGCTGCTTTAATTGGTTTAATAGTAGCAATGCTAATTAACCTATTTTTGAAAAATCCGATGGTTGACTACATCTTTTCATTTATTGCAGTCATTATCTTTACGATTTTAACTGCCTGGGATGCACAAAGAATGAAAAATATTTTCTTACAATTCGGATCTGAAGTTTCTCCTAACGGCTTGGCCGTGCTTGGTGCATTGCAGCTTTACTTAGACTTTGTTAACTTATTCTTACAGTTTTTAGAAATATTTGGCTTTAGCAATAACGACAACTAAATTTTTAGTGCAAACAAAAAAACGCTTCTTGCATCGTTTGATACAAGAAGCGTTTTATTTCATCCAACATAAAATTCAATATGCTGTTTTAGATTTTCAAAGTCAATTGGAAGATAGCCCCCAACTTCACCATCTAAGTTAACTGGAATCTTATCTCCATCTTTAGTGTCACCTAAAACTTCAACGTTTAAGGTTTTAGTCTTAGTGTAGATAACTTGTGGATCATTGATATGCTTTCCATTTAAAGCCATCGCCATTAAACGAAGCATATCAATTGGATTAGCAGTCTTAACCACAATTAACTGGAATAAACCATCAGATAATTGGGCATCTGGCATGATGCGTTCAAAACCACCAATCGAATTGGTCATCCCTAATAAAAACATTGAGATGTCGCCTTCATAAACTCCATCATCATAAGTTAAACGCATCTTATTACTCGAAATATGCGGAAGCATCTCTGCACCTTTCAAAAGATATGCGCTATAACCTAAGACAGATTTTAATTCTGAAGGCACTCCATAAGTTAATTCAGTTAAAGAGCCACTAGCGGCAATGTTCATAAAGAACTTGTCGCCAGCACGACCAATGTCCATCTTTTGTGTTTTACCTTTTAAGATGACTTTGGCACTATCAACTAAATTGTCACGCGGGATTTTTAATGCCCGAGCAAAGTCATTAGTCGTTCCAGCCGGAATAACTGCCAATTTAGGTCTTTTTTCTAAAGGCGCAATACCATTAACAATTTCACTAATTGTTCCATCGCCACCGGCACCCACGATTAAATCAAAACCTTCTAAACTAGCACGTTTAGCCTCGTTTTGGGCAGACAATGGTTCTGGCGTGGTTCGATAAGCACTGGCTTCAAAGCCAGCTTGCTCTAACACATTTAAAATGTCCGCCACATTCGAGATCATTTGCTCATGGCCAGAAACAGGATTATAAATCAATCTTGCCTTTTTTACCATTGTCTTCACCTTTCAAATATTAACGACTTTGTAATTCTTTGTTCAATAACTCGTTGACTACCTTAGGGTTAGCTTTACCACGAGTTTGCTTCATGATTTGACCAACTAAGAAACCAATTGCACGATCTTTACCATTCTTAAAGTCTTCAACAGATTGTGGGTTGTCATCAACAACCTTAGTAACCATAGGCCCAAGAACAGAAACATCAGATAATTGAACCATACCCTTATCTTCAACGTATTTCTTAGGATCAGTACCATTTTCAATAGATTCTTGGAAGACCTTCTTAGCGATCTTAGTTGAAATGGTACCATCTTTGATCATCTTGATCATTTCTGCTAAATGTTCTGGAGTAAGCTTGATATCTTTAATACCTACTTGTTTTTCATTCAAGTAACCATTAATTTGAGTGTTCAACCAGTTAGCAGCTAATGTTGGATCCGCACCAGCTTGAACTGCTGCATCGTAGTAGTCAGAACTTTCCTTAGTTTGCAAAATAACGTCGGCATCATATTCCTTAATGCCATATTCTTCAACGTAGCGCTTGCGACGCTCAAATGGTGATTCTGGAAGACTTTCTTTAATTTCATCAATCCAGCTTTGTTTAATGTGATATGGTGCAATATCTGGTTCTGGGAAGTAGCGGTAATCTGCGTCGCCTTCCTTAACACGCTCTAACACAGTCTTACCAGTAGCTTCATCGAAACGACGAGTAGAAAGTTGAACTTTACCACCAGAAAGCAAAACTTGTTGTTGACGTTGTTCTTCGTAGGCAAGAGAACGTCTTACGTGGTCAAATGAGTTCAAGTTCTTCATTTCGACCTTGGTACCAAGTTCTTTTTGACCTGCTGGACGTATAGAAATGTTGGTATCAACACGCATTGAACCTTCTTCCATCTTAACGTCAGATGCACCAGTAAATTGAACGATTTGACGTAATTTAGTTAAGTATGCGTAAGCTTCTTCTGGATCTTCCATATCAGGTTCAGAAACAACTTCAAGCAATGGCACGCCTTGACGGTTTAAGTCAACATAAGAATAACCGTTAGCGCCGTGAGTGTTCTTACCAGCATCTTCTTCGATGTGCATTTCGTGAATGCCGATGCGCTTTTTCTTACCACGAACTTCTACTTCAATATATCCATCACGAGCAAGTGGTTGGAAGAATTGAGTGATCTGATAAGCCTTTGGGTTATCAGGGTAATAGTAGTTCTTACGGTCAAAGTGAGTAGTTGGCAAAATATGTGCGTGAGTTGCCAAAGCAACCATAATACCTAAACGGTAAACGTCCTTATTTAACTTAGGTAAAACACCAGGCATAGCCCAGTCAATTACGTTAGTTGCGGTGTTAACTTCTGCCCCATAAGTTACTGGTGATGGAGAGAAAATCTTACTCTTAGTCTTTAATTCGAAGTGGACTTCTAGTCCGATTGTCGATTTAAAATTCATTAATTAATCCTCCATTCCGGCTGGTGTTTTTTCATAAAACTTGTTACTACGTTCAATAAAGTCTGCAGTCTTAAAGATACTGCCTTCGTCAAAGCGCTTAGCCATAATTTGCAAACCAACAGGCATTCCATCAACTAAACCAGCAGGAACACTAGCAGCAGGAATACCAGCTAAGTTAGCAGAAATAGTTAAAATATCGTTGTTGTACATCTTGATTGGGTCAGAAATTTCTTCGCCAATACCAAATGCAGGCGTAGTAGTTGTTGGTCCAACGATAACGTCATTATCTTTGAAGATCTTGTCAAAGTCATCGCAAATCAAGGTTCTAACTTTAGCAGCTTGTCTAAAGAAGCGGTCATATGCACCAGCTGATAAAGCAAATGAACCAAGCATAATACGACGTTTAACTTCTTCGCCAAAGCCTTCGCTTCTAGATTTTACATAAACATCTAATAAGTTCTTAGTGTCTTTTGCACGATAGCCATAACGAATACCATCATATCTTTGTAAGTTAGAAGATGCTTCACTAGAAGCAATGATGTAGTAATCTGGCACAACATATTTAGTATGTGGTAAAGATACTTCGTTAATGATAGCTCCAGCTTGCTTTAAGACTTCGATTTGGTCTTGAACTGCTTGACGGACGCCCTCATCAACAGCATCGCTCATGTATTCTTTTGGAACAGCTACACGAAGGCCTTTAATATCTTGACCAATAAAACTAGTAAAGTCTGGGACTTCTTTTTCAGAAACAGTTGAGTCATGTTCATCTGGACCAGAAATAACGTTTAAAACTTCAGCTGAATCTTTTACGCGTTTGCTCATTACACCAATTTGGTCTAATGAAGAACCAAATGCGATTAATCCCCAACGAGAAACTCTGCCGTAAGTAGGCTTAATACCAAAAATCCCGTTAAATGCGGCTGGTTGTCTAATTGAACCACCAGTATCAGAACCAAGTGCCGCTACAATTTGACCACTAGCAACAGCAGCTGCTGAACCACCAGATGATCCACCAGGAACTTTATCCAAATTCCAAGGGTTATGAGTTGGGCCGTAGTATGAGTGTTCAGTAGATGAACCCATTGCGAATTCATCCATGTTAGTCTTACCAACTAAAGTAGCTTGAGCTCTCTTTAACTTGCTAATAACAGTTGCGTCATACATTGGCATGTAATTGTAAAGCATGTGACTTGCTGCAGTAGTCTTGATGCCGTTAGTAATAATATTATCCTTAATGGCAATTGGAATACCGGCTAATTTATTAGCTTCAAAATCAAGATTTTCAGCAGGTTTTGCATCATCTTTTACAGTAATCCAAGCATTTAACTTTTCATCAGTCTTTTTGATGTTTTCAATTGTATCTTTAGTTAAAGCTTCAGCTGAAACTTCACCGTCTTTTAATTTCTTATTTAAAGAGTCAATGTTTTCATTTAAGTAATTCATTACTCGTTATCATCCTTATCAATAATCACTGGTACCTTAATGAATCCGTCAGCCTTTTCAGGAACATTTTCCATTAATTCAGCTCTGCTTTCCCAATGTTCTGGCTTATCTTCTCTGAAGACAGTGTCACGATCAACCACTTGCACTGTTTCTTCAACACCTTCAGTGTCAACTTCAGCTAATTGATCTGCCATATTGATAATGTCACCCATTTGTTTTGTAAATGAATCTATTACATCATCACTAAATTCAAGTCGCGATAATTTTGCAACGTGGTTTATATTTTCTTTTGTAATCTTCAACGTTTGCCCTCCTATTCACCGCCAAAGACGTGGACATAGTAACTGTCATCTGCGGAATTCTTTGCAACTAAAGCTTGAATATCATTTACCGAATTAATCTTTATTTCAACTGGTGCATGCGATGGCAAATACTTTTTAGCAGATGAAGCCACTAATCTTGAAAAACTCTGTATTTGAGCATATCCGAAAAATTGCGTGGTAATGTTAATATTCATCTGCGTTAATTCTTTACCTTGGTAGCGCACAGTTGCTGTTACCCCACTAATATTAGGAAAGTAACCTTGCACGGCTGCTTTAAAATTACTAAAGGCAGCTGCATCAGTAGAATTAATTGCTTTTTCATTTCCAACAGTTGGCAATACTTGACTGCGATAATTGACTGTTTTCCATTCATTTATTTTACTACTATTTGCGCTTGCAATTCCATATGCAAAGTAATTCCCTCCAACAAGAGAATCTTTATCAGTTTTTCTAAATAAACCGATCATTATAGGAATATTCTTAGTAGCCTTGTGTTTTCTTAAACGATGCACGATATCGTTAGCTGCTTTTTTACCAAATTCATTTTGACGAGCATCAGAAATATCTACGTGTTTTTCAACGCCCTTTTTGCCTTCAGTATAATAATCGACTGAATTTAGCGCTAAACCTAAACTCATACCGCCTAATTTATAGCTTGATCCAGATTTAGACAAATAATCTTGTTCTAAAATCTGATCCAAAATAATTGGAGCATAGGCTTTTTTGCCAGTGCTTTTAACTGGATTCAGTCCTTCTTTATTATCTTTAGATTTTCGATCAAGCCAATCTGTTACAGTTCCTGTAGAAAGCTCTTGTCCTTCTTGAAAGACGTAACGACTAGTTGAAAATTGGTTTTTAGATAAATTAATAAGTCCTGATTCCAAAGCTCTAGTATCAACCGAATTATCGCTAGTATTAGCAGTCATCCCTTCGATCGGGCTAGTTAAATACTTACCATCTTTTAACAAGACATTGTAGCCATTATTGTTAGTACTAGTTGTCTGATAGCTTTTTTGCTTGTTAGTAGAGGTGGTAGGGTTATTGGCTAAATCAGAATTTTTTAAATTACCACAGGCACTTAATGATACAAGCGCTCCTAAAATAGCAGTTATCTTTAAAAATTTTTCCAATTTTTTAAATCCTTCTATTTATTAATTTGGGCAATTGCTTCTTGTTCTGTCAAAGTTGGAACATTTAATTGTTGAGCCTTAGTAAATTTAGACCCAGCATCTTCACCATAAATTACATAATCTGTCTTTTTAGAAACAGACCCAGTCACTTTAGCGCCAAGAGTTTGCAATTTTTTGGTAAATTCGCTTCTTGTAAAATCAGCTAGCTTTCCAGTTAAAACAACTGTCTTATCTTTGAAGAAATTATCACTAACTTCGCTGTCTACTGGCCCTAAATAATCCATATTTACGCCAGCATCTTGCAATTCTTGAACTAACTTTTGAGCTTGTGGCTGTTTAAAGTATTCGACTATCGAATCAGCAATCGTCTCTCCTATTGTATCGATTGTTGTCAATTCTGGCACGGTCAATTCCATAATCTTTCCTAAGTTTTTATATTTTTCAGAAATTAAACGTGCAGCTTTTGCTCCAACGTGATCGATTCCTAGACCAAACAAAAGCAATTCTACCGAATTTTGCTTACTATTATTAATCGAAGTTAATAAATTATTAATTGCCTTATCTTTAAAATGCTCTAACTGACTTAATTGATCGCTAGTTAAATGATATAAATCAGCTACATCTTTTACAAAACCTTTTTCAATAAGCTGCTTAACGATTTTAGGTCCTAATCCCATGATGTTCATCGCTGGACGCGAGGCAAAGTGCGTAATTCTTTCTTCTACTTGCGCCGGACACATTGGGTTAACGCATCTTAAAGCAACTTCGCCTTCAAGATGGACTAATTTTTCACCACAAGACGGACAATTTGTAGGAATTTCATAAGGCTTACTATCTTTAGGTCTTTTAGATAAGACTACCTGCGAAATTTCGGGAATGATATCGCCAGCCTTATGTAACAATACTGTATCGCCAATTCTGACATCTTTTTCTTTAAGTAAATCAGGATTGTGAAGCACGGCACGCGAAACAGTTGTACCAGCCAGTTGAACTGGATCCATGACAGCCGTCGGCGTAACTACTCCAGTACGTCCAACTGTCCAAACAATATCACGGACAATTGTTTCTTGTTCTTCAGGTGGAAACTTATAAGCGATTTCCCAACGTGGCACTTTGACAGTATTGCCCAAATCATGCTGAAGCGATAAATCGTCGACTTTTAAAACAATACCATCAATACCATAAGCTAAGCTATTTCTTTTTTGAGTATATTCATCGATAAATTTAAAAACTTCGTCCAGGTTTTCTAATTTTTGACCAGTAGGATTAGTGTGAAAGCCTAATTTTGCCATCTCATTAATTGCCTGGTGCTGACTCGTAATGTCTTGCGGTGGATTAACCCAAGTATAAATAAAAGTGCTGAGATCGCGTTTTTTGGTGATCTTGGCATCCAATTGACGCAAAGATCCTGCAGCTGCATTACGCGGATTTGCAAAAATTTGCGCACCTTCCGCATCTCTTTGCGCATTTAAACGAGCAAATTCTTCTTTACCCATAAAACATTCGCCACGAACTTCAGTCGTGATTTTTTCAGGTAAAGTTTGTGGAATATCTTTAATAAAACGCGCATTGGCGGTCACATCCTCACCTACTCGTCCATTTCCACGCGTAGATGCTCTGACTAAATTTCCATCTTGATATTCCAAAGAAAGCGAAAGTCCATCGATTTTTAATTCAACATTATAAGCAACAGGGTGTCCGATAGCTTTTTGAATTCTTTTATCGAATTCTTTTAGTTCTTCCTTAGAAAAGACATCCCCCATCGACAGCATCGGAATTGGGTGCTCAACTTTAGAAAAATCGCTTTTGATTTCACCACCTACTCTTTGCGTAATTGAGTCCGCACTCTTTAATTCAGGAAAATCATTTTCCAATTGAACTAGTTCGTTGTAGCTCTTATCATAAACATTATCTTCAACAACTGGCGCATCTTTTGCATAATATGCATCAGCCCATTTATTCAATTGTTTTCTTAATTCTGAAACTCTTTCTTGCGCTTGTTGCAATGATATCTTTGCCATAATTTTTATCCTTTGTAAAAAACAGTTCTTCTTAATTATAGCTTTTTAATTGGTGCAAAGGCAGCTAAAAGGCGTTTTATTCCTTTACCAGAAAAGGCAATATCAAGTTCCATATCTTCGCCTGTACCATTAACTTTGACAACAACGCCCTTACCCCATGCCTTATGTTCAACTTGATCACCAACATTCCAAGACTTTTTGTCAGCGCCAACCGCACCTGATGCTTTTTTAGCAGTATAAACTTGAGCGTGAGCTCTTTCGCTTCGTTTAGCAAAAGGTATGGTTTGCTTAGTGAAGGCATGTGATGAAACGTCAATAATGCTATTATTTGGCGAAATATCTTCGATATCCTTATCATCAATTTCACCTATAAAACGTGAAGCTGGATTATTTTGTGGACGTCCATAAAGCATTCTTGAAAAGGCATTTGTGACATATAATTCTTTTTCAGCACGCGTAATTCCCACGTAAGCTAAACGACGCTCTTCTTCAAGTTCGCTATCGCTTTGAGCCGAGCGAGCTAATGGGAATAAGCCTTCTTCCATCCCTACTAAAAAGACAACTGGGAATTCTAGTCCTTTAGCTGCATGCAAAGTCATTAAAGCTACTTGGTTTTCTTGATCTTCTAAATCATCTTGATCGCTTAATAAAGTAACTTCTGATAGAAAATCGCCCAAAGGAGTTGAATCTTCATCTTCTGGCTCATAATTATCATCAAAACGCTTAGTAACAGTTAAGAATTCATCCAAGTTTTCTAAACGCGTATCAGCTTCAATGGTGTGCTCGCTTCGCAAGGCATCGCTATAGCCAAAATCTTCTAAAATCTTTTCCGTAATACCTGTTACGCTGTGATCTTTCGCATACTTAATTGTATCTTCTAAATTAGCACCAAATTCAGCAAAAGTCTTACCAGCTTTTCCAGTAATTGGAGCTAAAGCCAAATTTTGGAAACCTTCTAAAACAGAAAAATCATTTTCGTTTAAAAAGCTATTGAATTTAGCCATACTCGTTGGACCAATCCCACGTTTTGGCACATTGATAATCCGATTCAAACTCATAGAATCAGCAGGGTTAGCAACGATCTTTAAGTAACTCAAAATATCTTTAATTTCTTTACGGTCGTAGAACTTATGACCACCCACGATTTTATATGGGACGTTAGATTTAACAAAAGCTTCTTCGACGTTACGAGATTGAGCGTTAGTACGATAAAGCACGGCGAAATCTTTATATTTGCGATCACCTTTTTTCATTTCTTCTTGAATTTTAGAAACAATAAAGTGCGCTTCATCATTGCCGCTTTGGGCACGATAGTAATTTACCTTCTGACCTTCGCCACGGTCAGTCCAAAGCTTTTTAGGTTTACGATAAGCATTGTGCTTAATCACAGAGTTAGCCGCATCTAAAATGTGGCCTGTTGAACGATAATTTTGCTCTAGTTTAATAGTGTGAACTTCATCATTATCATAATCTTTTTCAAAGTTCAAAATATTATTCATATTAGCGCCGCGCCAGCCATAAATTGACTGATCGGCATCCCCAACCACGCAAATATTTTTATATTGCGCAGCTAACATATGACAGAGCTCATATTGGGCTTGGTTAGTATCCTGATATTCGTCAACTAAGATATAGCGGAATTTATTTTGATAATAATGCAAAGTTGTCTTATCTTTTTTAAATAAAACTAAAGTCTGCATAATTAAGTCATCAAAATCCATTATTTGATCGCGCTTTAAACGACGTTGATATTCGCGATAAACTTTAGCAGTTACTTTCTCAAATGGGCTTTTAGCTTGCATTTCAAATGCATCTGGATCCATTAAGTCATTTTTAGCATTAGAAATAGTTGCCAAAATTGCCTTTGGATCATACATCTTAGGGTTAATGTTAAATTCTTTTTGGATTCGCTTAACCAAAGTCAATTGTTCAGCTGAATCGGCAATTGAAAAGTTCTTAGAATATTCAATCTTATCTGCATCGCGACGTAAAATACGCACGCATAGTGCGTGAAAAGTCGACATCCAGATACTTTCAGCAACTGGACCTAATAATTTTTGGACACGTTCGCGCATTTCAGTAGCTGCTTTATTGGTAAAAGTAATCGCCAAAATATTCCAAGGAGCTACATTTTTTTCTTCAATAAGATATGCGACTCTTCTAGTTAAAACTGAAGTTTTACCACTTCCAGCTCCTGCTACTACAAGCAGCGGACCCTCAGTACATTGAACAGCTTGCTTTTGCTGCTTATTTAAGCCTTGTAAAATTGATTCTTCACTCATTTTGCTCCCCATCTACTTAAACAAAAAACAGTAAAAATTGACTTATCCATTATATCAAAAAAGTAGCCTATCTTTTAGACAAGCTACTAATTATCGTATTGCGTTAAATTATATTGTTCAATTATCGAAACTACTTTATTAGCATAACCAGGGTCTGTGGCGTAGCCATCTATTTCTAAAGCTTTTGCTTGCGAGCGATAATCTTTGGCTGCTAATACGTGCTGATACTGTTTAGAATTCCAACTCGTCCCATTAACAAATAACATGGTATGAGCATGGATACTCGCTTGATAAGAATCATAGATTTGAAAGCGACCATGAATTGTCTCCCAGTGGCCATTAACAAACTCTTGCGTCGTCATCACTTGGCTAGTATTAGGATCTGTGCCTTTAACGCCAAACAAATTATTATACTTTTTAGCCAGATCGCTTTGCCCATAATTACTTTCTAAACATGCCTGCGCAATTGTAACGCTAGGCAAAATTCCATATGGCTTGTCTTCAGCTTGAGCAATTGGTGCGATTACCTTAACAAAATTTTGCCGACTTTGCATAGCACGCTGTTTTAGTAATTCTTGCTGCTGAATTTGCTGGACATTTATTTGGTGACGGTAATATAAGCCAGCCATCAGCACCACAAAGACTATTGCAAATGCGAAAACCTTCAGTAATAATAAATTTGCCTTATTTTGTCTTGACCTTTTAGGCATACTCTATCGCATCTTCTTACTTAAAAAACGCTTTAATGGAATAACAATAATTGGCGTTACGACAGCTGTAAAAATCGCTTCAACAATTCCATTCATCCCTAAAGCTACTAGTAAAATCCAAATTAACGGAGCTTGAGAACTAGCTTGACCCAAATTATGAAGCAAAGCACTTGGATCATGGGCAAAAAATAAACTGGTTAACCCAATTACTAAAAGTGTATTAATTAAAGAAACTGCTAAACCACTAGCTCCAAAAACAAAAGTTTTTTGCATTTTACTATCGTCTTTAGCTGCTTGGGCAATCATTGCTCCAGCAAAACCAGCAGCTACTCTAGGAACTACAGCAATAAATGGATTTTGAAACAGCATCAAAGATACCATATCGCCAGGTTGCGTATATGCCAAAATTAAGCTCAACAATCCCCATACAAGTCCCATGGTCGTGCCAAAACTCACGCCCAACAAACAGCCCGCAATCGCAATCGTCAGCGGAATAATTGTAATCGATGGTAAGGCAGGCAAAATTCTAATATAACCTAAGTATGGAATAAAGGATTGAATAATTAAAATAGCAACAAAAATAGCTCCGATAGTTATCTTTTGTACTTTCTTACTTGTCATCTCCAGCAAGCTCCTTAACTTCATTTATTTCTCTAGCAAAAAAGGAAGCCGCATTTACGACTTCCTCCAATAAGTGCGGGCGAGAAGACTCGAACTTCCACGATCTAAAAGCGATCACAAGATCCTTAGTCTTGCGCGTCTGCCATTCCGCCACGCCCGCGTACTCAAATAATATACCAGAATTTTGCGAAATAAGCAAACATCTTTTTTATTTTTCCTTATTATTAATAATCATTTTTAATTTACCACCGCACTTACCGCATCTCATACGAGCTGTATTAACTCTTTTAACGCGCGGATATCTTAAATGACATTGGATGCATTCATAAACATAATTGATTTTTCTTTTATTTCTTAAGCCAATATCGGGGGCGTAACGCGATCCACCTACTTTAGCTAATAAAATTTTAAAATCACGATTTTGATGTTTATAGCCTAAGCCTAGTAAGTGCAAGTGATAATGAGTCAATTCATGTTTAATAATACCTATTAAATCATCATAATATTGTGGCAGTAGAAAGTGTCCATTGATATCAATGTGATGATCAGTTAAAAAATATCTTCCACCAGTTGTTCGCATACGGTTATTAATTTTTACACAGTGAACAAATGGCCGATTAAAATATTTTAAAGAAATATTTTCCACTAATTTTTGTAATTCATTTTCATTCATATCAGCATTTTAAACCAAATAAAAAAAGATCCCAAGCAAAATTTTGCTTAGGATCAATATTAAAATTTATTATCTCTTACCCATTGAACGTTGAACTAACTTGACTAATTCAACAATCAAAATCATCAATACGCCAGCGCACAAAACAACTAACCATTGAATTGGATCTAATTCAGTTACATCAAATAACTTAGTCATAAATGGCAATTCAACAAAGGCCATAATTACTGCAGCAATTAAAATTGCACCGTTAAACCACTTGTTTGAAAAGGTGTGCTTTCTAAAGATTGATTGGTGGATATATTTGGAGTTAAAGGCATGGAATAACTGGATCAAACCTAAAGTTAAGAAGGCCATTGTCAAAGCATCCCCGTGTTGCAATTGTGGATTATTAATATGCGGTCCAACATGCAAGCCAAATTGGTAAGCTCCTAATACTAAAACGCCTTCCAAAATTCCTTGATAAATAATCGAACTTGCTACACCGCCACTAAAGAAGTTAGACTTCTTGCCACGTGGCTTACGATCCATAATTCCATCTTCCACAGGTTCTACACCTAAGGCAATAGCTGGCAGAGTATCAGTTACTAAGTTAATCCACAACAATTGCACAGGCTCTAAAATATCCCAGCCTAGCATCGTCATCATAAATACCGTTAAAACTTCACCAACGTTACAACTCATTAAGTATAAGATGGCTTTTTGAATATTGCTAAATACCTTACGACCTTGCTTAACGGCTTCAACGATAGTAGCAAAGTTATCGTCCGCCAAAACCATATCGCTAGCGCCTTTAGAAACTTCAGTACCAGTAATACCCATTCCGATACCAATATCAGCTTGCTTTAAACTTGGAGCGTCGTTAACACCATCACCAGTCATGGCAACAATCTTGTCATTTGCTTGCCATGCTTTAACAATTCTAACTTTATTTTCTGGAGAAACGCGGGCATAAACGCTATAGTCAGAAACGTGTTTAATAAAGTAATCATCTGATAATTTATCTAATTCAGCACCAGTAATGACAGCCTTATTTTTATCAGGACTTTCTTGTAAAATGCCTAAACGACTCGCAATTGCAGCAGCGGTAATTTGGTGGTCCCCAGTAATCATAACTGTTCTAATACCCGCTCTTTTAGCTTCTGCCACAGCAGCTTTTGCTTCTGGTCTTTCTGGATCGATCATCCCTACCAAACCAGCAAAAATTAGATCTTGTTCAACATTATCAGTTGTTGGATCGTCATATGGCTTATTCACGTATTTATAAGCAAGTCCTAACACACGTAAAGCATTTTGTGCCATATCCTTGTTGGCAGCTAAAATATCTTGTTTTTGCTCATCGGTAATCGGACTTACTTGACCATTGATTTCTACTGAAGTAACACGCTTTAATAACTCATCTGGAGCACCTTTAACGGCAACATAATACTTATCTCCAAACTTATTAACAGTCGACATTAACTTACGTACTGAATCAAACGGTACTTCTTGAATACGCTTATCTTTTTGAAGAAGTTCTTGCACATCAATATTTTCATCAAAGGCATATTGAATTAATGCAGTTTCAGTTGGATCTCCTAAAAGACGGCCACCTTCTTCAATTTGCGTATCGTTGGCCAAAATCATTGAAAGCAAAGCCGGATTATCTTCGCTTATTTCTTGATCTTCACTGTGGACAACGCCATTGTAGTAAACTTTTTCCACAGTCATTTGATTTTGCGTTAAAGTACCAGTTTTATCAGAACAAATAATATCTGTTGCACCCAACGTTTCAACTGCAGGTAGCTTTCTGACAATAGCCTTATGCTTAGCCATTGTCTGCGTACCCAAAGCTAAAATAATCGTTACAATTGCTGGCAATCCTTCAGGAATTGCAGCTACCGCTAATGAAACCGCCACTAAAAACATGTTAATCATCAAAGTCGAGTTTCGTTCAGCTGGGTTAGCCTTTAATACTCCGACAATAAAGACAATGGCACAAATTGCCAAAATCATAATTGTCAAGGTCTTACCAAGTTGGTTTAAATTACGCTTTAAAGGAGTATCGGTTTCGTCGGCATTATTAAGCATCGTGGCAATCTTACCAACTTCAGTATTCATTCCAGTTGCTGTGACAATACCTTCGCCACGTCCGTAAGTGACGCTGGTATTGGCATAAGCCATGTTAATCCGATCGCCTAAAGCCACTTCACTGTCAGGCAAGGTTTCACTGCTTTTATCCACAGGAACTGATTCACCAGTCAAGGCTGATTCTTCAATCTTCAAACTTTTAGCAACAGTTAAACGCATATCAGCTGGAATTACATCGCCAGCTTCAAGTAAAACAACATCACCCGGAACAATTTCCGTACTTGGAATTTCTAAGATGACATTATTTCTTCTAACATGCGCACTTGGCGTTGACATTTCCTTCAACGCATCAATAGCTGCTTCAGATTTCGCTTCTTGGAAAGTTCCAAGCAAAGCATTGATCAAAACAACGATCATGATAATTGCAGCATCAGTCCATTCTTGAGCTACAATACCTGAAACAATCGCTGCAATAATCAAAACAATAATCATAAAATCTTTGAATTGATCAAAGAAGCGCGCAACCATGCTACGTTTTTTCTTAGAAGCTAAAGCATTTTCGCCATATTTTTCAAGACGTTTTTTAGCCTCTTCATTACTTAACCCTGTTTTTAAAGATGTCTCAAGATCCTTTTCCACATCAGGGATATTTTCATCGTAATACTTCACAACTTTCCTCCTTACGAAAAAAGACTTATGCCCATCTCTGGTGCATAAGTCTCACTCATTAAGACAAGTCCAGAGAGCTGGAGCTCTCGGTTGTTGGGCTTGCCGCAATCGCTTGCCGTTACTCCCTTATTACGTATACTATTATAGTAAAAAGTATGGATTTTTAGCAAGTTAGTTGTGCTTGTAAAAGTCATCAAAAATTGTTACTGGCAAGTGGCGCTTGTGTTCACTCTTTTTCCACAATTTTTCAATTTGCTCAGCTGCCTTATCGCTAACTTGTCTACCTTCAAGATAGTCGTCGACTTCATTGTAAGTTACGCCAAGTGCTTCTTCATCCGGTAAATCTGGCTTTTCTTCCTCTAAGTCTGCAGTTGGAGCTTTCATGTATAAATGTTCAGGACAGCCCAATTCTTTAAGCATTTGCTTACCTTGCCGCTTATCTAAACGAAACAGTGGCGTAATATCTGCAGCACCATCGCCGTATTTGGTGTAAAAACCGGAAAAGTTTTCCGCCGCATGATCAGTCCCAATTACAGCGCCTGAATTAGCTCCAGCAATGGCATATTGAACAACCATTCTTTGACGCGCTTTAATATTGCCTTTATTAAAATCAGTAATCTTTTGACCTGTTGCTTCAATCACCTTAACAAGCGCATCAACTGGTTCTTTAATATTAACGATTAAATCTTGATCTGGCTTTTGAAATGCAACAGCGTCAGCTGCGTCGTCTGCATCATTTTGCTTGCCATAAGGAAGACGCACTGCGATAAATTGATAAGATGAATCGCCAGTTTCTTGACGCATTTCGTTAATTGCCATTTGAGCCAATTTTCCAGCTAAAGTTGAATCTTGACCACCAGAAATTCCCAAGACATAGGTCTTTAAGAAAGGATTTTCTTTTAAATAATTTTTTAAAAAATCAATTGACTTTCTAATTTCTTCTTTTGGATCAATTTCTGGTTTTACATGTTCATAAGCTACGATTTTTTCTTGTAAAGGTCTCATTTACTAATAGCCTCGCTTCATAATTTTGCTTCTAATATCATTGATCAAGTTCATCTTATGATCATAAAGTCTTTGAGACAAGTCCACTGGATAATCTTGTGGATTTAAGCTACGTTTATACTCATCCCACAAACCATCTAAGTTCTTAGCCGCAAACTCTTTAACTTCTTGAAGGCTTGGTTCGTGGTAAACTTGCTCGCCTTCTAAAAAGATAGTTTGAAGTAGCGGACGCGCAGTAAAATCAGTTACCACTTTATTAATATAAGTATATTGTGGGTGGAACATAAATAATGCTTCAAAGTCGCGTGGATCTTCATCATATTCAGAAACCCAGTCGCCTTCATTTTTCTTTTCAGAATTTGCTTGAATGCGCCATACTTGTTTTTTACCTGGAGTAGACACTTTTTCAGCATTAGAAGAAATCTTTAAAGTGTCGCGCATATTGCCATTTTCATCTTCAATGGCCACTAACTTATAAACTCCACCTAATGCAGGTTGATCAAAAGCTGTAATTAACTTAGTACCAATTCCCCAAACGTCAATCTTTGCATCTTGCATCTTAAGGTTTTGGATAGTCTTTTCATCCAAGTCATTAGAAGCAAAAATCTTAGCATCCCTAAAACCAGCATCATCAAGTTGCTTTCTAACTTTCTTAGAAATATAAGCCATATCACCAGAGTCGATTCTGACGCCTAAGAAATTAATCTTATCACCCATTTCTTTAGCAACCTTGATAGCAGTTGGCACACCGCTTCGTAAAGTATCGTAAGTATCTACTAAAAATACGCAATCTTTATGAGTTTCAGCGTAAGCTTTGAAAGCTTCATATTCGCTATCAAAGGATTCAACTAAAGAGTGAGCATGAGTTCCAGAAATTGGAATACCGAATAATTTTCCTGCTCTGACATTACTTGTGGCATCGAACCCGCCAATGTAGGCTGCACGCGTACCCCAGATAGCAGCATCTGTTTCTTGAGCACGACGCGTACCAAATTCCATTAAGCCGTCATCGCCGACAGCGACCTTAATTCGAGCAGCCTTGGTGGCAATTAAAGTTTGGAAGTTAATAATATTCAAAATTGCGGTTTCTACAAGCTGACATTGAGCTAATGGTCCTTCAATTTGCATAATTGGTTCATGAGCAAAAACTAATTCACCTTCAAGAGCAGAACGCACTGTTAATTGCAATTTCATATTACGAAGATAATCAATAAAATCATCATCGTAATTTTCTTGTTCTTTAAGATATTGCAAATCACTCTCTGAAAAATGGAAATTATTTAAGTACTCAATTACATGACTCAAACCAGCGTTTAATGCATAGCCATTGCCAAATGGTTCTTTTCTAAAGAAAACTTCAAATACAGCATTACGTTCACTTATTCCTTTTTTGAAATAAGTGTACATCATGTTAATTTCATATAAATCCGTATGCAAGATCAAAGAATCATCTTGATCAATATTTGTGTTTAACATTTTCCCTCACTAAATATCTTTCTATATGTTTATGTTTATGTTTGTCTATAATTATAATCAATCAGGCTCAGATAGCAAAAAAGCATTGCTAAAATTAGCAATGCAAATTTTTTATCGAAATACTTTTGCATATAAGCCAGCTTCAAATGGAGTCTTAATTTGAAGCTTTAAGTTAGTAACGATTTTACGCTTTAATGGCTTTGCACCTTCCATCCAAGTACCAGTAAAGACGTGAATTGTCTTAGAATTAGCAGATGGATTGCATAAAACACCATCTGGATAAACGTGGATGCCGTATGGAAGCCATTGTTCTTTATTGTTAGGCTTAGCTCCATATTTTTCTTTTAAAATATCAGATACTGAAACAGTGTTTACACCAGCCATTTGATCTTGAGTATCAAACGCAAAATCACGATCGTTGTAATAATCAAGCATATCTTTGATTAAACGGTGATGTGGTTCTGCACCAAAAACTGCAGTGAATGGATTATCTTTATTTTCAAAACCAACAAAAGCGCGATTTTTCAACAATTCGTGCAAATCGTCCAATACCAAAACATCAGTATCTAAATAGATTCCACCATATTCATAAATTGCTTTAGCTCTAATATAATCAGACACAAAGGCCCATTTTTTGGCTTTATAAGCTTGTTCAACATATTTATTTTCATGGATATCGAAGTTACTTTCGTTCCATTCAATAATTTTGTAATCGCCTAGATGCTTTTTCCAGGTTTTCATACATTTTTGAATTTTCTTAGGTTTCGGATTGCCTCCTACCCAAACATAATGAATAATCTTAGGAATCATTTTTTTACCTCAATTTTTACGTAATCTTTTATAGTGAAGAATTCTAGAATTCTTGCTATTTTTTCTTTATCTTTTTGCGCTACTCGCATTGTACCAGTTCCTCGGCCAATAAGCTTCATTATTTCAAAATAAAACGGTGCAAGTTTATTTTGACTAAGCTGACGGTTAAATAATCGAATGTCAGCACCATCAAAAATTTGCAAATCTTCTGGAATTATAATATCTGCCGTTTTTTTGACGTCATAATTTTGACTAAAGTCAACAATTGCTTTGACGTATGGATTAGACAAATCTGAAACACGTCTGCTGGCAACAGTTGGTGTAATGTTTTTCAGACTTGTACGTCCTTGTTTAAAGAAAACTGGACAAATACTCGACAAAGCGAATTTATTAAATGCTCGATAAAAAATAGATTGGAACTTAAACTGCGGAATATATAATCTGCTCAAAATATGGTGCAGAGTACGTAATTCCCCGGATAAAACATTCACGCTTCCATCAGCTGAATTTAAATAATTACCTTCAAAAACGCGATATTTTAAGCCAATGAAATTACTGTTAGCCATCTTTAAACCGTGATTGGTTCTGGCATCATACCAAGCAGGCAAATTATCCGTTAAGTAGTTTTGTTTAACCTGATTTTCAAAAACTTCTCTACGCCAATAAGTAAAATCTACATATGGATTTCTACCAAAAGCTAAGGCCATCTTGGCAACAGTAGTTTCGCTATTGTAATAAGACTTAGTACGCAAGATCTTGCCTAGCTTATCTTTACCATCTATTTCTTGAATTCCAATAAAAATACCATCGCATCTCTCGCCGCATAAAGCGCTCATTGCACGATAAAAGACATTTGAATCGTACAAAACATCATCTGAGTGCAAGATATAACAAATATCGCCTGTCACGTATTTCAAGCCATGCTTAACTGCATTGAGTTGGTCTTGGTTATCTTGCTTGATGTATTTTACAGGCAAATCATTATAAGCGAGATAATGCTTAACCACATTTTCAGTGTCGTCAGTCGAACCATCATCGACTATAATTACTTCCCAATCACGGTAAGTTTGAATCTTAACTGATTGCAAAGTTTCGACAATAGTATCAGCACCATTATAAGTAGGAATAATAACAGAAATTTTACGCTTAGTTTGAGTTAAGGCAATATTTCCCAGAAAATTTAATAAGCTCAAATAAATCAAAAATGCCAATACCAAAAATGTCACATTGAGCATTGAAGGTTGAGCCAAGATTAATACTACTTGCCCCACTACTAAATAAATAATCGTTCCAAAAACAATATGAGTAGTTAAGTATAATTTTTCTTTATTCCTTAATAAAAAATATGCTGCAAAGATAATTAAAACTAAGCCAATTGCTTCAATTTGCCAGTTTATATTATTTATATGAAAATCAGGTAATTCAGCACTTACCCACACAACAGCTACTAAAGAAGTAATTAAATACGTGAGTAAAATTAACAAGCGAAATTGTTCAGTATGAGTAATTAAGAAACGTTCAAAATATAATACCAAAGCCAAAATTGAGACAAGCAAAATCAAGATTGCCCCACCCTTAGTCATAAAATTAGCCAAGACATTCATATTTAAGAAGATCAAAATTATATTTTTAATATTAAAATGTCGCTCAGTAAAATATAGACTCAGAGTATAAGCAATGAAAGCTAGTTGAAAAATATAATTACCGATATTTACGCTGTACCAATTTAATTGACTGCCAATATTAATCAAAGTCAAAGAAATGGTCAACGCACTAGTCGCTTTTTCTAAAAACCATTGATCAAAATCACGTAAATCATTCCAAAAAATAGCTAATAGTAATACTAAGCCTAATGCGCATTCCCATAAAAATGCAAATTGAATTCGATCATCGTAGCTTGTAGCTATTTGCTCAATCAAAGGTATGAAAAAGATAATCCCAACTAAAATATTTAACTTCCGACTTTTTGTAATCATTTTATTTTTCATCCAATATCGATTCATAATAATTTTTAATTGCCGTTAATTGGTTTTGCATTGAGAAATTATGACTCAAATATTCTTTTTCAAGCTCTGCCATTTGATTCAACTTAGCTTTTGGCATTTGGCTTGCGCTAACTAAATCTTGAGCTAATTTATCTTGATCGCCAATCTTAATAATAAAGCCATGCTGATTATCTGGGATCATCTTATGGATATCTCCCACGCTCGTTGATAAAATCGGCAACAAATTATCGCTCGCTTCTAGTAAAACCAAAGGGAAACTTTCAGAATATGATGTCAAAACTGCTAAATCCATCTTGCGATAAAGTTCAACAATTTCTGGATGACTTAAAAAGCCGTGGAAAGTCACTTGCTCGCTAATTCCTAAATCTCGCGCTAAAGCTTTTAAATTATTTAACTGCGAGCCGTCGCCAACAATATGCAAATGAATATTAGAATTATCAGCCTGCTTTAAAGCCTTTAATAGCATATCTTGAGCTTTAACTTTTTCGGTTCGCCCAACATTTACCACGTTAAAGTAAGGATGATCATATTTAGCAGGAATTTCTTCATTCGGATGGAAAAAAATACCGTTATAAATTACGCAGATCTTGGTCTTTGCGATGCCTACTTTATCCACTAATAAATCTGCAAAATTTTGCGTAATCGCGAAAATACCATCGGCTTGCTTTAAAGCTCTAACGTTTAATCTGGTAAAGACATCCCCAATAAAACCGCGCCCTTCAAAATCTTTCAACGGATCAGAGTGAACCGTAATAATCCACCTAGCTTTGATTTTTTTATGGATTAAATCAAGATACAAATTAGCACGTGCTCCATGACTATGCACAATATCAAAATTATTGTCATTAATAAATTTCGTCAAACGCTTTAAAGACCCTAAGTCATAGCGACTCTTAGTGCCTAAAATAGTGGTCTTGATGCCATTAGCTTTAGCAGCTTTGGCAACAGGACCATCAGCCAAAGTAAGCAATTCAAAATCTTCGCCACTTTTTTTGGCTTGCGTTAATAAATTTACAATGTGAAATAATCCTCCGCCTTTTTCAAGACCAGCATTTACATGTAAAACTTTCATCTAAATTTTTTCTTTCTAAAATAGCTTTTTACTTGCTCTTTTTATTTTTCTCAACTTCAACTATAAATTTAGGCAAAGCTAGCATCCGCTTAAATCTAGTTGGGTTAGTAATCAAACGGTAAAACCACTCTAAATGCGTCTTTTGAAATGCTTCAGGTGCCCGTTTTACCTGACCGGAAAATACGTCAAAACTTCCACCAACGCCCATCATTAAAGCGGGCAAATTATCTTTTCGCATAATAGAAATTAATTGCTCTTGCCTTGGAAAACCAACTGCTGCAAAAACCATATCAGGTTTAGTAGCTTCAATTTTTTGTGCCATGGTTTTTAAATCATCTTTAAAATAGCCATCTTGTGCACCAACTAAAACGATTCCTGGGTAATCTTTAGCAATTTTTTCTTTAACGGCTTTAATTACTTCGGGCTTAGCGCCTACTAAATAAACTCTTAAATGGCGCAAATTTGCGACCTGCATAAACCAAGTGAATAAATCATAGCCGGTAACTCTTTCTTTTAAAGGCGTTTTTTGCATTTTTCCAGCTAAAACCACACCAATTCCATCTGCAGTAATAAAATCAGGAGTTGTTTGGAGTAATTTCATAAATTTAGGATCTTGCTTGGCAAGCATCACAATTTCTGGATTAGCCGTCACAATCATCGTTGATAAATGATTATTCAAGCGACTAATAAACTGGTTTTTAAACTCTTCTAAAGAATAGTTATCAAAGTCTACTCCTAAAACATTAACTTTAGGCATAACATCCTCCTAAGCTTTTTTGAAAAATTTTTTAACTAATAAAATTATGTCTTTATTAAGATCAAATTTAAAGATAAACATTAATCCAGCATATATTGCCATCACAACAATCGACTTAAATGCCATATTTAAGAATGCGGAAGGAATAATGTTGGGAATAACCATGCCGATTCCAAAGGTAATTAAGGCAATCAAGAAATACTTGGGAATATCATGAAAAACATAAGTAAATTCATAATCGTCGCGTACAATCCAGACACGTAATAAACATACTACTAATTCAGTGATCAAAATCGCAATCAAAGCTCCTGTTGCAGCTAAACTACGGTCTAAAAAGTAAGTTAAAACGACTTCGCAGATAGCCCCAATTACCACTGGAATGGCATATTCTTTATCACGCTGGTTGGCTAAAGCAAACTGATTAGCAAAAACTCCTCCTAGCGGAATAATCACAATCGTCAAAGTAAACCAAAACATCAAATTGGTCATCGGAATATATTTATTGCCGAAAAAGAATGGCACAAATTGTTTAGTGTTGACCATCACAACAACCGCAAAAATTAATCCCAACATCACAGTTACTTCAAGCGATTTTTTCAAAACAACTTTTTGCGTTTCTTTTCCTTCTGCTGCCATCTTCGGCATCATAACTAAGGTAATACTAGTAATGACGCCCAAAATCATATTAGAAATTCTTTGCGAGTTATCATAAAAAGAAACCTGCGTTGAATTTTGATACAAACCTAGAATTGGCTTATCCAAAGAAGTATAAACTTGGGTAGCAATTTGAGGAATCAATAAGGTAATAATAGCGATAACTGATTCTTTTAGACGATAGAAATGTTTAACAGGTTTACCCACATATTCACGAATGTTGATCCAAAAAACGAGCGATCCAGCTAATGTCGATAGCGACATGATAAGCAAATATTTCCACAAGTCGCTAGGATTTTTAACCAGCCAAAAGATAAGTACTACAGAACATAATTTAACAATCGTATTTCTCAAAACAACTTTTCCAAATTCAGCAAGCCCTTGGAAAAACCATGAAATATCTAATTGTGCTGAGATCATAAATGGGATCATTAACAAAATATAGTTCCAGTACTTAACCTTTGTAATAGTTACAAATAATACAGTAGCTAAGATCATAATCACACTAGCTAATGCTTGAAAATACCATAAGCCCCAAAAAGCTTCGGTTAATTCTTGTGGCGTACTATGGGCGCGAGTACGCGAAATAGTTCTCATCCCAATATAAGAAATAGATAAGGAACAAAAAACCATCAAAAATTGAATGGTGTTGTTCACATTACTATAAATACCGTAAGTACTTGGTCCTAAATTTCTGGATAAATAAGGCACCGTAATTAGCGGAACGAGAACTAAAAATATCTGATAAACTGCGTTGTAAAGAATATTGAGTAATGTTTTTTTCAAAACTTCTCACCTAACTAGTAACTTTTTCAAAATTTCGTTGACAATTATGCTGCCTATCAATTGTATAAGTTAAATCAAGCCAATACTTACGAGCTTTTGCAAACTCATCTTGATCTTGCTGCAAAATTTTAACCATTTGCTCTTGATCATTAATGCATGCACCTGGCACAACATCTTGATAAGGAGCAAGCAGCAAACCACGGATTTTTTGATATTGCTTCAGATAATTCGTAATAAAGTAAATCGGCTTATTTAAATGCAAGTAGTCAAAATAAATTGATGAAAAATCAGTCATCAAATAATCAGTTGCACCTAAGATCTCATACAAATCAATATCTTTATCCTCTAAATATGAATTATTTAAAAAACAGATATTTGAATATAGGTTTGTCTTACTTGAAACCAACTTCATTTCATATGGATGAAGCTTAATAATTAAGAATTGATGCATTTTCTTCAATTCTTCATTTAACTTTGCGCCATTAAAATCATCAAAAGCAAAAAAGTTACCTGATTTGATTTTCTGCATTACAGTTGCATCATTTAATTCAAAGCGAAATGTTGGCATATAAATGCCGATTTTTGCTTGCGAATCGTTTGCATTAAACAAATCCTTTAATAAGTTTTCTTTAGAAACTTGGTTATCAAATAAAGCATCTATGCGCGGAAAGCCGGTTTCGACGTATTTTTCGCCTTCAATTGCACTGCAAGCGGTCATTAAAGTTTCATACAAAGGACTGCTTGAAACAACGCGGTCGGCTTGTTTTTGCCAAACTTTCATATTCTTAACGTCATTTGCGTAGCTATCATTAGCCGCCATAAAGCCCATCCGCTTTAATGGAATTCCATGCCAAAAACAGGTACAAATTTGACCTTTTTTAATTTTAAAAGGTTGGTGAGTTGTAAATAAATATTTAGCTTGCCCAATCTTTTTCCAAGTAGACCAAGACAAATGGCTGCTTGGCCATGGCTCTACTAGCACTGCTTCAATTTCGGGATGATTTTTTTTGAGGTATTTATAAAATACATATCCATTAGATCCCGATCTACCTCCACCATTTAAGATTACATAAAGATCTGGTCTTGTTTTGGTAAATTTCAAAATGAATTTGATACACGATAAATAAATTGTAAATAAAAAGCTTTTCATAATTTCTCCTAATTATAAATATTCTATCAAACTCCCTAATCTTTAAATAAAAAAATTAAAACTTTTACTATTTCTTCACTTCTCATTTGTTAAAATATAAATATCTATAAGGGAGATAACTATGAAAAAGATAATTACTTACGGAACTTTCGATTTATTACATTATGGTCATGTGCGTTTATTAAAGCGTGCCAAAGAATTAGGAGATTACCTAATCGTCGGCTTATCAACTGATGAATTCAATGAATTTAAAAAGCACAAACAAGCTTATAACGATTATGCAGAAAGAAAATATATCTTAGAAGCAATTCGTTACGTGGATGAAGTTATTCCAGAAGAAGACTGGGATCAAAAAGTCAAAGACGTTCAAAAATACGATATTGATACTTTTGTCATGGGTGATGACTGGAAAGGTCAATTCGACTTTTTAAAGCCATACTGCAACGTGGTTTACTTACCAAGAACACCAGGAATTTCTACTACTAAGATTAAGCAAGACCTTAAATAGCAAAAAAGACGTAGTCTGCAATCATGCAAACTACGTCTTTTATATTCGCTTGATTATTTAGCAAATGTGAATTCAAATCTTTCGGCAACATATGAAGCGCGAACATATTCAAACGGTACCCCATTTGATAATTCAGTTACCTGTCGTCTAGTAACTAATGCTTCGCCCTTATGCACAGACAAAAGTCTAGCATCATTTTCGCTAGCCACACTAGCTCCGATATTTTCAGTTACATTGCCGATTTTATAGCTTCCCTTTTCTTCCAATGTTTTATACAAACTAGTTGAAATTTCATCTTTTGAAAACTTAGAAACTAATTTAAATGGAATGGTTGCCACTTCATAGCAGATTGGAACATTATCAGCTGAACGCACACGTTCCATTCTTAATACTAAATCAGTATCTTCAATCTTCAATTTTTCTTTTTCAGATAATGATGGCTTGGTTACGCGATAAGAAATCAAGCGACTAGAAGGAACTTGTCCATTAGAACGCGTAATATCGGTAAAAGACATGACGCCTGACATTTTTTCTTGAACCTTTTGACTAGCTACATAAGTACCGCTACCCAGTCTTCGTTCCAAAATTCCTTCATCTTCTAAAGTTTTGATTGCTTGACGCAAAGTCATCCGAGAAACGTTAAATTTCAAGGCTAGTTGCCGTTCTGCAGGAATCCTTTGTCCAACAGTATACTTTTTATTTTCAATATCTTTTTTAATTTGATTATGAATTTTAATATACATTGGTTCTTGCATGACATCCGCCTCCATTATAGTTACTGTCTACTATATCCTATTGTATCTTAAATTGGTCTAATTGGTAAATACCATTACTTGTCACTTTTTTTAGCATTCCACTTAATACCCGAAATATCAACGTTAGCAATGTTATTGCATTCAATATCCAAATCATCGCTGCTGCTTGAAAGAACGCTTATTTTCACCTGAGAGTCATCTTGAACTGCCATCACAGTCTCATTAGGATTGAAAACTAAATCTTTTCCACTTAAAGTGGCATTTTTGTTCAAAGCTAAGAAGAACTCAAATTCATTACTACCAGAAAAAGCAGTCCGTGACGCATCGCAAACACTATTATCTTGAAAATCAGCATGGCTAATAACAGCGTCATTGATCAATGTTAACTTAGATTTATCGCAGCAAATAATTCGATCAAGTTGAGAGTTTTGCATGATAGTTCTAGTATTTTTATCGATAAAGATACCGCCAGCAAACTGACAATTTACAATATTTACCCAGGATTCATCTGAAATGTAAAAACCAGCGTCATCTTCTGACAAAATTTGCGAATTAAGCATATTCATCCAAGTCGAGCCATGAATTAAGGCTGTTTTTACAATAGAATTGTTCAAGTCTAATTCGCTATTAGAGCCTGGATAAGTGCTGATACTGCCGTTAATTTGCGAATGCGAAATAATAGCTGTCCCTTTACCTTGCACGCCAATAGCTGAATATTTTTCTGAAGGATAATCAATCAAAGAATCATTCATGGTAATTCTAAAATTAGACTTCTTAAACATTGAAACACTGGCATTCAAGACCTTAGTAGAAAACAGTTCTAGCGTGCAGCGCCCGTTAACAGCAATACCAGCAGTATCGTCTTCGTTTCCACGTAAAACGACATTTCTTAAAGTAAGATACGTATCTGCGTCTTCTTCAACAAAAATAGCATTGTTTTTAGCCTTAGCTTGGATACAAGCATTTTCTACAGTAAAAAAGTTGCAGTCGGGACCTAAAGTGAAAAAGCTCTCAATCACCGTATCTTCAGGACTTGCCCCTGTTCCCTTGATAGTTAAATCAGTCACGTCTAATCCTTGTGGTAATTGATAATAGCCTGGCTCTAGTAACAAGACATCATCTGCTTTTAGTGTCTTGAGAGCTTGCTTCCATTCAATTTCATGTCCACGCGACCCTACTTTAACCAGTCTTGTCATTCAATGATCCTTTCTTCTTAAAAAATTCATAAAATTTTCTCTGATTAAGCAAATTTTGTTGGTTAAATAATTCTTGGAGGTTAACCATGCACAAGATATCAACAAAAACACTTAAAAAAATTTTATTAGATAATCCAAATATCCACTTAATCGACGTTCGTACTCCAATTGAATTTGCTTTTGGACACGTTCCTGAAAGTATTAACTTTCCTGTGGAAGAAATCAATCAATTTAACTTCCCTAAAGATGATAAGTACTACTTCATTTGTCACGCAGGAAGCCGCGCAAAACACGCCTGCAATCAATTGCAAAAACGCGGTTACACTAACATCACCCATGTAACCGATGGGTTCAGTAGTTGGAACGGCGAAGTCGAATCAGGATTTTAATTGAAACTACAAAGAAAAGAGGTCATCAATGATGACCTCTTTTTCTCGGGTTGGGTGTTCTTTCGAACTATTGGGTTAGCTGGATTCGAACCAGCGCATGATGGTACCAAAAACCATTGCCTTACCACTTGGCTATAACCCATTTGATTGAACTTTTACTTGTTGTTCAATGCAACCAGCTGGATAAATCCAGCAATGGAGGCCAGTGGATTCGAACCACCGAACTCAGAGAGAGCGGTTTTACAGACCGCCGCGTTTAGCCACTTCGCTAGGCCTCCGAAACGTTACTTAGATATAATACTTGAATTTAAAAATAAATGCAAGTCAAAAAATTAATTTTTTTCACTAACTAAGTAAGTTTCAAAAAAAGTGGCTACTAGTACTAACATAAAGCCTAAATATGTGATCATTGTCATCTTATTCTCGCCTGTTTCTGGTAAAACTTTGATGCTTTCAGAATTTTCTTTTTTAACAGGGCTTGCAGTTTTTTGATGACTTGGCATTTTAGCTTGTTCATGAACAACTACGGGAAGCAGAACTTGCTTGTTAATAGCTTTATTTGTATTATTTTGTTTTCTACTATTATTAATTGAATTTGCAGCTTCATTTTGAGCTAAGGTGCGATGATAAGTTACCACAGTCACTTGATCTTGAGTGCACGGATCAATTAGTTTAGAGTTCACACTTTTTTGATCAGGAATAAAACCATCGATTTGGGGACTTGTAACTTCTTGAGTAGTTTGTTTATTTGGAACCCATTGACCGCCTAGATTGACAATAGCTCGATTTTGATCATTTTGAATATCTATACGTTTAAAAACAACGCTTGCTTTATAAGTTGGAGCAGCCTCCCTTCCATCTTCATATTGATAATAAATAGTTTGAGTCACTGTTCGAGATTGCACTACATTTTCATAATTTTCTTTTACTGGAATAGTTTCATTAGCAAGTTCGCTAGTTGCGCTTGCTTGGGCGACATTTGGAATTGCAAAAAGCAAACCGCAAGCAACTAGCGATAAAGCAACTGAAATCATTTTTTTATAAGTTGGGTTAGTAACATGGAGATTTTTAAACATAATATGACCGGCTTTCATTCTCTTGCTTTCAGCTACATTTTAACATCATCTATTTCAGAATTTAAAAAAAGAGCCTTGTGAATTAGGCTCTTTGTTGCATTTATTATATAGTTTTATTTCAACTGGGCGATATGCTTTTTAATAATATCTGCTGAATCGTGAAGTTGTTTTTCTTCTTGTTCAGTAAGTTCAAGCTTAATCACTTTCTCAACGCCATCTTGACCAATAATTGCTGGATAGCCAATGTAAGTTTCAACTTCTGGCAAATATACTGAAGTTGGTGCAAATAATCTTGCATTGCTAAATACAGCTTGCACTAATCTAACTGCGCAAGTTGCTACTGCATAAGAAGTATATCCCTTACCAAAAGCAACTTTCATTGAGTTTTTATTAGGTTGCGCACTAAGCTCTTCCAATTTTTCTTCATCAAATAATTCAGTGGCCTTTTTACCATTAACACTAACAGTTGACCAAGCAGTAAATTGAGAAGCACCATGTTCACCTAAAACAAAACCTTGAACGTTACGTGGGTCTTCATCTAATTCTTCTGCGACAATTCTTTGCATTCTAGCGGTATCTAAAAATGTCCCAGTCCCGAAGACCTGCTTTTTAGATAAACCAGTTGTTTCTTGTAAAATAGTAGAAATTGCATCGCATGGGTTAGAAATATTGATCAAAATTCCCTTAAAGCCACTGTCTTTGATCTTTTGACCAACTTCTTTAGCATTAGCTGCATTAATATCAAATTCGCCAAAACGATCACCAGTCTTAACAGTTGCTGCAATATCACCAAAAGATGTCACGATAATATCAGTATCTTTCAATTCATCCCAGTTATTTGCTTCAACATCAACATAGTAATTATTTCTAGCTAAAGTATCTCTTAAGTCATTATATTCAGCTGTGGATTTCTTTTCGTTTTTATCTAACAAAACTAACTCATCCACAATTCCATGGGTAAACAATGTGTAAGCAACTGTAGCACCAACATGTCCCATTCCGATAACTGCAACTTTTCTCATAATTTTACCTCTTTTACGTGAAAATATAAATTACACCTTCAGAATACTATTTTTTTGAGTAAAATTATATACAAAAACAAAAAAAGCTCAGGCACTACACCTGAACTGAACTATTGGGTTAGCTGGATTCGAACCAGCGCATGATGGTACCAAAAACCATTGCCTTACCACTTGGCTATAACCCATTTGATTGAACTTTTACTTGTTGTCCAATGTAACCAGTTGAATTACTCAATCAACATTAATTAATATAGTAAAATTTCTTTTATAAGTCAACTATAAATTTCAATTTTTTTATTTTTACTCGTTTTGCCCATTTTACCTAAATTCTATGTTTATAATTAAGTAACAACTATATGGAGGAAAAGTTCAATGACTGCCAAAATTATTTTTAGCGATATCGATGGGACATTAATTAATTCGGATTTACAAGTTACTCCTAAAACACGCGATGCTATTAGAAAACAAATTATGAGTGGTAACTTATTTGTTCCTGTTTCGGCCAGAATGCCAAAGGCAATTATGACTGCAGCTGGTCAAATTACTAATAGCTGTCCTTTAATTGCTTATAACGGTGCCTTAGTATTAGACGAGATGGGCAAACCGCTTAATTCACAATTTATAAAAGCTCAAACTGCTGCCGAAATTTGTGAATTTGTTGAAAGAAGCAATTCCGATACTGCTTGGAATGTTTACAGCGGCTACAATTGGTTTTCTCCACTAACTCCTAATGCGCGTGTAAAACGCGAGGAAGAGATCGTCCAAGTCAAATCCTTGCCAGTTGCGATTAATCATATTAAAGAGCTCAAAGGCGTCCATAAGGTTCTTTTAATGGGCAAGCCAGAAGTCTTAGACAAGATGAAGCCTATTTTAGAAGAAAAATATTCCGAATTATATCTAGTAAAATCTGCGCCACACCTGCTTGAGATCATGATCAAAGGCGTTAAAAAGGGCGCCGGAGTGAAAATTATGGCTGATGCTTTTGACGTCCCAATGAAAGATACTTGGGCTTTTGGCGACAACTATAATGATGAAGATATGCTGGATGTAGTTGGACATCCTGTTTTAATGGGAAATGCTCCTAAAGATTTACAAGAAAAATTTGCTAATGTTACTTTAGATAATAATCATGATGGAATTGCTAAGGCACTAGAAGATTTGAAATAGATGAACGTTAACTATCCTTTTTAAGGATAGTTTTTTGTTACAAGATGTAATAAAGCCATCTTTTCGCATCATATCAATACATTACATACTATAATTTGACCCTTAAAACGTTATATTTTACAAATACGACGCTTTTTTTCATCTCTTTATAATACTTAAGACTTGGTTTTGTAATGGTTCTGAAATATTGAGCATGTAGTATAAAGACTGTCAGTTAAGAAAAGACTAATTAAAGAACTTACAAATGATTAAATCAAAAGGAGAGTTTATTTTGAATAAATTCAAGTCCGCATTAATTAAATTATCTGCAGGTACTGCAATTGCCTTCACCGGTTTGGTTGCTGTTAACACTGCTAATACTTCTAACCACGTACAAGCTGCAACTGCTTCAAACCAAGTTGTAACTGTTAACTACGTACCTGGTTACGGAATCGCAGTTTGGAACAACTTTCAAAACGGTAAAACAACTGGCCAATACTTAAAGCATGGTTCATCATACAAAGTTATCAAGTCAGCTAAGGATGCTCAAGGCAATACTTGGTACGACTTAGGTTTAAACCAATGGATCATGGCTAAATATACTGTTAATGGTACTGTCCGTGCTCAAAGTGCTGCATCACAATCAGTTAACAGTGCTGAAGCTGCTGCCAAGAACTGGATCGCAATGCGTGAATCTGGTGGTAACTACAACGCTCGTAACGGTCAATACATTGGTAAATATCAATTATCTGCCGCTTACTTAGGCGGTAACTACTCACCAGCCAACCAGGAACGCGTTGCTAACAACTACGTTAAGTCACGTTACGGTTCATGGGTAAATGCTAAGAACTTCTGGATTAGCCACGGCTGGTACTAAAAATTAAATTTGCTTATGACAAAACGATGGATGAAAATCCATCGTTTTTTATTTTTGCCTAAAACAAAAAACCGCCTACTGCATCTCAAAATGCACTAAGCGGTTTTGTTATAAGTTAAGCGTTTAAATCTTTATTTAATTAACATCGAGTAATTTGATGGAATCCATTGCAATTGAGTTCCTAAGCGATAATAAATTTTACCGTTAATAGTCTTCATTCCAAATACTTTATATCTTGAAGCATTTGCAACAAATGTAGATTTAGCATCATCTTGATATCTACCTTTACTGTCAGTCAACTTAACCTTACCTTTACCATCATAAATCACTTTTAGAATACCCTTAAATGGCTTTTCTGAAGTGGAATTTTGATCACTTAAGTACTGTGTTTGAATCCATAAATCTGAATTTGCATCTTTAATTCTTGAATATGAAACACCATTAATAACCTTAGTATCAAAAATATTCACTTTAACACCATCATTAATACGCATTTGTGTAAAAATGGCTTTTTCATTACTTAATGCCCAAACATTAACGCCATAACCTGGTACATAGTTTACAGTCTTTTCAACTGCAGAAACTTGTGAAATGATAGGTTGTTGTTCATCTTGACTAGGATTTACAATGATTTCTGGTTCCTTATTTTTACCCTCGATTGATGTAGTAATAAAAGCATAGTCAGAATCATCTGAAATGATCTTTATTTCTTGCTTATCTTGTTTTACAGGAACATTAATTGTAAATTCTCCCTTACCACCGACAACTGCAGTTGCAATAACTTTATTAGTTTTAGTATCAACTGCGCTCATAATCATTGAACCTTCAGCTGCAGCATCAGCGATTTTACCAGATACGTAAGCTACAGATTTATCTTGATTATAAGTTACTGGATTTAGAACAATTTTTTTAGAACCAGTTGGATCAGTCGGCTTAGAAGGATGATCTGGATTTTCAGGTTGCTTTCCTGGATCCACTTGTTTATTAGGATTTAAACTATCTGCTGTTAATAAACCTAATTTATTCTTCAAATCTAATATTCTCTTAACAGAGGCATTGATTTGACTTTCTTTTATTTTACCTTCTTTAACAGCTTTAACGATGTCTCCAATGCCTGTAGCATAATCGGTAGTCATAATCATATCATTTCCGGCCATGACTGCTAATACATCTACAGGGAGATTGCCGTGAGCTTTGGCAAAATCAGTAATTGCTCCCATTTCCAGTGCATCGGTAACAATCAAGCCATTATAATGGCAATAATCTCTAATCAGATTATTTATTTTTCTTGATAAAGATGCTGGATAAATAGGATCAATCTTATCGTAGATCACATGAGTAACCATTACTGAGTCTGCCCCTGCTTGCATTCCAGCAATAAATGGCAACATATCTTTTGTTTCAATATCTCTTAAAGAGTCTTCACGCGTAGCAAATCCTGTATGTGTATCTGCGGCATCACCATAACCAGGAAAATGTTTCAAAGTCGATGCGACTAAATTATCATGTTGCCATGCTGGTACAACTTGTTTAATGTAATCTGCAGTCGCTTGATAACTGCCACCACCAAAGGTTCGATCATAAATAAATCCACCAGTAGTATTACTATAATCAGCATCAGGTGCATAATTCCAGTTAATTCCCAATTGACGCAAAAGAGTGGCATTCTTTCTTGCATATTCAAGGACAACCTTCATCCCTGAACCAGGATTAACTTTTTCTGCATCTTCATACTGCTTACGAGGAAAAGCAAATTGATCACCATTTTGAGCAATCAAGCCACTATGAGTTAAGCGTGAGACCAATCCGCCTTCTTGATCTACTCCAATAAGTAATGGAGTTTGAGCTGATTTTTGATAGTCTGCCATTTTTTGCTTGAATTGTTCCTGACTTAATCCTTTCATATCGGCATCATAAACAATCAAGCCTCCTAGATTATACTTAGCAACATCTTGTTGTGCTTGTCCAGGAGTTTGCGGTGTTCTTGAAACATACATTTGTCCTACTTTTTGCTCAAGAGAAGCTTTATCAATGTACTCATTAATTTGCTGCTCACTTACTCCTTGAGTTGCTGCATCAACATGATTATGAGCGCTTAGCAAACATCCACTAGCAGATAAAGTAGCAACTATCGCAAAGATAGTCTTTTTTATCTTAATCATACTTCTTCCTTTCTATTTTATAATTACACCTCCGTTTGACTAAATTACTGCATACTCTCTAGTTGCTTACAGCAATAATTATAGCGCTTACATAGCCTGTTTAAAAATAAAGTTTATATGTGTATACTATAACGAATAACTAATTAGTTTCTTTACCATTTGGTCTGCGTCTTCTATTTTCTTTATTCATATAGCTAAGTTTTTAACATAAATTAGACTATACCAATCTAAAAACCGCCTACTGCATCTCAAAATGCACTAAGCGGTTCTTTCTCTTATTCTAAATTACGTGCCGGCCACACTGTTTCTACCAATTCTACTTTACCATCATTTTCTACTAACTTTGCAATCTCGCAATTGCCCAATGAGGTAAAATCCCTGCCTGCATCATGTCGTCTAATATATTGAGCTAAAATATCACCATGTCCGACAATTAAAATAGTTTTCGCATGAATTGCCTTTTTCAAAATAGTCGACATTGCACGTTCCATTCTCTTAACAACGTCACTATCTGGCTCCATACTTGCTACAAAATCACGGCTTTCGCCATAATGCCAAGGCAGAGTATATTGATCTTGCCCTTCATACATCCCGTAATTTTTTTCGCGCAAATCTTTCATCCGCGTGTAATCCATCTGATTATTGGTAACAATCTCTAGCGTATCGCTAGCTCTTTCTTGCGTTGAACAAAAGGCCATGTCAAAATTAATTTTATTTTTCTGAAACCAGTCCCTTGCTTTTTGTGCTTGTCGAATCCCCAACTCAGTTAACGGTGAATCGACTCTTCCTTGAACTTTTTGATGTAAATTAAAAAATGTTTGACCATGGCGGACTAAATAAATAGTTTTCATGACTTTCCCTTTCTTTGTTTACATTAAAACATCATATCATGAAATTCCGCCAAATTAGCCATTAGTTTTGCCTAATAAAAAAGCCGAGAATCGCTCTCAGCTCTTTATTAAAAATATTTCAACTTAGTCTTCGACTTCTAATTTATCTCTCCATGACTTGGCGCCTTTCAAAGCAGCATTCAAGTTTTCGATATTTTGCTTACCCTCACTAGCAAGCCAGTCGCGACCGACTTGCTCGCCTTCAGCAGCAAATGGCTTAATTGCAGGCTTCCAAGTAGCTCTCCCGCAAAGTACACCGTTAAAGTCAGCGCCAGCTTCCTCAGCCATCTTAATTTCAGCAATAAATTCTTCAGAAGTTACACCAGCTGATAAGAAAATATATGGCAATTCAGTAGCAGCTGATTGCTTTTTTAGCAAGTCTTTTGCTTGCTCTTGAGTGTAAATTACGTCGTTATCACCATTGAAGCCTTCAACATACTTGATATTAAATGGCATTTCGACTTTTAAGACACTCACATTGTAGCGTGGGTCAGAAAATTCCTTCATGGTCTTGATAACTTTTTCAGGCTTTACTTTAGCATAATCTTCGCCTTTAGCATCAGCAATGTTTGCATCATAAGTCAACAATTCTAAGAATAATGGCAATTTGTTAGCTTTTGCTTCAGCTCCAACTCTTTCAACGAAAGCACGTTTTTTATCGTTAATTTCGTCGCTTTCATCTGGATCAAAGTAAAGCAAGAATTTAATTGCGTCTGCTCCTTCTTCTTTGATTCTTAAACCAGATTGATTTTCAATCAAATCACACATTCTACCTGGTTCAGCGGTATCATAACCAGTTTTTTCATAAGCTAAAAGCAAACCGCAATCCTTATTTCTTACCTTAGTTGCAGGAAGACCATATTCAGGATCTGTCAAAATAGCAGAAGCGTAAGGTGTCAGTTCTTCAGAAACAGCTTTTTTAAAATCAACAATAGTTGTTTCATCGGCTGGCTTATTTGCGGCATCGGCAAGCATTTTCTTTAATGAACCACGTTGGTCAATTGCCAATGCGCTAATAACACCATCTTTAGTTGATAAATTATCCATATGTTTTGCAACTTGAGCTGAAATCTTTTTCATAAATTTTCTCCTTTAACTACTTTAACCGCACATCTATATTATAAACTTGTACCAACCATTTTTAAAGTAAACGATTACATTTTATACAAAATATTTTATTATGCCCTTTTATATAAGCATTTATCACATATTATGGTTCCTACCAGTACTAATTAATGATAAAATTTAGGTATAGATCTAGAAATTATTATTTATTAAGGAGGGGTTTTATGGCCTTTACATATACGCTTCGTTATTCGTTCGATCCGCAAACAAATGATGAAGAAAAAGAAGCAAAACTGTATGATTTTGTTAAAAAAGCTAAGATCAATGACGTGGCATTTTTTATTAATGGCGAAGAATTAAATCACAGCCACTTAACTAAAGAGCAAACTCATATATGGCTTGATGCTATCAAGCCTATGCAAAAAAAGCTTGCTGAATTAGGAGTTACCACTAGTCTTAATCCATGGACAACGATTATGCACTCAGACCGTGGCTATCATGTAAACCCAGAAATCGGCTTTAGAACATTCGTCGATATCAATGGTGATCAAGCGCAAGACATGGCTTGTCCAGCTGATCCTACTTGGAGAAAATATATTTGCGAAAGATATGGGCAATATGCAAGTATTCATCCCCACAGACTATGGATGGAAGATGATTTTCGTCACTATAATCACACCCCACTAAAATTAATGTGTTTTTGTGATTATCATATGAAGATTTATCAAGAAAAGCTCGGAAAAAAAGAGAGTCGCGCAGACTTTGTTAAAAACATGCTTAAGTCAGGTAAGCCAACTGCTGAACGTAGGATTTATCTGGATCAAGCTCGCAAAGAAATGATTGAAAATGAAAAAATGATTGCCGAAGCAGTCCACAAGGTTAGCCCTAAAACTGATATCGGCCAAATGACTTCATTTCCTGACTGGCACGCAATTGAAGGACGCGATTGGGAGCAGCTATTTGACGCTCAAGGACTTAACCATCCAAGAGTTGCTCGCCCGCACTTGGCCGCCTATAACGAAGTTGCACCTAATATCTATGGCCGCAACTTTGAAGAATATAGTCGCATTACCGCAGCTTATCTAGGCGATGATGCAGAACTTTATCCAGAATTGGAAAATTCAATGTGGAGCCCACAAGTTAAGTCCAATCGCTTTATTGCTTTTCAAATTATCACGTCAGCTTTACTTGGTAGTCGCGGAATCATGCTTAATATCTTCGATATGATGGGCAACGGAATTAATGATCATTGGCATTACGACCAAATGCTTGCCGAAATTAAGCCATTTTTAAACCAATTAAAAGAAAATCGCTTAAAAATGCACCATCTAAAAGGCATCAAAGTTTTAGTCGATCAAGATTCAGCTTATTCAATTCACACAACAAATGGACGCATCCCTGAAGAGATGCTTCCACATGAAAAGAATTGGGCTAGTTTATTAGCAAGTTTTGGCTTTGCAACGACTATCTTACCTGTTAGTTCCGACATGCATTTAAAAAATCAAACTATTGCTATTGCCGGCCAATTATTGCGTAATTTTACTAATGAACAGATCACAGAATTGCTCAAAAACAACACTGTTTTACTAGATGGCGAAAGCATTCAAGTTATCCTGGATCGTCAATTAAGCAGTCTACTTCACATTAATAAAGCCACTTGGCATCCATGCAAAACCGGTTATCAATCATTTGAACAAGCTGACGGCATAACAGTTCAAGGCGTTAAGAATCCTCGCGTTACTATGAATCAACATACAGGCGACTATTTAAAACTTGATTACGATCATGACAGCGATGTTAAGGTCTGGTCTTATGCTTACTCTTCTTTAGATGAAAAACTTGGTAACTTTATGGCAGTAATTGATAAACACATTGTTGTCATGCCAATGAACCAAGATCCAAAACACGGCTGGGAGTCGCAGTTTTCTACTTATAAACAAGGGATTTTCCAACAGATTATGGAATCAATTGCTCCAATTGATTACTTAGATGTTGATATGGCTAATGTAAAGCTAAACGTTCAAGCAGATGGCAAAGTTGCCTGGATTTCTAACTTCTCATTAGATAGCTATGATCAAATTAAATGGCACGTATCTCATTTAACTAGTCAAAAAGCTCGCCTAATTCGCTACCAGAAAAACGGCGTTGGCGTCGAAGATATCGATATCAAATTAGAAGATGGCATTGCTACAATTGATGAAGAATTAAAACCGCTTGAAACAATTCAATTAATCTTTAAATAAAAGGGCAAAAATAGAGAGCTGATTTTTGAAACCAGCTCTTTTCTTTCGCCAAATTTTATTTTGGACAAACAAAAAAATTCCACTGACGTAATTAGACTTACGAAAGTAGAATTTTTATCATTATTCACTTGATTTACTTTTTCATACTTGCAAGCATTTGATTAATATCAACAATACCTGCTTTACCGGCATTTACATAATCTGAATCGTTGCCAACCATTTGGCTGTTCAACCATTCAATTACCATGGCTAAATTCATGCCGGCAATTAAATGAATCTTGTCATTGCCACTCATAATCAAGCGACTCACAGTGTTAGCTGGAGTGCCACCCATCAGGTCCGCAAAAACAGTGATGTCAGGTTCATCAAAATCCTTAATTGTGTCGTTAAACTTCTTTTCAAAGTCTTCTGGACCTTCTTCAGGTAATAATACAACGGTGTGAATATGGTCTTGTGGACCCATAATTAATTCAGCACTCTTTTTTACTTCTTCAGCCATTCTGCCATGACTAATTAAAACTAAATCTTTAGCCATTTTCTTTCCTTTCTCTCAGTTAGGCTTTGGCAATAATGCCCAAACCGCCAAGAACTACACACAATACTAAAACAATTAAGATTGCTTTAGTGGAAGTCATTTTCTTTCTTCCCAATAACCAGTATACAAAACCTACAAGTAATGCTGGCAATAATTTAGGAATAATCATGTCCAAGTTCTTTTGAACATCCATCGTAACTTTACCAATTTGTGGTACCCAGGCAAATTTAATGTTAATCATTGTTGCTACTAATGCACCAACCATGAACACACCTAAAACAGTAGCTGAGTCAGTTAATGCGTTCAAACGATCACGCATATCGGTAACCAAAGTGGTACCTTGTTCGTAAGCAAAGTGTAATTGTTTCCAACGGAACACACAGATTGCTAAGTTAGCAATGATCCAAATAATTACACCAATTGGGTTTCCTTCAGCCGCCATTGAAGCAGCCAAAGCACCAAAGATAGTTGGGATTAATGCGGCAAAGATAGAGTCACCAATTGCGGCAAATGGTCCCATCAAACCAACCTTTAAACTGGCAACAGTTTCACGACTCTTAACACCTTCGTGCTCTTGCATAGCAAGGTCGATACCAGTAATTATAGTGTTGAAGAAGTTTGAAGTGTTAAAGAACTGGGATTCAGTCTTCATCATTTCTTTTAACTCTGGACTCTTATCACCATAAATTTTCCGCAATTGTGGAAGCATAGTGTATAAGTAACCAGTGTTTTGCATTCTTTCATAGTTCCAACCTAGTTGGAAGCCAAAAAGAGATCTTCTATTAATTTGATTAAAGTCTTTTTTAGTTAACTTGTACTGTGGATTAGAGTTCGTCATCAGTGATCTCTCCTTCGTCATTTGCATCTAAACTAGTCTTTTCTGCACTTTGTGCATCAATTTCTGACTTAGCTTTTGACACTGGAATACCCTTGTAGTGTAAGATGGCTAGTGCCAAACCTAAGAGGGCAATTGCAAGCATTGGTAAACCGTTAAATACAGTAGTGAAGCCCTTGCTTGCTGCAGCAAGTCCAGTACCTAACGTTTGGATATTGGTAAACATTGTTGCAAACAAAGTAGTTACAGTGAAACCTAAGATTAAGTAAGCAATGTGTTTTTTAACTGGTAGGTATCTAAGCAAGATTGCGAAACCTACTGCAGGTAATGCAGCACCAGCTACTGTTAAACCAGTTCCTAACCACTTCAAGTCACCGTTTAAGGCGTTGGCAATATTTTGAACTAAACCACGTCCGAATGCTAAAGCTACGAACACTGGAATAGCACGTGATAATGCCCAAGGAATAGCTCCGTACAAGAAGTTTCTTTCAATTGCCTTGTAATTTTGAGTATCGATAAAGTGGTCGATTCTGTGAGCAAAGAAAGTGTTAGTAAATCTTGCTAAAACGTCCAATTGAACCATGATAGCAGCTACTGGAACAGCAATTGAAGAAACAGCTGCTTGCCAACTTAAACCGCTAACACTTACTGAAAAGGCTGTTGCTAAAACAGTACCAGTTGTCGCATCGATCTTAGAAGCACCACCGAAGGTACCAACACCTAAAACCATCAACTGCATTGCAGCACCAATCATCAAACCTTTTCCCATGTCTCCCATAACAATTCCGGCAACTAAACCGGCACCTACAGGAGTGTTTAAAGATGAATAAATTTGCAATTCATCAAGAATTTCATAACCTGCATACAGGGTTAGTAATAATATTTGCCACCAAGCAATCATAATGACCCTCCTACTTTAACTTATCATTTAACAATTTCATAAAGTCGTGAGAATCATCACTTGGAGTAAGTTGTGCTGTGATGTTTACGCCTTTATCTGCAATTTGTTTGAAATCTTCCACGTCTTTTTCTTCTACATTGATCTGTTTGGTGATAGATTTGGTTGTATCAGTTTGAGACATGGTACCAACATTTAAAGTATCTAACTTAAGTCCCATGTTTAATAAAGCTAAAAATTCAGCCGGTTTCTTAGCAACGATGAAAACTCTTTGGTTTCCATAACGGTGCTTGTTTAAATGATCAGCAGCAACTGCAGCTTTCAAAACACTCAGCCTAGTCGTCATTGGTGTTGCCATTCTTAAGCCGCTTTTTTGAATATCATTATCAGCTGCTTGCTCATCAACAACAATAATTCGATCTGCTTGAAGTTTTGGTGTCCACAGATTAGCTACTTGACCATGGACCAATCGTCCATCGATTCGAGCTCCTACTATACTCATAATTTCCCTCCGTATCGTTAAATATGCTCTCATTAAAAGCAATGTAAGCGCTTAACTTATACTTAAATAATAAGGTACCAACCATTGTTTGTCAACTGGTTCTTACCAATTTGCTTGAAATTATTTTTTATATCTAGATACACCGTTTAAGTAAGTTTCTTCAACTGTCATATCATCATCTAATATAACAAAGTCTGCATCATGGTCTGGCTTGATCACACCGCACTTATTAGTCATAGACATACTCTTAGCTGGTACATAACTAGCCATCATAACTGCATCTTCAGGCGTTACAACGTTCCAGTTAACTAAGTTCTTAACAGCGTCTTTCAATAATAAAATACTGCCGGCTAAGCTATCATTAGACTTCAAACGAGCCATGCCATCTTTTACGTAAACTGGCAATTCACCTAGCATGTAGTCGCCGTCTGGCATCAATCCTGCCTGCATACAGTCAGTAATTAAAGCAATATGTTCGGGTCCTCTTGCATTTACCAAAGCTCTAATGGTTGGCTCCAGTACGTGGTGTCCATCGCAGATTAATTCATCAGTAGTTAAACGGCTTGAAAAGGCTGCCCCAACAATATTTGGTGCGTGTTGCGACAATGGGTCCATGCCATTATAAGTATGGCAAAACATAGTTGCCCCTGCTTCAACACAAGCAATGGCATCTTCATAATTAGAAGCTGAGTGCCCTAATGAGATAACAATGCCTTCTTTAACAGCTTGACGAACAAACTCTTTAGAGCCTTTTCGTTCAGGAGCCATGGACATCTTAACTAACATGCCATCTGAAGCTTCTTCGTATTCATGCAATTCCTTGATTGAAGGATCGCGCATATACTTAGGATTTTCAGCACCAGCATGTTTTTCAGTAAAGTAAGGCCCTTCGAAGTGAATACCTTGAATCTTTGCGCCAGTTTCTTGACCTTTGTGAGCCGCAAACATCTTACAAATTTCAAGCAATTGTTCATGACTAGCCGTAATGGTAGTTGGCAGCCAGCTAGTTACACCAGCTTTGAGCAAGCCTTCAGAAATCTTGTTAATTCCTTCCCAGTCGCTCTTCATCACATCTTCGTTCAAAAGGCCGTGAATGTGACTATCAAAATAACCTGGTGCAATTAACTTATCGCCATACTCTTTAATCTCGCCATCTGGCTTTTGGCTTTCTGGGTAGTAAAAACCAAATTGACCGTTATCTTGGACCTCTAAATAGCCTCCAAGCTCAGTCTTATTTTCTAAGAAAAACTTTTTTGCGTGAATATAATATGTCATCTTTAAAACCTTCTTTATTTAGAAAACTTATGAATAGTTACACCTTTAACAACACGGTTAACAGTACCAGTTGGCGATGGTGTATCTGGCGTATTGCCCACCTTAATTGAAGTAAGCAATGCAATTGTCTGACCAAACATAATGTCAGGCAAAGCTAAATATGCATCTGGCAATAATTCATCGCTTTCAAAGGCAAAGAACTTTCCATTATAGTCTTGTCCGCTCTTTTTTGGGCCAACTCCCATAACTAAAGGCACAATGTTATCGTCTCTAATTTCATCTAAAATATCTAAATCATATTGTCTGGTATAAGTATTGTTTGAAACAAAGTCAAAAACAATTGTCTTATCATCTAAGAATGACTTTGGACCGTGACGTAAGCCCATTGATGTATCAAATAATGCAGCAACTTTACCAGCAGTCAATTCCAAAATCTTCAAACGTGCTTCTTGAGCTAAACCACCTAAAGCACCGCTACCGATGTAAGTAATTCTGTCAAAATCAGTATCAACTAATTTTTGAATTTCGCTTTCACGATCAATTACGCTTTGTCCCATTGAAGAGATTTCATCAATGATGTTAGCCTTCTTATCATCTGACAACGTATCAAATACTAATAATGACATCAAGGCCATGCATGAAAAAGAACCAGTCATTGCAAATCCTTGATCCAGAGATTTGGCTGGCATTAATAAAACTAAACCAGTTGGATCGTCTTCTAAGTCTTGTGCCAAGTGTCCTTCTGGCGCACAAGTAATTGCAATTTGGTACAGGTTATTTACTAATTGCTTAGCTAGTTCAACAGTAGCTACTGATTCAGGTGAATTTCCACTACGTGCAAAAGAAAGTAAAACCGTTGGGGTGTCAGCTTCTAAGTAATCTTCTGGAGTTGAAACGATCTTAGTAGTATCAATTGCTTCAAAATCATACTTAGTGCGATCAGCATGTTTTCTTAAATATGGCATTACGGTATTTCCTACATAAGCACTAGTACCAGCGCCGGTAAAGATAACCTTCACTTTGCCAAATTTTTCATTGATCTTATTTAAAAAGTCTTCGATTTCACCTTTTTTATCTTGATAGATCTTTAAAGTTTCTTGCCACAATTGTGGTTGCTGCTCAATTTCACGAGTAGTAATCTGTGCCCCTAATTTAATTAGTTCGTCATCGGTCTTAGTAAACATATTGTTTTCCTTTCGTTTCGAACACTTAAACCAGATTATTATATTGGCGAGTTCTATAGATGAATTTATCGCCTCGAGCTACAGCACGAGTGAATTCGATCGTAATGTTATGATCGTTAATTACTCGACGATAAATTTTTAGTGCTGGTGAGCCAGCTTTAACCTTTAAAATGTCGCTTTCTTCTTTTCCTAAATTAACTGCTTGGATATCCTCAAAAGCCATCACACCAATTTGGTTATATTTGCTTTTAAGTACATCATAAAGCTGTTTATTATTTAAATCCGACATGATCAAATCTGGAAACAGACTTTCTGGTAGAAAAGTCTCGCTATATAATCTGGGTTCATCATCAATTAATCTTACCCTTACCAACTTATAAACTCGTTCATTATCAGCCAAGTGCAGCTGTTCGCTTACTTCTTTAGTTGGGTTAATCAAGTCGAATGTGCGGTTTTGTGTTGATGGCTTGTGACCCTGAATAGCTACTTGGTTTGAAAATGAATACATGTTTCCTAAGTTAGTTTCATTTACTGAAATGGTACTTACAAATGTACCTTTCCCATGTAGTCGATAAACAATTCCTCGTTCTTCTAAATCGCGTAAAGCGAGCCTAATTGTATTGCGACTAACGTGATACTGATCAAGCAATTGGCGCTCACTTGGCAATTTTTCATTTGGACTCATTTCATTTTGAATTTTATTTTCCAAATCTAAAATAATCTTTTTATACAATGGCGTAGCCATTTTAGCACCTCATTCCATTAACTGGTTAGTACCACTAAATATAGGATAGAATAGAAAGCGCTTTCTGTCAACTTTCTAAAATCGATAAATCTCTAAATTAGTGACCTAGATAGGAATATAGCAAACTTTTAAGGCACTGTAAAATATACAAAAATAGCATCCCTGCATAGGGATGCTATAGTTATTATATTCTATTTTATTGTTTGTTGGTTAAATTTTAGTACCAACCATTTGCTTGCCAGAAACTTTGAGCGTTTGCCCAAGAACCGTAACGACTCTTAACGTAGTTGTCAGCAACTCTTTCTTGGTTAGCAGCTGAGTAGTCACCATTTAAGTAACTAGCAGATAATTGATACTTACCAATATATTGGCCATTTCTTGCTGAGTATGAACCACCTGATTCACGAGCAGCAATCCAGGCTTTGGCTGAAGCTTCGGATCCAGTAGCATTAGAAGTGTAGTTACTGTATGAGCGAGCTGGTTGGTAAGATTGAGTGTTTTGAGCACTGTAGTTGTAACTTGATGCATTGTTATTTGCATAAGTGGTAGTTTGGTTTTGAGCTACTGGAGCTTGAGTTGTAGTTGGTGCAACATAATCAAAACGAACGTTTTCATCTACAGTATGTAAACCATTACGAGTCCATTTAGCCATAACCCATTGATCTAATCCTAAGTCATACCACTTGTTACCTTGGGCATCATATTTAGAATCGGTTACCTTCCAAGAAGTAGCATGAGCTAACTTTTGACCAGTAGTATGTGCATTATTATCAGTACCGTTCCAAACTGCGATACCATAACCAGGGACGTAGTTTACAGTAACAACTTTAGGATCGTTAGCAGTAGTTGCAGCATGTACAGTGCTGTTTGAGTTCAAATTGTTTAAAGTAAATAATCCAGCGAATGAAACGCCAGCAGCCATGATTGACTTAACTAGGACAGATTTAAAATTGATGGATTTAAAATTCTTCAAAATTAATTTCTCCTTTGAAATATTATCTTTCGTAAATATAGTTCAATTGATATAAATCTTTTTCTCTTTCAATTGACAGCTTATATACTACACAGATAATATTGCATATCCATAACATAAAGGCGGGTTTAAGGTTAAGAAAACGCGCAGTTTTGTTACATGGCTGTAATAAATACTTATTTTGTTAAATTCATGTAATAATGTAACAAAAATGAGATTATAGCATAATAGTTTTTATCTAATTAACTAGTTCTAAAGCCGGTGTAAAGCTATTTTCGTAAGTTAAAACATTATTTTGAGCTGTCATTTTAACTATTTCGCAGTTGCTATAAGCTGAAAAAACAGGATTTACATGCTTGGTAAATAAACGTAAAGCTGTGCCATGGCCGACAATTAAGATTTTTTCGCCTTCATGAGTTGCATTTAAAATTTCATCCATTGCCTGAATCATGCGGTAAGTAACATGGTCATCTGATTCAAAAGCCGGGTTCTTTCTACTATACCCTCTTCTCCACGGCAGCATATACTCGTCTTGGCCTTCATATTGACCATGATCTTTTTCGCATAAATTCTTCAGCCTAGTATAAGGAAGCTTATTATTCGTGATAATTTCCAACGTATCGCTAGCGCGCTGCTGAGTCGAGCAAAAAGCGGCATCAAAGTGGATAAATTTATGCTGAAAATAATTATGCACTAATTGAGCTTGCTTTCTTCCAAGAGCAGTTAAAGGCGAATCGCAGGCGCCTTGGATCTTGTGGTGAACGTTAAAGAGAGTTTCTCCGTGTCTTACTAAATAAATGGTCTTCATTCTTCTTTTTTCTCCTTATTTTTGTATGCGCTCACATAATACCATTTTTAATAATATTCGTCTACTGGACTGAATTATAAGAAAAATTGCAATAGACCAATTTTAGATTGTGAAAACAAAAGGATACCTTTTGGCATCCTTTTGTTACTTCTTCAATTTATTAATTAATAACGCTAACCAATAACATCCAATTCCAATACATAATGAAATAATTGTGTTGCTATTAAATACAAAATATTTTGGAAAAACCAGACTAATTAACAATGCTATAAATATCATCGCGAAAGGAAAAATCACTATTCTTTTCATTATTTCACATCCCATTAATTTTGTTTTTTCACATTATACTAATAAAACATTTGAATAAAAAGATTTTTTTCTAGTATTAATAAAACACTACTTAATGGTGGCTTTTTCACCTTATCAGCGCGAAAATAAAGTATAGACTAATCACGCAAAAAAGGATAAATATGAAATACTTTAATAAATTCACCAATAAATTCGCTAATGTTTTGAAATTTCTAACTGTAACTGCACTAGGTATTTTGGGCATTTATCTTGTAATCGTCCTGTTTATGGAGCTGTTTTCTTTAGGCAGAATCTTAATTACAACCAATAATATCTTCAAAGTCCATCTGGAAGTATTAGATGAAGTCATTGTATTTTTCTTATTTTTTGAATTTGCAGCAATGATTTTTTCAGCTTTAAAGCATAATGGCGATACCAGCGTAAACTTTTTAATGGGCCTTGGCGTAACTGCTCTGCTGCGTGGATTAATCAGCGCCCATGGCGAACCAATTCAAGTTTTAGTAAATGCCGTGTCAATTTTACTTTTAATCATTGGGATGGTTATTATGAAAAAACATATTAAGATGTAAAAAATCTCTAGTCGTACTGGCTAGAGATTTTTGTTAATTATTCTTATTAATCAAATGCTCTTTAATCTTATTGAATTTATCGCTGTCATTAAACTTCATCTGAGGGAAGCTCTTGAGCAAACGTCTTTGGTTCCAAGATAACTTACGCTCAGGCTCTATATCATTGAGGTGTGCAACTACTGCAGCATGAACTTGCTTATGATCATGTTCCAATTTATCTGGCAATTGTCTGATAAATTGATTGATGCGCTGATCCCACATTTGCGTAGTCGTATGGAATCTTTCAACACTGATGATCGTACAAATAAAGTCGGTTCCCATGACTAACACCACAATTAATGCTAAAAAGCCATGAATTTTAGCTTCCTCCCAATTAATCATCTTTTGCACTAGTGGCTGGACAAATTTAACAAGTAAAACCACACCAAAACCCCATCCTAGAGAAATAATCGGTGCTATTCTTCCTGGAATATTGCCCCACAAGTGCGAATAGTCCCACAACTTCATGTGGAAGACTTTTTCTAAAAAAAGACTGGCAAAATATTCAAAAAGCGTTGCCACAATAATTCCAACTAAAAAGAGCAATAAAATATTATCGCGTACCCGGTAAGTGAAAACTAAAATCGTCGTTACTGCAAAGCCATAAACTGGGCAATACGGACCAAATAAGAATCCACGATAGTCATAATGATGATCTTTAATTGAGCAGTAAACTGTCTCCCAGAGCCAGCCAATTACTGCATAAGTAAAAAAATAAACGATCAGCTGCGTTAATGTATAAGGCATAATATTCGCCTCCCTATACATATTTTCTCATATTGGTAGTTATTTTAGGTTAAAAACATCTTTTATTCGTACGCTATACGGCTCGGATTTTTAGTTATTAATTAATTCTTTATAAATACGCTTTTTAAAAAACTTCAATAAGACTATTATTAGTTTTATAAAAGACTTCACATGCTATACTATTATAATAGAGAGGATGAGTTCAATGTTAAAAACATTAGATGTACCCACTACAAGCATTTCTGATTTAAAAAAAAATCCAGGAACATTATTCAAAGAAGCTGAAGATCAAGGGACTGGAGTATATGTTTTAAATCGTAATACTCCAGCTGGAATCGTAATGTCAGTTAAGGATTACGAAGCAATGGTGAAAAAACTAGATCAACTTGAAGATTTATTAGTAGAAAAAAATGCTGCTTCACGCCTAGCAAATGATTCAGGTGAATATTATAGTGATGAAGAAGTCAGAGGGAAAAATAAGGCTAACGCTTCTGTAGAAATAGATGAAAATGATGGATGGGAGTAATTAATGCCACACAAGACTCCTTATGAAGTAATTTATCTTCCCGAAGCAAAAGAAGAATATGATAATCTTGAAGGTAATCAACTAGTCTTCGTGGACAAAGGAATTTCTCGTTTAAAAGCACTTGGCATGAATGCGGGTCAACCACTACATGGCAAACTTATTAATTGTCGCAAACTTAAGAACAAAAAAATGGGTTTAAGAATTATTTTTACACGTGACAAAGAGAAAATAAAAATAATCAAAATTATTGCTATAGGTGCCAGAAGACGTGAAAAGGTATATCGAGATGCCGAAAACAGATTAAGCAAATAATAAAAATATCTTTAAATAAAAAACTGCGAATCTAGTCGCAGTTTTTTTGTTCATATTTATCTTTTAAAGATTTAATTCGTAAGCTATACGGCTCGGATCTTCAGGATCTTCGTCCACTTGAATAATTCCTCTTTGCACAAAACCATGACTTTCAGCTAAATGCTGCATAATTTTATTCTTTCTTGAAGTATCGATTCTAAAATTAGTAACACCTTGAGCAAACAGCACAGAAATAATATTTGAAAAGAAATAATTTGCGAGACGCATCCCGCGAAATTCATTGGAAATTGCCATGCGATGAATTGTAGCATATTCGTCAACTTCATTATGCCAATTGCCTTCAATATCGCGATAAGTTGGCTCAACTCCTGCGATAACTGCACTATAGCCAGCGATTTTTTTATCAACCATTAACACATAGCCAACTTTTTCAGCAATATCATTTTGAATCGTTGTTTCATTTGGATACTCTGCCTGCCACTGACTTGAGCCACTATTTTTCAAGAAAGTTTTAGCCTGCGCGATGATGAGCATTATTTTGGATAGATCTTGTAGTTGAGCCTGGCGAATATAGATTAGTGACATTGGAGTAGAACCTTTCATAGTTTAGGATTATTCTATATTTTAATCTTTATAATACTAATTTACTAGACTGAGTGCATAAAAAAACGGGCCTAAGGCCCGTAATTTTTTGTATTTCATGCTATCTTAATTAACGAAATTGCATAAGTTTCCACAAATGATTAATAGTTAATAACTCAAAGCGCGTTTTTTATCTCTAGCCCAGTGACTTAATAATGAAGCACGGCTAATAGATTCTTTACGTCCAGTCCATGGATTATTGTAATAATAGACTCCACGCGTATTGTAACCAGTCAATGTAATGGCATGGTTTACAAAGCCATTCATATTAGCCATCCACATCACCACTGCATGTCCGTGCATTAATTTATCGTTAATTCGATCTAAGCTTGCACCAGTAAGATTTTCGCTATGACCTAAATATTTTCTTACTACAGGCGCAATTCCATTAGGAAAAACCCACCAGCCAGTCACGCTATATGGATTCCCAACAAATCCATAATCTCCATTTGATGAACGTGGCGTATCTCTTGCAACTTGGAATTTGTTAACTTTAACCCCTGCACCTTGAAGCATCATCGTAACGGCAGTCATTTCACATCCCGTTGGAAGCTCAGGTCTTTGACTAATTACTGGTACATTTTTTTGAACTGAATAGATTCCACCAAACTTGTCAGTATAAAAAGTTTGCGAACCGCTAACAATTTTACCAGTTTGAATTTTGTCATTTCTATAAAATACATAGCGCTTATGCTGCCCTTCATAGGCTATGCCATTTCGCGTATTTGTTTGAGCAGTTACTGCTGCTTTCTTAGTCGGAGCATTTGAAAAAGTAATATATTTATCAATTACCCATTGATTACCACCCAAGTTATACCATTGAGAGCCATTAGTATCTTTGGCCTGCTTAAATGTTTTCCAGCGTGTACCATTTGCCAAATAATTACCAGTTAGCTTTTTAGTTTCATTATAATTAGACCAAACCGCTACTTTACCCGGTCCTTGATACTTAATTGTGGCAACTGCATTATAGGGACGCTCATTATTTGTTGGATTAGTAACTTGCTGAGTAGTATTATTTTTATTCTCATTAATTACTGGATTTTGACTATCTAAACTTGTATTTTGTGTTTGAACGTCTGCTTGTCCATCTGCTTCAGCAGCTTTTACCTGATTATGATTAATCAAGCATAAACTCACTAATCCTAAACTAGCAAAACAAAAACTTAATAAATTTTTCTTTTTCATTGTTTTATTTTTCACCAATTAAATAAACGGACGCTTTACACCAGCAATAATATTTCTTTGACCATTAATAATTGGTTGAACCATAATTCTTGGTGGCCAACTTTCGATAACTTGGTTATTGCCTAAGTAGATTGCTACGTGCCAAATAGTGCGAGTTCCTGGTTGGTAGTAGAAAATCAAATCTCCACGTTGTCTTTGTGAATATGGAACAGTCTTTAGTCTTCTATCAGCCCATAAATTACGTGAATTCCATTCATTACCTGGATGAGCGTGATTAATTGAAGATGCAGATTGTGGATTAATTCCGCCAGCATATAAAGCTTGCATTGCAAGTCCAGAACAGTCAGTACCATATTGTGGACTGCTTGAAGCACCTACAATATAAGGTTTGCCCAGATATTTATAAGCTTGTCTAATCATTGCCTCAATATGAGCAGATCTACCTTGAGTTTTGCTAGCGCCTAATGGAGCAATGTAACTATCAATATCGTAGAATGAGTTTCTAGTGAAGCCTAGCTTTTGCCAAGTATTTACGTCTACATTTCCAGTTACAGGAAGATGATGACTTGCTTGGAAACGTCTAACTGCATTATAAGTTGCCCAGTTGTAGTTAGCATATCCGCCAAAAGTACCTAGTCTTCTCATAATTAACCAAGTTTTAATACCTTCGTAGCCACGTCCTACAGTATAGCCAACTTTACCAGTAGGCTTAATTTGACTGTATTGCACCTGATAATAACCAGCTGGATTCTGGTAAGCTTTATCAATCACGCTGTATTGAGCTGGCAACCATTGATTTTCACTACCAATACGGTATACAGTTTGGCCATTAATTACTGCTTTACCTAAAGTTTTCCAAGTTGAGTTATTTGCAACATATTGCTTAGTATGTTTACCGTTTTTATCAAGTAAAGAAACGCCACCGCGACCATGATAGACAACAGTAGCAACATGGCCTTTATAACTTTCTTCTCGACCATTAACAGCTGGAGTATTGTTTTCAGCACCTTTTTCATTGAATTGGGTGAATTTTGATGGAATCCATTGCTTTTCTGATCCTAAACGATACATTTCTTGATTATTAATAGTCGCTTTAGTAAATGCTTTCCATTGACTATTTTTTGAAACGTATTGGTTTTGGTAAGCACCATCGCTATTTAATAGATTTACTTTACCTTTACCATCATACTTTACAGTAACAGTACCATTAACTGGCGTTTCCTTTACTGCAGCTTGAGCTGATTTAGAAGTTAGAATTAAGCTTGAGCCAAATAAAGTTGCACCTAACATGCTTGTAATAATTAACTTTTTATTCTTCATGTTTTCCCCTATTTTGAAAATTATTAATAATCGACATTTTTGATATTGTTTGATAATTTTAAGTGCTTATTTAATCATCATTTTCCACTTGGAAATGTAGCGCATCACCACCTTAAACTTTTGAAATTATCTATTGCTGTTCATCAGTACTAAATTCTCGATTTGCAAGCTTGATGCCATCTTTATTGGCTTGATCTTGCGGAACATCAATTTTAAGAATCAGCTTTTTACCGCTATTATCATGTTCAAGCTTCAATCCATCTTTTAGAGAATCCAGTTCTTTTATAGCTTCGTTAGTTTTATCAACGCCTATATCTGCATTAGCTGTTTTATAATCATCGGCGCCGTAATACCATTTAGGATTATCTTCAAAGGATTTAATTGTCTGACTTTTAGCACCGTATTTTTTAAAGACCGCAATTCTCATTTTAGTGGCAATCTGTGCTCGTTCAGGACCTGGAATTACCCAAGATTCGCTATAAGGATTCCAAACCACATGTTGAACATCTGCTAATGGGTCAACCTTACTATTGGCTTGATGAAATCCAAAAACGCAGAGCAATACGACAATTGCACCAGCAATTGAAACTACAACTTTATGCTTTTTCCAGATTTCTTTAGCTTTAACAACAAACTTATTTTTTCTTATCTTATCCATGCTCTTTTTCTATAATTCCTTACTTTTACTAATCGTCATTATATGTATCACTGTTATTTTGGTTATCAACACTATCAGGATTATTTGCTGCAGCTTGAATTACACTATTGGGAACTGCTAACTTTTGCTGGTTAATATTCGTATAAGCCGCAGTTCCTCTATTTGTGCCTGCGCTCCATTCATAATTCATAGCAATTAATCGCTTTTGCTTATTGAAGGTATAAGTTAAAGTTGCAGATGTGAAGTCTTGATCTTCCCATGGACTCCGATAATAATTACGTGTTACATGAATAATGTATTTTTCCATTAATTCTTTTACTTCTTGGGAATTTCCTTGATAGACAACTTTATAGCCATCATTACTTTTAGATACCTTCATTTGACTAATCAGCGCTACTGGAACATTGGTAATTGGATCAAATCTATCCCATCTATAAGTTTGTCCTGTCTGAATCCATTTGTTACCTTCTAAGGTATAAACGTCCTTATCCGTCGTCCATATTTCTGAAGACATTCCACCATTAAATTTATAGTGAACAATTCGCGGGTTTTCTTGAATAACACCAGTGTCATATCCTTTTTCCGTTGTATTATTAATGCGAATATCGAAATTTCCCTCATTAAAATCAGCCACATTATTCATTAACTCTGTCACAGTCGGCATTTTCTCTTCAGTAGACTGTTTTTTATGAACTATAATCAACTTTTTACTATTTTTTTTGCTTTTTTGTTTTTTAATAACTAAAGATCTAGATTTTGAGCTAGATTGATTAGTATGATTTTGGCAACCTGCAAAAAGAAGCAGAATTGTGCTGGCTAGCATTGCTAAACTATACTTATGTCTTTTCTTCACACTTTTCTCCCCAACATAGCTATCAGCATTAACATTTTTACTGAAATTTATTTTTGAAGACGCAAAAAAGCCAAGCTAGAGCATGCCTTAATCAGAAGTCTACTTTA
>NZ_CAKE01000016.1 GCF_000296835.1 Lactobacillus hominis DSM 23910 = CRBIP 24.179 | reverse complement strand
GGCTGTTTGTCAAATCCTGTTGATGAATAGTTTTGAAAAAGAATCAAGCAACTAAAGAATAGTTGTTTGGTTCTTTTTGTTTGATGATATTTTCTTCTAGCCTGATTCTAATTAATAAATGTCTAAAATTACTGTATCCGTAAGCAGTTCGTTCAATTTGCTTAATCTTGCGATTGACACCTTCAAGACAGCCGTTGGAGTAGCTGGAGGAGATACCATTTAGAATGCCAGTATAATTGTGCTTAAAGGTTAGTAATGTTTGATGCATTTGCTTGCCTACAGCTTGTTTTGAGTGAAGCAGATGAATAATCTGCTTTTCATCTTTGTTTTTGATAGCAGCCATAAAGTCCTGCATAACCCAATATGTGTTTTCGAGATCTTTATTACAGTCTAGGCCGTCTAAAACAACATGCTCTTGAGTCAAATAGTCTTTAAAATGCCAGTCATAGTAAGGCGTCTGTTTATTGAGCTTGTCATATTTCATGAGATAGAGCTTCCAGGTAGATTTTAAGAGCTTGTATTCACGGCTTTGTTTCTTAAATTGTTTCATAGTCTGAACACGCAAGCTGTTAAAAGATCTGGTGAGCATCTGAACCATGTGAAAACGATCAATGACAATCTGGGCATTTGGAAAAAGCTCTCTAGCGACGATTGGATAATAGCAGTTAAGATCCATGGTGACTGTCTTAACCATAGCCCGAGCTTTAGGAGTAAACTTATAAAAGTAGTGCAAGATTTCAGGCTTAAAACGTGTTCTAAGGATTTGGACTACTTGATGAGAATTGCCATCTAAACAGATAAAGTGCAGCTTCTTGCCAACGCCTTTAAATTCATCAAAAGCTAAATGCTCAGGAAGTTGATCTAAATCATCGTAGAACTTAGAAGAACAAGATTCTAAGACTCTTTGAACCGTATTAACTGATAGGTTATGCTCACGAGCAATACTGGTCATAGAGCGATCTTCTGTAAGAGCAGCTAAGATCTTACGTTTAGATGCATTAGAAATGTGGCAATATTTATTAACAAGGTTAGA
>NZ_CAKE01000017.1 GCF_000296835.1 Lactobacillus hominis DSM 23910 = CRBIP 24.179 | reverse complement strand
AATATCATCAAACAAAAAGAACCAAACAACTATTCTTTAGTTGCTTGATTCTTTTTCAAAACTATTCATCAACAGGATTTGACAAACAGCCTAAGTTTCTAACAACATTCAAGTTGAATAAAATTAAGTTCAAAATAACAATTCCTGCGGTAATAATAAATACCATGCTATAGCTAGAAATTCCGGCGATAAACGAGCCAAGCAGCGGTCCCATGATATTTCCGGTATACATGGCACTTTGATTCCAAGAAAAGATACGACCGGTTACAGAAACTGGAGAATTTTTTGTCAACAGCGTTTGTACTTGTGGGAATAAGCAAGCATCAGTAAAGCCAACTAAGAATCTTAAAATTCCTAATTGCAAAGTATTGTGAACAAAAGCTGTTAGGAAAAATAAAATAGTTGCGCCGATAAAACCACCAATGATGATTTTGTGCGTTCCGATTCGATCGCCTAAAGCGCCAAAACGTGAAGCGGCTAAAAATGTTGCAATACCGGGTAGTGCTGCAATTATTCCTGATACAAAGACGACATTACCATGTCCGTTCATCAGCTGTTTTACATATAAAGAAACGATTGGATTAATTGAGTTATTAGCGGCTTGAATAATTAAGGTGGTTAACAAAAGTCCGAAAATTAAAGCGGGAGAGCGTAAAGTCTTAATTACGCCACTAGCTTTATCCAATTTTTTCTCAGTGATTGGTTTAAAGCCTTCTTCATGAACAAAGAATAAAGAGAGCAGGAATGAAATCATTAATAAAAAGCCAGTTATAAAGAAGGTAATGCGGTAGTTGAAAGCTGATGCTAGCGCTCCGCCTAAAAATGGTCCTAATAAGTTACCAGCAGTAAAAGCAGAAGCCATTGTACCCAGTGCTTGACCGGATTTTTCTTTTGGTGTTTCAGTAGCGATTAATGCATTAGAGTTAGAAACGAAACCTGCAAAAAATCCTTGCAGCATTCTTAGGAAAAATAGCTGCCAGACATTAGTAACTAAGCCCATTGCTCCTAACACAAGCGCCATTCCTAAAGAAGCACGTAAAATCATTAATTTACGGCCTTTTTTATCGGCTAATTTTCCCCACCAAGGAGAAATTACTGCCGAAACAAAATAGACGCCAGAAAAGATAAATCCTGACCAAAAGTTTAATTGCTTATGGGTGAAATGTCCTAAAGTATCAATGTATAAAGGTAAGAAGGGCATGATTTCTGAAAAAGCAATTCCGGCAATAAAAACTGCTACTGATAAGATATATAAATTTCTTTTCCAAATTGGTTTTTCTTTTTTCATAGCTCCCTCTTCCTTGATATAGACATATTTGTTCAAATAAAAGATCTTAGTTGTTTATTATAGTGAAACTAAATTTAATTACAAGTTAGCAAAAAAGCGCACTTCGTGATTGAAATGTACTTTTTAAATTTCTTATTTTTTGACTGTTAAAATTATTCAACTCTAGCAATTTCACTGCGGACTTTAATATTTTGACCAGCAATTCCAGGCTCTTGACCATGCAAGTTAAATTGTACTTTAGTTTCAGGTCTAAAAATTAAAACATGTGTTGAACCGCCAAAGTGAAACATCCCTAATTGATCGCCTTTATTAACATGATCGCCAACGCTGACTGTGATTTCGTCGCTAGAAACTTCGGACATACCAACAGCGACAAAGCACATTAAGCCAATCTTAGGATTATCAGCTTTAATAAAAATGACAGCTCTCGTTGCAGTTGCAGTCAAAAATGCTTGCGAATCGTTAGCAGCAACTGGATCAGCACCACGCTCATTTTCAAAGCCTTGATATAAACTTTCTGAGTAATAAGATCCTGGTAAGTTATATGCTTTCACAATTGTTCCAGAAACTGGACTGTTCCAGCGGTGATAGCTCAATGCGCTTAAGAAGGCTTGATAAAGCGTTCCACCTTCAAATTTGCTTGCCCAAGGATCATTATGCAATAAGTCAATTAGAGAATAAGGTTGCCCCTTAATCCAGAATTTTGCCTTCATCGGCAAATTATGTGCGATTTTAAAAGGCGCTGACTCGCAAGCATTAACAATTGAATCAGGATCATCTGGATTTTCAACAGGGCGAATTTCTGGATTAAAAGTTCTAGTGAAAAAGTCATCCCAAGATCTAAAGCCTAGTTTTTGATTTACATCATTTGAGCGACAGTGAAACATATGTGTGAAGCTGTCGCCATAGGCAGCTTTATCTAATTCTTTTAAAGCATTGGGACTTAGCCAGCCATTTTCGGAAGTATTGAGAACATAAGTAGAATCTTCAGTTTTAAGATATTTACCCCAATAATCTAGGATATTACGCAATTTCATGTTTACTTGAGGATTCATAAAAAAGACATAGCCAGCTTTAGTTGCCATTGGATAGTCAAAAATAGCATTGATCGGCGTACCAACTAACCCAGTTGTATTAAATTCGGGAGCGCGTTGAATAATGCGGTTGAGCATTAAGAGCATTTGGTGATAATCGCGTACTTGCGGAGTGCCGGCGGGAGTATCAACATCTTGGACCGGAATTTCATCAAACATCATCTGGACTAAATTCCAAATATAATGATCAGATTCAATCAAGTCTTTTAACGCTTGCACAGGTGGCAATAGACGTTTATTTTCTTCGCTTTGAGCTTCTTGATAGACCTTTTTTAGCCATTTATTATAAAACTCTTGGTCGCTAGGTAGCCATTTACCAACATTATATTGAATATTTTGCGTCATTTTTATCCCTCCAATTGCATTAACTTATCGTAAAAAGAAAAAACTTCTCCCTATAATTTACGGTAGACTTAATTAACATAATAAGCAATTAAAAAGACTAATTTTTTCTAGTAAAAAAAGACTTCTAATAATATAGAAGTCCTCATAATTAATCTTTAAATTGGGTGTGGACGTATTCGGCATAAAGCGGCGTCGATTTAATTAACTCTTGATGCGTTCCATGTCCTGAGACAGTTCCATGATCGACAAAGTAAATACAATCAGCGTCCACAATTGTACTTAAGCGGTGGGCAATGACTAAGGTCATGCGGTTTTTCATTAATTTGCTTAAAGCTTTTTGAACCATTGCTTCAGATTCAGAATCCAGACTAGCAGTTGCTTCGTCCAGCATTAAAATTTCAGGGTTTCTTAAAAATGCCCGGGCAATCGCAATTCTTTGGCGCTGACCGCCAGAAAGTTTAATTCCGCGTTCGCCAATTTCAGTTTCTAATCGATCCTGCATTTCAGAAACAAAGCCGTCCGCATAAGCCATTTTTAGTACATGCCATAATTCTTTTTCGCTGACTTTGCGCGTTAAGCCATAAGTTAAATTCTGTCTAATAGTTCCCGGCATCATTGGCGAATCTTGTCCCACTAAACCAATCTTATGACGCCAATAAGTTAGATCGATGTTGTCAATATTAGTATTTCCGATCACGATCTTACCACCTGTTGGTTTATAGAATCTTTCAATTAGAGAAAAAATCGTAGATTTTCCACCACCAGAAGGGCCGGCAAAGGCGACGATTGTATTTGGCTTAACTTCTAAGTTGATATTATGCAAGATTGGTTTTTCAGCTTCATAAGAGAAACTTAAATCTTCGGCTTTTAGAGTTAGGCCTTTAATATCTGGCTTTTCCGTAGCGCTGCTTTTTTCGTTGTCAATTTGTAGGATCTGCTCAATACGCTTGGTTGAACCGCTGGTTTTAGAAAGTTCGTTAAAGAACTGACTGATCGTAAAGACTGGTGCAAGCAATTGGAATAAATACATCAAGAAAGAAATTAGTGCCCCCATCGTTAAACTGTGGTTCATCACGCGAATTGCGCCGTAACCTAACAAGCCTAAAAATAGGACCATCATGGTCATATTCATTAGCGGAATCATGACGGAATTAAGTATAGCTTCTTTCATTCCAATCTTATAAAGAATGCTAATTTCTTTATTTCCATTAGCAGCTTCATGTTTTTCGCTGTTAGATGACTTAACTAATCGAATTTCGCTTAAAACGTCCGTAGCATTGCTTGAAAAGTTAGCTAAAGCGTCTTGGCGAGCTAGTCCGATTTTAATTGAACGTTTTAATACAGGCCTTAATGCTAATGTAATTAATGGCACAGCCAAAAAGATGATTAAAGTCATTTGCCAGTCCATAGTAATCATGATGACCAAAGAGCCGAAGAACTGCAAAATTGAAGTAATTGAATTAGGTAAAGTATTTGCTAATAAATTTTTGACTTGAGAAGTGTCATTAACTAAACGCGAACTGATTTCTCCAGTTTTAGTATCGTCAAAATAAGCTACTGGTAGGTGAAGATATTTTTTCCAAAGTTTATTTCTTAACTTAGCCACAACGTCTTCACCAAAAATACCCAAGATAACGCCTGCTAGAGCACTCAAAACGGTTCCACTAACAAAAAGAACTATTAATAAGGTAATTAAAGTAGGGGTAATGTGCTTAAAATTGTTAATAAAATCGCGTGCAAGTTGGGGAACAATTAAGTTAGCAGCAGTTGCTACCAAACCTAGTAAAATCCCCAATACAAGACGCCAGTAATGTGGGTGTACGCTATTGATTAAAAAACAGAAACTATGAAAGTTAAATTTGTCTTTTTGATTGCTATTATTTTTAATGCGAGATGGCATCCCATCGCCTCCAAATAGATCTATGAAAGTGCGGTTTAACTTGTTTTATTAAATCATATCTATTGTGGTTAGACAAATTAATGTAGATCGGTTATTGCTCGACAAAGGGCGAGAAAAATATTTTATTTCTTTCTTTATATACTATGCTTATATATGTTAAGCTTGACTACTTAGTATGCTAGGTATAAAATAGGCCTTTATGTCTTGCACAAATTTAGCAAGTAAGTAAAGGAGTATTAATTTAATGAAAAACAATAGTGCGGAAAAGACCTTCTTTGGACAACCGAGAGGTCTATCAACATTATTCTTTACTGAAATGTGGGAAAGATTTAGTTACTACGGCATGCGTGCCATCTTAATCTTTTACATGTACTATGCAGTTAGCGCGGGTGGTTTGGGAATGTCTCAAACGCAAGCGGCATCAATTATGTCCATTTATGGATCATTAGTTTACCTATCTAATGCAATTGGTGGATGGCTTTCTGACCGTGTATGGGGTCCAAGAAGAACTGTCTTTATTGGTGGCGTGTTGATCATGATTGGTCACATCGTTTTATCAATTCCTTGGGGCTTTGTTGGACTATATTCATCGATTGCTTTCATTGTTATAGGTACAGGTTTATTGAAACCCAACGTTTCAGACATGGTTGGGGGACTTTATTCTTTAGATGACCGTCGTCGAGATGCAGGTTTTTCGATTTATTTCTTTGGAATTAACTTAGGCTCTGCAATTGCACCAATTCTTGTTCCATGGGCAAGCGATGGCTTTGGTTTTCATTTATTTGGTAACCAAACCAACTTTCATGCTGGCTTTTCACTAGCAGCTATCGGAATGTTCATTGGTTTAATTCAATATTATTTAGGCGGTAAAAAGTACTTATCTTCCGAAAGTTTAGTTCCAACTGATCCAATTGATAGGACTGAATTAAATAGAGTTATTAAAAAGACTATTATTGCTATTGTTGCTTTTATTGCAGTTTTAGGAGTAATGGCAGCTTTAGGTAAATTGAATATTGATAATATTATTTTATTAATTACTATTGTAGCTATTGCCTTGCCAGTTTATTACTTTGTAGTAATGCTTACGAGTTCTAAAGTAACTAAAATTGAAAAGTCTCGTGTTACCGCATATATTCCATTATTTATTGCAGCAGCAATCTTTTGGGGTATTGAAGAATCAGGTTCTGTTGTTTTAGCTTTATTTGCAGCTCAAAGAACTGTTTTGCACATTGGAGCTTGGCACTTTGAAGCAGCCAACTTCCAAACTTTAAACCCAATCTTTATTATGTTATTTACGCCATTTTTCGTATGGCTTTGGGATAACTGGAAAAAACAACCAGGTCCTGGTGGAAAATTCGCGGCTGGGTTGATTTTTGCTGGTCTTTCTTATGTTTGGATGGCAATTCCAGGGATGCTATATGGTACTTCTGGACGCGTCAGTCCATTCTGGCTTGTAGGATCATGGTTTATTGTTGAGATTGCCGAAATGCTGATTTCACCAATTGGTTTGTCGGTAACTTCACGTCTTGCACCTAAAGCTTTCAGATCGCAAATGATGAGTTTGTGGTTCTTAGCTGATGCAACAGGACAAGCAATTAACTCACAAATTGTTAAGTTTTATACAACAAAAACAGAAGTTGCATACTTCATGGCAGTTGGTTTAGTGAGTGTTGCATTTGGTATTATCATGTTCTTCTTTGTAAAGAAAATTCAAAAGCTTATGGCTCCAGAGGATTTAGAAGCCTAAATTAATTAGACGATTGAATTCAATCGTCTTTTTTGATTTTTTTAGATAAGTCGCTTTGTTTGAATTTTGTGCAATTAGCCTTTATATTGAAAACGAAGAGATAGTTGATATTCAGTTAAGCCGTTGAAATAACAGCCTTTATCACCATTTTTTGCAACTGAATAATTAACTTGTTACTTAAGGAGGTTTTTAAATTATGGCTTTAGATGAAACGCAAAAGCAAATCGTTGCCAAAGCTAGTCGTAAAGATGAAAATGGCTGGCACTATTTAACTGTCCAAGGCGATCCTTATGAAATCGGCTTTCAACATGGTTATTTACTGACAGATGAATTTAAAGATGCTATTAGGGTTTATAAACGAATGACGCTTGAAAATTATGGTATGGATTATTCATTTTATGTTGATCAAGCTGTTAAATTGCACAAAGATAAAATTCCAAAAGAATATCTTGATGAAATGCAAGGTATGGCTGATGGCTTTACTGCTGGAGGATTTGAAACAAGTTTAGATGATGTAATTGGTTGGAATGACTGGATGGAGTTAACTGGTTATTGGTGGCCACAAGTTGCTGCTAATTATTCAAATAACCCACCTCAAGGACCAAAAGGATCACACTGCTCAGGCTTTGTTGCAACTGGATCCGCTACTAAAGATGGAAAACCAGTAATTGCTCATGAAAGTTTTGATGATTTTTGGAGTGGTCAATACTTCAATATTTGTGAAGAAGTTCACCCAACTAATGGTCATGCATTTAAGATGCAAACAGTTCCTGGCTATATAGATTCTATGACGGACTTTTATGTAACTGCTGCTGGATTAGGGATTACTGAAACGACTATTGCCGGCTTTGTTGGTTATGATGTTAGCGGAATTCCAGAATTTGTACGTGCTCGGCGCGCTACTCAATATGCTGATAATATTGATGAATGGATTAAAATTGTTAATGATGGCAATAATGGTGGCTACGCTAATATTTGGTTATTATGCGACATTAATACTGGTGAGATTGCTCGTTATGAACAAGGTTTGAAGAATCAAGAATTATTGCGTACTAAAGATGGCTTTTACTATGGCTGTAATGCTTGTCATAATCCAAAGATTCGTAATTTGGAATGTGTTGACAATGGCTATAATGATATCCGTCAGCAAACTGGTGCGCGCAGAGCTCGCTTTGAAGTATTGTTGCCACAACTTTCAGGAACAATTGATGATGCTGTGGCCAAAAAGATTTTAGCTGATAAATATGATCCATATTTAGGCTATGAATGTGCATCATCACGTAATATTTGTGCTCACTATGATGTCGATCCACAATACTATGCTGACGATCCTCATGGTGTTTGGAATGTTCCATTCTTCCCAGGCGGCTCTTGCGATGGTAAATGCGCTGATAGCACTGACATTAAGAATCTTAATATGTGGGGGATTTTTGGTAGAGCAGATGGCGAAAGCTTTGATGCTGAAAGCTTTATGAACCAGCATCCACAATGGAACTGGCAAAGAGGATATTTGTATGATAGACCGAGCGAGCCTTGGACTTTATTTGACTAAAATGAAATAAAAAAATAATACACTAGAATTTGCATCAAAAAGTGCGATTCTAGTGTATTTTTTGTGTCTTAATTTAAACCTGCCAATTCCAAGGATCCTGGTGCCATGTTTTGAGCAATTCATACTGGTTTTGACTAAGATGTCCACTTTCTTTTTCTTGAGTTAATAATTCAGGATAAGAAAGGAGGGGAGCAAACGCCATCTTAGCTTGGACAAAATTTTTCTTAGCGTCAGGTAAATAGTAGGTGAAAATAGAGCTGACTCCGATGACGTTTCCACCATCTTTTTGACAAGCTTTTACTGCTTGGAGGACTGAACCTCCAGTAGTTACTAAGTCATCAATTAGAACAATTTTATCGTGTTGGCTAAATCGACCTTCGATTTGACGACCTTTACCATGATCTTTAGGTTTAGGACGAACATAAATCATGGGTAAATCGAGCTCTTGAGCAACCCAAGCAGCATGAGGTAAGCCCGCAGTAACTACACCGCCAATGACAGTGGCATCGGGATAAGTCTTTTTAATTAAACTAGCTAAATCTTTGGCAATCATAGTTCGTAATTTGGGATAGGAAATTGTTAATCGAAAATCTGTATAAATTGGCGAAAGCATGCCACTAGCGTAAGTAAAAGGTTTATCTGGTGAAATTGTAACTATTTTTTCTTTAATTAAATTATCGATAATCTCTTTTTGATACATTAGTTGAACTCCTTTTTAATTGCTTCATAGGCACTTTTTGGATCGCTGGCTAAAGTTACAGGACGGCCGACTACGATTGCGCTAGCACCAAATTCTTTTGCTTGTCTAGGAGTAGCAGTACGTGCTTGGTCGTCGCTAGTTGAATGATTTGGACGAATTCCCGGAGTGACATACAAAAAGTCATCGCCGAGTTGTTGTCTTAGTATTTTTACTTCTAAAGGTGAGCAAACTATACCGTCGCTGCCAGCACTTTTTGCCATTTTAGCTAGCGAGAGCACTTGTTTTTGCATTGAAAATTTACAATTTTGCTCATTGCTTAAAACGTCATCTGAAATAGAAGTAAGTTCGGTTACTGCCAGCAATTTAGGGACGTTTTTATTAAAGGCAGTTCCAGCAATTAAACCTTCTTTAGCAGCTTTAATCATTTTACTGCCCCCCAGAGCATGAACGGTTGTATAAGAAATTCCTAGTTGGGCTAGTTGCTTAGTAGCATTATAGACAGTATTAGGAATATCATGCAATTTCAAGTCCAAAAAGATGTGATAGCCTTGATTGGCTAGTTCTTTAACAATATTAGCTCCAGAATTAAAGAAAAGCTCCATGCCGATTTTGATAGTAGTTTGACTGGGCTCTGCAAGGCTAGCCAAGATTTCTTTAAGTTGAGTTTGGTTATCTACATCCAATGCAACAATTACAGGTTTAGTCATTTTGCCTCCTAAAAGAAAAAGTCTACATTGGTGCAGAGAAAGCTCCAAGTGTAGACTTGTAGAAAGTAAAATATTTAAGTCAATATAACTTGCGGTCTCTCTGTACCGTTTAAAGTTTGTTTGACAAAAGCATATCATCAAAAAAATAAAAAAGCAAACCTAAATTTATGCTTGTAAAAAAATAAATTGCGTGTAGAATGTGGTATTGAAAAAATAATTGAATGACAGAGAGCATTCGTTTTGGAGGAATTTAATATGGACACAATTACTAGGCACAACCATAGTCTAACTAAAAACCAGAAGTGGGTTATTGCATCAACTTCTTCGGGATTTGCATTAGAGAATATGGATGTGCTTTTTTTATCGTTTGCGATGAGTTCAATGATTGCTGACTTGCACTTATCAGGTGGAGCAGCAGGATTAATTTCATCGATTACTAACTTAGGGATGCTAGTAGGAGGTATTGCCTTTGGCATCTTGGGCGATAAGATTGGTCGCGTTAAAACCTTCAGCCACACAATTATTATTTTCGCCATAGCAACGGCTTTGATGGCCTTTGCAAATAATATTTATCTCATTTACGCACTACGATTTCTTGCAGGAATTGGTGCCGGTGGTGAATATGGCGTAGGAATTGCGTTGATTGCTGAAAATTTTAAGAGCGACAGGATTGGTAAGATGACTTCAATTGCCGCAATTGGAGGACAAATTGGAGCAATTTTAGCCGCATTAGTTGCTGCTTGGATTATTCCAACAGCAGGGTGGCATATGCTGTTTTTAGTAGGAATTATTCCAGTAATCTTAACTGTTTTTATTAGAAAACACGTACATGAAAGCGAGATGTTTTTAGAAGCTAAAAAGCAAGAAAAGAATTCGCTTTTATCGGATGTTGTTAAAAAGATGTTTTCAACGCCTAAATTAGTCTTTCAAACTTTAGGCTTAATGGTAATGATGACTGTTCAAATTGCCGGCTACTTTGGCTTAATGAATTGGCTACCAACTATTGTGCAAAAGCAATTAAACTTAAATGTTTCAAGTTCAAGTTTGTGGATGATTGCAACTATTGTCGGCATGAGCATTGGCATGATAACTTTTGGCTCGATCTTTGATTACTTTGGTCCAACAAGAGCATTTAGTATCTTTCTAATCGGCTCTGCAGTTATGGTTTACACTTTGTCATTGGCGAACAATATGACAACATTATTGTTAATCGGAGCAGTCGTAGGATTTTTCTCAAATGGGATGTTTGGTGGATACGGCGCAGTAATTAGTCGCTTATATCCAACTGAAATTCGATCCACTGCCAATAACATTATCGTTAATGTCGGACGTGCAATTGGAGGATTTTCATCAGTCGTGATTGGAATTTTGATGGACAAGTATAACTTGGGCGTTGTAATGGGCTTTTTGTCAGCATTATATATCTTGAGCTTTTTGGTCATGATTAGCTTGCCAGGTTTAAGGAATCTAACACCAAAGAAGGTACAAAATGACTGATATTAGTGTAAAATTACCAGGCTTGAATTTAAACAATCCAATTATGCCAGCTAGCGGAACCTTTGGCTTTGGCGATACTAAAACAGCGCAGAAGATGGATTTAAATAATTTAGGGGCTTTAGTTTTAAAGACGACCACAAGAAAGCCAAAATCTGGCAATCCTGAGCCACAAATTGCTCTGCTCGATGATGGTGTTATGAATTCAGTTGGATTAACAAATCCTGGAGTTAACGTAGTAATAAAAGATAAAATTTTGCCATTAAGACAGAAATATCCTGATTTACCTATTATTGCTAGTGTTGGCGGAGCAAGCATGGAAGATTATGTCTATGTGCCCAAAAATTAGATCAAGCGCCAATTAATGCTTTAGAAATTAACGTTTCTTGTCCCAATGTTGCTAAAGGCGGGATGCATTTCGGCACTGATCCTAAAGTTGTAAAAGAACTAACTAAAGAAATTAAAAATAAAGTTAGCCATCCAATTTATGTGAAATTAACGCCCAATGTTACTGATATTGTAGCTATTGCGAAAGCAGTAAAAGAGGGCGGCGGCGATGGTTTGAGCATGATAAATACTTTATTAGGATTACAAATCGATGTTAAAACACGTAAGCCTATACTAGGCAATGGCTTAGGAGGACTTTCTGGTAAAGCAATTCAGCCGCTTGCTTTACGAATGATTTATCAAGTTCATCAAGCAGTTAACCTGCCAATTATTGGAATGGGTGGTATTGAAACTGCGTCTGATATTATTAAATTCTTTTTAGCAGGTGCGTCTTGTGTTGCAGTCGGTTCTGCTCATTTTAAAGATGAAAATATTTGCCCTAAACTAGCTAAAGAATTGACTTCGCAATTAGCGCAAATGAAGGTTGAACATATCAGTGACTTAGTAGGAAAATTAGAGCTTTAAATAAAAATCAGTTTGAAGGGCGTGTATAAAAATAAAAGTAAGAAAATAACTATCAAAGTTAACAAGATAAGATTACGCTTAGTCAACTTTTGAAATGTTTCTGCATTAATTTTATTAGTCCTAAAACTTTTCTTGGCTTGAATTTGATGTCTTATTACAATCGCAGTTAAAAATAGATAAATAATTAAGCCGATGCCTTCAAAAATTCGCATAAATAATCCTTTACTTAGTTAAATAAAAAGATGTTTTTATCTCAAAAATTGATAAAAACATCTTTTTTAGTTTCTTCTATTATAATATGAATTTCTGAATTAATTCTCAGTATTCTTGATCTTAAATGATAAAAGCAAACCGATAACGATTAAAACAATTGAAAAGTAAAAGCCATAGTGTGTTCCATTAGTGAAAGCTTGAGCTTTACTTACATTGCCAGCAAAATTTTGACCTACAGAAAGCAAGATTGTAGAAATAGCAGTGGCAATGGCACCTACGATTTGTTGTAAGGTGTTCATTATTGTGGAGCCGTCAGCAGCAACTGGTTCTTGAATAGCGTTTAAAGCATAAGTTTGAGATGGTGACATTGCTAAAGGACAACCAACCATCAAGACAACGTGGGCTAAAATAATGTACCAAACTGGGGAAGTAGTAGTTACGCAAACTATGACTTTCATAACTGTGTGTTCTTTATTTTCCATTTATTTAAATAACTCTCCTTATTTCGATATCCATTATTAAAATGCGTCGCTGATCAGAATAGCATAATAAAATTTTTCTCGTAAGCAACTTTTTTGATAAAATATACTTATTAAATGTAAGTTTAAGGGATAGAAATTTAACAATGAAAAAGATCAAAATCTTAATCGCAACACTTATGATCGCAGTTATTCTAGTTGCGGGTATAGGCGCATATTACTGGTTGAAGCAAGACCAAGTAAAAAAAGATAATCAAAGATCAACTATCGAAATTGGGACGCCAACATTATTTTTCCATGGTTATGGCTCTAGCTATAAGGCAGAAGAGCATATGACTAGTGCAGCTAAAAAAGCACATGTAACTAATATAGTAATTCGAGCTGATGTCAGTTCAGATAATAAAGTTACATTTATAGGACAAATACCTTCAAAAACGAAGAATCCAATTGTAGAAGTTAATTTGCAAGATAGCAGTAACGGGTCAAGCAAGAATGTTTTAGCTGTCGTAAAGGCTTTGACAAGAAAATATAAATTTAAAAAGATTAATTTTGTAGGACATTCTTATGGTAATTTGATGGTAGCTAACTATATTAATGAAAATTATGATAATCAAAAGTTACCTGAAATAAATAAGATCGTCTCAATTGCAGGACATTATAATGGCTGGCTGGGAGAGAAAGTTGGTCGCCAAGGCAAAATTATTGATAGGTCCACTGGCAAGCCTGATGAGTTTGCCCTGAGCTTTAAGCAGCTATTACCACTGCGAAGACATTATCCTCGACAAATTGAAGTTTTGAATATTTATGGTGATAAAGAAGATGGCTCACGTGGGGATGGCTCAGTTTCTGTAGCATCAGCTCAAACATATCGTTATTTAATAAATGGACGCGCAAAATCTTATAAAGAAGTAGAAATTAAGGGAGCGAAGGCGCAACATAGTAAACTTCATGAAAATACACAAGTGGATAAATTGATCATTAAATTTTTGTGGAATAAGTAATAAAGAAAACTGCTAATTGTAGTTTTCTTTTTTTGATCTTGACAATAGTCCACATAGATACTAATATATTTAACTAATTAGTCCATAAAATTACTATTTTTGAGGTGGATATGAAAAATAGTGAAACAGAAAAATTAAATTTAGCAATTGTACGTGGCAGTAAAGGCTATGAAGAATGGGATCGTCGACATCATATGGCCAGCTATTTGACGATAATCTTGTATGAGCTACTACTTAGCAAAAAGCTAACACAAAAAGAGATTGTGAATCGCAGTAGTTTTCCAAAACAGTCGATTAACAAAGGAATTCATCAACTACAAGAAAAAGGTTATCTTAGTTTGACTATTGATGCTAAAGATAATCGTGTTAAGTACTGTCAATTAACTGCAAGTGGAAAAAAATATGCCAAAGAAAAAATTTCCTCATTAATAAAGTTAGAAGACGAAGTTGCGGCCAAATTAGGTCCTGAAAAGATGCGACAATTAATTGCCTTAAATGAAGAATGGAGCGAGGCTTTTTGGCAAGTTTTAGAAAAAGAAAAGAGGGAAAGTGCTAAATGAGAATTTTAAAACCACATTTTAAAAATTATCATAAAGAAATAATTGGAGCTGTAATTTCAATTATTATTTCTGCGTTTGCTACCTTATGGCAGCCTAGAGTTTTAGAAGATATTCAAAAAGCTATTTTGGCAGATCGCCAAAGTGAAGTTTTAAAAGACGGAATCTGGCTTATCGTTTTAGGTATCTTAGCAATCGCTGCTGGGATTTTTAATGTTTATTATGCAGCTAAAGTTGCACAAGGAGTTACTTCTGACTTACGAGAAGAAACTTATGCAAAAATTCAAAGCTTTTCTTTAGGAAATATTGAAAAATTTTCTTCTGGTTCTTTGGTAGTGCGTTTAATTAACGACATGAACCAGATTATGAATATGATTATGACGCTGTTTATGCAGCTCCTTAGAATTCCCATTATTCTATTAGGGTCCTTTGCTTTAGCAATTATTACTATTCCTCGTTACTGGTGGGCAGCAGTTTTAATGGTTGTTGCTATGTTGGGCGTAGGGTATTTTGTAGTGCGTCATATGAATGCATTGTTTTCAAAATTTCAGGTTTATATGGATCGTATTTCTACTCAAGTTAAAGAAAACTTGCAAGGCGTACGTGTTGTTAAATCGTTTAATCAAGAAGATAACGAAATTAAAAAGTTCAATAAGACTTCTGATGGTTTAAACGATCTAAATATTAAAATTGGTTATTGGATTTCAGCAATTATGCCAGCTTTTATGTTAATTGCATATTTGATTATTTCACTGGTTATTTTTCTAGTTGGAACTAGTATTCAGTCTCACCCAACTGATGTTACTGTGGTTTCGCCATACGTTTCTTATATTTTGACATTGTTATTTACTATTTTAATTGGTGGAATGGTAATGATGAGTTTTTCTCGTGGTAATGTGTCACTAAATAGAATTGGTGAAGTTTTAAATACCCAGCCTGATGTTCAATTTATTGTAACTGATGACGATAAACCACAAAAAGGCAGTATTGAGTTTGATAATGTTACATTTACTTATCCAGATGCTGATAAGCCAACTTTAAAAAATATTTCTTTCAAAGTTAAACCAGGACAAATGGTTGGAGTAGTTGGTGCAACGGGTTCTGGTAAAACCACCTTGGCTCAGCTTATTCCACGTTTGTATGATCCAGATTCTGGAGAAATTAAAATTGGTGGCAAAAATCTCAAGGATATTGGCGAAAAGTCACTACGTAATACAGTTTCAATGGTTTTACAAAAGGCAATCTTATTTTCTGGAACGATTGCTTCAAACTTGCGTCAAGGAAAACGCGATGCGACAAATTACGAACTAAAGCGTGCCTCTGAAATTGCACAAGCACAGGAATTTGTTGGAAAATATCCTGATGAATTTGATCATGAAGTTGAAGAAAGATCTGCCAACTTTTCTGGTGGACAAAAACAACGTTTGTCAATCGCTCGCGGAGTAATCAGTAATCCACCAATTTTGATTTTGGATGATTCAACTTCGGCTTTAGACGCAAAGTCTGAAAAATTAGTGCAGCATGCTTTAGAACATGATCTCAAAGAAACTACAACAATGATTATCGCAGAAAAAATTGTTTCTGTGAGAAATGCAGATAATATTTTGGTATTAGATGATGGAAAATTAGTTGCCCAAGGAACTCATGAAGAGTTATTAAAGACTTCTCCAATTTATCAAGATATTTATCGTACTCAAAAAGCAAAAGAAAAAAGAGGTGACTTAGATGAGTGAGAATAAAATGGCATTGCAATATTTTGTTAAGTATTTTAGAAAATATTGGAAAGGCATTTTAGTAGTTATTTTTTTATCTTTAATTTCTACGCTTTCTCAAGTTATTGGACCTTTATTTTTGGGAAATGCAGTGCGTGATCTAACTAATGCAGCAACTAAAATTGGTCAAGGAAAACTAGATCTAAACTATTTTTATAGTGCTTTAGCGTATATGGCAGGCTCGTATGCCTTAGGAATTATTGCTATGTTTATTGCATGGATGGTAATGTCTAAATTTAATGCTGATGCAACAAATGATATGCGTGAAAATCTTTTTTCTAAGTTTCAAAGAATGCTAATTCGCTATTTTGATACTCATCAAGATGGAAAATTGCTTTCTTTATTCAATTCAGATTTAGATAATATTTTTAATGCAATGAATAACGCTATGTTTGAGGTGATTTCGCAAAGTGCTTTATTTATCGGCTCTATTATTATGATGTTTATGGTGAATGCGAAAATGGCAATTTTTACAGTTGCCACGACACCATTAATTATTGTTATTAGCATTATTATCATGAAAAAAGCACGCAAATATCTTGATGCACAACAAGATAAAATAAGCGATTTAAACGGATATGTTAATGAACAAATCAACGGGCAAAAAGTAATCATTACTAATGGCTTACAAAAAGAATCTGTACAAAATTTTAGACACTATAATAACGATGTACGTAATGCTATGTTTAAAGGGCAGTTTTACTCAGGGATGTTATTTCCGCTTCTTCAAGGACTTTCTTTATTAAACTTGGCAATTGTTATTGGTGGTGGTGCTTGGTTAATAGTTACTAATCAAGTGAGTCATGCTGTGGGATTAGGTTTAATTGTTGCCTTTGTAGAATATTCGCAAACTTACTTTCAACCATTGACTCAGTTAACATCAATTTATTCTATGATCCAATTAGCGTTAACTGGCGGTCGTCGTTTAGCCAATGTTGAAAAGCAAGGTGAAGAAGATACTGTAGCAAATGGAAAAGTTTTAACAGGGATTAAAGATGGCGTAAAACTAGAAAATGTTCACTTTAGCTATGTTCCAGGCAAAGAAATTTTGCATGGCGTAAATATTGAGGTTGATAAAGGAAAATCGGTTGCGGTAGTTGGTCCTACAGGATCAGGAAAAACAACGATTATGAATTTAGTCAATCGTTTCTATGATGTTAATAAAGGAAAAGTTACTTTTGATGGGGTCGATGTCCGGGATATTACCTTAGAGTCTTTAAGAAATAATGTTGGCATTGTTTTACAAGATTCAGTTTTATTTACCGGAACTATAGAAGATAACATTAAGTACGGTAAGCCTGATGCCAGTCATGATCAAGTTATTGCAGCAGCTAAGGAAGCAAATATTCATGACTTTATTTCTAGTTTGCCAGATGGCTATAATACCCAGGTTTCTGAAGAAAATTCTGTCTTTTCAACGGGACAAAAGCAGCTTATTTCAATTGCACGCACTATCTTAACTGATCCAGAATTCTTGATTTTAGATGAAGCAACTTCCAACGTTGATACTGTTACGGAAGCTAAGATTCAAAAAGCCATGGATGCGGTAATTGCAGGCAGAACGAGCTTTGTTATTGCTCACCGTTTGAAGACAATCCTAAATTCCGATAAAATAGTAGTATTAAAAGACGGAAATGTCATTGAACAAGGAAATCACGATGAATTAATTAAAAAGCGCGGCTTTTATTACAGCTTATATACTAATCAAATGGCATTTGAATAAAATAGAGGGAACATTCCTCTATTTTATTTGTTAGGAGGGAAGTTTTAATTTAATGAAGAAAAATAAATTGAGCAAACTATTTTCTTTATTATTAGTATTCATGGCTTTATTTAGTTTGTCTGCTTGCCAGAAAAAGACGAGAAATGTCTATAGCGAAGCTAAAAGCAATAATTCAATTATGTGGGGCGTTAAAGCAGATACGCGTTTATTTGGCTTAATGGATATTAAAACTGGAAAAATTGAAGGCTTTGAAGTGGATTTAGCTAATGCTTTAACTAAAAAGATTTTAGGTAAAAACGCCAAAGCTGAATTTACCCAAACAACTGCCAAAACTAAGTTGCCACTCTTAAAAAATGGTAATATCGATGCAGTACTCGCTGCCATGACAATTACGTCAGAGCGTAAAAAACAAGTCGACTTTAGTAAGCCATACTTTAATGCCGGACAGTCGCTTTTAGTTCCCGATAATTCACAAATTAAAAATATTAAAGATTTAAATGGTAAGACAGCTTTAGCTGTAAAAGGAACAACGGCTGTAGCCAATGTAAGAAAGTTTGCTCCTAGGGCAAAAGTCTTAGAATTTGATGATTATGGTCAAGCCTTTACTGCGTTAAAGGCAGGCCAAGGCCAAGCAATGACAACCGATAATGGTTTGCTTGCAGGAATTGCTACAGAAAATAAGGGCTATAAATTAGTTGGCGGTACTTACACTAGCGAGCCGTATGGAATTGCTGTTAATAAAGGCCAAAAACAGCTGCTCAATAAAATTAATAAAGCTTTAGTAGAGTTAAAAAAAGATGGAACCTATCATAAATTAATCAAAAAATGGTTCGGAAATATTCCTGGTTTTGACGTTAAACAAGCTGAACTTGATTAAAGGACTTGCGTTTTTTAGAAAAATATTATTTAATGTAATCATTATTTAATTTAAAAACTATAAAAGAGAAAAGTAGGTTAACGATTCTTACAGTGAGCTGGCGGTAGTGAAAAGCTAGCAGACCCCCGTTAAGTTGAAAGACACTCTTTTACAAGGTTGCTTATTTAAAAGATATGCCGTGTGCGCCACGTTACAGCGTTGATAAAGTTGGTCTAAGTTTTTATTAGACAATTTGGGTGGTACCGCGGAAAAAAGCCTTTCGTCCTGATTACATTAGGAAACGAGAGGCTTTTTCTTTGTTTCTGAAAGAATTTTTTAGAAAGCTGAAGGGAGTTAAAAATGAGCGCAATTATTGAATTTAAGCATGTTGATAAATATTACGGCAAATATCATGCCTTAAAAGACATTAATCTTTCTATTGAAGAAGGATCAGTTGTTTCAATCATTGGACCTTCTGGTTCTGGTAAGAGTACTTTAATTCGTACAATGAATGGTTTAGAGCCAATTAATTCAGGACAATTATTGGTTACTGGATATGATCTTGCCGATAAAAAGACTGATTTAAACAAGATTAGAAAAAATGTTGGGATGGTTTTCCAGCACTTCAATTTATACGACAACCATACAGTTTTAGAAAATATTACTTTAGCTCCAAAGATCGTTTTACACCGCGATGATGAAGAAAACAAAAAGATCGCTATGGATCTTTTAGAAAAAGTGGACTTAGCTGATTGGGCAGATCGTTATCCAAGACAATTGTCTGGTGGTCAAAAACAACGTGTAGCTATTGCACGTTCACTTGCAATGAGACCTAAAGCAATTTTATTTGATGAACCAACTAGTGCGCTTGATCCAGAAATGATCCAAGATGTGTTAGATGTTATGAAATTTGTTGCAGAACAAGGTATCACAATGGTTGTAGTTACCCACGAAATGGGATTTGCTCGCGAAGTGGGCGATCGTTTGATTTTCTTTGATCAAGGACAGATCTTAGAAGATAGTAAACCAGAAGAGTTTTTTGCACATCCTAAGACTGAACGTGCACAACAATTTTTAAGCAAGGTTATTGCTAAGTAGGTGTGCTTATGAAAAAATGGTTCAAATTTTTGGCTGTGCCATTTGTTTTCGGACTTGTTTTATTTGCTAGTGGCTGTAGTAAAAAATCGCAAAACCGTAATGTTTATCAAGAAACTAAGCAAAGCAAGACCGTAGTTTGGGGCGTTAAAGCAGATACGCGGTTATTTGGTTTAATGAGTATTAAAACTGGTAAAATCGAAGGCTTTGAAGTGGATTTAGCTAATGCCTTAACTAAGAAAATGTATGGTAAAAATGCCAAAACTGAGTTTGTACAAACTACGCCTAAAACAAGAATTCCATTATTAAAAAATGGCAATATCGATGCTATTTTAGCAACAATGACCATTACGCCTGATCGTAAAAAGCAAGTAGATTTCACAGCGCCATATTTTATGGCTGGACAATCATTATTGGTTCCAGAAAATTCGACTATAAAAAATATTAAGGATTTAAATGGTAAAACCGCTCTTGCGGTAAAAGGAACTACGGCAGTTGATAATGTTAAAAAGTTTGCTCCGAAAGCTAGAATCTTAGAATTTGATGATTATGGTCAAGCTTTTACAGCGTTAAAAGCAGGTCAAGGTCAAGCAATGACGACAGATAATGGACTGTTAGCCGGAATTGCGCGCGAAAATAAAGGCTTTAAGCTAGTCGGGGGCACTTACACTAGTGAGCCTTATGGTATCGCCGTAAATAAAGGACAAACGCAGATGCGCGATCATTTAGATAGCGCTTTGACTGAGTTAAGAAAAGATGGTACTTATCATCGTTTAGTTGAAAAATGGTTCGGTGGCATTCCAGGATTTAATATTAAGGAGGTTGAAAAAGCGTGATCAATATTTTAGTTAATCACTGGTCAGAGTTTTTATCTGGCTTTTGGAATACAATCTTATGTAGTTTAATTGCACTGTTTTTCAGCTTGATTTTAGGAGTGGGCTTCGCTCTTTTAGAAGTCGCACCTAATAAATTTGCTCGTGTAATTGCTCATATTTATATTGAAATTTTCCGTAATATACCTCTTTTAGTTATTACGATGATTTTTTACTTGGTAGTTCCGCAAATTTTGTTTAAAGTTTCTGGCTTTGCGGCCGGTACAATTGGATTAACTTTATATACTTCAGCTTTTATCGCTGAAACTGTTAGATCTGGTATTAATTCTGTTGGCGACGGGCAAATGGAAGGTGCGCGTTCAAATGGGATGACTTATACTCAAGCAATGCGCTATGTGATTTTGCCCCAAGCTTTAAAAATAGTAATTCCACCATTGGGTAACCAATTCATTAATTTAATTAAGAACTCTTCAGTTTTAGCCTTTGTAGCGGGATTTGATTTGATGTATCAAGCTGACGTAATTGCTTTTTCATCTTTTGAAACAATTAATACTTACATGGCAGTTGGACTATTTTATTTAGTATTAACTTTGCCGTTAAGTTATTACATGCGTCACTTAGAAAAGAAACTAGCAGCATAGGAGGAAAGATATGGAAAACTTTATTCATGCATATTCATGGATTGATATCCGCTTTTTGCTCCAAGGTTTGTGGGTGACAATCTATGTTTCATTAATTTCAATCGTTTTAAGCTTTATTTTAGGCTTAGTGTTTGGCTTTATCCGCTATGTGAAAATCAAATATTTATCGGCAATCGTAGGCTTTGTAATAGATATAATTCGTAACTTGCCGCTACTTTTGATAATCTTTTTCACGTATTTTGGTTTACCGGAATTAGGGATTATTACCAATCCGACAGTGGCTTCAATTATTGCCTTGGTTGTCTTTGAAGGCGCAATGCTTGCTGAAATTGTGAGAAGTGGTATTGCAGCAGTTGATCCAGGTCAAATGGAAGGTGCTCGTTCAAACGGAATGACTTACATGCAGGCAATGTATCATGTGGTAATTCCACAAGCTTTGCAAAAGATGATTCCGTCACTACTTTCACAATTTGTATCTTTGGTTAAGGATACTTCACTAGCTACTATAATTGTGCTACCAGAATTGCTTTTCCACGCACAGATTATATATAGTCAAAATACTACATACTTAATTCCAATGTATGTCATTATTTCAGTAATGTACTTTGTGGTATGTTTTACTTTATCAATGATTGCCAATCATTTACAAAAGAAATATGCATAATTTAAGCAAAAATAAAAACAGCATGATTCATGCTGTTTTTTTGATGCTTTAAATTAAATTTTAAAAGCTACTGCTTCGTAAGGCTTTAATGTTAAGCTATCGCTAAGTTTACTAGTGTCATTTGGATAGTTGCTAATTAAGACTTTAGCTTTATTTTGAGCAAATTCTGCTGGAATTTGGACTTTAGTTTCTTTATCAAAGAAGTTTGCTAAAACTATAATCTTTTGTTTGCTGTCATCAAGATATCTTTCGTATGCCATGACACTATCGTGATCTTGTAGAAGAGGCTTAATGTGACCATCTGAAATTAATTTCTCAGTTTTACGCAATTTAATTAGTTTTTGATAGAAATTGAAAATTTCCCCTTGAGCTAATTCTTTTTTGACATTAATTCTGTCTTGATCAGTCGGCATGAGCCATGGCTTCACATTACTAAAGCCAGCATATTCAGAATCATCCCAGTGCATTGGTACACGTGAGTTATCTCGAGCTTTTGCATTAATAATTTTGAAAGCTTGCTTTTTATCTATTCCTTTATCAAGTAATTCCTGATAAGCGTTAAGAGCTTCGATATCAACATAGTCATCAATTGACTTGTAGTGTGGATCCATCATCCCCAATTCTTCACCCATATAAATGTATGGTGTTCCTTTAAGAAAATGCAGAGCTACAGCCAGCATTTGTGCAGATTGAACGCGGTATTTACCGGTGTTACCAAAACGATTTAGGGCCCAAGGCTGGTCATGATTATTCCAAAATAGGGCTTGCCAGCCGCCGCCTTGGTCAATTTTAGAATTCCAAGTAAGCATAATGTCTTTTAATTTCTTGAAGTTAAATGGCATAATTGACCATTTCTCACCATCTTTGTAGTCAACTTTTAAGTGGTGGAAAGTAAAGACCATTGATAGTTCGTGATCTTGCGGACGAGTATAAGCAATCGAATTTTCAATAGTCGTTGAAGACATTTCACCAACAGTGACGCTATCAGGATCTTGTCCGAAGGATTCTTTATTTAACTGTTTGAGGTAGTCTTGCACGATTGGGGTATCTGTATAAAGACTCTTTTCTTGAGTAGGGTTAATTGAATCAACTAGTTTTTCGTCTTTACCAGTAACGTTAATTACGTCAAATCTAAAGCCATGAACTCCTTTAGCGCGCCAAAAGTTAACAACGTCGATTAAGGCTTTGCGAACATGCGGATTATGCCAGTTTAGATCTGCTTGCGTTGGACCATAAAGGTGCAAGTAGTAATAGTCGCTATCGCCAAATTTTGCCCAAGCAGGACCACCAAATTTAGATTGCCAGTTGTTAGGCAATTTGCCATTTTTTCCCTTTCTTAAGTAAAAGAAATCTTGGTATTTTTTATCGCCAGCTAATGCTTTTTTAAACCATTCGTGTTCAGTTGAGCAATGATTTAATACCATATCTAGCATTACACCAATATTGATTTCTTTTAATTTTGCTACTAATTCTTCAAAATCGGCCATCGTACCAAAGCGAGGGTCGATTTTTTTGTAGTCGGCAATGTCATAGCCATTATCATTTTGTGGAGAAACAAAGAAAGGATTAAACCAGATCATATCGACATTTAATTTCTTGATATAGTCGATTTTTTCAATAATTCCGCGTAGATCGCCGATCCCATCATTATTTGAGTCATAAAAAGATTTGGGATAGATTTGGTAGATAACTTTTTTGCCTAAATTATTCATAATAAAGCCTTTCTATAATTTAATATGTTTTCTGCGCGCAAAGTCGACGAATTTAAACCTATCAGGTCTGTGATAAGACAAGGTGAGTTCAAACTTAGTTGTATCTTCTAGATAGTTTCTACTTGCTACTAAGACAGCCATCTCGTTGTCTAGATTAAGCAGTTTCTGGATGTCATTGTCAACCTTGGTGACGGTGATTTCTTTAGTTGCATAAGAAATTGATAGACCTAATTCCTGTTCTAAATATTGATAAATTGATTTTTCAGCGGCAGATTTAGAAATATCTGTAATCGGAGGATCTAGCAGATAATCGCAATCTAGGACATCTGGTTCATCTTGAATTATCCGTAAACGCTCGATATGAGTGCCGCAGCTATCAGCTTCTTCTTTAAAGTAGGGAAGAAACTTTTCTGGAAGATGAGAGCATTTTTCAAAGGTTATGACTTTTGTTTGGGCCTTCATATTTAGGCCATGATTTAATTCAGCAAAACTCGTAATGCCTGAGATTGGAAAGGTGTAGCGATCAAGATCTAAGACTAACGAGCCCTTACCCTTGATTTTTTGAATTAAGCCTAATTCTGTAAGCTGGTCTAAAGCACGGCGAACAGTTTCGCGCGATGTTCCATATAAAGTAGTGAGTTGTTTTTCACTAGGGATGTAATCGCCAGAATGATAAAGCTCATGCTTTATTTTGTTTGCGATATCTTGTGCGATGATATCTGATTTTGACTCCATTTTTTTCACCTCTGTCTTTTATTATACTTACATGCCTAGACATGTAAAGATATTTATATTTATTGATATAAAATAAAATGAAACGGTTACAAAATTTATATTGACATCTTGTCTAGACAAGCATAATATAATACATGAAATAAATGAAAGCGAATTCAACTAGGAGAGAATGAAATTATGGCAGATAAGACAGTTAACTTATTAGCACCTGCTACTGGTGCCGTAATTGCTTTAGAAAAAACCTCTGATCCAATATTTTCTCAAGGAACTATGGGTCAGGGATTTGGTTTAACGCCGACGCATGGTCATGTTGTAGCACCAGTTTCTGGTAAGGTTACAATGATTGCTGATAGTAAGCATGCCGTTGGTATTGTGACTGACGATGGACTTGAAGTATTAGTTCATATGGGCATTGATACCGTAGGCTTAAAAGGAAAGCCTTTTGAAATTAAAATTAAGGCCGATCAAGAAGTAAAAGCAGGCGATCCAATCGCTGAAATGGACCTTGATCAAATTAAAGCTAAAGGATTAGATACCACTATTATGGTTTTAGTTACTAATTCAGCTGATAAATTAGCAGGATTAGATGTAACTGAAGGAAAGGCAGAAGCCGGTCAAGTTGTTGCGACTGCCTATTTGAAAGATGAAAAACAAGAAGAAAGCCATTCAAATAAAAAACTTTCTCATAAAGATTTAGCTACTTTCATCATTAAAGAAGTTGGTGGAAAAGACAATGTTAATAATGTAATCCACTGTATTACCAGATTGCGTTTTTACTTAAAAGATGAAAATAAAGCTGATGACGATACTTTAAAGAATCAACGTGGAATTTTAGACGTAATGCATGCTTCAGGACAGTATCAAGTTGTAATTGGTAATGAAGTTGCTAGCGTTTATGATGAAGTTGTTAAGCAACTCGGCGACTTAGGTAATCAAGAAATGCCACAACCTAAAGACGATGGTAAAAATCCAATTAGTCGCGGTTTTGGCAATTTAATTGGTTTTATCACTGGATCTATGAGTCCAATTATCGGAGTAATTGCTGCAGCTGGTATTATTAAAGGTATTTTAGCTTTATTAACTTTACCTCAATTAGGTAGTTTATTAAGTATTAAAAGTACGCCTTACATTACCATTAGTGCAATTGCTGATGCATCGTTTTTCTTCTTACCAATTTTAGTAGGTTATTGTGCAGCCAAAAGATTAAATTCTGATCCAATAATTGCTGCAGTAATTGGTGGAGCGCTAGTTTATCCACAGTTAGTTGAATGGGGCAAAGCCTTTAAGACAATGTTTGAAGTTGGTGGAATTAAGTTTGAATTCTTAAACTACACTTACTCAATTTTCCCAATGATTTTAGCTGCATGGTTAGCTAAAGAATGCGAAGTTTGGCTTAAGAAATGGCTACCTTCATACTTACAAATGATTTTTGTACCATTAATTACAGTTTTGGTAGTTTCAATTTTGACTTTAACTGTAACTGGTCCAATTATTCAAGGTATCGCTAACGGTATTGCGGTCTTCATCAATTGGTTAGTTCACGCTTCTGGCTGGATCGGCGGATTTATAATCGGTGGCTTTTACCAAGTATTGGTTATCTTTGGCCTTCACTGGGGCGTTGTGCCGCTGGTTGCTCAACAAATTGCCGGAACTGGCGAAAGTGCATTGAACGCAATTATTTGTTCATCAATGATTGCTCAAGGTGCTGCCGTATTAGCTGTTGCTATTAAGTCTAAGAAAGAGGACTTAAAGGAATTAGGTTTTGCTTCAACTATTTCTGCAATGTGCGGTGTTACTGAACCAGCTGTTTATGGTATCAGTTTGAGATACAAGAAAGTATTTATTTCTGGTTGTATTGGTTCTGCATTTGGTGGTCTTGTTACTGGTTTAATGCACGGAACGATGTATGGCTTTACCGGCGGCTTAATTGGATTTTCATCATTCTTCAATCCAAAACATCCAACTGATTTATCAAGTTTCTACACTTTCTTACTTGCAAGTTTAGTTACAATTATTGTTGCCTTCTTAGTAACTTGGTTCTGGGGCTACAATGACAACATGACTAAGGGCGCTAAAGTAGCTAAAAAGAAGAGACCAGGAACTAATTAAATAAATGAGAAGTCTTAAGGAAATCGCCTTAAGACTTTTTTATTAGCAAAATATAAAAAATATTTGAAAAAGCCATTAATTATTAATATAATTAATATAAATTTAATTTCGCGAGGAGTGAGATGATGTTTTTGAAATTATTTGCTAAAAAAGAAGATAAAGTAATTCAGCATTCTTTTGATTTGAGGGCATTTTCTAGTCTTAGCACGAAGTTAACTGAATGCAATGTTGTATTAGAAGTTGGTTCAGAATTTAAAGCTAGCTTTGTGGGAAAAGAAAGTATGCTTCCACAATTAAAACAAGAAAATGGCAGTCTATCTTTTAAGCAAAAAACACATCTCGTGCAATTTTCTCAAAATCCAGAGCAAGTTTTAACTATTACCGTGCCTAAAGATCATGCCTTAAATAGTCTTGATTTGCAAACAAATGAAGGAAACATTGAGATTGTTGATCTTGATAGTGAACGTATGTGGCTCAAATCTAGCCAGGGGCGTGTGCGCGTGCGACGAAGTCAAGCTAGTGAAGCTTTACTTGAAACTAGCGACGGCAATGTGACTGTTAGAAATAGTAAATTAGGCGACGGAAAATTAACGACTTACAATGGCGAAATTAAAGTGTCAGGTTCGACACTTGCAGATATGCATTTATCGATAGCTAATGGCAATGTTTCATTAACTGATAGTTCTATTGCAGGTGGCGATAGTCAGTTAAAATGCGGCAACTTAACGATCGATCATGTTCATTTTGATAGTGATTATTTTGTTAAAAATATTGAAGGCACTAATACAGTATGGAGCGTAAATGTTAAGAAGGCTGTCTTTAAGACTGTTAATGGACAAAATGTGATCGAAAATGATCCTGATCCAGCAGGTTATATTTTAAATATGCAAACAGTGGATGGCGATAATGTTATTCAGTAAAAAAAGCTTGCGTAGCATTTAATAAAAAAATCAATGCTTCGTAAGCTTTTTGTTTTAATTATTGAACATCGCTTAAAACTGAACGAATTTTAGTAGTAAGCATGTCGATAGCGACAGTATTTTCTCCACCTTCTGGTACAATAATGTCCGCATATCGCTTGGTGGGTTCGATGAATTGATTGTACATTGGTTTAACTGTTGCTAAATATTGATCAATGACAGATTCTACTGAACGGCCTCGTTCTTGAGTGTCGCGCTCTAGACGACGAATAAAACGAATATCATCATCTGTATCAACAAAGACCTTAATATTCATTAAATTACGCAGCTCTTCTTCAGCTAAGACTAAAATACCTTCTAAGATAATGATATCAGCAGGTTCTGTATGAATAGTGCGCGTGCTTCGAGTATGAGCAGTAAAGTCATAAACTGGCGTTTCAACAGATCTATATGACATCAGATCTTCTAATTGTTCGACGAGTAAGGGCATATCAAATGCATCTGGATGATCGTAATTGATCTTTTTTCTCTCAGACATCGGAAGATCATCATTATTCTTGTAGTAAGAATCTTGAGTCATAATTAAAATGTGATCGTCTTGCTGCAACTGATCGTAAATTTCATGGGCAATTGTTGTTTTTCCACTTCCGGATCCACCGGCAATACCGATGATAATAGGGCGTTTACTCTTTAACATTCCTGTACTCCTTTTTTAAACTATAACAATAATACTCTAAAATCAGGCAAAATGGGGCGTTTATCGAAAAGTTTGCGAGATTTTGTGCATTTTTTCTAAAAGAGGATTAAGATAAAATAGGATGGTTACAGAATAGTTGCGAATTTTACGTTAGATATCAGTTTAGAATGAAGGTTATATTTGTGACAGCTTCAGAAAAAGCCGTAATTAAGCAATGGAAACCACGCTATAAAAAGAATGTTTATCTATATTTATGGATTTATGGGATTTTAGGCGCAGTAACAGGGATTACAAACGATGCAGCTTTATCGTATTTTGATATAGTTGCACCGCATTTGATTTCTGGATTAAATATTTTTAATGCTATCACTGCTTTATTGATGTCGCTAATGATTGTGACAGTGCATGATTTTGGTTATCGGAAAATCTTACTTGTACTGCCACCATTGACGTCAATCTTTTTGTTTTTAACGACGGTTACACAAAATCAAGTCATTATTATGTTTTCTTACATTATTTCATGGACCGCGATTGGTGTTTATGATTTGATGTATCCTTTGATGTGGACTTCTTATGTACCAAAAGAAATTAGAACTAAGATGTTCACGGTCGTAATGGTTGTTAACTTGGTATGCCAGACTATTTTAACTTTTATTGGTGGAAAGGCTGTTGTCTGGTTCTTTAGCTTATTGCAGGGCATTTCTTATGATTCAGCCTCTAATTTATCAGCTCACCCGCAAGCAATGTATGGCATGATGCTAACGAATTATACCAATGCTTATCGCTGGGTATTAATTGCAACAGCAATTTTCAATATGCTCGCATTCTTTTTGGCATTCTTTATTAAAGATGAGCCACAAGATTATCGTACAGTTGATAAAAAGAAGGCAGAAACTCCTGAAGAAAAGAAAGCTGCTTTTAAGGCTTTAATCAATAAAGATACTTTAATGTGGATTGCCTATATTGCAGGTATCCAATTAGGTGCTAGATTGGTAGTGCCATATATTCCAATTTATTTGAATGACTTTTTGCATATTCCCCGGGGAATAACTTCAACGATTAATACTTTCCAGACAGCCGCAATGTTTATTGGTTACTTCTTTGCTCCATTTTTAGCTAAAAAATTAGGTGCGATTGTATCAATTGCAGCAGGTACTTTAACTTGTGCGCCATTGATGTTTATGATGGCTAACGGACGCAATTTTGGTACTGGAGTAACTTTGTTTATCACGGTCGGTGTATTGCTCTTTTTAAGATCAGGTTTAGCTAACGCAACTATGCCGATTCAACAAGAAATTCAAATGGTCATTGTTGACAAAGACATGCGACCTGCTTTTACAGCAGTCGTGCAAATTGCTTATGCAGTAATCGGTATTGTTGATGGTTTATTTACAGAATTTTACTTATTACGTAAACCAATTGGTTATTCATATGCATACTATATTGCAACTGCATTGTATGTGATTTTGAGTCTTGTTTTGCTGTTTGGTTTTACCAAGAAGTATAACTGGATTTTAAATGCAAAGAAAGATAAAACTGAATAAATGAGAAGCTCACTTAAAAGGTGAGCTTTTTTCGTGATAAAATGACCTTAATTAAGATAAAGGATCTGATTAAGTGAAAGCAAAAACTGGTATCGTATTTGAAGGTGGCGCAATGCGCGGCTTATTTAGTGCAGGAGTGCAAGATGTGCTATTAGAAAACAATATTAAATTCGATGGTGCGATCGGGGTGTCTGCAGGTGCTGCCTTTGGAGTAAATTATAAGTCGCACCAAGTCGGTCGAGTTTTAAGATACAATGTACGCTATGCGCGCGATCCACGCTTATCTAGTTGGCAGTCTTGGCTTAAAACCGGCGATTTGTATGGAGCTGATTTTTGTTATCGGGAATTGCCAGAAGAATTAGATATCTTTGATGCCGAAACTTTTGCAAAGGATCCAATGGAATTTTGGTGCGTAGCAACTGATATTCAAACCGGCGATCCAGTTTATCATAAACTAATTAATGGAAAAACAGCTGATTTGCAGTGGATTAGGGCTTCATCGTCAATTCCATTTTTTGCAAGACCTGTTAAAATTGGCAATCGTTATTATTGGGACGGTGGAGTAAGTGATTCGATACCATTAGAATTTTTTGAAAAGCGTGGCTATAATCGCAATCTTGTTGTTTTAACTCAGCCAAAAGAATATCGCAAAGTTAACAAACATACCTATCTTTTTTTAAAAGCAATTTTGCATAAATATCCTCAAGTTTTAAAAAGACTAAAAACTAGAACGCAGGATTACAATGCTGTCTTAGATAAAATTGCCAAACAAGAAAGAAGTAAACAGATCTTTGTAATCAGACCACCGCATACTTTAAACATTGGGACAATGGAAAAAGATCCCCGAGAGTTAACTAGAGTTTATGAAATTGGAAGAAAGACGATGGTTGAAAATATGTCTTCTTTGAAAGTATTTTTAAAACAATCATGAAACAAGAATCTCTTTTTACAAATAAAAATAATGAACCTTTGGCTAGCAGAATGCGTCCGCAAACTTTAGATGAAATTGTTGGACAAAGCCATTTGCTTGGTAAGGGAAAGATCTTGCGTCAGATGATCGACCAAGATCAGGTGCCATCGATGATTTTATGGGGACCGCCAGGAGTGGGCAAGACGACACTGGCACGTGTAATTGCGCGGCATACTAAAGCTGAGTTTATTTCATTTTCAGCAGTTACCAGCTCAATTAAAGATATTAAAAAGGTAATGGGCGATGCTGAAAAGAATGCTGATTTAGGACAAAAGACTATTGTTTTTGTGGATGAAATTCACCGCTTTAATAAGGCGCAACAAGATGCCTTTTTGCCGTTTGTGGAAAATGGCTCTATTGTTTTAATCGGAGCAACTACTGAAAACCCTTCTTTTGAAGTTAATTCAGCGCTACTTTCGCGTTGTCGAGTTTTCGTATTGAAGCAGCTTGATGAAGCCGAAATCAGTAAAATGCTGGAGCGTGCTTTAAAAGAAGGCTTTGACCAAACGCTGAATATAGATTGTAAGATCTTGCATCAAATTGCTATTTTTGCTGATGGAGATGCTCGCAGCGCCTTAAATACTTTAGAAATGATTGTAGAAAACAGCGATATCGAAAGTGATGGCAGAATAAAAACTGATAGTGATTTGCTAACGCAAATTTTAGGCGGCAAAACTTTAAAATATGATAAAAATGGTGAAGATCACTATAATGTGATTTCTGCTCTTCATAAATCTATGCGCAATAGCGATGTTGATAGTGCCATTTATTGGTTAACTAGGATGCTAGAAGGTGGTGAAGATCCGCTATATATCGCTAGAAGATGCGTTCGTTTTGCTAGCGAAGATATTGGACTAGCGGATATGAATGCCTTGAATTTAGCGATTAATGTTTATCAAGCATGCCAGTTTTTAGGGATGCCGGAGTGCAATGTTCACTTAACAGAGCTGGTGATTTATCTTTCGCTTGCACCGAAATCAAATGCTATTTATATGGCAACACAAAATGTGGCTAAAGATGTTAAAGAAACTTTGAATCAGCCGGTTCCTTTGCAAATTCGCAATGGTGTCACAAAACTGATGAAAGAAGCGGGCTATGGTAAAAACTATCAATATGCCCATGATACAAAGGATAAAATCACGTCGATGCAGACAATGCCTGATAATTTAGTGGGGCATCATTACTATTTTCCAACAGAACAAGGTCATGAAATTCGTTTTAAACAGCGATTAGAGCAGATACAAAAATGGCATGAAAAGCAGGACGAGTAAAAGCTAGTGAAAACTGGCTTTTTAATTTGCTCTTGCACTGAGAGTTATTTTTTCGCTATAATTAAAAAATATTTAAAGGCTTAATATAATAATGAAAGAGGAGTTCGATGACAAAGAAAAAATGGATAACTTTTTTCTTAGCGCTATTATTTGCTGCAGTTAGCTTGCTTACGCCGGCAACAACTTATGCTTCCGCTAAAAAAATCGAACAGGGCACAGTTTTAAAGAATATAAAAAAAAGCGGCAAATTAGTAGTTGGTACATCAGCTGATTATCCACCGCTTGAATTTACCGCTAGTGAAAACGGCAAAACGCGCTATGTTGGTGTTGATATCGAATTAGCGCGCCAAATCGCTAAAGATATGGGCGTGAAATTAGTTATTAAAAACATGTCGTTTGATTCATTGCTAGTTGCTCTAGAAACTGGAAAAGTGGACATGGTTATCTCAGCCATGACGCCTACTGCAGAAAGAAAAAAGAGCGTTGCATTTTCCAAAATTTATTACAAACCAAGTGGTGAATTTTTCTTATTAAATAAAAAAGATCGTGATAAATATGACACGATCAGCAAGTTAAAAGGCAAAACTGTAGGAGCACAGACTGGCTCAATTCAATATGATGAAATTCAAAGTCAGATGAAGTCTTCTAAAGCTAAAGGTTTAGGTAAGATCAACAATTTGGTTTTAGCTTTGCAATCAGGCAAAGTGCAAGCAGTTTTAATGGAAGAATTGACTGCTAAAGCATATGCTCAAAATAATAAGAGCTTAGTGGCTGTTAGATCTGATATCAAAGATAGCCAAGCTGGAAATGCTGTAGCAATTGCTAAAGGTCAAAATGATTTGGTAGCTCAAGTGAACAAAACAATCAATAAGGTTAAAAAGGATAAATTGGTTGATAAAAAGTTCTTGCCAGCAGCTGCAAAGTATATGAAGACAACGCAGAAAAACAATACTTTTGCAAAATACATTCCATATTTCTTTAAAGGTATCTGGTATACCATTGTAATTACCATCTTCTCAGTTTTAATTGGTATTATCTTAGGTACTTTACTTGCTTTGATGCGTTTTTCTAAGAATCCTATTTTGCACTGGGTTGCTGTTTGCTATATCGAATTTATTCGTGGAACGCCACAAATGGTTCAAATTTTATTTGTGTACTTTGGCATCGGTTATTTGATTTCTAACTTATCAGCCATCGTTGCCGGAATTATTGCTATTGGTCTTAATTCTGGAGCTTATGTGGCAGAAGATATTCGCTCAGGTATCGACTCGCTTCCTAAAGGACAAATGGAAGCCGCGCGCTGTCTAGGATTAAGTCGCGTCAAAGCATTTAGATATGTTATTATTCCACAAGCTATTAAAAATATTTGGCCTGCTTTAGGAAATGAGTTCATTACCTTGCTTAAAGATAGTTCGCTGGTTTCAGTAATTGGAGTTAGCGAATTGATGTATCAAACTCAATTGGTCCAGACGTCTACTTACCGTGGAGTTTTACCATTATTTATCGCAATGATTATTTACTTCATTATGACATTTTCACTTACCAGATTATTGAACTACTTTGAAAAGAGGATGAAGCGCAATGACTAAAATGATCGAAATCGAGCACCTCAAAAAAAGTTTTGGCAAGAAAGAAGTATTAAAAGATATTTCGGCTGTTGTAAACAAAGAGCAAGTTATTAGTATTATTGGACCTTCTGGCTCAGGTAAAAGTACTTTTTTGCGCTGTCTAAACGTACTAGAGACACCAAGTAGTGGTAAAGTGATTTTTGAAGGTAAAGATTTAACTCATATTGGTGAAAAAGAATTAGACGAATTACGTGAAAAAATGGGTATGGTTTTTCAAAGCTTCAATCTTTTTCCTAATATGAATGTAGTTGAAAATATAAAACTAGCTCCGATGAAAGTAAAAAGCGTCAGTGAAAAAGAAGCGCAAACAAAAGCCATGGAATTGCTTGAAAAAGTTGGACTAGCAGATCGAGCAAGCCAATTCCCATCTAGTTTATCTGGTGGTCAGCAGCAGCGTGTAGCTATTGCTCGGGCACTAGCAATGGATCCAGAAGTAATGCTATTCGATGAGCCGACAAGTGCGCTTGATCCTGAGATGGTTGGCGAAGTTTTAAAAACTATGCAGGATTTGGCTAATTCAGGAATGACAATGGTCATTGTAACGCATGAAATGGGCTTTGCTAAAGAAGTTAGTGACGAAGTCTGGTTTATGGCTGACGGATATTTACAGGAAAAAGGCAGTCCCGAAGAAATATTTGATCATCCTCAAAGCAAACGTGCTCAAGAATTTTTGTCTAAGGTATTGTAGAATAAAAGAAGAATATGTTGATACGAAAGCGATCTCTTTGAATTTATAGTTTGAAGAGATCGCTTTTTGTATTGATAATATTTAATTTCCATTTGAGATGGAAATGTGAGATCATTACTAATTTATAAATATATGCACAAACTTTCCTTTGGATACTATACTGGTCAAATTGATTTAGTTTCTAAACATAATTTGAAAGAATTTGTCGCTAATAGATTGGATAAAGGAATTCAATCTGAAGCAGACAATGGCAATAATAGTGATGTTTTAATCCCATCTGGAATCGATCAGATGAATATTGTTCATAATATTGCAAAAACTGTTTCTGAAATTAATAAATATAGTAAAAACGATGTTGAAATAAGTACTTATCCCAAATTTATGAATCTATTAAGAGATAAGAAATTAAATACTTATCAAGGAGAATTACGTCATCCAACTTATGCTAAGCGTTTATGGAATGAACACAATGTTCATTTAGATATTACTGACCAAGATAGAAAAGATTTGCTTGAAGGAAAAGTTGATATTTATACATTTTCTTACTACATGAGTAATGTTGTAACTACTCACGAAGTAAAAGACAAGATGAGCGGTAACTTTGCGGCAGGCGCTAAGAATCCTTACCTGAAGTATTCAGAGTGGGGCTGGGCAACTGATCCAGATGGATTGCAATACTATCTGGAAGTGATGTATGATCGCTATGACATTCCAATGATGGTTGTAGAAAATGGTCTTGGTGCTGTTGATAAGATCAGCGATGACGGCAAGATTCACGATAATTATAGAATTGACTATTTGAGAATGCATATTGAAGCTATGGAGCGTGCAATCGATGATGGCGTAGATTTGATTGGCTACACTACTTGGGGGTGTATTGACTTAGTTAGTGCTGGTACTGGTCAAATGTCTAAGCGTTATGGCTTTATCTATGTCGATCGCGATGATGAAGGAAGAGGCAGCTTAAAGAGAATGCCAAAAGATTCATTCTACTGGTATAAGAAAGTAATTGAATCCAATGGGAAAGATTTAGCTTAATTAAATTAATATGGAAATAAAGGAATCCAGAATGATATGAACCCCGAAATTCGGACAAGAATTTCGAGGTTTTTATTTATGGCTAAATTATCTAAACAAGACAAAATTGGTATTTACAATAA
>NZ_CAKE01000018.1 GCF_000296835.1 Lactobacillus hominis DSM 23910 = CRBIP 24.179 | reverse complement strand
AATTATTGTAAATACCAATTTTGTCTTGTTTAGATAATTTAGCCATAAATAAAAACCTCGAAATTCTTGTCCGAATTTCGGGGTTCATATCAGTAGGCTTGGTCCTTTTTGTGTTGGTGCAGTGTATATAATGAGTTTGTAAAATTTATGCTTATATTAGAAAGCTCTATGATGTATTAAGTGTTTAAACATATAGAAAAATATCTTAATTAGTATTAAAATGTACTTGTGAGCAAATCTTTTTGACTTAATTAGTAGTTTTAGATGGATGTTAGATCAATGAAATTTAATCAAGGAGTTGCTCACATTATTTTTACGATGTAAGAAAGCGCTTAAATGTTAAGTCGGTTAAATACTAGAAAGGAAATATAATATATGACAAAAATAACCGAAGACTATATTGTGGGCCTGGATATCGGGACTAATTCTTGTGGCTGGGTAGCAATGGATTCAAAAAATACTATTCTGCGAATGCATGGAAAAACTGCTATTGGGTCTCACTTATTTGATGCAGGAAATTCGGCAGCTGATCGTCGGGCTTTTCGAACAACACGGAGAAGAATTAAAAGAAGAAAGTGGCGATTAAAGTTATTAGAAGAGATATTTGATTCTCATTTGGCAAAAGTTGATCCATACTTTTTTGCTCGTTTAAAAGAGTCTGGTCTCTCACCTTTAGATACAAGAAAAAATGTATCTTCAATAATTTATCCAACATCTCTTGAAGATAAGAAGTTTTATGTTGATAATCCTACTATTTATCATCTTCGTTACAAGTTGATGACTGAAGATCGAAAATTTGATTTAAGAGAAGTTTATCTTGCAATTCACCATATTGTGAAATACCGCGGTAATTTTTTATATAATACGCCTGTTAAAGCCTTTGAAGCTTCAAAAATAGATGTAAAAGGTAGCTTAAAGAAATTAAATGAGTTATATGAAGGATTAGACTCAGAATTTAATGTAGAACTTGATAGCAATAATGCATTAGAAATTGAAAATATTATTCGAGATAAGAAAATCTTCAAGATAAATAAAGTTAAGGAAATTAACCAATTACTTTCTTTAAAAACTGAGGATAAGGAACGTACTAAGTTAATGAAGGATGTTTCTAAGCAAATAGTAAATGCTATTTTAGGTTATAAAACTAAATTTGAAACTATTTTATTAAAAGATGTAAGTAAAGATGAAGCAGACGATTGGGAGTTTAAGCTTACTGATGTGGATGCAGATAATAAGTTTGAAAATCTAATTGGGGATCTTAATGAAAATGAACAAGAAATTCTGTTAGTAATTAGGAAATTGGCTAATGCAATTACTTTAAGTAACATTGTCGAAGAGGGAAAGACTTTATCTGAATCAATGAAGGATAAGTATAAGAAACATTCAGATGATTTGAAATTATTAAAACAAGTTATTTCTGATCATCCTGATCGAGATAAGGCTAAGAAATTAGCTTTGGCTTATGACTTGTATGTTAATAATCGACATGGAAAAATTCTTCAAGCTAAAGATATATTAGAAAAGAAGAAAACTTTATCAAAAGAAGATTTTTATAAAGAAATTAAAAAGAATCTAGATGATTCAAAGGAATCACAGGAAATTTTAGATGCAATTTCCTTAGATTCATTCATGCCAAAACAGAGAACAAATGAGAATGGGGTAATTCCATATCAGCTTCATCAGCTTGAATTAGACAAAATTATTGAAAATCAGGGAAAGTACTATCCGTTTTTGAAAGAGGTAAATCCCGTTTCTTCACATTTAAAGCAAGCACCATATAAGCTTGATGAACTAATTAGGTTTAGAGTTCCTTATTATGTAGGACCATTAATTTCACCAAACGAATCTACTAAAAATAAACAAACAAAGAAAAATCAAAATTTTGCTTGGATGATACGTAAGGAGCAAGGACAGATTACTCCTTGGAATTTTGATCAAAAGGTAGATCGAATGGCGTCAGCAAACAAGTTCATTAAACGAATGACAACTATAGATACTTACTTATTAGGTGAGGATGTTTTACCAGCTAATAGTTTACTTTATCAAAAGTTTACAGTATTAAATGAACTTAATAACGTAAAAATTAATGGTAAACGAATATCTGTGCCTTTAAAACAAGAACTATATAATAACTTGTTTAAGAAGAATTCAACTGTAACTACTAATAAGCTTAAATCCTATTTGAAAGAAAATTATAAACTTATTAAAGTTGAGATTAAGGGCTTATCTGATGAAAAGAAATTTAATTCTGGATTGACAACTTATAATAAATTAAAAAATTTGAAGATTTTTGATCAACAAATTGATGATCCTAACTATAATAAAGATTTCGAACGGATCATCGAATGGTCAACTATTTTTGAAGATAAGGCTATTTATAAAGAAAAGTTGAAAACTATAGACTGGCTAAGTGATAGACAAATTGACAAACTAAGCAAGATTAGAATGCAAGGTTGGGGTCAATTATCGAAGAAATTATTATCACAATTAACTGACAATAATGGTCAAACTATTATTGAGCAACTTTGGGATAGTCAAAACAATTTTATGCAAATTGTAAATCAAGCTGATTTTAAAGATGCTATTGCAGTTGCTAACCAAAACTTACTAGTTGATACAAGTGTAGAAGATATTTTAAATGAGGCTTATACGTCACCAGCTAATAAGAAAGCAATCCGCCAAGTAGTTAAAGTGGTTGATGATATTGTTAAAGCAACTTCAGGAAAAGTTCCTAAGCAGATCGCAATTGAATTTACCAGAGATGCAGACGATAATGCTAAAATAAGCCAAAGTCGAGCAAATAAATTGCGTAAAGTCTATAAAGAAATGTCTAACGAATTAGCGTCAGAAACTATCAGAAATGAATTGGAACGGGTTGCTAAAGATCAAAAATTGCTAAAAGATAAGCACTATTTATACTTTATGCAACTTGGTAGGGATGCTTATACGGGTGAACTAATTGATATTGATAATCTAGAACAATATGATATAGATCACGTTCTTCCACAGAGCTTTATTAAAGATGATTCCTTGGAAAACCGAGTTTTAGTAAAAAAAGCAGTAAATAATGGCAAATCGGATAATGTACCAGTTAAATTATATGGAAATCGTATGGCAACTGACTTAGGAATGACGATTCGTCATATGTGGGAAAAATGGAAAGAGCAAGGATTAATTACGAAGACTAAGTATAATAATTTAATTATTGATCCAGATAAGATTAATAAATATGAATCTTCAGGCTTCATACACAGACAACTAGTTGAAACGAGTCAAATTATTAAGTTAGTTTCAACAATTTTACAATCTAAGTATCCTGATACTGAAATAATAGTTGTTAAGGCGCGATATAATCATTATTTACGAAAGCGCTTGAACTTATATAAGAGCAGAGAAGTAAATGATTATCATCATGCAATTGATGCATATCTTTCAGCTATTTGTGGTAATCTTCTTTATCAGGTTTATCCTTATTTACGTCCTTTCTTTGTATATGGACAATATAAAAAATTTAGTTCCGAACCTGAAAAAGAAAAGATAATTTATGATAAAACAAGGAGATATAATTTTATTTCGCAAATTTTTGAAAATAAGGATAACGATATTATCAGTCGTGAAACTAAGAAAAAGGTTTTTGATAAAAAAGATATAATTGAAAAATTGAAACGTGCATATAACTATAAATACATGCTTGTTTCTCGAGAAACCGAAACTCACGATCAGGAAATGTTTAAGATGACGGTCTATCCACGTTTATCACGTGATACAAAGAAATCACGTAATTTAATTCCTAAAAAGAAAGATATGCCTACTGAAATATATGGCGGATATACAAATAATTCCGATGCCTATATGATTATTGCTAGAATTAATAAGAAAAAGGGCCCCGAATATCGCGTGTTCGGAGTACCAATGCGTGAATTGGTTAATTTAAGAAAAGCTGAGAAAAATGGTCACTATAAGGCTTATTTAAAGCAGGTACTTGAACCTGAAATTATGTATAGCAAGAATGGAAAGAAAAATAAAACAATTAGTTCATTTGAGATTGTTAAAGCAAAAGTTCCATATAAGCAAGTAATTTTAGATGGTGACAAAAAGTTTATGCTTGCAAGTTCTACGTATGTCCAAAATGCTAAGCAATTAACTTTATCTCAATATTCTATGCAAGCAATTACTGATAATTGTGAAAATGATACCGAAGAGGAGAAAGCTTTGGTTGAAGCATATGATGAAATTCTTACAAATATTGATAAATACTTACCATTGTTTGATATTAATAAATTTAGAGAAAAATTACATGCTGGAAGAGAAAAATTTGTTGATCTACCATTAGCTGAGAAAAAAGAGACAATTTTACAGGTATTAAATGGATTACATGATAATGCTGTAATGCCTAAGATTAAGTCTTTAGGATTATCTACGCCATTAGGCTTTATGCAATTTCATACTGGCGTATCACTTTCTGAAAATGCAAAATTAATTTATCAATCTCCAACAGGTTTATTTGAAAAACGCCTTAAGATTTCAGATTTGTAAAGAAAATAGGGAACCACCAATGGGATTCCCTATTTTTTGTATAAAAAAAGTCCCTCGATAGCTCGGGACAAGTGTTGAAACTTTGCATCAAAAGATGCATTGCTTGATTTTAAATCTGGTTGTTAGATCAATAAAGTTTAGAGTTGGGAGCTACCCAACAAATTAATAATATCATGTATAGGTGAAAGATACAAGGAGGAAACATATGGGATGGCGATCGGTAATAATTACGCAACATGCTAAATTAACGTATTCAATGAATATGATGATTGTGCAAACAAGAGATGGGATTAATCAGATACCTATTAGCGATATCAATTTATTGTTGGTATCAACCTCTCAGGCAGTAATTACAAGTGCACTAATTAGTAAGCTAGCCGAAAATCAATCTAAAATAATTTTTGTTGATGAAAAATATCAGCCAATTACTGAAACAGTCGATTATTATCCAAATAGTCGAAATTTAGCAAAGCTTAAAAATCAGTTTAAGTGGGATGAGGGCCGTAAAGGCCTTTTATGGACGAGAATCGTTACGAGCAAGATTCAGAATCAAATTCAAGTTTTAAAAAATTATAATTTAGAGTCAGACAGTGTTCAAAATGAATTGGATCAAGTAGAATTCAATGATCTAACAAATCGAGAGGCAGCAGCTGCCAGAAAATATTTTATGAACATATTTGGTAAAAACTTTATAAGAAGAAATTCAGGCGTAATTAATGCAATGCTGGATTATGGGTATGCTATATTACTTTCGGCTTTTAATCGAGAAATAGCAGTAAATGGATATCTATCTTATTTGGGCATACACCATCATTCTCAAGAAAATCAATTTAATTTAGGATCGGATTTAATGGAACCTTTCAGACCTTTTGTAGATTATTGGGTTAAAGTACACGAAAATGTTTCAGATTTTACTCCAGATATTAAGTTTGGCTTGGTGGAATTACTTAGTTTAGAAATTAAATTTAATGGTAGAAAAACGTTACTTTCTAATGCAATCACTGTTTATGTCAGAGATTGCTTGAGATATCTGAGTAAAGAGATAGATAAAGTAAATATAGAAATGGAGTTGATTCATGAGGTACCGAATGATGCGATTAATGATAATGTTTGATTTGCCTGTTGATACTGCTAATGAGAGAAGAGAATATAGACAGTTTCGCCAAAGATTAATTAATGAGGGATTTTTAATGATTCAATATTCAGTTTATGAAAGAGTTTGCGTAAGTAGAAAAACTGCCAATTTTTTGGAAAATAGAATTAAAAAATTTTTACCATCTAGTGGTACAGTACAAGCTTTAATGGTTACTGAAAAGCAGTATAATGATATGCATTTTTTAGTTGGTGATCCAATTGACGATGTTAGAAATAGTTCAGATAGGACAGTAATATTATGATTTTATATTATTTATCTCACAAAAAAATGATAATGAATGGCAGCGGTCTGAAAGTAATTGGTACGGCAAGCACAATTGCTTATAGCGACATTATAGAAAGCTTTCAGAATAAGAAACACTCTCTTATTAGCTCAGATGATAATTATGATCCGCTAGATATAGTTAAAGATTATGATTTTATTGGCGATCCGATTCTCAATGAAAATGTTTTGGATAAATATATGCCTTTAATATTAAGAAAATACATAGAATCTTTAGATGAAGACAATCGTAATAAAATAATAAAAGCTTACCACAATTTAGAAGCTATAATTCAAGATTCTTTACTACTTGAAACGCTACCATTAGAACTTGACTTTAGTGAAGATATGAAAAAATTTCTAAAGCTAGAGAATCTGCATTTAGATACTAACCTTTTAAAGGAGCCATATGCTATAATTGAAACGATTTTAAATATACATCAAATGTGTGATTTAAATTCTGTACCAGTTTTCTGTAATGTAGCTCATTATTTAGATAAAGCAGAGTTAGTTATGTTAGATGATTTGTTAAAATCAATGAATTTGAAATCAGTTTTAATAGAATTTTCAGATAATAAATCGACGCTATTTCCGGAAAGAGTTGATTATTATTACATTGATGAAGACCTTGTGGATTGGTATTAACTATCTAAATTAAAGATAGATTATAGAATATCGGTTTTAGTTGGTTGTTAGATCAATAAGGTTTAGATCAATCCCTAAATCTAAGGTTGATAAGCAATTGTTTTAGTTAGTTGTTAGATCAATAAGGTTTAGATCTTGACATTTGTATTTTCAATTAAAAGCGTTGTTTTAGTTAGTTGTTAGATCAATAAGGTTTAGATCGCTAGTGCGATAGCATCAACTAAATCGTTAGTTTTAGTTAGTTGTTAGATCAATAAGGTTTAGATCTCACTTTATTTTGGCTTCCTGAAAAGCTTAGTTTTAGTTAGTTGTTAGATCAATAAGGTTTAGATCCCAATTGCTTGCGCAACCTGTTCAGGTAAAGTTTTAGTTAGTTGTTAGATCAATAAGGTTTAGATCTTGTGCTTCTACAACTGAGATAAGGCTTTGGTTTTAGTTAGTTGTTAGATCAATAAGGTTTAGATCCACGGTTTTGTTAAAAATTACAAGCCGTACGTTTTAGTTAGTTGTTAGATCAATAAGGTTTAGATCGATGCAATTGAATCACTTTGTCTTTACCGAGTTTTAGTTAGTTGTTAGATCAATAAGGTTTAGATCTTTTTTTGTTACAGTCTTGTATGCTTTTCCGTTTTAGTTAGTTGTTAGATCAATAAGATTTATATGTTAGCTTGAAAAATAAATGAGCAAGGAGCGCTAATTATGGAATTTCATAAATATGGAGATGCAATTCACATTCCACCAGAGGACTTTTTTGATAATTTGATCAAGCAGGTAGAAAATTTGCAAACACAAGTCGATGAATCAAAAAAGTTGCATTACGATAATTCGAGCAATGCACGGGATGTCTTCTTATATGGATGCCAAGTGGCTGGCAGTCAATATTTGCAACTAAAAGATCATGTTTTGCCTAAATTGCGTGAAGGCGATTCGCTTTTGCTGATGCGTGAACCGAATAATGAGTGTGATATACATGCAATCAGTGTTTATACAATAGGTGGCTTAAAGATGGGGTATTTGCCCCAAAATAATAATCTGATTTTGAGTCGATTAATGGATGAGGGCAATTTGTTATTTGCCAAAACGAAGACTTTTTACTGGGATGGTAAAGATCTTGAACTAGTTGTAAAGGATTATTTGCGCGCGTAAAGTGGGATTGATTTTAAAGCTTCTCTTTTTCATATTCGTCTAAAGTTATTCCAAAATCCTTTTTAAATTTAGAATTATAATCCTTCTTTATTTCCAATAATTTGAGGTAAATCTCCTCATCGGTATAAAATTTAGATAAAACATTATATTCAGTAAAATCTTTTAATTTAAGTGAATTTTTAACTACTACATGATGATCCTGAATTTCAAATACTTGTTTAAAAACTTGGTTATCGATAAACCTCCTGATTCTATGGGCTGGTGTAAAACTTAACAGCAATCTTTGTTCAATGTTTCGGGTATACATAAATGCCACCCTTTCTCAGTAGGACGTTTTTAAAATAGAGAATGTATTTTTGAATATATTTATTATAGCTTGCAAGATGAAGGTCTCAGTATACTTTGTATATCAGGACTTTTCTTTTTGAATAAATTTTGTGTGTTAACCTCTTTAATACGTTAAAATATGTACTAATAGTAAAAGATTGATGAGAAATAACCTAATGGATAATTTTATGAATATGGGTCGGCAAGATCAAGAGGCCTTTTTGATGAAGCCGATTATTGAACAATTGAAGCAGTCTGGTGGACAAGCATCTACCAAAGATTTGAAGCGTGCAGTAGTTGAAAGTGAAGAGAGCATTTCTGCAAATGTATTAACGTCTTATAAAACATCAAGAAATGGGAGACGATATCTACCATTCAATTATGCCTTTAATTTTACAGTTTCTAATTTAATCATGGCTGATATGCTTGAACGACCTAAACTTGGAATAGTAACTCTCACTGAAAAAGGACGTTTATTTAAAGGAACTGGTACAGACTTGAGTAAGTCTTTTTATAAGCTTTCTTTACCATTATGGCAAGAAAGATCTAGGAATAATAAAGAGTTAAAGCAAACGACAAATAATGTGAAAGAAAATGATGAAACAGATAGTGATATTGAAGAAGAATGGAAAAGTAATCTTTTGCATGCATTACTCAATTTAAGTCCTGGCAAGTTTGAGCTTCTTTGTCGCGCACTAGTTACAAAAATGAACGTAGATATTGATGAAACGATCGGCACAAAATTAACTGGCGATGGTGGATTAGATGGATACGGTTATATTAGGACTGATGATTTTAGAACTGCGCGAGTAGCAATACAGGCTAAAAGATGGGATCCCAATAATTCTGTTTCTTCACCCGAAATTGATAAGTTTCGAGGTGCCATGGATAAGTTTAGAGCTGAATACGGTATTTTTATTACAACTTCAACTTTTACAAGAGATGCAATTAAAGCTTCACGGGCTGGCACACGGGTAATTACATTAATTGATGGAGATCATTTGCTTGATCTAATTGCCAAGTATGAGCTATATGTTACAAAGAAAGTTATTACAACATATGAATTAGATGACTTTTTTGAAGAGGAAAATTAGTATTTTAGAAAAGAAATTATAATGAAAAAATTTTTCATCACTAGTTTAAGTTTGTTATTTTTGGTGAATATTACGGGATGCTCTAATCAAAAGACAGCATCAAAGCAATCGCGTATTACAAGAAGTGCTTCTATAAGTAAAAAGAAATCTCATAATTAAATTAAAGCTAAAAGGTTGAAACCAGCAAAGAAACAGGTGAAAAATACTAAAAAGCAAATTACAAAAACTAATCAGCAAAATAATACTTCTCAAACCTCAACTTCAACGGAAAAACAACAAATTCAACAGTCAAAAAGCACTTCATCTCAAGTCAACACTGAGAAAGCTCAACAAACGCAAACCAATCAACAAAATGGTCAATTGCCACCAGCTAGTTCACTATCTGATTTTTTAAATAAATATGGTGTTTCTCCAGCTCTTTATTTAGAAGAGCACGCTGGTATGGACTCTAAACAAGCTCTGGAGTCTGTGCCAGATAATATGAAATCATCTGGCGAATTACAAACTCAACGTTTATTAGAGCAGGAAAATAATTAATGTAAATTTATTAATTGATGAAATAAAAACCTTGGCAACTATCAAACATAAGATTTTGAGTTAATGAAGAAAGTAATGAAAAATGGTAATATTTAAATTAGAGATTGTTGAAGTAGTGCGATTCTATTAGTGTATTCTCCACATACGTGGAGGTGATCCCTCTTTTTATCTAAAATCCAAAAAATTCTCTAAGTATTCTCCACATACGTGGAGGTGATCCTCACTAAAGATGCAGTTGTCAATACTCTAAAAAAATATGGATTTTTGTTCGTAACTCTTGACTTAAACGGTTTTAAGAGTGGAAATATGAATAAGGAGTTATCGCAAAAACAAATAGAAAAATATCAGGGATATTAAGTTTTCAGGTGAGTTGGCATGGAAAATATAGAAAAAAATAAAACTGCATATATCGCCTCTTTAATAATAACGACAATTGTTATTGGAGTGGCCGCAGGATTGGGAGCTGACGCTTTAGGATACATATTAAGTTTTTTTGAAGGCTTATTTTTGTCTTTCAAGGAAAGCGCTGAGCTTCCCGTAAGTATTCATATTAATCCTTGGCAGAGATTTTTTTCTGTATTTGCTGGCTCAATAATTGCAGCAATTGTCTGGTACTTTTTGCATAAGAAATGGCATTTAACTAGTGTTAATGAAGCATTAGAGGGTAAAAAAATGTCCTTTGTGGGCATCAGTTTACACGATTTTATTCAGACTTTTTATATTGGCACTGGTGGATCAGTCGGACGTGAGGCTGCTCCACGTGAATTTGCTGCGATGCTTGCGCAAAACTGGCTTAAATTATACACTAAATTTGAAAAGTTCAAACTTACTAACGACGACTATAAGTTGATTTTAGCTGCTGCTGCCGGAGCGGGCTTAGCTGGGCAATATGTTGCGCCATTATCAGGTACATTTTTTGCTTTAGAGATTTTATATAAGAAAGTTTCGCGTAAGTCAATTGCGGTATGTTTAAGCATGTCAGTTATTGCTACGCTATTAGGAACTTTGCGAGATGGTTTTACGCCATATTACATAATCTTGCACAAAAATTTGTCATTTAATTTGGTGCCATTTGCGATATTTTTAGGAATAGTGCTAGGATATTTTGGTTTTGTTTTTAGAAAATATGTCGCTAAAGCTAAGAAAAATAGAATAGAGGATAGAAAAATTTTATTTACCTTACCTTTAGCAGGTCTAATGACAGGAGCTGTGGCTTATTTTTATCCTTATATTATGGGGAATGGCCGCGGAATCGCACAAATGGCTTATAATACGCGTCATATGTCTAATGAAATTGTGATGGCGCTCTTGATTTGTTTGATTGCAAAAGCGGTAGTTACAACTTATACGATTTATAGTGGAGCATACGGTGGTATCTTGACGCCATCAATTTCTATTGGAGCAACATTCGGCGTTTTGACAGGGATGATTTATGTTTTGATTTTCCCGCAAATTTCATTATTTGAATGCGGATTAGTTGGATCAGTAGCATTTTTAACAGCATCCCAGCAGGCGCCGCTACTTGCAATTTTTCTGGTATTTGAACTTTGCCATTTAGATGTGAGCGCCTTAATTCCAATGGGCATTGCTGCTGGAGTTTCCATTTGCATAGGAATTATTCTTTCTAAAGAAATAGATTAAAAAATAGATCAATATCGCTCAATGCGGTACTGATCTATTTTAAATTAGTTAACTTTTTTAATGTAAAAATGATATGGAATATCAACAATAATTGCGGCAACTAAAGCAATCAAAATTGTTAAGCCTAAGTCAGCCCAACTAATTGGAGCCATTGCCCAACCTAGGATTGCTAAAGCTGCACTAAGAATTGCATCCCCAAGTTCCACATAGATAATCCAATTTGAAGGTTTTGATTGCCAGAAGAATTTAGTAGTTCTAGTAATCGGTACTGTAATCAATGCCGTAAATACTAAGTAAAGATATGACATTGTTGAAATTTGCCCAGCGCTATAACCATGTTGCGATAGCCAAATTAAGAATACAGTTCCAAATACTACCCAGCCAACGCAGATAATTAGGGATGTTCTAGTTAATTTCCAGATGTTCCAGTTTTCTGGCTTGTAAGAAACTTTAACATTATCTGTAGCAATAGTAATTACGACTAAGGAGTTTAAGATAGAGTATAAAACCATTGCGTTGAATGAAATAGGTAAGTATTTAAATAAAATATAACCGATAGTCAAGATGACGGTTAATTCAGATGTCTTGGCAATCTTAGTTAAAGCCCAGGTGGTCATACGTTGGTAAACGCGGTGACCAGCATCTAGTATTTCTAAGATAGGAGTTAAACCATCTTTAAGTAAAACCATCTTAGATGATCTTTTGGCAACGTCAGCTGCGTTTGAAACAGCGATTCCGACTTCAGCTTGTTTAAGAGCAGGGGCGTCGTTAACTCCGTCACCAGTCATACCTACAATATAGCCTTCTTTTTGGAAAAGCTTAACCATATTTAACTTATCTTCAGGCAAGACATCGGCAATCCCGGCTAAGTCGTTAACATTAGTTTTTTCATTAAAATCGTGAATTGAAATAACTTTTCCCGTTAAACCAACTTCTTTAGCAACGGCTGCAGCAGTTTTTTGGTTATCGCCGGTAAGCATAATCGGCTTAATGCCACGTGCTTTTAATTCAGCTAAAGCTTTCTTAGAATCTGGACGAATCTTATCTTTTAAGATAAAGACGCCGGCTAGCTTATCATTGATCAATACAGCGACTGACCTACCGGCAGTAAAGTCAATTCTAGAAATTTCATTTTGTGCGTTAGGATCAATTTTTGATAACTGTTTAAATGAACCCAATTTGACGTTGTAGTCATCAACTTCAGCCATGGAATAACCTGTATCTGAAGTAAATGGAACGAAATTGTTGGGCTGACTATAAGTAATATTTTTTGATTTAAGATAATCGCTAATTGCGGTATCAATAATACTGGGATTGCGTTTGTCAGTAGCTTCGCCAGCTAATTTTAAGACTTCGTTGTTACTTAATGAAGAAAAGCTAGTCCAAGATGAAACTGTCGTCTTATTTTCAGTAATTGTTCCGGTTTTATCTAACAAAAGCAAGTTGAGGTTTGCAGCATCTTGAATACCTGTTAGATCAGAAGTTAAAATGCCGTCTTTACTCAATTTCTTGGCTTCAACGGAGTTAGAAACAGCAAAAGTTGAAGGCATTGCCACAGGAATTGAAGCGATAAACATCATTGCTAAAAATGGCAAAAGATCTAAGATGTTATCTTTTCTAATAATTGCCACAATTAAGACAACTACAGTTAATGCCAAGGCAATTGAACATAAAGCAAAGATAATCTTGGTTAATAATTGTTGCAAATGGCCTGGTGAAGCTGAGTTGTTAATCAAGTTAATGGTCTTACCAGCTCTAGAATTTGCACCGGTAGCCGTGATGTAAGCTAAGCCCGATCCTGAAACAACAGTCGTTCCGGCGAAAAGTTCGTTACCGTCGTTTTTATTGATTGGTTTAGATTCACCGGTAATTGAACTTTCATCTACAGAAACATTGCCTGATACTAATTTCATATCAGCTGCTAAAATGTCACCGGCTTTTAAACTTACTAAATCGCCAACTACTAATTCTTTAGAGTTAATATATTGCCATTTACCGTCACGCATTACAGAAACGGTTGGAGTTAATTCCTTAGAAATAGAATTAAGAACTTTTCTAGAGCGACGCTTTTGATTAGCACCGTTTAAAGCAGCAAACAAAAGCATCAATAAAATAAATGAAGATTGGATCCATTTACCTAAAATACATTCTAATATTAAAGCTGCCTCTAAAATCCAGGCTGATAAATTCAAAAGTTTGGAAAGAAATTCTTTAAAAAAGTTAAACTTAGGTTCTGGCACTTCGTTAAGTCCATCTTTTTTCAATCTTTCCTGAGCTTGAGCAGAGGTTAACCCCGTGAACTCTTTTTCAGTCATAATTTTCCTCCTAATTAATTGATCCTTAGTAAGTTTATCTCAAATTAGTGATATAAGAAAATATAAAATTATAATTAGTGATATATAAAAATTAGATATTGAGAAAGATAACCATAAAAATAGCGTTCGAATAAATCGAACGCTCGGATGTTTTATTTTGAATAATGGAATCTAGCAGAAACAATATTTAAACTTTTGTCTTCGACGTAATAAACAAGTCTCTGCTCATTTGTAATTCTTCGAGACCATAAACCAGATAAATTATCATGTAAAGGTTCTGGCTTACCAATTCCATCAAAGGGATGCCTTTTTATATCTTTGATTAATTTTCGAATCTTTTTAACATTTGATTTGTTATTGTCTAACCAATATTCAAAATCGTTCCAAGATTCATCTGACCAAATTACCTTCATTATTCCCAATTGTGTTCCTTGCCATTGCCATTTTTTAATTGCTTAAGTGATTTTAAAATATGATCCATGTTAGCAGTAGAACTTCTAATATAAGCATTTTCTACAAGATTGTCATAATCATTTTTGCTGATTAAAACTGAGTTATCTTCACTATTTTTTGAAGTAATAATTATTGCCTCAGAATTATCATTAACTTGTTTCATAAATGATTTAAGGTTATTCCTAACGTTAGAATACGCTTCGGCTTGCATATAGTTGTCCTCCTCATTGTCAATATCTTGTACAAGTATTATATCAACGATTATATTTAATTAAAAGTATAAAAATCTAGAAAAGTCACTTAAGGTAAAAATTTAAGAGTGAATTTTTTGTTTTATGTACTCAAAAGCATATTTTCAAAAATAAAAATGCTGATATATCAGCATTTAAGTCGATAATCAGCATTTAAATAAGGAGAGTACAGGATTTGAACCTGCGCGCCGGTATAAGCCGGTTCGCCGGATTTCGAGTCCGGTGCATTACCACTCTGCCAACTCTCCGGTCAACTCTTGTATTATAACAATTTCTTACTAGAGATGCTAGCAAAATTAGCAATTCTAATTAATGGATTCAATTAATCTTTTAACAACTGGCTTTATTTTGATATCTTTTTTCCAGACTAGTTCGATTTGCGAATTCCAACTTGAATGATCAATTTCAACGATTTGCTTTTTACTATAAGCCTGGGCAATAGATTGGGGCACCAAAGCAATTCCCATTTTGCGATCTGCCCACAAGACAGCGGTTCTAGCGTCATCACATTTAACGCTATAAAAAGGCGTAATTCCCTGATGCGCAAAACTATCGTTAAAAATTGCTTCAAAGCGGCGATATAAAATAAGCGGCTGGTCAGCTAAATCTATCAAATTCAACTTCTTTCTATTTAATGGATAGTTCTCATTATCAAAAACAGCCACCATTTTTTCTGCTAAAAGCTGCTTATAATCTAAACCTTGTTTGTTAAAAGGTGTACGTACAATAGCAATGTCAATTAAATCATTGTTTAATTTATCGATTGTATTTAAAGTATTATCTTCAAAAATTTCAAACTTTACGTTGGGATAAAATTGAGTTAATTTTTCAAATGCTTCATTAGGAATTAGGTCGCATGCAGATGAAATTAAGCCTAGTCGGATGTTACCAGACTTATCGCTTTGATTATCTTCCAGATCATCTTGCATGTTTTTACTCAAATTGACCATTTTTTCGGCATATTTTTTAAAGATCTCACCTTGGGGTGTTAACTCAATACCGTAAGCTGTACGGTTAAATAATTTAGTATTTAATTCTTTTTCTAATTGTTTTAGCTGATAAGACAAAGGCGGCTGTGCGATATATAAACGTTTGGCAGCTGATGTAATTTGTCTTTCTTGAGCAACAGTGATGAAATATTGTAATTGTTTAAGATTCATTTTCTTTCTACCTTTTATAATCTACATATTTATCATAGTTGATTTTCGTTAGAAATTTAAAACCATTTTTTGTCTATTTCTTAAATTGTTCGCATATATATTTTAAAAATTCATAGCTAAAATAAGGTCATCAAATTTAAGGAAGATAAAAAATGAAAACTAGCAAAAAGTTTCCTTTAACTCTAACTGAGTTATCGGCATTATTAGCTGCAAATGTTGAACAAGAAGTAGTGCAAAACAATCAAAGCTTAACCAAGAAGAAGGATTCATAAATCCTATACATTTTATTTACAAAATAGGCATTAATTGAACATAATTTATTCATAATTTCAAACTAATATATAAGACATAGGTTGAGGGAATAAACCTAATCAAAAAAATCATTCCAACACATACATACTTCATTCTCATTTTTCTAGATACACGTTAAAAGAACTGCCTCTCAACATTAGCAGTTCTTTTTTCGTAGGAAAAATTAGTAAAATAGTAAAAATATGTAAGCGCTTATTAAATATTTGCTGTAAAAATGCTATATTGAATTTAGTAAAAGTTTTACCAAAAAAATAGAAAACTTAAATTAGGAGCAAATTATGGATAAACAACAATTACTTAATGAATATAAAGATGTTTTTAAAACAAATGCAGATGCAGTTTACTTTTCTCCAGGACGAATTAACGTGATCGGCGAACACACTGATTACAATGGCGGTCACGTGTTTCCATGTGCAATTAGCTTAGGAACATATGGCGCTTACGGTGCAAGAAACGATCAAACTGTTTCATTATATTCAATGAATATGGATAATGGTTCAATTGTCAGCTTTGATTTGAATGATGAAGATCCAGAAAAAGATGAAGATAAAAGCTGGATCAACTATTTCAAAGGGATGATCGTTTATCTTAAAGAACTTGGTTACAAGATTGATCATGGTTTTAATTTATTAATTCATGGTAATTTACCTTATGGAGCAGGGCTTTCTTCTTCAGCTTCCATTGAACTTCTTATGGGTACAATTTTAAAAGACCAATTTAATTTAGACGTTGGCCAATTAGATTTAGTTAAATTAGGTCAAAAGACTGAAAACAAGTATGTTGGCTTAAATTCAGGAATCATGGATCAATTTGCTGTAGGGATGGGTAAAAAAGACAATGCTATTTTCTTAGACTGCAGCACTTTAGAATATAAATACTTACCACTCGAATTAGGGGATTATGAAATTGTGATCATGTCTACTAACAAAAAGCACTCTTTAGCAAGTTCAAAATATAATGAAAGAGTTGCAGAGTGTGAAGAAGCAGTAAAACGTCTTAATCAAAAACTTGATATCAATAAGTTAGGCGAATTAGATGAAAAAACCTTTGATCAATATACTTACCTGATTAATGATAAGACTTTAATTAAACGCGCTCGTCATGCAGTTAGCGAAAACCAAAGAACATTAGCTGCAATTGATGCAATGCAGAAAAAAGATCTAGAAGAATTAGGTCGTTTAATCAATGCTTCTCACATTTCACTTCATTATGACTATGAAGTATCTGGTAAAGAATTAGACACTTTAGCAGAAAATGCTTGGAGGCAAGAAGGCGTTTTAGGAGCAAGAATGATTGGTGGTGGCTTTGCCGGTAGCGCAATTGCGATTGTTAGAAAAGACAAGGCCGAAGAATTAAAGAAGAACGTTGGTAAAATTTATCGTGAAAAGATCGGCTACGATGCCAGCTTTTATGATGCTGAAATTGTTGACGGTCCACAAAGAATTTAGTTTTAGGAAAGAATAGAAAATGACTTTAATTGAAAAATATGCAGATCAGGTAATTGCAAGTGGTAGTTTTGAACCTTTAGATCGAATTTATTTAATCAATAAAATTAGAGCACTCGTTGGTTCAAAAGACCAAGAAAATTTTGACGAAAATGAATCTTTAGTTAAGCAACTTGTTAAACTAGCAATTAAAAATGGTGAAATTGAAGATAGTATTACTGATAAAGAAATCTTAAATGATCAACTATATGATCTTATGACACCACGTCCATCAGTAGTAAACCGAACTTTCTGGGAAAAATATCAGCAATCGCCTCAGCTTGCTACAAATTGGTTTTATGGTTTATGCGAAAGAAATGACTACGTCAAATTAGAAGCAATTAATAAAAACGTCGTTTTTGAAAAAAAGACTGAATATGGCGACTTAGAGATAACTATTAATCTATCTAAGCCTGAAAAAGATCCCAAAGCAATTGCTCAAGCAGCACATGATACTACTCAAAAGTATCCGCAATGTGCTTTGTGTATGCAAAATGAAGGCTTCAAAGGTCGATTAGGACAAGCTGCTAGAAGCAATCACCGTATTATTAGAATGATGATTGGTGGACAAAAGTGGGGCTTTCAGTACTCACCATATGCTTATTTTGATGAACACTGTATTTTCTTAGACAGCATCCATGAACCAATGAAGATTAACCAACAAACTTTAATTAATTTAATTGAAATTGAAAAGCAATTTCCACATTATTTTGTTGGCTCAAATGCAGATTTACCAATTGTCGGTGGCTCTATGCTAGCACATGAGCATTATCAAGGCGGCAAGCATATTTTTCCAATGATGAAGGCTGTTATCAAAAAAGAAATTAAATTTGATCAATATCCAGATGTTCAAGCAGGTATTGTTAACTGGCCAATGAGCGATTTGAGATTAATCAGTTCAAATTCCGCTCAGATCATTGAATTAGGGACTTTAATTATTAATAAATGGCAAAATTATAGTGATAAAAGTTTAAATATCATTGCTGAAAAAGATGACACTTTGCATCATACAGTTACGCCAATTATGCATGTTGAAGATGGCAAATACATCTGTGATTTGGTATTGCGCGATAATAACACAAGCCGCGATTATCCATTGGGTATTTTCCACCCACACCAACAATATTGGCACATAAAAAAAGAAAATATCGGTTTAATCGAAGTAATGGGGCGCGCAATTTTGCCAGGACGTCTAAAAGATGAAATGCAGGAAGTTAAGAAATATTTACTTGATAAACCTAATGAAATAAAAAAAGACCACTTGCCTTGGGCTGAAGAATTAAAAAAACAAGATGTTACTCCAGAAAATGTAGACGAGATAATTCAAACTGGTTTAGCAAATGTTTTTGCAAAAGTTCTCGAAAATGCTGGCGTCTTTAAAAATGACTCTCAAGGACAAGAAGGCTGGAAGAGGTTTATCGACTATGTTAAGAAAAATTAGGTAATTTTTATGGGAGTAACGTTAAAAGATATTGCTAAAAAAGCAGGCGTATCTATCGCGACGGTGTCTAGAATCTTGAATAAGGATTTAACTTTGTCCGTTAATGAACAAACTCGTTTAAGAGTGGAGCAAATCGCAAGAGATTTAAATTATAAAAAGCATTTATTCAGTACAAATAAAACGCCTAAAATAGCAATAATTCAGTGGTATTCACCAAGTCAAGAATTGGATGACTTGTACTATATGTCAATTCGCTTACGTATTGAAAAACTTGGACAGAGTCGAGGTTTTGAGACAATTTCTATCTATCAAAATCATATTGATCAAGTTCCCGAAGACATTACAGCAATTATTGCTATCGGCAAATTTAGCACTCAGCAAGCTCAAAAAATGAATAAGCTTAGTCAAAATGTTATTTTTGTAGATTTTGATAGCTTAAATTTAGGCAATGATTGTGTAGTGCCTGATTTTGATAATGCGATTAAATTAGTCATTAATGAATTTGATAGCGAGGGAATTAAGGATATCGGTTTTTTAGCTGGATGCGAAAAAACTACTGATAATAAAGAAGTTTCTGACTTAAGAAGACTTTATTTTGAAGGCTATTTACGTGAGAAAGGCCAGTATAATCCTGACTTTGTTTTTCAAGGAGATTATAGCTGGAAATCGGGCTATGATACCATTAAAAAAGAGCTTGAGGTTTTGAAAGATAAATTTCCGCATGCTTTATTTGTGGCCAATGATCCTATGGCTTTAGGCGCCTTAAAAGCACTAAGAGAAGCAGATATTAATTTACCTAAGCGAGTTTCTTTGATTTCTTTTAACGATACAGCTAGCGTGAAATATGTATTTCCAGCTATTTCTTCGATTCATGTTCCGCGTGATGAAATGGCGCAAAATGCACTGGATATTTTGCAAGAAAGATTAGCTAATCCGCATAAAAAGCCAAGCAAGATTGTTGTTAGAACCTGGCTAAATAAACGTGAAACAACGAAAAATTAAAGAATTTAAAAGTTTTGAAGTTTGATACCAAAAATTAAAAAGACCTGTTAAAATTGAATTTGAAAAGTTTTTTATGTTGAGGAAAAACGAGTGAAAATTGAATCATTAATGGGTCTTTTTATTTCGGCCTTAGTTTTAATTACTCTTATTTTTAATATTCGAAAATCACGCCGATTTAACTGCTATGATCGCATTTTGCACCATAAATTAGTTAAAGATAAGCAATCAATCGCTTGGAAAATAATTACATTTTTAAATGAACCTAAGCTAATTGTTATTTGGGATTTTGCTTTGGCTTCAGTTTTATCATTTGAAGGGCATCCTTGGTTTAGTATTTGGGTTTTAGCGACACTATTTTTCACTGATTTAATTGGCATATTTTTAAAGCATTCAATTAAAAGACAGCGTCCCATTACCAGATTTGCGACTAGGGACGGCTATTCATTTCCAAGTGGTCATGTGCTCAGTGCAACAATCATGTGTTTAATGATTTGGAAGATTTTTGGCAACCAATTTGGAGTTGGATTATTTATTTTCTTAGTTGTTAGCTGGCTTTTAGTTGTCATTTCTCGTTTAAACATGAGAGCACACTATCCATCTGATATATTAGGTGCTACAAGTCTAGCAATACTATGTTTTTCAATTGCTCAAAGTTTGATTTAAAATCAAACTTTTTTTATTTCCATATTATAAAAACGCTTTCTTTAGTTTACATGCTCACAAAGTTGCTTTAAAATAAATTTGTAGTCAAACGGGCATCTGCCCAAAAGCGACGGAAGAGACTAGCTAAGCCAAGTTTGGATAGATTGTATTTTTCGCCACAAATTCTAAGGAGGATTTATTTTAATAATGCTCAAAACAGTTATTGAAAATGTACATGCATTAGAAATTTTTGATTCACGTGGTAACCCAACTGTAGAAGTTCACGTTACTCTTTCAAACGGTATCGTTGGTAAGGCTGAAGTTCCTTCAGGTGCTTCAACTGGTGAAAACGAAGCTGTTGAATTACGTGATGGTGGTTCACGTCTTGGTGGTAAAGGCGTTATGAAAGCTGTTAACAACGTTAACACTGAAATTAACGATGCTTTAAAGGGCTTGGATCCACATGACCAACCAAACATTGATGCTGTTATGATTGCTTTAGACGGTACTCCAAACAAGGGTCGTCTTGGTGCTAACGCTATCTTGGGTGTATCTATGGCTACTGCAGTTGCAGCTGCTAAGGATACTCACCAACCTTTATACCGTTACCTTGGTGGTACTGATCTTGAAATGCCTCAAACTTTCCACAACGTTATTAACGGTGGTGAACACGCAGACAACGGTATCGACATTCAAGAATTCATGATTACTCCAGTTGCTAAGACTTCATTCCGTGATGGATTTGAAAAGATCGTTAACGTATACCACACCTTGAAGAAAGTTCTTGAAGATATGGGTTACGAAACTGGTTTAGGTGACGAAGGTGGTTTCGCACCTAACATGAAGAACTCAGAAGAAGCTTTGAAGGCTTTACACGAATCAATCGTTAAAGCTGGTTATGAACCGGGCAAAGACATTGCTATTGCTTGTGACTGTGCTGCTTCATACTTCTACAACAAAGAAGACGGCAAGTACCACTTGGAAGGTAAAGTATTAACTGATGAAGAATTAGCTCAATACTACGACAAGTTACTTGATGAATTCCCAGAATTAATTTCTATGGAAGATCCTTACGACGAAAACGACGTTGAAGGTATGGTTAAGTTTACTGAAAGCCACAAAGATCGTATCCAAATCGTTCTTGATGACTTCATTTGTACTAATCCTAAGCTTTTGAACAAGGCTATTCACGAAGGTGCTGGTAACGCTTCATTAATCAAGTTGAACCAAATCGGTACTGTTACTGAAACTCTTGAAACTATCCGTCTTTCACGTAAGAACGGTTACAACACTATGATTTCTCACCGTTCAGGTGAAACTGGTGATACCTTCATCGCTGACTTAGCCGTTGCCGTAAACGGTGGTCAATTGAAGACTGGTGCTCCAGCTCGTTCAGAACGTGTTGAAAAGTACAACCGTTTGCTTGAAATCGAAGAAGAACTTGGCGAAGGCGAACGTCTTGCATTCTTCCCAGACAACGTTGACTTAGACTAATTCACTTAGAATTTGAATGAGTAAAAAGAACTGACTATTGTCAGTTCTTTTTTTGCCCAAAAATACAGATCTAGCTAAAAAGCATTAAATTTGATATACTACAGCCTAAGAATAAATCAGAAAAGTGAGGTAAAAATATTGATTACAGTATCCGACTTGAGTTTAAATTTATCAGGCCGAACATTATACGAAGATGTTAACTTAAAATTTACCCCTGGCAATTGTTATGGAATTATTGGTGCCAATGGTGCGGGGAAGTCTACTTTTCTTAAATTGCTAGAAGGCAAGATGGAACCAACTACTGGTAATATTTCAATTGATGCCAATGAAAGAATGTCCAGCTTAAATCAGGACCACTTTGCTTTTGAAGATTTTACTGTGATGGGTACAGTGATTCAAGGTCATAAAGAACTCTATCAAGTTATGCAAGAAAAAGATGCCTTATATGCTAAACCTGATTTTGGCGATGAAGATGGCGTGAAGGCTGCAGAATTAGAAACTAAATTTGCTGAACTTGATGGCTGGAATGCTGAAGCAGACGCGGCAAAATTGCTTCAATCTGTGGGTATTAGTGAAGATAAGCATAATTTGAAGATGAGCGAATTAGCAGAATCAGAAAAAGTTAAGGTTTTACTTGCTCAAGCTTTATTTGGAAATCCTGATATCTTACTTTTGGACGAGCCGACTAACGGGTTAGATGTTCATACAATTGAATGGCTGGAGAACTTTTTAGCTGATTATCCAAATATTGTAATTGTTGTTTCTCATGACCGTCACTTTTTAAATCAAGTATGTACTCAAATGTGTGATGTCGATAAGGGACAAATTCAACTCTATGTTGGAAATTACGATTTTTGGTACGAATCAAGTAAGCTAGCCAGTGAATTGGCAGCTAACCAAAATGCTAAAAAAGAAGAGAAAATCAAGGAATTACAGAACTTTATCGCTCGCTTTTCTGCAAATGCATCTAAGTCTAAGCAAGCTACATCGCGTAAAAAGCAATTAGAGAAAATTACCTTAGACGATATCAAGCCTTCTTTAAGAAAATATCCTTACGTAAAATTCGATATGAATCGTGAATTAGGTAATGACTTGCTTAAAGTAGAGGATGTTTCTTATAGTGCTGATGGAGAAAAAATCTTGGACAATGTTTCTTTCATTGTTCGTCCTGGAGATAAAGTGGGATTTCTTTCTCGTGATACTAGAAAAGTTACGGCGCTGCTCAATATTATTGCAGGTAAAATTAAGCCCGATTCTGGTAGTGTTACCTGGGGTCAAACTACGTCATTTAACTATATGTCACGTGATTTGAATGCTAACTTTAATAATGATGAATTGACGATTTTAGATTGGTTACGTCAATACGCTTCCAAAGAGCAAGATGATAATACATTCTTGCGTGGATTTTTGGGAAGAATGCTCTTTAGTGGCGATGAGATCGAAAAGAAAATTAAAGTTTTATCTGGTGGGGAAAAGGTTCGTTGTCAATTATCAAGAATGATGCTAGAACCTGCGAATGTTTTGATTTTGGACGATCCAACTAACCACTTAGATTTAGAATCAATTACTTCTTTGAATGATGCTTTGAAAGATTATCCGGGTTCAATCTTATTTAGTTCTCATGATCATGAATTTATTCAAACAATTGCTGATCATATTATTGAAATTGGTGATACAGGAATTGTTAGTCGTCCTGAAACTACTTACGATGAATTTTTAGATCGTCCTGAAATTCAAGAAAAGGTTGCGCAAATATATCAATAAGCATTTTAGGTCTAACCCTGTGTGAGTTAGATCTTTTTTAAATAATAAAATAACAATCAAGTCAGAAGAACCAAAGGTGGCATATTGTCAATTATTAATTGACTAGGTGTTATTTAAAAAGAATAAATAAAAATATAAGACATGGCTTAGAAAATAAGCATGAGTGTTATTTAAAAACATAAAAATTATTCAAAAAATTTACAAAAGAAACTTTAAAATAACTACAAATGTGCTATACTATAAATGTCGAAAGGGAAAAGCCCTTAAGACATCTTCTCAACAACATGTTTTTCTCAACATTTTATTCGGATTATCCAAATCCGAAGCAACGCTTAATTATCGATAAGCACTTTTATTTGTAAATAAATCATATAGAGCACTATATGAATAAAACTTAAAAAGATCAGCTCAAAGGAGTTGATCTTTTCTTTTTCCAATTTTTTTGTGAGAAATTAAAAAAAGTTCTTGACGAATAAAAATGAAAAAGATATTATATTTTTAACAATTAAAACATTTCTTCAGCAGAGTAAGAATTTAACTTTACTTTCAGAGAGCCTATGGCTGGTGTGAATAGGCAGGAAGTGGTTCTGAATATGGGCTGAATTGCTAATGGCGATAGCGAATAATTAACTATCGACGGGGTTGCTCTCGTTAACAAGGCAAAGTAATTCCAGTAGGAGCTACTTAGTGAGGCTATTTGCGTAAGCAAGTAGTGAATCAAAGGTGGTAACACGAAGCACTCGTCCTTTTTATTAGGATGGGTGCTTTTTTATTTATAAGGAGGAAAGCTTATGCATCGCAAGAAAGTGAGAAATAGAATAATTTGGTCAGTAATTGGAGTATTAATACTGATTGCAGGTTGGTTTAGTTTTGGTCCTACACCAAAATCTCAAACTAATAAAACAGTGACAATTGGGGTAGTTGGTCTTTCAAAAGAAGATGAAAAAATTTGGCAAAGCGTTCAAAAAGATGCTAAGGCTAAATATGGCATTACTATCAAGTTAAAGAACTTTACTGATTATACTCAACCAAATAAAGCTTTAGCTAACGGTGATATTGATTTGAATTCATTCCAGCACTACGCATTCTTAAATGAATGGAATAAGGCAAATCATGGTACTTTAACCCCAATTGGAAATACTTATATTGCTCCAATTAGACTTTACTCTAAGAAATACAAGAGTTTAAAAGATTTACCAGATGGAGCTACAATCGCTGTTCCAAACGATGCATCAAATGAATCACGTGCATTGTATGTTTTAAAGAATGCTGGTTTAATCAAACTTAAAAAAGGCGTTACCTTAGCTACAATTGCAAATATTACCTCAAATCCTCATAATTTGAAGATTAAGGAAGTTTCAGCAGAACAAACTGCCAGAGTTATTGATGATGTAGATGCTAGTGTTGTAAATAACACTTACGCAGTTCCTGCTAAATTAGGCGATAAGCAAACTATTTATATTGAACCTTTGAATAAAGATTCTAAACAATGGATCAATATTATCGTTGCAAGAAAGAGCGACAAAGACAAGAAATTATATAGAGAAGTAATTAAAGCTTACCAAACTAAGAAAACCGCAAGTTTGGCTCACAAACTATATGGTAATACTGAAGTGGTAGCTTGGGGATTGAAATTGAAGTAGGAGGGCTAAAATGACAGCACAAATTGATTTACAAAATATTGATGTAACTTTTGGAAATGTTAAAGCCGTTAAAGATGTGACTCTGCAAGTTGAAAAAGGCGATATTTATGGTGTTATCGGCTTTTCGGGGGCTGGAAAATCCACTTTGGTAAGAACTATCAATTTATTACAAGAGCCGTCTAATGGCTCAGTCAGCGTAAATGGCACTACTTTATTCAAAAACCAAAAATTACAAATTTCTAAAAAGCAATTACAAGAAAAAAGACGTAAAATCGGAATGATTTTCCAACATTTCAATCTTTTAAATGAAGAAACAGTTTTAGAGAATGTGGCTTTTGCCTTAAAACACGCTGGATTAAATGATGAAGAATTAGAAAAACGCTGTCTTCATTTATTAGACTTGGTTGGTCTGAAAGATTATGCTGATCATTATCCAGCCCAGCTTTCTGGTGGTCAGCAGCAACGTGTGGCAATTGCTCGTGCATTAGCTAATGAACCTGATATTTTGATTTCTGATGAAGCTACAAGTGCTCTGGATCCCAAGACTACTAATCAGATTCTTGACCTTTTATATGATTTAAATAAGAAATTGCAATTAACTGTAGTTTTGATTACTCACGAAATGGATGCCGTTAAACGGGTAGCTAACAAAATTGCTGTTATGGAAAACGGGCAAATTATCGAAAAAGGTAATTTACGTGAAATTTATCTTCACCCTCAAAAAGAACTAACTAAGCAATTCGTTGGTGGAGCACTAGAAGCACAACATATTTTGAATACTTATCATTTAGAATCAGTTAGTGCACAAGATCAGCTTTACCAATTAGTTTATAAGATTAATGATGTTACTAAGTCAGTAGTTGCTGATTTGGACGTAGCCTTGAATACTAAAGCAAGTATTCTTTACGGAAACGTAGAAGTACTGAGTGGGGAAGCAATTGGTACTTTGGCAATTTTGCTTAAGCTAGATTCTGAAAAACAAAAACAAGCTATCAAGTTCTTAGAAGAAAAGAATGTTGTTGTAACTAAGCTAGATAAAGGGGTTTTGACTGATGACTAATTTTTTTGTTAAATATTTTCCTAATGTAGTAGCCCTGGGCTGGGGCGGAGATGCAGGATGGGGAACTGCAATCTTTCAAACTTTATTTATGACATTTTGGTCAGCTATTTTCGGTGGCATTCTTGGTCTTGTTTTTGGATTATTGTTAATTTTGACTAAACCTAACGGAATTTTGGCTAATAAGTTAGTTTATAACATTGTTGATAAGCTTGTTTCCTTATTTAGAGCTGTTCCATTTATTATTTTGTTAGCTTTTGTAGCTCCATTAACTCAAAAAATTGTCGGTACGCAAATTGGCATGAAGGCTGCTTTAGTGCCACTGACTTTAGGCGTATTTCCATTTTTTGCTCGTCAGGTTCAAGTAGCACTAGAAAGCGTTGATCCCGGTAAAGTTGAAGCTGCTCAAGCATTAGGTGCTTCAACAAATGATTTAATTTTTGATGTTTATTTAAAGGAAAGTCGCTCAGAATTAGCTAGAGTTTCAACAGTAACTTTAATTAGTTTAATCGGTTTAACTGCAATGGCTGGTGCTGTTGGTGCTGGTGGCTTAGGTAACACAGCAATTTCTTACGGGTATAATCGTTTTAATAATGATGTTACTTTAGTAGCAACGATTTTGGTTTTACTCTTAGTCTTAATCGTTCAAGTAGTAGGAGATTATGTTGCCAAGAAATTAAATCATCAAAGTCGATAATATATTTTAAATTAAAAGCTGCAGATTATGGTCTGCAGCTTTTTTGCGCAAAAAAATGAAGATGTCAGGTCGTGACATCTTCTCAACAATTTTCTCAATATTTTTCTTTTAGGATCATCCAAATCCTGTGCTTATTTTGTGCTTATTAAGTGTGCTTAATTATCCTTAATCGATAAAGACATGTGTTAAATTATTACTTGAATTTAAACTATCTAATGTTTGCGTTAACGTTGAAGACTCTTCTATTGGCAACGTA
>NZ_CAKE01000019.1 GCF_000296835.1 Lactobacillus hominis DSM 23910 = CRBIP 24.179 | reverse complement strand
CAGTACTAAAAAACCATACTCCGATAGAATATCGAAATATGGTTTTAAACAGAGCTAATTAATAATATGTCCCAAATTTGGGGTTCATATCAGAAATGGATTCCTTTATTTTTTTGAAAATGATACTATATTAAAGAAAATCTGGATAATGAGGATGAGTAATGAAAAGTATCAGCAAGCAAAAACTGTGGACTATTTTAGCTGCCAGCGCTGCGACTATGTGGGGGATATCTGGTTTATTTGGCGAAGCTTTATTTAATTTTAGTGCGAGCATTACGCCACTTTGGCTGACACAAACGCGAATGATTGTTTCGGGAATAGTTTTACTCATTATGGCGCAAGCTTTAGGTCAGAAGCCGTTTGCAATATTGAAAAATAAACGTGACTTATCAGTGATTGTGGCATATGGACTGTTAGGATTATTACCAGTGCAGCTTTTTTATTTCATAGTAATTCAAAAAGCTAATGCTTCTGTAGCAACAATTCTACAGTTTATGGGACCTTTTTTTGTCTTAGCTTACTTGGGACTCACTCATAAGCAAGTTATCCGCCGTTTAGATATTATTGCAGCAATTGGTGCTTTTATTGGTGTGTTTTTGCTGGCAACTCATGGTAAATTTAATCATTTAGCAATTACACCAATCGCATTGTTTTTTGGCTTTTTATCAGCTGTAGGCGAAGCTAGCTACACTTTAATTCCGGTAAATATTGTTAAAAGAGTATCTAGTTTAGTTTTAACTGGATGGGGAATGCTAGTTGCTAGAATTGGACTAATTATTATTCATCCGCAATTTGGTAATATTCCACACAAACCACAAGTATGGCTGTTGACATCTGCAGTAATTATTATTGGAACGATTATTCCATTTCAAATGATGGCAAATGCTTTGCGCTATGTAAAACCAGCTATTGTCAGTTTGCTGGATGCTTTTGAGCCGATGGCTGCGACTATCGGTGGAGTTTTATTTTTTCACTTATCGATGTCGTTGATGGATTGGCTCGGAACAGTTTTAATTTTAGTAGCTGTTTTAGCACTCAATATTTCGCCTAAAAATAAAATTAAAGCTAAAAAGCAGGAGGACTGATTATGGCAAATCTTAATAAATAGCTTTTTAAGTTACTAATCTTTTACAAGTGCATCGTTTTTTCTTATAATATTTAACGCTTAGAAAAAACGAAAGGGATGAAGTATATGAAACTTAGACAAGCAACAATGGATGATTATGACCACATTATGGAAATTTTAAAAGATGGTGCAAATCAATTGGCTGAACATGGTGTTGACCAATGGCAAGGTGATTATCCTTCACCGGATCAAATAAAAGAAGATGTTGAAAATGGATGGGCATATCTAGCTGTTTCGCAAGATGGTGAAACTGTCGGTGCAATTTCAATTGTTCCTGCTCCAGATCATGCCTATGATAATTTGAAGCGCAAGTGGCTCTTAGATACTCAAAAATACGTCGTAATTCATCGTGTCGCTATCCACTCTAATCACGCAGGTCATGGTTATGCAACAAAATTATTAACAGGAGTAATTGATCAAGTGCGAGATAATCATCCTGAAATTGATTCAATCAGGATTGACACTCATGAAGATAATTCTGCAATGCAGCATTTAATCGATAAGATGGGCTTTACTAAAGTCGGCGAACTGCACGGTGTTTATCGCCCTAATGAAATTTCATATGTTTATGAAAACATACGAAAAAAATAATTTTTTATAGAAGCTGGAAATTCCAACTTCTTTTTTCTTGCAAAAGGTAAGTATGATAAAGAATATGGTAAAATAATTTTAAATATGCTCGCATGATATCAAAATATATTTTGGAGACTTATTAATGAAAAAGCATAGGTTAAGAAAGTTTATCTTAATTTTTATCACAATTTTGGCAGTGAATTTACTTAGTGCCTGTCAAAATAATGGTGAAAAAGTTACTATTGTCGGCTCTTCTGCAATGCAGCTTCTAGCTGAACAAGCTGGAAATGATTATCGCTTATCGCATCCTGACAGCAATATTGTTGTTCAAGGTGGAGGTTCTGGAACTGGTTTGAGTCAGGTTCAAGCTGGCGCAGTTGAAATCGGAACTTCCGATGTATTTGCGCAGACGCAAAAAGGAATCGATGCTAAAAAGCTACAGGACTATCTTGTTGCTGTAGTTGGAATTGTTCCAATTGTTAATAAAGATGTTGGAATCAAGAATTTAACTAAAGCGCAATTGGCTCAAGTTTTCACAGGCAAAGTAACTAACTGGAAACAATTAGGCGGCAAAAATATTGCCATTACTGTGATCAATCGTTCTAAAGGTAGCGGAACTCGGTCGAGTTTTGAAAGCTTAATTTTAAATGGACAAAAACCAATAAAGGCTCAAGAGCAAGACTCAAACGGTACTGTGCGCAGAATTGTTAGTTCAACGCCGGGAGCAATTTCTTACATATCCTTGCCATATGCTAACGATAAAAATATTCAAAAACTGAGTATTGATAATATTACCCCAACTAATAAAAATATTACTACGAATCATTGGCAATTATGGTCTTATGAACATATGTATACTAAGGGTAAACCTAATAAAGCTACAAAGTCTTTTATTGATTATATGCTCTCAAGCAAGGTGCAAAAAGATCTAGTACCTAAGTTGGGTTATATTAGTATCGATGACATGAAGATTTATCGTAATAGCAAGAATCAAGTCGTATCTTTATCTAAGGATTAAATATGGACAAAAAAGAAGATTTAAAACAGGTCGTTAACCAAGCTTTAGCCGAGCAAAAAGTTCCGCATGTTAAACTTAAAAAAATCGGTGCTGAAAAAGCTGATGTTGAAAAATTAACTAAGCCTTCAAAGGAAACACGTCAGGAATACTGGGGCAAAGGTTTAACTTACGCAGCGATTTTATTGATTATTATTTTAGTTGTATCAATTATTGGCTTTATTGCTGTTCATGGAATAGCGACTTTTACCCAAAATCATGTTAATGTTTGGCATTTTTTGTCATCTAGCGATTGGGATCCTGGCGAAGGCAGGAACCATGTCGGTGCTTTAGCAATGATTGTAACGTCTTTTTCGGTTACATTATTAGCCGCAATTGTGGCAACGCCATTTGCTATTGCAGTTGCTTTATTCATGACCGAATATTCGTCTAAAAAGGGCAGTCGCTTTTTGCAATCGGTAATTGAATTATTAGTTGGTATTCCTTCTGTAGTGTACGGATTTTTGGGATTATCAATTATTGTGCCTTTCATTAGATCGATTTTTGGCGGAACTGGTTTTGGTATTTTGTCAGCTACTTTAGTTTTATTTGTTATGGTTTTGCCAACAATTACTTCACTAACAGTTGATGCTTTAAAAGCAGTTCCTAATCATTATCGTCAAGCTTCTGCTGCCCTTGGTGCAACGCACTGGCAAACTATCTATAAGGTGGTTTTAAGAGTAGCGACTCCAAGGATTTTGACGGCAGTTATTTTTGGGATGGCACGTGCCTTTGGTGAAGCACTAGCTGTACAAATGGTAATTGGTAATGCAGTCCTTATGCCTTATAACTTGGTAAGTCCAGCAGCTACTTTAACGAGTCAACTTACTAGTCAAATGGGTAATACTGTCATGGGGACATTGCCAAACAATGCCTTATGGTCTTTAGCATTATTGTTGTTGATTATGGCACTATTTTTCAATTTCTTAGTTCGCCTGATTGGTAGAAAGGGACAAAAATAATGAATCCAAGAACTGCAAATAAAGTTGCAACTGCTGGAATTTATACCTTAGTAAGTATTGTTGTCATTATTTTAATTGGAATTTTGGGTAATATCTTAATTTCTGGAGTTCCTCATTTATCCTGGCACTTTTTGAGCTCAGAAGCGTCTTCTTTTCAAGCAGGCGGCGGAGTTAGGGATCAATTGTTTAATTCGGTTTATTTGCTGATTTTAACGATGATTATTTCTATCCCTATTGCTTTAGGCGCAGCCATTTATTTGGCAGAATATGCCAGCGATAATTGGTTTACTAGTTTAATTAGGACGACAATTGAAATTTTAAGCTCGCTTCCTTCAATTGTTGTGGGACTTTTTGGTTATTTATTATTTGTTGTTCAATTTAACTTTGGATTTTCAATTTTAGCCGGAGCTTTGGCATTAACTTTTTTCAATTTACCAACTTTAACCAGCAACTTTGAACAAGCTATTGATGGCGTTTCGCAAGCTCAGCGTGATGCAGGACTTGCTTTAGGATTATCGAACTGGAAGACAATTCGCGGTATTGTTTTGCCGGCTGCTTTACCAGGAATTTTAACTGGTTTAATTTTGAGTGCAGGACGTATTTTTGGTGAAGCAGCAGCTTTAATTTATACTGCTGGTCAAAGTGGTTCAACAATTGATTATGCTAACTGGAATCCTTTTAGCCCGACTAGTTTTTTAAATATCATGCGTCCAGCTGAAACCTTGGCTGTACATATTTGGAAAGTTAATACAGAAGGTATTATTCCAGATGCTACTGTTGTTTCAGCTGCCACTTCAGCATTATTGATTATCGTTGTAATTATTTTCAATTTAGGTTCGCGTGCGTTAGGAAACCATTTATATCGTAAATTGACAGCTGCGAAAGCTTCATAATAGAGGTAAAAAATGCAAGATGTTAAAGAAGTAAAGCCTCATATTGTTCATTTCGATAAAGATGAACAAATTATCTCGACACAAGATTTAAGTGTTTTTTATGGGGGAGTTACCCAAAAACTTTTTGATGCAAGTTTGGGATTTAAGAAAAAGACAATTACTGCTTTGATTGGCGGATCAGGTTCTGGTAAATCAACATTTTTACGCTGCTTAAATCGCATGAATGATAAGATTGCGCGTATTGATGGCAAGATTTGGTACCATGACTTAGATATTAATGCTGATAATATTAATGTCTATGAGTTAAGAAAAAACATCGGGATGGTCTTTCAAAAGCCTAATCCTTTTCCAAAATCAATCAGAGATAATATTACTTATGCTTTAGTTGCCAACGGTGAAAAAGATAAGCAAAAATTAGATCAGATTGTCGAAGAAAGTTTGCGTGCTGCGGCTTTATGGGACGAAGTAAAAGATAAATTAAATAAGAGTGCACTTGCTTTATCTGGTGGACAGCAGCAACGTTTATGCATTGCACGTGCATTAGCTTTAAAGCCAGAAGTTTTATTATTGGATGAACCAGCGAGTGCGCTTGATCCAGTATCTACTTCTAAATTAGAAGATACTTTAAAACAGCTACGTAGCGATTATTCAATGATTATGGTTACGCACAATATGCAGCAGGCTAGTCGTATTTCTGACTACACGGCCTTTTTCCATTTAGGGCATGTATTGGAATATAACACTACTGAAAATATCTTCACTAATCCTCAAGGGCAAATTACTGAAGATTATATTCGTGGAAGTTTTGGTTAGAGGTAAAAATGTCGACGATTATTTCAAGTAAAGATGTTCATTTAAGCTATGGAAACTTTGAAGCACTTCATGGTATTACGATGGACTTCAAGCAAAATGAATTGACTGCTCTTTTAGGGCCGTCGGGATGCGGTAAGTCTACTTTTTTGCGCTGCATTAACCGAATGAATGATGATATTGCCAATGTAGAAATTACTGGCAAAATAAAATTTGAAGATCAAAATATCTATAGTCCTAAAACTGACCTGGTTTGGCTAAGAAAAGAAGTCGGGATGGTTTTTCAACAACCGACTCCGTTTCCATTTTCGGTGTATAACAATATTGCTTATGGTTTAAAGCTAGCAGGAATTAAGGATAAAGAACTTATCGATCAGCGCGTAGAAGAAAGCTTAAAGCAAGCTGCGATTTGGCGCGAAATTAAAGATGATCTTAATAAAAATGCGCAAAGTTTTTCTGGTGGGCAACAGCAAAGAATTTGTATCGCACGTGCTTTGGCGGTTCATCCTAAAGTGGTTTTACTTGATGAGCCAACCAGTGCGCTTGACCCAATTTCTTCATCAGAAATTGAAGAGACTTTGTTAAATTTAAAAAATGATTTTACTTTCATTATGGTTACTCACAATTTGCAGCAAGCCAGTCGTATCTCTGATATGACCGCATTTTTCATGAATGGCGATTTAGTAGAATATGGTACAACCAGTGATATGTTTATGAAGCCGCAAAAGCAAATAACTAGTGATTATTTGAATGGACGTTTTGGATAAAAGGAGCAAATATAATGCATGAAGTTTTCTTAGATGAGTTAAAAAAACTTAACACCCGTTTCATGAATATGGTAATTGACGTCAGCGAGCAAATTGAAAATGCAACGCAAGCATTTATTGATCATGATAAAAAAGCTGCTCAAGAAATCGTCAAAGATGATCAAAAGATCTCGAAAATGGCCTTAAAGGTTGAAAAAAGAACTTTGAAATTAATGGCTCTTCAGCAACCTGTAGCTAGCGATTTTAGAAATGTAATTTCAATTTTGAAGGCAATTACTGACTTAGAGCGAATTGGTGAAAATGCAATGTCGATTGCTTGGGAAACCATTCGCGTTAAAGGAAATAAACGTATTCCTGAAGTTGAAGATCTAATTAAAGAAATGTCTGATCGAGTAACTTTTATGCTTGATCAAGTTTTGAAATCATTTATTCAATCCGATGAAAAACTCGCTCGTGATGTCGCTGCCAAAGACAATGAAGTTGATGAATTATACGTTAAAGCACGTAAAGCAATTATTGAAGGAATCAAGGAAGATCCTGAATCGGCAGTAGCTTCATCAAGTTACTTTATGGTAATTCGTCTTTTAGAAAGAATCGGCGATCACGTTGTTAACCTAGCTCAATGGGTAGTTTATAAAACAAGCGGTGAATTGGTCGATTTAAATTCATCCAATGACGAAAATGTGATGAATAATTTATAATATGTAAAATATACAAGTATAACTGATGGCTGAAAATAACCATCAGTTTTTATTTATGAAAGCGGTGTAATTTATTTACTTTTCAACTATAATAAAAGTGTATCTATATAGTAAAAGCTAAGGAGCATTATTATGGTTGAAGTAGCAAAAAAGAAAAAGCATCAGTTTCCAACAGCTTACACAGTAATCATTATTGTGTTGCTGCTGGTTCAAATTTTAACTTTCTTTATTCCATCAGGAAATTATGCAACGATTGCTTATGACACGACTAATCAAAATTTCGTTGTCACAAATCCAAATGGTTCTACTAAGAAAGAGCCTGCTACGCAGAAAACTCTTGATAAATATAAAGTTAAAATCAAAGTCGATAAGTTCAAAAACGGCACGATTTATAAGCCGGTAGCAATTCCTGATTCTTATAAAAGAATCAATATGAAAAAGCCAACGCTGGGCGGTGCGGTATTCCAATTTCTTTCATCGCAAGTAAATGGTATTGCACAATCAATTGATATTATTGCCTTTGTGCTGATTTTAGGTGGTTGTATTGGCGTAGTTCATGCTAACGGTGCCATCGATGCCGGGATGCAGGCTTTATCTAAAAAGATTCAAGGTAAGCAAGTTTTATTGATTGTTTTAGTAATGGGATTAATTGCCATTGGCGGGACTACTTTTGGCTTAGCTGAAGAGACGATGGCCTTTTATCCAATTTTAATTCCGGTATTTTTGCTTGCCGGTTTTGACAGGATGACGGTAGTTGCGACAATCTTTTTAGGGACTAGTATTGGTACAATGGCTTCGACAATTAATCCGTTCTCGACAGTAATTGCTTCTAATACTGCTGGCGTTAACTTTACGGATGCATTGCCACTGAGAGTTGTGATGTGGGCAACTTGCGTGATTGTCGGAATGATCTATGTCATTGTTTATGCCAAAAAAGTACAAAAGAATCCTAAAGCATCATATGTTTACAATGAATTTGCAAAAGAAGATCAGGAATACTTGCAAAATGACAAAGATAAAAAAGACTTTAAGTTTACCTTACGTCAAAAACTAACGCTTTTGACCTTTGCAATTGCCTTTATCGTCATGATCTGGGGCGTACAGCAAAAGGGGTGGTACTTTACAGAAATTTCAGTAGTTTTCTTAGCTGCAGGCTATGTTTTGGCAGTAGTATCTGGACTAAATGAACATAAATTTATTGAAAGCTTTGTTAACGGTGCTGCAGATTTATTAGGAGTTGCCTTAACAATTGGACTTGCTCGTGCGGTATCGATTATTATGGAAGAAAGCCATACTAGCGATACCATTATGTACTTTTTTAGTAAGCAAGTATCAGGTATGCCGCCGTTGCTCTTTATCTGGTTTATGTTTATAATTTTCATTGTTTTAGGCTTCTTTATTCAATCTTCATCAGGACTTGCTGTATTATCAATGCCAATTATGGCGCCATTGGCTAATGTTGTTGGGATTGATCGCGCAAGCATTATCGATGCTTATAACTGGGGACAAGGTTTTATCTCTTTAGTTGCTCCAACAGGGTTAATTTTGATGAGTTTGATGATGGTTAACATTGGCTTTGATAAATGGTTTAAGTTTTGTTGGAAATTATTAGTAATTGAATTTGGTCTCTGCTTAGCTTTTCTAGCAATTGGACTTGTGGTGTACTAGCTAGGCAAATAAATAGCTTTTAAAACCGTTTCTGGATATGATTTATATATAAACATTGTTTAATATATATTAAGGAGACATTTTATGGCTTATCAAGAAACTAAAAAAATAATGAACGAAATCGTTGCCGACTTAACACAAGCTCATATGCTTGTTCACCAGCACCACTGGTATATGTTAGGACGGGGATTTTTGAACTTGCACCCATATTTAGATGAGGTGATGGACGAGTTATCTGAACAACAAGATGGTGTTGCCGAAAGATTAATTGAAATCAATGGCAGTCCAATTTCTACTTATGAAGAAGTTTTAGAAAAAACTAATATTGCTGATCAAGTAGGAAGTTGGAATCTTTCAATTGAAGATAGATTTCAATTAATTGTCGATGCTTATAAACAATTGCGTGATGATTATGAACGCGGTATAAAGATTAGCGAAGATGAAGGCGACGATTCAACTAACGATTTATTGATTGCGTATCATACAGCTATAGAAAAAAGAATTTGGATGATGTCAGCAGAACTTGGCAAGCGTCCAGGCGATGGTGAATAAAATATATGGTGTAAAGCATTCCGTTTTAGGGATGCTTTTTTGCTATAATTAAGGTAAATATTGCCAGATAGGAAAAGGAATATCATGAATAAAGTTACAATTGTTGGATCAATTAACGTCGATAATATTCTGCATATTAAAAAGCTTCCTCAACCAGGAGAAACAATTGCAATGACTGAATTTTCTAAAGCTGCCGGAGGAAAAGGCGCCAATCAAGCTGTTGCAAGTAGTCGTGCAGATAGCAAAACTGTTTTTGTTGGACGCGTAGGATCAGATGATAATGGTCGCTACATGCTTAATCAATTTAAAGATAATGGCATAAATATTGATCATGTTGCGGTCACTGAAAATCAGCAAACAGGCCAAGCATATATCTTGCTTCAAGAATCAGGTCAAAATTCCATCATTATTCAACATGGCGCTAATTTTGATGTAAGTGCTAGTGATGTTAGAGAAGCTCAAGATCAAATTGAAGACAGTGATTTTGTGATTGCCCAATTTGAAACGCCGCTTGATGCAATTATTGAAGCTTTTAAAATAGCTAGAAATGCGGGCAAGGCCACTATTTTAAATCCTGCTCCAGCACGTAGCGATATCCCTGATGAACTTTTGAAGTTAACAGATCTCATTACTCCAAATGAAACTGAAGTGCAAAGCATTACTGGAATTGAAGTGGTGGATGAAGCATCTATGAAAAAAGCCGCCGATAAACTCCATGAAATGGGCGTTAAAGGCGTAATTATCACTGTTGGAGAAAAGGGTTCTTACGTTTCATATGAAGATTTAGAACAAATTATTCCAGCCTTTAAAGTTAAAGCCGTTGATACAACTGCTGCTGGCGATACTTTTATTGGGGCTTTGGCTAGCGAATTAAAGCCAGATTTAAGCAACTTGAAAGAAAGTATCATCTATGCTTCTAAATCATCATCATTTACAGTGCAAAAGCTAGGCGCTTTTCCTTCTATTCCAAGTCGTAAAATAGTAGAGCAAGCTCTCAAGGAAGATTAACATGGATAAACAAAAACAAGATCAATTAAAAAAAGAAGCTGCAATTAAAGCAGCAGCAATGGTAAAACCTAATTCAGTTTTAGGCGTTGGAACTGGTTCAACAGTAGCATTTTTTATTGATGCTTTAGGCCAAAGAAAAGAAAAAGAAAACTTTTCTTTAAAGCATATCGTAACTACCAGTAATCGCAGCAAAAAGCAATTAGAAAGCTTGGGTTTTAAGGTAGATGAATTAGCTGATATTGATCAAGCAGATTTAACTGTGGATGGTGCCGACCGCGTCGATGATAATTTAGATGGCATCAAAGGTGGCGGTGGCGCATTAACTTTAGAAAAAAACGTTGCTGTTAATTCTAAAAAGATCGTCTGGATTGTTGATGAGTCAAAACTTGTTCACCATTTAGGTGGATTTGCTCTTCCAGTAGAAATTTTACCAATTTCTTGCGAGCAAAACTTTAAGCGTTTTGAAAAAGAAGGCTTAAAACCTCAGTGGCGTTTAGATGAAAACGGCAAGCGATATGTGACGCACTATGGCAACTATATTATTGATTTAGCAATTGATCCAATTCCTGTTCCAGATGGATTAGCAGATTATCTTGATCATACTGTCGGTGTAGTTGAACACGGCTTGTTCTTGAATATGTGCGATAAGGTGATTATTGCCCATAGTGATGGAACAATAGAAGAAAAAGATCGCGCATAATTTAAAATAAATGCTTTTTTCTTGACGTAGATCAATTATTTGAGCAATATATTATCGTATAATAGATATCGAAAAGTTAATTAATGAAAGGATCTATATCTTATGAAAAAACTTGATTCAAATAAACTTACTGACAAGCAACAAGAATTCTTCAAGACTCACTTGGCATATTTGTCAACTGTAGATGCAAACGGTGAACCTCAAGTAGGTCCCAAGCAATCTATGAAAGTTTTAGATGAAGGACACTTACAATATCTTGAAAAAACTCAAGCACATGCTTACGAAAATTTGAAGAATGGTTCAAAGGCAGCTGTTGTAGTTGCTGATAAGCCAACCCACACTAACGTAAGAATTAAGGGGACTGCACATATTCATGAGGACGATGATTATGCAAAAAAAGTTTTAGCAGAAACCGATAGTCCAAATGCCTATGTTGTTGTAATTGATATTGAAGAAATTTACGAATAATTTTTTCTGCATAATATAAAAACTAAGGTCTAAAATTTTGATTTTAGGCCTTTTTTGACGGTATTTTTTGAAAGAGCGATGCGAATTAAACAGGCTTCTGGTATGATGAAGATAATGAATAAATTTGGAAAGAAGAAAACATCAATGACGAAAATACCCTTAATTATTAGTACAGATCCAGGAATTGATGATATTGCAGCAATGACGATTAGTTTATTTGCAGAAAAACTAGATGTGAAAATGATTGTCCCTACCTGGGGAAACGTTGCTTTAAAATATACTTTGCAAAATACTTTAAATTTAGAAAAATTTTTGAATACTAAGGTGCCAATCGTTGTTGGTGCAAACCAGCCTTTAGTGCGTCCAGCAATTAGCGCAGCCAGCGTGCACGGTAAAACTGGAATTGCCGGCTATGAATTTGAAAAAGCAGATACTAGTTTAATTGAAAAGGGGCTAGCTGCAACCAAAATGCATGAAGTTATTCAAAAAAGTACGCAAAAAGTAACTTTAATGGGTATTGGACCACTAACTGATTTTGCTTTGCTATTTAAACAATATCCAAAAGATTTGGAAAAGATTCAAGAAGTTGTAATTATGGGAGCAAATATTGGTCATGGCAATCACAGCCCATTTGCCGAGTATAATATCGCAGGCGATCCAGAAGCTGCTAGCGTCGTCTTTGATAGCGGTTTGCCAATTAAAGTAGCGCCTTTAGAAATTGGCGATAAGGCTCATGTAACACAAGATCAAATGGCAAAAATTAAGTCCCAAGGTCAAGTGGGCGAAATGCTTTATGCAATGTTTTCTCATATTAAAGAACCTGATGGCGATCCCAGAATTAAGATTTATGATCCAACTGCAGTGGGAATTTTGTTAAAACCTGAAATGTATACCTTTAAAAAGGCAAGAGTTGATATTGAATTAGCTGGTAAATTTACTGCAGGAGCTAGTGCAATGGACTTTATAAGCGACAAGTCTAATGCAGAAATTGCTGTTGATGTAGATACTCAAGAATTTGCGGATTGGTTTGTTGATAGCGTTAAAAAGGCTGATCAAGGGAGAAAATAATGACTGATTTAGTTTATCGCTCCGTAATGCGCGATATTAAACAAAAAATTCTTAATCATGAATATGAAGGCATGCGACTTCCTGATGAGCGCAGTTTGAGTGAACATTATCAAGTCAGTCGTTCTTCGATGAAAAGAGCACTAGGTTTACTAGCCCAGCAAGGAATTGTTTTTAAAAAAAGAGGTAGTGGGACTTTCATTAATCCGCTATATTTAAAAAATCAGGCCTTATTTAAGTATGAAGGATCTAATTTAGGTATTACTGATTCTTTTAGTGTTCCTGGCAAAAGTCAAAGTATTGAATTACTTGATTATCAAGTTATTAAACCAAATGAAGATTTAAAACAAGATCTATTCTTGAAGGACTCAGATTTTGTTTATCAAATCAAGCGTTTGCGTTTGCTTGATGATCAACCATTTATGATTGAAACAGGATTTATTCCAATTAAGATTACGCCAGAACTTGATGAAGATATCTTAAAGGGGTCTTTATTTAATTATTTAGAAGATACGCAAGGTAAAACTGTTACTAAATCATTTTTGACAATTACAGTTGAGCCTTCGACTTTAGATGATCAAACCCAGCTGATGTTAGCGCCGAATGAGCCAGTTGGAGTAATGGAAGGTATTTTCTTTTTAGATGATGGGACGCCATTTGAAGTTTCAAATATGCGTATTCATTATAAGTATATGAAATACAATACCTTTGTTAACTTAAACCAAGAATAAATATAAGAAAAGAGAGCCGTTAAAAAGCTCTCTTTTCTTTGTATATTAAAGATTAAAAATCTTATTTAAATTGTGAAGTTGCATCAATTGCGCTTAAGTATACGTAATTTAGATTAGTGCGCTTAGTATTTTCACGTAAGTCAATTAATAATTTATTTTGATCTGGGCTCAAATAAAGTCCGCGAAGGGCGTGGCGTGCCTCAATGAACATCACTAATTTATTTGTATAAGCGTAAGGATGATCATTTTGATCGATCTTATCTAAAACGCAAGCAATTGCATCTTGCAGTTTACTATATTCATTGCCGGGCCGTCCATCAAAAGTGTGATATAAACGCACTAATTGAGCGAATAAATAGCCATTTTGACGAGCTTCTTGTTCTTGAGAAGAAAGTTTACTGTTTAATTGCTTAGCTGGTGAAGAAATAATCATTTTTATACCTCCAAAACATGAATTACTTGGGTATGCGGATCAAGCCATTGACGATACTCTTGGGGAAGAACGGTATCGGTAATTAAAATATCAATGTCATTTAAACTCGCAGTTTTATATGGGGAAGAATTACGAGTAGTAAATTTATATTTTTCAGCAAAAAGAATAGTTTTGTCTGCTCGAGAAATTGCTCGTCCAGTAGTGACTGCATCTCTTTGATCAGCGACGTAAAGACCATCAGAATTTATTTTTGAAGCACCGACAAAGGCAGTTTCAAAATGGACATTGTTAAGTTCTTCTAATGCTTGGGGAGAATAGATAAAGCGATTAGTTTTATTAACTTGTCCGGCTAAAATACTGACAGTGGGGAAATTGCTTTGCATCAAAGCAAGAGCATTATCTAGTGAATTAGTCAAAACGCTGGCGTCAATTCCATTGATCAAATTGCACATTTGCGCAATTGAAGTTGAAACGCCTAAAAAGTAAAACTTGCCTGGCAAGAAAAACTTTTTAGCTGCTTGCGCCATTTTGTTTTTTACTGGGGATTGGATATGACTGCGAGTAATATAAGCCGGAACTTGACTAGCAGTAATTGCCATGATACCACCATGGACTCGAACGGCTTGTCCAGTTGAAGTCAGACGCAACACATCTCTTCTTGCTGTATCAAAAGATATATTGAAGTGAGCTGCAATTTCTTTTGTTTGCAGTTCTTTTTTCTTAGCTAAGATTTTTTTGATTTCAATTAAACGTTGTGATTGATTCATATTTTTCCCCTCAGTCATACAATAGCATCTTTCAAGATAAATATAAGCATTTATGCGTAAATTGATCTTTATTAATCAGCATTTATAAGCATATACTCATTTAAACACTTAGTCATTAATTATAAAAGTCGATATTATCGCATTTATTGTAAAAAGGAGTTTTGTAGAAATAAGTATTTCAAAATTGGAACGCACCAATTAAAATAATGGTTGAATTTTATATGAAAGTGCTTTATTATGATAATAGAAGAAAGAAATTAAAACTTTGTTTTAAGGAGAAAAATTATGGCAGTTAATTACGATTCTAAAGATTATTTGAAGAGTGTTGATGCTTATTGGCGTGCAGCCAACTACTTATCTGTTGGCCAATTATTTTTAATGAATAATCCTTTATTAAAGCGTGAACTTAAGGCTGAAGATGTTAAGCCTAAGCCGATTGGTCACTGGGGTACGATCGTTCCACAGAACTTTATTTACGCACATTTAAACCGTGTAATTAAAAAGTACGATTTAAATATGTTCTATATCGAAGGTTCAGGTCACGGTGGTCAAGTAATGGTTTCTAACTCTTATCTTGATGGTTCATACACTGAAAGATATCCTCAAATCACTCAAGATGAAAAAGGTATGGCTAAGTTATTTAAGCGTTTCAGTTTTCCAGGTGGGGTTGCTTCACATGCTGCTCCTGAAACTCCAGGATCAATTCACGAAGGTGGAGAATTAGGTTATTCTTTGTCTCACGGCGTTGGTGCTATTTTAGATAATCCTGATGTAATTGCTGCTGTTGAAATTGGTGATGGTGAATCAGAAACTGGTCCACTTGCTACTTCTTGGTTTTCAAGTAAGTTTATCAACCCAATCAAAGATGGTGCCGTTATTCCTATTTTACAAATCAACGGCTTTAAGATTTCTAACCCAACTATCGTTTCTAGAATGAGCGATGAAGATTTAACTAAGTACTTTGAAGGAATGGGTTGGAAGCCATACTTTGTTTCCGCATATAAAGATGGCGAATTTAATGGCTATAAAGATCATATGCAAGTTCACGAAGAAATGGCTAAGACCATGGATGAAGTTGTTGAAGACATTAAAGCCATCCAAAAGCATGCTCGTGAAAACAACGATGATTCCTTAGCTAAGTGGCCAATGATTGTCTTTAGAGTTCCTAAGGGCTGGACTGGTCCTAAATTTGACTTAGATGGCAATCCAATTGAAAATAGTTTCCGTGCTCACCAAATTCCTATTCCTGTTGCTCAAGGCAATATGACTCATAAAGAAATGCTTACTGATTGGATGAAGAGCTATAAGCCAGAAGAATTGTTTAACGAAGATGGTTCACCAAAAGATATCGTAAAAGAAAATACCTTATCAGGCGATCAAAGAATGGCAATGAATCCGGTAACTAATGGTGGAATTGATCCTAAAGTTTTGAACATGCCAGATTACCGTGAGTTTGCGGTTAAATTTGATAAGCCAGGTTCTGTTGAAAAGCAAGATATGGCTGAATGGGCAAAATATCTTGATAAGATGGCTAAATTAAACCCAAATAACTTCCGTGGATTTGGTCCAGATGAAACTAAGTCAAATCGTTTGTTCCAATTACTAGATAATCAAAAGCGTCAATGGATGGAAAATATTCATACGCCAAATGATGAAAATTTGGCTCATGAAGGTCGAGTAATTGACTCTCAATTATCTGAGCACCAAGATGAAGGTTGGCTTGAAGGCTATGTTTTAACTGGTAGACATGGATTCTTTGCAACATATGAAGCATTTGGCCGTGTAGTTGACTCAATGCTTACTCAACACATGAAATGGCTCCGTAAAGCTAAAGAGCAAGACTGGCGTCACGATTATCCAGCATTAAACTTGGTTGATACTTCAACTGTTTTCCAACAAGATCACAATGGATACACTCATCAGGATCCAGGTATGCTTACTCACTTGTATGAAAAAGGTCGTGCAGACTTAATTCATGAATACTTACCTGCTGATACTAACTCATTGTTAGCTGTTTCTGATAAGGCATTCAGAGACCGTGAATGCATCAATGTTTTGGTAACTTCAAAGCAGCCTCGTCCCCAATGGTTCTCAATTGAGGAAGCCAAGAAGTTAGTTGATAAAGGTTTAGGCTACATTGAATGGGCTTCAACTGATAAGGGTGCAAAGCCAGATGTTGTCTTTGCTTCAACCGGTACAGAACCAACTATTGAAACCTTGGCAGCAATTGATTTACTTCATAAGAAATTCCCAGACTTGAAGATTCGCTACATTAATGTAATTGATGTTATGAAGTTAATGGCGCCTGAAAAGAACCCAGAAGCAATCAGCAATAAAGAGTTTGATCGCTTATTCCCTAAGGGTACGCCAGTGATCTTTGCATGGCATGGCTTCAAACCAATGATGGAGTCAATTTGGTTTGATCGTGGTCGTGGCAAAGATGACGTTCACATTCATGGCTATGAAGAAAATGGTGATATCACTACACCATTTGATATGAGAGTTTTGAACCACATGGATCGATTTGATTTAGCTAAAGACGTAGTTGAAAGCGTTGGCGACATCGCTCAAGAAAATGCTGATTTCCTTAGCGAAATGGATAATTTACTTGCAAAACATCACCAATACATTCGCGATAATGGTAAAGATATGCCTGAAGTTACCGAATGGAAATGGGAAGGTTTAAAATAACGAATTAGTTTAAAAAGTGCTGAATTTAATTCGGCGCTTTTTTCTTGTCTTGTTTGTTATTTAAATAAAAATGCTTGCAAAAGTATGGGTAAATTACTTACTATTAATTAATGGGTAAACGTTAAAGTTTATAATATAAATTTTGAAGAGGTAGATCATGGATTTTAAAGAAGTACTTGATAAAGAAAGAGCCACAAGAAAATTTACTGATCAAAGAGTTAGTGAAAAAGTAATTCGTGAAATTTTAACGGATGCTCAACGCTCACCTTCACTTTTAAATTCTCAGCCTTGGCGAGTATATGTTGCAATGGGAAAAGCCGTTAAAAATATTCGTGCTGATTTTAAAGAATTAATTGAAAAAGGCGAACAACCTCGCGAAGATTTTGCTGCATTGATGAAAGTTGAATGGGATACTTTTCCTAGTCAAAATATGTCTACAATGAGCGATACTTTGAACTACTTCTTGCGTGGTGAGATGACTCAATTTGATGAAGCGCAGGTTAACTTATTTAACGCTCCAGTTTTAGTATTTTTAACTATTCCTAAAAAGTCACCAGCTTGGTCTGTATATGATTTAGGAACTTTTTCTCAAACATTAATGCTTTCTGCTGTAGATCATGGCTTGTGCACCATGCCAGCTCACGCAATTGTTAAGTTCCCAGATGTAATTAGAAAATATATGGATATTCCAGACGATGAAGCAATTGGTATGGGAATTGGACTTGGATATAAAGATAAACGTGCATCAATTAACGGTTATCGTTCCAAGCGAGTTCCGCTAGATAAAATTGTTAAATTTGCAAAAGAATAAATTTAACTGCACGAAAGTGCAGTTTTTTTGTATTTTGAATTACTGAGCCTTAAACTAAAAATGAATAGGATTATATTATATTGTTTCATAGATATCAGGGGGGCTTACTGATGAATCAAGGAGCACCAAAATCGACTTCATCTAAAATCAATTTAGAAAAAGCCGATATTAAAGATGTAATTAGTTATTTGAAAGTTGATCCAGCAAAAGGACTGACAACTGCTCAGGCGCAGGAGCGTTTGAAAAAGTATGGTCCCAACGCCATTGTGGCTAAAACTGAACCGGCTTGGAAGAAGTTTTTAAAACATTTCACCGGTCCAATTGCCTACATGATTGAAGCAGCTGCTATTGTATCAGCTATTATTGGGCACTGGGATGACTTTTGGATTATTTTAGCTTTGCTATTAGTCAATGCTGGCATTGAAATGTGGCAAGATAACAAGGCTTCTAATGCCTTAGCTGCTTTAAAGAAAGGTTTAGCTCCGCAAGCGACAGTTTTGCGTAATGGCAAATGGCAGACAATGGTCGCTAAAGATCTAGTTCCTGGCGATATTGTGAAAATTCGACTAGGAATGATTGTGCCAGCTGACTTAAGATTAATTGGCGGACAATACGCTTCAATCGATCAGGCCGCTTTAACAGGCGAATCTCTGCCAGTTCATAAAAAGATTGGCGATGAAGCATATTCTGGCAGTATCGTTAAAGAAGGTGAAATGACGGCGGTCGTTATTGCTACTGACGGAAATACCTTCTTTGGTAAAACTGCCAAGCTTGTGGCTAGTGCCGGCGTTAAATCTGATGCACAAAAAGCTATGTTTAAAATTGGTAACTTTTTAATTGTAGTTGCGGTAATTTTGGCTGTAATTATGGTTGCCTTTAGAGTCTATAGAAGCATTGCGATTGCTCATGATTGGGGCTTAGACGAAGCATTAAATATTTTGCAATTTGTTTTGGTTTTATTAGTTGCTTCAATTCCAGTTGCTATGCCGACTGTTTTTTCAATTACCTTAGCTTTAGGGGCACTTCAGCTTTCTAAGAAAAAGGCTATAGTTTCTCGTTTGTCATCAATTGAATCAATGGCCGGAGTTGATATTTTATGTAGTGATAAAACGGGTACTTTAACGCAAAACAAACTAACATTAGGAGATACTGATTTAATTGCTGCAACTACCCCACAAGAAGTGATTTTAGCCGGAGCATTAGCTTCACGTAAAGAAGATAACGATCCAATTGATAACGCAGTTTTAAATGCATTAAAAGATTCTACTGTAATAAAAGGCTACACTTTAGAAAAGTTTATTCCTTTCGACCCAGTTACTAAGAAAACTGAGGCTCACTTAAAAGATAAAGATGGCAATGAAATTTGGACAACTAAGGGTGCACCACAAGTAATTGCAGCTTTAAGCAGCGATAAGAGCGTGCAAGATAAGGTTAAGCAAATCACGGCAGATCTTGCTAGCCACGGCTATCGTGCATTAGGCGTAGCGCAAAGCAAAGATGGCGGAAAAACTTGGCAAGTCCTAGGCGTCTTATCTATGTTTGATCCACCAAGAAAAGATTCTAAACAGACGATTGCTGACTGCGAAAAACAAGGCGTTAGCGTCAAGATGATTACTGGTGACGACACAGACATTGCGATTGAAACAGCTAAAAAATTGGGAATGGGGACTAAGATTTATAATGCCTCTGAGGTATTTCCAAAAGATCTTGATCCTAACCATGTACCAGCAGATCTTGCTAAGAAAATTGAAGCTGCCGATGGTTTTGCTCGAGTATTTCCAGAACACAAATATGCTATTGTTAAAGCCTTGCAAAATTTAGGCCACTTAGTTGCTATGACTGGTGATGGCGTTAACGACGCTCCAGCTTTAAAGCAAGCTAATTGTGGTACTGCTGTAGCAGGAGCTACTGATGCAGCTAGAAGTGCAGCTGCTTTAATTTTGACGGCGCCTGGCTTATCGGTTATTAAGACAGCTATTCAAGAAGCAAGAAAGATTTTTGCTAGAATTACGAGCTACACTATTTATCGTGTTGCTTTAACAATGAATATTATGTTTTTAGTTGTTTTATCTTCAATCTTTTTAAACTTTCAACCATTAACGGCGATTATGATTGTGGTAATGTCACTACTTGATGATTTGCCAATTATGACGATTGCTTATGATAATACGGCAGTTAGTCCAACACCAATTCGCTGGAAGATGAAGAAAATTTTAACGACTTCGACGATTTTAGGTGTTTTTGCCGTAATTCAGTCCATGCTTTTGCTTTGGTTTGGCTATTTGGACGTGAAAAATCCTGGTAGCAATTTCTTAGATGTTACAAGCTTGGCTCAATTGCAAACAATAATGTTTCTTCAATTAGTTGCAGGCGGACACTTGCTACTCTTTATTACTCGTCAGACTAAATGGTTCTTTGAAAGACCATTCCCAGCTCCACAACTATTTTGGGCAATCGTTATTACACAGATTTTTGCCATCTTTATGTGCTATTTTGGCTGGTTTGTGCCAAAGATTTCTCTACTTATGATTGCTGAAATCTGGGGTTATAACATTATCTGGATGTTCATTTTGAACATTATCAGAATGGCAATTGAAAAGTGGCAAGGTAAAAAGATATAACTTTGAAAATAGCTCGCAAGAGCTATTTTTTATTTTTAAAGAATCATTAATTAAAAATAAGATAGTGGTTTAAGAAAAAGGTGTAATACAGTATAATGTCTTTATTCTAGTAAGGAACGGTAAAATAATGAAAAAATATTTAAGTAAGAAGTTGCTCATTACTGGTGTAAGTTTACTAGTTTTAGGACTTATCTTTATTTTAATTAGCGTACTTATTGGCGCTAGTGTAGGAGCAAATGGCGTGCTGCACGAATTATTTTTCTTAATTCCGTTGGGCTGGCTGTTAATTTTAATAGGCGGTTTAGTTTTAATTGTTGCTGCTTTTATTGCTTTAAGAAAGCAAGATAAAGCAGTAAATTTGGCAATTAGACAAAAAGAAGAGAAAGAAAAGCAAGACAAGAATTCAGAAAAATAGCAGTTACTGATAAGGAAGAATGAGATGTTAATACTAATTAGTCCACAGCTGTGGCAAGCTTACGACCAATGGTTTAATTTTCAGCTGCCAGCAATTTGTTTAATTTTAGGCGGTCTATTTTTGTTTGTCGGCTTGATTCCGCTATTATACGTTAGAAATAAAATTACTTGGAGTTTGTTTTATAGCTTGCTAGGGATCTGCATAATCTTTGGCATCTTTTGTGGCATTAAATCTTCTAATAAAGAAGTTAAAAGCTATTTTGTTCAAAATCACTATATTACTCCACAAACGCGTACTTATAGTGTGCAGCTTTTCTTTAAAAAAGAGTATGATCCCTTTGAGATAGCGCAATATCGGTATGTGGTAGATTTGGATAATCCGAGTCGTTTGACTGATATCTATTCTAAAAGAAAAGTTACACAAAAAGTTGATTTCTTGGGTAGGGATGATTATTACGTTTACGTCAAGTTAGATAAGGCAGTTATGAAATTTAGTACGAGCGATTGTCAAAAAATTTCGGGTAATACTGCTTACTTTGTAGGTTATCGTTTTGACATGCGCAATAAAAACTTTGAAAAAGCTGGCTTTATTAACTTACCATATAACATGCGTGATAAAATATTAGTTCCGGCTAATGAGTGGAACAAAAAAGTATCAGACAAATATAAGCAAAATTACGATCATCCAGGATTAGTTGCAAACTGGATCCCTGATTCAGTTAAATAATGCTAAAATATAAATGGTTATTATTTTATATATAAAAAGGTGAATAAGACTTGTCAACAAGTACTATAACGACTAATTTAATTATTATGTTGATTACCTTCATTGTTGCAATCTTCTTTGTTTTGGCTGAGTTTGCCTTAGTGCAGACTAGACCAAGTCAATTAGAAGATATGTTAGCTAATGGTCAAGGTAATCCGAAAAAAGTAAAACGTGCACTTCACATGGTACACAACTTAAATGAATCATTGTCTACAACCCAAGTTGGTACTACCTTAGTTGGTGTTATCTTAGGTTGGGTCGGTCAAAGCACGATTGAAGAATTATTAACTGACTTATTTGGCATGACGCATTTGTTTGGTGCAAAAACTTCTGGCGTTTTGGGAGCCACAATTGGTGTTATTCTTTTAACTTATTTGGAAGTGGTCGTAACTGAAATTGTGCCTAAAAATGTAGCTATTGATATGCCAGTTAAGTGTTTAATGGCGATTGTAACGCCATTAACAGCATTTCACTGGATAGTTTATCCCTTTGTATGGTTACTTAATCACTCAGCTAATGGCTTACTGCACTTATTGGGGATGGAATCGGCTGATGAAGAAAAGGAAATCTATTCTCAATCTGAAATTTTGCGTTTATCGCGTAATGCCGTTAGTGGTGGTTCATTAGATAAAGATGATCTTCTTTATATGGAAAGAGCCTTTGAGCTTAATGATAAAGTAGCTAAAGACATTATGACTGATAGAACGCAGCTAGAAGTTTTAGATGCAAAAGATAATATTAAGACTGCTCTTAATATGTACCTAAAAGAAGGTTACAGCCGTTTTCCAGTTGTGCGCGATAATGATAAAGATGACGTTGTAGGATACGTCTACGCCTATGATATCGTCAGTCAGTACATGGAAAATCCAGATGTACCAATTACCAGAATTATTCGGGCCATCATTACAGTTCCTGAATCAATGTTAATTCAAGAAATCTTGAAGTTAATGATCAAAAAGCATACGCCAATTGTCTTAGTTGTAGATGAATATGGTGGTACTAGCGGTATTGTAACTGATAAAGATATTTACGAAGAATTATTTGGCTCAATTAAAGATGAAATTGATGATGTTTCAGATGAATATATTGTCAAAGATGATCATGGTCAAATTCATGTTTCTGGTAAAACTACGCTTTATGACTTTGAAAGATACTTCCACACTAAGCTCAAGAGCTTTGAAGATAGCGACATTATTACTATTGGTGGTTATATGATGGAGCATTATCCAGATCTAAAGCAAGGTCAAAGTGTCGAATTTGAAGGCTTTAAGTTCAAGCTTGAAAGCGTAGAACAAGGCTTTATGCGCTGGTTTATTGTTTCTAAAGTGGATTCAGAAGAAATGCTTGAAAAAGAAGCTAAAGAAGCAGCTAGCGATAAAAATTAATGATAGTTAGAAAAGTACCGTTTTTAGCGGTGCTTTTTGCTTGTTCGTGTTATAATTCTACTATCAGTTAACAAAGTTAAATTAAGGGGTTAAAAATGGCAAAAAGCGATAATATTAACGACATTATTGATCATGTTTTATACAGTCAAGAAGATATCCAAGAAATGTGCAAACGTCTTGGAAAGCAATTAACTGAAGACTATGCAGGCAAAGATCCTTTGGTTGTCGGCGTTTTAAAGGGTGCAGTATTTTTCATGACTGACTTAGTTCGTCAAATGGATGTTAAGATGCAAAATGACTTTATGGATGTTTCAAGCTATGGTGATGGCTTTGAATCAAGCGGTAAAGTTCGTTTGGATATTGACGTTCAAGCAGATGTAAAGGATCGCGATGTTTTATTAGTTGAAGATATCGTTGATACTGGTCACACTTTGAAGTTCATGAAGGATTTATTGACTGAGCGTGGCGCTAAGAGCGTTAAATGCTGTGCACTTTTGAATAAGACTGAACGACGTGAAGATGATGTAGTTGTAGATTATTACGGTGCTAAAGTCGCTAATGAGTTCGTAGTTGGTTATGGATTGGACTACTTAAACGAATACCGCAATATTCCATTTATTGGGGTTTTAAAGCCAGAAGTTATTCAAGCTAACTTGAATAGATAATAATTTGAATACTAATGAAAAAGGGTAAATCTTAAGTGATTTACCCTTTTAGCGTGATTATTGTTTCTTTTTCATATAGTAATATACTGGCAACCCCAAAAGAGTTAATCCAATTCCTGTCATTGATAGTGCAAATTCATTGATAATTGTAGAAACAATAATAAAAATTCCACCACCTATTGAGATTACAGGAATAATTGGATACCAAGGAACGACATAGGGCCGCTTTAATTTTGGCTCGCGATACCGCAAAATAACCACTGCAATTGAAATCAGAGTTGTAAATGTCCACATTACGAAAACTAACATATTAGTTAATAAATCAAATGTTCCTAGCAGCATCATGACAATTGAAATAGCTAAAATAATTAAAGCAGAAATTATTGGTACGCCGGTATTGATATTGGTTTTACCAATTTTATTGTAAAAAGGAATGCTTTTATCTTTAGCTAAAGTATATGGAATTCTCATCCCAGTAAGCATAAAGCCATTAATTGCTCCATACACAGAGATTAAAATTCCGATAGTGATAATTTTTCCGCCAATGTTGCCGAATAACTTTAATGAAGCTAAGTAGGCTGTATTTTGATTGCCAATAATTTCTTTAAAAGGAATCACGGTCATAAAGGTGTAGTTGACCAAGACATAGATGATGGTGATCGCGGACAAGCCAATAATGATAGCGCGGGAGAGATTTTTCTCAGGATGCGTAACTTCGCCTGCTAAGTTGGTTACGTTAATCCAACCATCGTAGGCAAATAATGCAGCCAGCAATCCGCCAGATAGTGCTGTTGCAAATGAAGTATGGCTGCCAGCTTGAATAGGAAAGATGGGGACGTTAATTTTACTTTGACTAAATAAACCAAAGACTACGATTACGGCAATTGGAATTATTTTTAAAATTGTCATTATCGATTGCATGCGTGTGGAAAATTTAGTGGAAATCAAATTTAGTCCCATCAAAAATAGTGCTAAGATTACGGCGATTAATGTTGCAAAACGTGCTGGAATATCGAATAAAACAGCAAACTGCTGTCCAAAAATTACGCTGAGCGCCCCAATGTTTGCTGGAAAATAAATCAACATCTGTGCCCAACCAAATAAAAAGCCCCAAACTTTGCCGTAAGTATATTCAATATATTTTACTGAGCCACCAGTTACCGGAAGAGCAGCCGCAATTTCAGACACAGTTAAACCTGAAGCGATAGAAATAAGACCTGCTAAAATCCATACCAGTAAGGTTAGTGAAGGGCTATGAGTATTTTGAGTGATTGAGCTGATTTTGAAAAATACCCCTCCACCAATTACAGTTCCGACAACTGTAGCTAAGGCTTGGGTAAAACTGATCTGTCGTTTCATTGTATGCCCTCCTTGGAATAAATAAGCAATACCTTTTATTATACTATAAAGATTAAACTTTCTAGCATGCTGGTACATTATTGGGTAAAATAAAATTGAAGGAGGCTATACTTGTGCATAGATATCATCATCGTTATACTTTGCCAGCAATTATTACATTATTGATCTTGGCAATTGGTATTATGATTTGGGGCTTTTTCAATTCGCGCCAAAATACAACTGTGCCACGTGGGGCAAACATGAGCGTACTCGGCGTTGAATTAGATCAAAATGTGGATAATGTTGATTTGCATGAGCTGCAAAAGAATGGCATTTCCTTTGTTTATTTGCGCTCGACGCAAGGAAAATCATATTTTGACGATAACTATTTAATTTATCGAGATCGTATCCAGGGCACTCAGCTATCTTATGGCTCAATCATCACCTTTAGCAATGAAAGCAGCGTCAAAGATCAATTTGATTATTTCGAGAAAAAAGTGGGCAGTCAAAGCGGCAATTTACCGATTATGATTGTGCCCGCAATTGCAACAAATGATCCTAAGTTTTGGCGACAAATGGGCCAATTTAGTCAGCTGTTAGTTAATACTGGTAAGAAAGTATTAATTGCTGGAAATTATACTCAGAAAAAATACTTTGCTCCAGGAACGCAATTTTTATACACAGGTTCTAGTCTAAAAGATAAAAAAGAGTACGCATTTTGGTGCTATACCCAAGATGGTCGCGTAAAAAATGTTCAGAACTTAAATGATAATGTAACGATGTTTGCTTATATTGGAAGTATGGCAACTTATCAGCAACGTTACGCAGCTCAGATAACTCAATAAGGTGTTAATGAAAATGTATTCAGAAAATATTCAAAAAGTATTAGAAAAACAAGGTAAAACTAAGCCCACTTTGATTCAAGAGCAAACTTTTCAAGCAATTAAAAATGGGGCAAGTTTAGTCGGTTTAGCTAAAACAGGAACTGGTAAGACGCTAGCTTATGGTTTGCCAGTAATTGAACGCATCAAGCAAATTGGGGGACAAGCAGTTATACTTGAGCCAACAACTGAACTAGCAATTCAAACGAGAAATGCTTTACAAGAATTTGCTAAGACAGAGGGCTTAAGTACAATTGCCTTAGTAGGGGCAGGTAATCGCAAGCGTCAACTAGAGCGGTTAAAAAAAGATAAGCCTGATATTTTGATTTGTACGCCGGGTAGATTTTTTGACTTTTTCTCAGAAAATAAGATTAAGTTAGATAAAATTAATTCTTTAGTTATCGATGAAGCCGATGATATTTTAGAATTTGCAAAAGCAGATTTACTTTCATCTTTGGGTCAAAATTTGTCATCGCAGGCGCAAATTTTACTTTTTGGTGCTTCAGAATCAGAAATTACGCATAACTGCGAGGAATTATTTGGCCGAACCTTTTTATTAGTTGATGTTAGAGATGAGCAAAAGTCTAAAGTTAAGCACTACTTTTTACAAGTTTCAAATGAGTATAAGATTCAGTTTGTTCAGCGCCTAGCTAAGTTAGATAAGTTTAAAGGAATGCTATTTTTTGATTCAAATGAAACGCAGAATCGCTTTGCTAAAATTTTTTCTCATACCAAAACTAAATTTGGCGTTTTAGCATCTGATAGTAACAAGCAAGTTAAGGAAAAGCTTTTGAGCGATTTTCGCAAGGGTTATATTAAGCTTCTGTTTGTGACAGATTTAGCGGCAAGGGGATTGGATATTCCTAATGTTAGTTACGTTATTAACTTTGAAATTCCATCTGAAGCTAATACTTATATGCACCGCAGCGGCAGAACTGGACGGATGAATAAGAGCGGATGCGTTGTGACTTTGGGCGATGATCATGATTTTCGTGATTTGCGCAAGCTAGTTGATGGTGAATACAAAATTCAACGCGTTTACTTTAACGGCTACGAGTTAACGACTACAAGACCTGATAACAAGGCTAAAGAAGAAGTTAAAAACGATAAAAAAGTGGAAAATTCTAACGCTAAAAAGTCAGCTAAACATAAGAAAAAGCGTTGGCGTAATAAAAAGAACAAAGGATACCACCCACGAAATAAAAAAGAGGTACGTTAATGTCTAAAATAGTAAAGTGGCTTGAAACTTATGTATTGCCGTTGGCTGCAAAATTAGGACAGATTAGATGGCTAGTGGCGCTGAGAGATACATTCGTATCGCTTTTACCAATTACCATGGTTGGATCGCTCGCAATGCTGTTTAACAGCTTGATTAAAGCATCAAAAGTACAGTTAGGCTGGGATCAATTTGCGACTATTTTAACCCCGCTAGTAGTAATTGATAACGTCGTTTGGAATGGAACTTTTGCGCTTTTTGCACTATATTTTGCTTTTTCTTGGGGCTATCACTTGGCCAAAGCCTTTGAAGTTAATCGCTTGTCGGGATCAATTGTGTCCTTAGTTTCTTTTACAATGAGTATTAGCGATATTGTAAAGATCAAGATGAAAATGGATGCTGCTAGTTTAAAAACTGCGGTGGATATCAATCAATTTTCTACTTCAGGTCTTTTTACCGCAATTATTTTTGGCGGGATTGGGACGGCATTTTTTATTGCGCTATATAAAATGCGATTAACTTTAAAGGTGGATGCCAGAATGCCGCATGCAGAATGGGTGGCATTTTCGACGCTTATTCCTATGATGCTGGCGATTTTTGGCGTAGGAATTATTAATTGGTTCTTCCAACGTTTTACTGGTACTTATTTTGGAATTTGGCTATTAGAAACAATTCAAGCTCCATTAGTTAAGATGGGGCAAGGTTTCGGCGTTGTCTTATTAATCACATTTTTGGTACAAGTATTCTGGTTCTTTGGTATTAACGGGATCAGTGTTTTAACGCCAGTGATAGATTCTCTGTGGCTGACTCCGCAAAATAGCAACGTAACGGCTGTTAGAGCAGGAGCTCATGTCCCATATGACTGGGTAAGAGATTCATTTAATGTATTTGCCTGGTTTGGAGGAGCAGGTGGGACATTAATTTTGATAATCGCAATCTTGGTCTTTTCTAAGAGAAGCGATTTTCGAACTGTGGCTAAAATGGCCCTGGCTCCAGGCTTGTTTAATATTAATGAACCTGTTTTGTTTGGATTGCCAGTTGTCTTTAATCTAGTTTATCTGATTCCATTTGTTGTAGCGCCTTTAGTAAATGTTTCATTGGCATATTGGGTAACCAGATTAGGCTGGGTAAATCCAGTGCAAATCTTTGTTCCAGCGGTTATGCCGCCAATTATTGGACCATTTTTAGCATGTAATTATGATTGGCGGGCTATTGTCTTGTCTTTGGTAAATATGATTATTGCTTTCTTTATTTGGATGCCGTTTGTGTTTGCTGCTGATAAGATTGCGACAGAAGATGATATTAATCGCAGTTTCTATTTGCCTGAAATTTAATAGATCAAAGCATAGTACAAAAATTAGTTTTATGGTAAAGTAAAACTAGTTTTGACCCCGTAGTTCATCTGGATAGAACAATGGTCTCCTAAACCGTAGAGGTGAGTTCGAATCTCACCGGGGTCATAGAAAATCACAAAATCATCATCGGATTTGATAATATTTTCCAGATTAAAATTAATGTCATTATCAAAAATACGATCCCAATACTTAAAATAATTAAACGGGTCTTTTTACTAAATTGCTTATCAAAACTGAAGACGAGTAAGAAGACAGTAATAATAATTAAAATTCCAGCTAGAAATAAAATCCAGGACATTTTTTCACTCCCTGATAAAAGCTATTTAAATTAAAGCATAATTAGCAATCAAAAATACAGCAATTTTTAAATTTGATAGTGCAAAAGATAGTGCTTTTACGGTATAGTAGAGATAATTATATCGGAGGTAACTTATGAAAAAAATTAAAGTGATGACAGTTTTTGGAACTCGTCCAGAAGCTATTAAAATGGCGCCACTTGTTTTGAAATTAAAAAAAGACGATCGTTTCGATGAAGTAACAGTAGTTAGTGCACAACACCGTGAAATGCTTGACCAAGTTTTGGATATTTTCAAAATCAAACCTGATTACGATTTTAACATTATGCACAAAAATCAAACTTTAGAGGAAATTACCTCTAAAGTAATGATCGATTTGGCAAAAGTTATTAAAGAGGAAAAACCAGATATTGTTTTGGTTCATGGCGATACCACTACTAGTTTTGCGGCAGGACTTGCAACATTTTATGAACAAACTACTTTGGGCCATGTCGAAGCAGGACTTCGTACTTGGAATAAGTATTCTCCGTTTCCTGAAGAAATGAATCGTCAAATGACTGATGATTTGAGCGACTTATACTTTGCACCGACTGAATTAAGTAAGTCTAATTTAATTAAAGAAAACCACAAAGCTGATAATATCTACGTAACTGGTAATACCGCAATTGATGCTTTGCAGCAAACTGTACAAAAGGATTACCACCACGATGTTTTAGATAAAATTAAGCCAGGTAACCGCGTTATCTTAGTTACCATGCACCGTCGTGAAAACCAAGGTGAACCAATGCGTCGCGTCTTCAAAGTGATGAAGCAAGTTGTTGATTCACATGAAGATGTTGAAATTATTTACCCAGTTCACTTATCGCCAAGAGTGCAAGAAGTTGCCAAAGAAGTTTTAGGTGGCGATCCACGAATTCACTTGATTGATCCATTAGATGTAGTAGATTTTCACAATTTAGCTAAGCGTTCATACTTTATTATGACTGACTCTGGTGGCGTCCAAGAAGAAGCACCAAGTTTAGGTAAGCCAGTTTTAGTTTTACGCGATACGACTGAGCGTCCTGAAGGGGTAAAGGCTGGTACTTTGAAGTTAGTTGGCACGCAAGTTGATTCAGTTCATGATGAAATGGTAGAACTTCTTGAAAATAAAGAAGCATACGATGCTATGGCTAATGCTAAGAACCCTTACGGGGATGGTCATGCTAGTGAACGCATTATGGACGCAATTGCATATTACTTCTCAGATAAAAAAGGTCCTAAGCCCAAGGACTTTGAATAAAATAAAAAATCATAGATTCAAACGAATCTATGATTTTTTGCTAGCTCGTAATCTTTTTCTAAATATTTTTGCTACCTTACTGCTGGATTTAAGAAAGATAGATTTAGTAGTTAGATAATTAAAAATTCCTACTACAATTTGATCAATTATCTTTACGATAAATGTATTCCAATGAAGCCACGACATCCCTAAAAACATAATAATGTTATCGGGAATCAAACTTAAAATGCGATAAAGGAAAAACAAAGACAATTGATAAATTATTGAGTGGCTTTTATCAACATTTTCAATGAAAACCCCATGCTTATTGAAAACAAATGAAGCGAGATTGGAAATAATAAAAGCCAAAATATTGGCATAAAACCAAGGAATTTTCCAAATATTATGAAAAAGCCAGAATGTAAAAATATTAATTAGGGCTGCTAAAAAGCCGAAAACTACATAAACATAAAAATTTCGATGACGTAAAACTAACTTGTTGCCTAGTTTACGTAGCTGCTTTTTAGTAACTCCTTTGGCATGATGATGCTTAGTCATTAAATGCCTCAGCCATTTGGGATGCTGCTTGATCGATTAAGGCGATATCTTCATCTTTAACGGCATTTTCAATAGTTACCGGTTTTGCCACTTCTTGGGCACCGATTTTCTTAAATGCTTTTTGGAAATCAAAAACATTTTCGCAGTAATGGTCCTTATACGTTTTATCTCCAGAGCCCATGACAGCAAATTTTTTACCAGTGAGGTTTAATTCTATTAATTGATCATAAAAGTCGCGTAATTCATCGGTCATAACGCCTTCGCCGTAAGTATAAGTGACCATTACGCAAAGATCGGCATCTAAATAAGAACTTGCATCAGCAAAACTTACATCGGTAGTTTCAACTTCAAAGCCTGCATCTTGAAGGTCTTCTTCAAGAATATCTGCCATATCTTCATCGTTGCCGGTCATGCTTGCAAAAACTATTTGTGCTTTCATTAGATCGTCTTCTTTCGTCAAAATATCTTATTTTATTATACTAGATGCAAACTAATAATGTGTGAAGAAGAGGAGAAAAAGTTTTAGAAAAGCTTTATAATAAGAACTATATATAATTTTTAAAAATATAAATTTATTACTTAAAAGGAGAGTTGAGATTTGATTACTATTAAATCAAAAAGAGAACTTCAAGGAATGCAAAAATCTGGTCGTGTATTAGCATCAATGTTTGAAGCTTTACGCGATGTAATCAAACCAGGTATGTCAACTTGGGAGATCGAAGAATTTTGTCAAGACTTTATGAAAAAGCATGGTGGTCGTTTATCTGAACAAGGATTCGAGGGCTATAAGTATGGCACTTGTATCAGTGTAAACGAAGAAATTGCTCACCAAATTCCTCGTAAAGACAAGATCTTAAATGAAGGAGATATTGTAAGTGTTGATGTTACTTGCAATGTAGATGGCTACGAAACTGACTCATGCACTACTTATCCTGTAGGTAAGATTTCTGATGAAGATGCCAAATTGATCGAAGATACTAAAAAAGCAATGTATCTTGGAATTGACCAAGCTACTGTTGGCAATCGAATCGGTGATATCGGTAGCGTAATTCAAAACTTCCTAGAAGTAGAAAACAACTACGGCGATGTACGTGAATTAGTTGGACACGGAATTCAACCATCAATTCACGAAGATCCTGAAGTTCCTCACTGGGGCAAAGCAGGTCACGGTTTGCGTTTGCGCGAAGGAATGACCATTACAGTTGAACCAATGGTTGAAGCTGGTGGAGATTGGAGAATCGAACAAAAGACTGTATCTGATCCAAACGACGACTGGGTTTACTATGCAACTCCAGATGGTTCAAAGGCAGCGCAATTTGAGCATACTTTTGCCATTACTAAAGATGGTCCTAAGATTTTAACTTTGCAAAAACCATACGATGGCTATGAAAAATACTTGCCACATTTTGATGAAGAATAGGCTTAATGAAAATTAATCCCCAAAAACTAAAGCGACGATTTAATCACCTAATCGTCGCTTTATCAAAGGTAATTTCTCGAGGAGAAATTACGCAAAATTCAATTATTATTGCTTACTACATTTTATTTAGTATTTTTCCGATCATCATTATTGTCGGAAATGTCTTGCCGCTTTTTAAAATTGATACCAGACCAATTGCGGATTATTTAGAGCTGATTTTTCCAAGCGAAGTATCAAGCTTTGTTATGCCGATCATTAATAGCTTGCTTAAACAGCATTCCAGTGGCTTTATTAGTTTTGGTATTATTTTGGCGGTTTGGTCATTTTCAAGTTTGATAAATTCAGTTCGCATTGCGATGAATCGAATTTATGGCGTTTATAGTAAAGAAAAGGGTCAGCCTTGGTGGCATACTGTTTTATCAAGATCAATTTCTTTTTTGATCACGGCAATAATGGTTTTAGCTTTTGCTTTAGCAATTTTTGCCTTAACTTTCGGTCGTCAGATTATGGAATTTTTGGCCCCGATTTTCAAATTCTCATTAGCCGGAATTAATAAAATCGAAAGCTATCGCTGGCCGGCTATTATCTTGATGATGATTTTGATTATTCTTTATCTTTACTATACATTACCGAATATTGAAAATCGTAAGCGGACAATTTGGCCAGGAGTTTTCTTAACAGAAATTTCTTGGATTGCTTTAACCTACTTTTTTGGTTTATATATCAAAAACTTTGGTACCCGCTGGCAAAACTATGGTATTGTTGGATCATTTATAGTGTTCATGCTTTGGCTAAATATTGCTTCGTTGATCTTTTTGTTTGGCGTCAGCGTCAATGCAAGTATTGATTTACTAAGATATGGGCAGCCTGTTTATCGGGCCAATAATTTAAAATTATTCGTAAAAAATAAGGATGCAGTGAAGTAATTTCTTTGATATGATTGCCATGTAAAGAAAGCTATAACTTTTACTTTGAAAGAAGGATTTTATGAAGGTTAGAAAAGCTGTAATTCCGGCTGCTGGATTAGGTACGCGTTTTTTGCCTGCAACTAAGGCAATGCCAAAGGAAATGTTACCAATCGTAGATAAGCCAACAATTCAATTTATTGTAGAAGAAGCTAAGAAGTCTGGGATTGAAGACATTTTAATTGTTACAGGTAAAAATAAACGTTCCATTGAAGATCACTTTGATGCAAATCCTGAATTAGAGCAAGACTTGCAAGAAAAGCACAAAGATAAGTTATTAAAATTAACGCAATCAATTACTGATTTAGGAGTTAATTTGTATTACACTCGTCAACCACACCCAGCTGGCTTAGGAGACGCTATTTATCGTGCTAAGAGCTTTGTTGGAGACGAGCCATTTGTAGTTATGCTAGGTGACGATTTAATGAATGATAAAGAGCCACTTACTAAGCAATTAATTGATCGCTATAATAAGACTCACGCTTCGACTATTGCCGTGATGCGCGTGCCGCATGAAGAAGTTTCTAAATATGGTGTTATCGATCCTTCTGGTGAAATCGAATCTGGTTTATACAATGTTCAATCATTTGTGGAAAAGCCAGCTGTCGATGAAGCTCCAAGTGATTTAGCTATTATTGGTCGTTATTTATTAACGCCTGAGATTTTTGATATCTTAGCTACCCAAAAGCCAGGTAGAGGTGGCGAAATTCAATTAACTGATGCTATCGATACGATGAACAAGACTCAAAGAGTTTTTGCACATGAATTCAAAGGCGAACGCCATGATGTTGGAAATAAAGAAGGCTACCTAGAAACAGCTATTGAATATGGTTTAACTCATCCTGAAACTAAAGATGCCTTAAGACAATACATTATTGATTTAGGAACAAAATTAAGTCGTCAAAATAAAAATAAGAAAAATTAATTGCTCAAAAAATATTAATTTGATGTTTGACCGGATCAATTTGGATTCCAAAAAATGAGTATTCTGTTTGATTCAGCTGGATAACTAAAGGAATATTTTTTTGATTGATTTTTGCTAAAAGAGTCATTACATTTTTGATTGTTTTGGCAGATCTATCTTGTTGAGCTACAAAGATACATTTTGAACTCGTCAGAGTAACTTTAGAAATGGGCCACTGCGGTCCATTTTTTTCTTGCTTGAAAAAGATACTATAGGATTTATCTAAATCGTTAATTAGGTGTAAAAAGTTGTTTAGTTGCATTTTTTGTCCTCCTATATAGAGCTAGTTAACAAAAGAAATCATAATTCAAGACTTTAATACTATATTTTTTAATATTAATATAGTGTTATTACAAACTTGAAGAAAAGAAGATGAAAAAATGTGGTATAAACACCGCAAATTATGGATTACTCTGATTATTAGTTTAACAGTTATTGTGATTGCTTTTATTGGCGCAGGGATGTATTTTTTTAATGTTGCTTGCGTTCCGGGACATAAGAGCTTCATCAGCAGCAATACTCAAGTTGTGAAAAAATCTGATCCTTTGTATCAAGAAAAAATATGGTACAAAAACGCATCTAAGCAAAATTGGAAGATGAAATCTAGTGATAATAAATACTTACTAGATGCTAATTATATTCCAAGCTCAAATAGTAAAAAGACTGTCGTAGTTTTGCATGGCTACATGAATAATAAAGATACGATGGGACCATATGCAGCGATGTTTCATTCTTTAGGTTATAACGTCTTAATGCCCGATGCCCGCGCTCATGGAAATAGTCAAGGTAAATATATTGGCTATGGCTGGGTTGAAAAGTCTGATGTAAAAAAATGGATTAATCGTTTGACCAAACAAAATCCTAAAAACAAGATTGTGATTTTCGGTGTAAGTATGGGTGGCGCAACAGCAATGATGACTAGTGGAGAAAAATTACCACATCAAGTAAAAGCTGTTGTAGAAGATTGTGGCTATAGCAATGTTAAAAATGAAATTGAACATGAAGCTCAAGATTTATACCATATGCCAACATTTCCACGTTTTCCATTAGTAGAGATTTTAAGTGGCATTAATAAGACGAAAGTAGGATATTTCTTAAAAGATGGCTCAAGCGTTAAGCAACTTAAGAAAAATAAGCTGCCAATTTTATTTATTCATGGGCAAAAAGATACTTTTGTACCAACAAAAATGGTTTATGAAAACTATCACGCAGCAAACTCTCCAAAGCAATTATGGGTAGTAAAAGGTGCAGCGCATGCTAAAAGCTTACAAACGCATCCTAAGCAATACAAAGATCATGTACAAAAATTTTTACAAAAATATGTGCAAGAATATAAATAATGGCAAAATTTTGAAAGTGCTTTCACAAGTTGCTATAATGAATGTGTGGAAGAGGTAAAGTTATTCATATAAAGTTTTTATCTCCAGATTGTAGTGTTTTAAAGACAGATTCTCTTAATAATCAGATAGTCGTTATTCAATACAAAGCAAAACAAGTGATGTTGATCCAATTACGATAGTGATAATGATGACGTAATATCGTAAAGCTAGATAGTTATGTTTGCCTCATCCACTTGAAATAGCAGGTTTGCAAATGACTTTGTAAGTCAGCAACCTGCTTTTTTAGTACAAAAAATAAGGAGGAAATCTCCTCCTTATCAATTATTATTTATTTGTCTTGTCGCAATACTAACTTAGCTACGCCTTCCCAGCGCGGAGTTTGTGGCATCATATCAACTGGCTTAATAACGCGCACGTCATAAGCTTCGCTTAACAAAACTAAATCTTTAGCTAAAGTCGATGGGTTGCATGAAATATAAACAAAAGTTTCTGGCTTAACATCAAGTAAAGTCTTGATTAATTTTTTGTTTAAGCCAGTTCTTGGTGGATCAACAATCAATGCGTCAATTGGCACGCCTTGTTTTTTCAAATTAGGCAAAACTTTTTCTACGCCGCCTTGAATATATTCGGCATTGCGGATGTGGTTTAGCTTACAGTTTTCTTGAGCGTCGTCGACAGCTTCAGCAATCGTTTCAATGCCAATTACTTGACGAACTTGGTCGCTAGCTAGAATTCCTAAAGTACCAACGCCAGAATAAGCATCAATTAAGGTTTGGTCTGGAGATAAATCAAGATATTTCAAAGCTTGCGTATACAGGTTTTGTGTTTGAACTGGATTAAGCTGGAAAAATGCTCGGGGAGACAATTTAAATCTCTTGCCTAAAATTTCTTCCATGATATGGTCTTTGCCAAATAATTTAATTGTCTTATTGCCCCAAACTTGTGGATTGTCCCATTGAGTTTCATTTTGAAAGACGCTAACAACATTGTCTAACTTCATAATTTCTTGGGCTAAAAGCTTCAAGTTCTTAATTTTTTTACCCACAGTAATTAAAGTTACTTGAATTTCTTTAGTGGCATGGGATTGACGAACAGCAATAGTTTTTAAACCGTCGGATTTATGACGATAATCGCTAACTCTGATGTGGAGCTTGTCAACAAGTTGCTTAATCTTTCTTTCAGTAGCTTGGGTGTCTTTAGATTGAGTTGGCATTTTTGGTAAATCAATTAGACGGTGAGAATTTGGGGCATAAAGTCCAAGCTTAGTTTTGCCTTTTTCAAATTCGATTTGATATTGAGCTTTATTTCTATAATGCCAAATATCTGGAGCAGGCAAAGTGTTTTTAACTTTGATTTTATTGAAATTACGGGGATGAAATTTACGCAGCGACTCTAAAATTAGGTGCTTTTTAAATTCTAATTGAGAATTATAGTCTAAATTAGCTAATTCTAAACCGCCGACTTCTGGATTAACGCCTTTTGGCAAAGCAACGCGATGAGGCGATTTTTCTTTAATTCTAACTAATTCACCTTCTAAATAGTGTGGATAAGTCTTAGTGATTTTAGCAACAACGACTTCACCAGGCAAAGCGTTGGGGATAAAAATAATTTTCTTTTTATAATATCCGATTCCTTCGCCATTTATCCCTAGTCGTTTAATGGTAATTATGATATCTTTTTCTTGTTTGTTTTTTGCAAATTTGGTCAAAATTAAGTCCTCATTTCGTTTTTTACGCAAAAAAGTGTCACAATAATGATAAGCGCAATTATTTGTTGTGACAAGTAATCTCTATTAATAATTTTAACAAAAAAGGAAGGGCAATAATGGCGGTAATTACTAAAGTTAGTACCCAAAAAAGAAAAGGCTACTTTAATATATTTTTAGATAATCAATTTGCCTTTGGCGTTAGCGAAAAAATATTAACTGAATATCGGCTTTTTAAAGGCACTGAATTAACTGACGAGCAAATTGAAGAAATAAAACAAGCTCAAGCAGATAGCAGAGCAACCGACTTGGCAATGAATTTTTTAAGCTATCAGCCGCGTTCAGTTTATGAGGTGCTTCAATATTTAAATAAGCACGAAATTAATCCTGAAGCTCAAAGCCAAGCAGTAGCAACTTTAACTGATTTAGGTTATTTAGATGATAAAAAATACAGTGAATTATTTATTAAAAATAATTTACGAGTAGGTAAAGATGGTCCAAATAGTCTTAAAAATAAACTAGCCAAAAAAGGGGTCGATCCTGAAATAATTCAAAATTGTTTAGCTGAATTTGATGATGAAAGCTGGCAAGAAGCAGGCGTTAGATTAGTTCATTCTTTGATTCATCAGCAAGGTAAATTAGCAACTAAAGAAATAATTAGGAAAGCTAAAACTAAATTGTTGAGTCACGGTTTTAGCTCTGAGCTAGCTGATTTAATAGTTGATAGCTTAGATTTAACTAATGATGATAATGAACAGTTTGAAGCTTTAAAAAAGCAAGGAATTAAGGTTTATAAACGCTATCGTAACGAAGATGATTTTACGCGTAAACAAAAAGTCAAGCGGTATTTATATCAACACGGCTTTTCGTCAAATGAAATCGATACTTTCTTAAACGGGGAAATCATTGACTTGTCAGAAATAGATGAATATTAAATTGCTGGTATAATGAAAAAGTGAGAAGGTGAGTCAATTGACTGGACCCAAGGAAGGCGATTATATCGCTATTGAAAGTTATAAACATAATGGGCTGTTGCATCGCAAATGGCGCGATACTATGGTTGTTAAAACTGAACAGAATATTTTAATTGGCGTAAATGACCGAACCTTAATTACCGAAAGTGATGGGCGTAAGTGGATTAGTAGAGAACCGGCAATTGTTTATTTTCACAAGAAACTTTGGTTTAATGTGATAGTAATGCTTAGACCGGAAGGAGTAGCATATTATTGTAATTTGGCTAGTCCATTTGTACTCGATCGAGAAGCTTTAAAATATATCGACTATGATCTGGATATTAAGGTTTTTCCAGATGGAGAAACGCGGCTTTTAGATGTAGATGAGTACGCCATGAATAAAAAAAGATGGCATTATAGTGAAAAAATTGATACGGTTTTACGTGGAGCTAGTTTAGAGCTGCTAGACTGGATTAAAAAAGGCAAAGGTCCGTTTTCACCAGAGTTTGCCAATATATGGTATGAACGCTATAACGAACTACGCCCAGATTTAAAAAATAGTTTTTTCAAGGGGAAAGAAAATGAAGAAAGAAAGATTCTCGGAAATGAACCTTATCGGCAAAGTTTTTTTGCCGAATCAGATGGATAATCAAAAAAGTTTTGGACAACAAGTTCAAGAAACAGAAAATGATCCAATCTTTAAAAAGTTTTTGGATAAAAATGACTTAACTAATCAAAGAGCAAGTTTAGTTGTTTTTGCACCAGATACATTTATGTTTTGGTACGGCGCGGCGACTGACAAAAAGATCAAGCAACTTCCAAAGCAGTTAAATCACTTTGAATTACCAGCTAGCGAAGTGGCTGAAGTAGAAACTGACGGTATGAATTTAGCCTTCTTTAGCCAACCATTGAATTTTGTTATTCCAACATTTTTAGATAAATTAGCTCAGGCTAAAGTAGTATTTCACGAAAATCCTGGTGATAGTAAAAAGCCATATTTATTAACTACTTTGAATTTATCAAACAAAAAACTGGAGCAAATTTTATATTTGGACTCCAGTTTACAAAAATAATTTATTTTCTAACTAACGCTGCTGCGGGTCAATGGATAAGTTATCGTATTCAATATAAGCACCGATACAAGTTGAAATTAGCATAACCAATAATACCCAGCCAGTCGATGTGCCGACAATTACTTTTAATGGTAAAATTGCTCTTACAATTAAAGTAGCAAGCCAGCATAAACCAAAGTCTAAGACTACGTTTCCAATTAAAAATAATTTGCGGCGTCGAATACTGAAAAAGCGTAAAAGTTGCTTAAAGAAGTTTTCAGAAATATTATCTGAAACTAAGTCTAAAGGACGTTGAATAGTTGCCTTAATTGCAAACATAATCATTGCCCCAACTAATGCTCCAATGATAGTCCGCCAGAGATTGTCAGAATGACGCACTAAGGCGTTGTAGCCGATGCCAATAATTACTAGGCTGCAAATATAGGGAATAAGCAAAAGAAAGGTAAATACTAAATAGATACGTTCTTTTTTCATATAACTTAACCTCGTTTCTTAGCCTTTATTCTAACATATATTAGGTTATGATATAATGACGGTTAATTAATTGTTAGCAGTCGATTTTTAGAAAGTGTGAAAAAGAGATGAGTACTGACCCGGCCGCGAATGATTTTTTTAGTAAAATAAAAGCAAAATTACATGGTGAAGATCAACTTGATACACCAGAAAAAATTAAATTAGAACTCGAAAATTTACATAAGCATCATAAGATTACTGATCGCGAGTATTCCATGATGGATGGAATTATTAATTTTCAAAGTAAAGTTGCTCGTGAAGTAATGGTGCCTAGAACTGATGCTTTTATGGTTGATATTAATGATGATTTTCAAGATAATCTAGATGAAATTTTGAAAGAGCCTTATTCTAGAGTGCCTGTTTATGATGGCGATAAAGATAAGATTGTCGGTGTAATTCATATTCGGACGGTTTTACGTAAAGCTCGCAAAGACGGGTTTGAAAAATTAGATTATCAGGTTGTAATGTTTGAACCGCTTTTTGCTCCTGAAACAATGGAGCTAGGCGAATTGCTCTTAGAAATGCAGCAAACTCAGCGTCAATTAGCAATTTTGACCGACGAATACGGTGGCGTTGTGGGGTTAGCAACTATTGAAGACTTGATTGAAGAAATTGTTGGCGATATTGATGATGAAGTAGATAAAGCTCAAGTTTTATTCAGTCAAATTTCTAAGAATCAATTTGTAATTTATGGGAAAATGCCGTTGACCGATTTTAATGAGCAATTTGGCACTCATTTGGAAATGGAAGATGTAGATACAGTCGCAGGCTATGTAATTACTAAGTTAGGCTTAATACCTGCTAAAGGAGAAAAATTAAGCGTGACTCTAGATAACGGCATGACTTTAACTACAAGACGGATGAAAGGCTCACGACTTTTGACCTTATTATTGACTATTCCAGAAAATAAAAAAGAGGAAGTAGCAAAAGATTAATGAATAAATTAACAGATGAAGTAAAGAAAAGAAGAACATTTGCAATTATTTCTCACCCAGATGCTGGTAAAACAACGATTACTGAACAAATGCTCCTTTTTGGTGGAGTAATTAGAAGCGCAGGTACTGTTAAGGCGCGTAAGAGTGGTCATTATGCAACTAGTGACTGGATGGCTATTGAAAAAAAGCGTGGTATTTCTGTAACTAGTTCGGTAATGCAATTTGAATATCAAGGCAAGCGTATTAATATCTTGGATACGCCAGGACACCAGGACTTTTCTGAAGATACTTACCGAACTTTGATGGCTGTCGATGCTGCTGTCATGGTTATTGACTCAGCTAAGGGTATCGAGCCACAAACTAAGAAATTATTTAAAGTTGTTAAAAAGCGCGGTATTCCAATTTTTACATTTATGAACAAGCTTGATCGAGATGGCCGCGAACCACTTGACTTAATTGCTGAGTTAGAAGATTTACTTGGCATTGAAGGTGTAGCAATGAACTGGCCAATTGGAATGGGTAAGCAACTAAAAGGACTTTATGATATTGCTAATAATCGCGTTGAACTTTATCGTAAAGATGAAAAAGACCGTTACTTACCGTTAGATGATGAAGGTAAATTAGATCCTAGTCAGCCGCTTGCTCAAGATGGTTTATATCAATCAACTTTAGATGATATTGATCTTTTAAAAGAAGCTGGTAATACTTTTGATGAAGAAAAAGTTTTAAAAGGCGATCAAACTCCAGTATTCTTTGGTTCAGCCTTGACTAATTTTGGGGTAGAAACTTTCTTAGATAGTTTTGTTAATTTAGCACCTGCTCCAGAAGGTCATATTGTCAATGGCGATCAAGAATTAAAGGCTGATGATCCTGAATTTTCTGGTTTTGTCTTTAAGATTCAGGCTAACATGAATCCAAATCACCGTGACCGTATTGCTTTTGTACGTATTGGTAGCGGTGAATTTAAAAAGGGTATCGATGTTACCTTAGCTAGAACTGGCAAGCCAGTACGTTTAAATAATGCGACTGAATTTATGTCTAGTGAACGTGTCCAAGTTTCTGACGCGGTAGCTGGCGATATTGTCGGACTATACGATACTGGTAACTTCCAAATTGGCGATAGTATTTATGCTGGCAAAAAGAAAATTGTTTATCCAGAATTGCCACAATTTACGCCAGAAATTTTTATGCGAGTTACTGCTAAGAATGTTATGAAACAAAAATCATTCCATAAAGGGATGAATCAATTAGTTCAAGAAGGGGCCATTCAGCTATATCGTGGCTGGGCTACTGATGACTATATTTTAGGAGCCGTAGGTCAACTTCAATTTGAAGTATTCTCATTTAGAATGAAGAATGAATATAATTCAGAAGTTGAACTTCATAGTTTGGGCAATCGTGTTGCACGCTGGATTAATCCTGATCAACTTGATCCAAAGATGTCTTCATCACGTAACTTATTGGTTAAGGATCGAGAAGGCGAGCCATTGTTCTTGTTTGAAAATGCCTTTGCTGAAAGATGGTTTAAAGATAAGTATCCTGATGTTGAATTAAGTTCAAGATTATAATGACACGAAAAAAGAGCTGAGAAAAATGATATGAACCCCAAATTTGGGACATATTATTAATTAGCTCTGTTTAAAACCATATTTCGATATTCTATCGGAGTATGGTTTTTTAGTAC
>NZ_CAKE01000020.1 GCF_000296835.1 Lactobacillus hominis DSM 23910 = CRBIP 24.179 | reverse complement strand
TAATTAAAGCAAATTAAAATTCCTCGCTTATCCACAAAAAATGGTGGTGTGTTTTTATTATCTGAACTAGTACAAATGTAAGTAGTTACTTTATTCGTAATTCCCTGAAGGACATTTAAATCAACTGTTCCTACTCTATTTGGTCCAGTACCCTGTAGTTGATTAATAGCATCGGCAAATGGCTTTAATGCATCCGTTCCAGTAAGCCAAGCACTATTAGATTTCATGGTTACCGCATTTGTAGCTGTATTAGCAGCAATATTATAGCCATTTGAAACTAAATTAGTTGAATAGATATTCCCATTAGCATCAGGTTGCTGACCATCAACAGTTTTAACTTTGCCAGCTGAAGCTACCTTTTGGTCAACTTCTTTTTTAGTGTAAACATCGGCAATCTTTGCATAGCTAGAGAAATCAATCGCATTGAAATCCGCTTTAAGTTGAGTAACCTTTTTCTGAACATCATCCGCATACTTATTCATTGCAGGCAATTTTGTATTGCTTAAATCAGTAAGTGAAGTCTGAATATCAGATAACTTTTTGCTGAGATCTGCAATTGTAGAATCAAGAGTGGCTTTCTTGGTTTGCCATTCGCCATCAATTCGGGCTTTATCAGCAGACCAATCTTTATCGATTCTAGCTTTGTCAGCAGTCCAATCAGCATCCCTCTTGGTCTTGTCCTGAGTGTAAGTATCAGATCTAGACTTTTCGGATTGATTAAAAGTATTTTGACGATTATCTTGGCTTGTATTAAATGCACTAGTTCGTTGATTCTCTAAATTATCGTATGCCTGTTGCATACTAGTTAACTTAGTATTTAATTGAGTTTGTGCATTTTTAAGATTATTAGTTAAATTTTGAGTAAACTTAGTAGTTTGATCGTTTTCAATTTTCTGAGCTTGGTCAATCAGATTTTGCATCTGATCTCTTAAGCGCTCCAATGCAGGAACGTAGTTAGAATTATAGATGCTCGCGTTTGCCGCGTCTTTAACATTAATAATGAAGTTTTGTGTAGAATCGACCACACTGCCATCTTCATTCTGAATTTCAAACCAAGCTGTTCCTTTAGCTGCGTAAACTTGATCATGAAGCTTATAACTAATGATTCCGTGAGTTTTATCTTCAATAGCTACACTATCATCTACAACATATTTTTCGTTGTCTTTGTGTTCATTGAAAATAACCTTTTTATTAGTCAAGTCGTAAGGCGACTTATCAAAGTTTAATAAAGTAGTATGTAAAACTAATCCCTTTTCGGTTTGTCTTAAAGTTAAGCCTTCAAAATTCGTTAAGTCTTTATTTGTTTCCAGACTTAGATCTCTCGGTAGACTCATTGCTTTCACCTTCTTTCTTAGTACTCTTAATTTTTATTTCTGCTTTGAGGATTTCATTTTCTTTTTGCAAATTAAAAGCGACCATCTCTAGTCGCGCAATTTCATTTAATAAATATTGTACTGATTGATTCACTACTTTTTACCTCCCAAAGCGTGATCTCCGTAAGCATCATGCAGATACAAAGTATCGCCGGCATAACCGTTAGTTCTTCTAATAGTTATACCTCCGAAACTAATAACGCCTCCATAGTCAAACTGTATTTTTTCATTAGTTAATCTAACGGTATCTCCACCTGAAGTAGACGAAACAGAAATACCATTTTGAGAAGACATAACAGCGTTATAAACATCCCCACTGGAATTTATATAACTTGTGCCCGTCACTCTAACGCCATCAAGTGTTAGCCCCGTAATAGTTCCACCTACAATGTGCTCGCCTGAAATATTGCCATTAATATCCATTCCTGATCTTAAGATCCCATCAGTTCCAATAAATCCCAAACCATTGCTGGTAAATACCATTGCTGACCCGTCTGAATTCTTGGCTTTGATTTCTTGTGGATTTTGCCATGATGGGATTGCTTCAAATACAGCTCCCATTGCTTCAATAGTTTGCTGACTTTCTGACACTTTTGCGTCAATTTCATCTGCCCGACTTTTCAAATTTTTTATTGAAGCAGAATTTTGGTGATAATCAATATCCAACTCTTTAGCCAAATTCTGCAGTGCAGCAACTTGATCTGAGCCTTGTTTTTTAACAATTTGATGAAGTTCACCAAACAAATGAGTAGCCTTTTTACTAGCTGTTTCTTTGGTCTTCGCATTTTGTTCCTCAATATAATTGCCTAAGGCATGATCATAATCTATTGGTAATTGCCCAATAGTACGACTTGTATATCTTTCTAAAAGATCGTCCCATGTCACTGAAGTAACTTTAGCTTTTTGAGCAATTCCAAGTTCATCATTCTGCACTCCCACAATGTCATAGAGGTCAATAGAATTTAGATATTTATATTCATCGTCAAACTCTGCGTCTTGAACAGTAACTGTAAATGGAACAATACCAATTCGATATTCTCTAATGTAGGCCTGCGCTATTTCTCTAAGCTTATCTGGTGTTGGTTCCAAACCATTAAAATACTCTGATAAGTCTACCAATTGCAATTTAGGGTGTTCAGTATGAACAGCAGTGTTAGCTAATATATATTTTTCTGGTAGCATAATGGTTTGTTCTTCAACTTCCACATCAGATTCATCAGAACTATCAGAGTTATCATCGCCAGGAGCAACATCGTCATCAGCTTCAAAGTTAAAGTATGAAGCATCAACCCATTGTCCTTGCCCAATTTCATACCAAGTCTTCCCATTATTATCAGCTTGAGAAAATATCTGCAATTTATCTCCAACTTTTACCCAATGTTCAGTAGCATGTGTGCCATCTGGCGCTGAATAAATAGGGACCTTTCCCGTTTTCTTCGCAACCGCCAAATTATCATTATCTTGGTTTGGCTGTACTGTACCATTTTCGCTAAAAGTAACAGTATCATCATCGCCTTTAACCCAAATCCAAGTGCTAACTCTATATAGAGTAGAGCCATCAGCTCCAGTCGCCCATTGACTTACACGCCAACGACTTTTTGCTTTTGGATTCCAATTAGTCTGTTTTTGCATACCTGGTGTGGTATAAGAAACAGGTTTTTTAATAATTTGCAGTATTCCATGCGTGGGAGTCGCAACAAAGTCTGTCGTTTTTTGAAGCGACAGATATTGTCCGTCTACCCATTGTTCGCCACCAAGGTTATACCAAACATGTCCGTCACTAACATTAGCTTTTTGAAAAATTTTCCAACGAGAGCCATTGGCTAAATATTTGCCAGTTAAGCTATGCCCTGGGAATGGGGAATTCCAAACGGCTACTTTTCCACGGCCTGCGTAAACAATTGATCCCACACCTGTATAACTAACGATTAGCCCGTCGCTATCGGTTGAATTATCTGGAATAGTAATTGTACCTTGAGCACCATTTTTTAGCTTATTTACAACATAAGCTTTAGATTTATCGAATGTAAAGAAATGCTCATCAATCCATTGCCCATTATCTAATTGATACCAAGTATCATTATTAACAGTATTTTTTGATTGCGTTGCTTTTACATGATAGTAAGTGCCATTTCTTAAGTGACCTATTACATGATGTCCCTTATATGGGGTGTCAAAAGTTTCAGCTTGACCGGCTCCAACATATTGAACATCACCCACAGCATCATATTTTGTTTCTTCCGTAGTTGAATCATCTGGAACAGTATTAGGGGTATATTTCGCATAAGGAATGATTCCATCATAATATGAATCAGTATTCCAGTCGGCTGTAATCCCTGTCATATTATGATGCCACTTAATCATTTTGCCAGTATCATGAGCTTTATTATTTAAAGCTTTAATACTGTAATTATTAAAGTAGAAATCAACCCCATAAAGAGCTTGAAAAGTATTAGTTGGCTTATCGCCAGCTTGATCTTCACCTAATAGAATTGAAGTTACTGGATCATCAGACATCTCCCAATTTATATTCGCGACCTTAAAAACATCGCTATAAAAACTAACCATTGGCATTTGATAAACAAACGCTTGTGTTAGCAAGTCCCAAGCTTGCATTGGTGTACAATTTGGCGCTGTCACTTGCTGAACTAGTTTTATATTAGCCAAATCACCACAGACATGAGGAGCAGTAATCGTGATAGTATCTTGCGATTTAGTAATATTAGAAATTCTAAAGCCCTGATTCTTTTCTTCAGGCTTGAATCCCATATTGTTAACTAAAATCATATCTCTTTGCAAAACTGAAGCGAATCTACCATCAGATGGATACGTTTCGGTTAAAGTTGGGATTTGATTGCTATCTCGTAAAATCTGAACTGACTCTGCGTCACTTAGTACGCCTAGTCCTTCAGTCTGTTGCAATGCATCAATAACATTGCTATATAATCTTGAGAAACTCATGCTAGACGCCTCCAATTCGGTTTAAATTCAAATTTACTATAATTCCCTACTAGCTTTATTGAATTGGTACCAGGATTTAAAACTGGAAATTCATGATTAGGAAATATTGCATTCATTCCTCTGAATTCGTTTAATGATTTATAAACTAAAAAACGGGTAGTATCAATAAATACTTCCCCGTCAATATTATTTAATTTATATTCCATTTCATTAATCGATAAAGTAAAATCACCATCTCCTACAATGCGCCATAAAGGAAAAGCAGGTAGTTTTTCATTTGAAATAACTGATGATGGGACTGGTTCGAATTTTTCATCCTGATAAACAAGATAGGGCTTGCAATTTAGAGTAAGTGTCACTGTTGCGGTATCAATTCCAGATATAGTCCATGTTGGTGCTTCTGAAAGATACGCTAACCAGTGATAAGGATTTATTAAATCCAAGTAAAACTTAGAATATTTATTTTTAAAAGATGGCGTTAACCAATCTAAAAAGGCAAATTGTAATTGCTCCCAAGTTTCATATTGTGCAGGCCTTATTACAAAGAATGTTAAGGGCTGAGTAATATTGCTGTATCGATAATTATCAGATAAATAATCTCCTGAAACTCCAGGTACACTTGTGGGAGTGATTTCCCGTTTAGCATGAACAATTTGAGTTGGATATTGTAAATGACATCCAAAGTCACTCGACGTCTTACCATCAAATTTTAATGAAACAATATTATCGTCCACTATATCTGTTCCTCCTTGTGTTCATTCTATGAGCCATTGCTTTAGAAACATACTGCTCAGTCACTTCACCAATAACTCTATCCTTCATTACCATCTTGGTTTTAACTTCGGTTTCATCACCAAGCATTTGAACTAACAGTTGAACTGAAGTAATCAGTGCATCGATTTTCTTTTCTAAAGCTCCAGTTAATCCAGCCTGACCAGCATCCACATTGTCACGTGCTGCAACAATTGCTGCAGTTTTACCAAGCAATTCATAAGAGCGGCTTGATTTAACTGCAGATAATGGAATAGCCATTTCTGGACCGGCTTCACCAAAAATAGATGGCTGAGTTGCAATACCTCCGTTAGCATATCTGCGATGACCAGTGGGAGTCCAACCACCACCCCAATGAATATCAGAGCGCCAGTTAGAGTCGTTAAACAAAGCTAGCAATTGGTCGAATCCATGATATATGTTGCCATGTCCACGAACTTTATAATTATTAAAAGTCCCAGTTTTAAATTGGAGCAATCCACGAGCAGGACCAGAACCATCTCCATCAGGATCTGCACCTGATTGAGTGATTTGCGCATTACCGCCGGATTCATGCCTGATCATGTCAATTATTTTGGCAATATCGTTGTTTGATACTGAAACATGCATTTGAGCAGCTGCAGCTTTAATATCTTCGCCCCAGCGATCAGCACCAGTACCAGCAGGATCTTTTGCATCTGCAGCAATACCAAACATTGAGCCTAACTTACTAATGAATTTGAAAAAGCCACCCATACCAGGTAGACCTTTAATAAATTTCTGCAAGCCATTAGTTGCTTTAACGCTGGTACTTGCTCCTTCGCCTTTTAGACCTGGAACTCTACGATATGATACTTCACCAGGTCCAGAAGACACATCACTCATACCGATATTAGGGCTTGAGCTTGGTGACATAGCAGACCAGTATTTGCCATTGCCAGCATAAACACCGACGTGATTACGTCCACCAGGACCAAAGAATACTAAATCGCCTGGTTGAGGATCTTTAACCCCAACAGTTGCAGCATACTGAGAGCCTGAATAGTGAGGAAAGCTCTTGCCAAAGGCATGTTCTAAGGCATACATAACCAAACCAGAACAGTCAAATGCGTCTGGTCCAGCTGCACCCCAAACATAAGGATGACCTTTACCATACTTTTCAACAGCGCCAAGCAATCCACCTTCAGCTCCACCACCATCGAGAGAGCCTGAAACCATAGACCATAATGTAGACCAGAATTTATTAACTTGAGATTTACCTTTATTAAATCCCTTGGTAATCATCTCATGGAATGCACCACGAGATAAGCCTTTAACGCCAGTCCACTTAAAAATACTATCTAAATAGCCTTGAGGTTTAGCAATAATCTTTTTGGCCAAATCAAAAAATTTTTTCAAATCATCAGTTTTTTCTTTAGCCCAATTACCGATTCCACCAAAGAAGTTACCAACATTTTTGCTAATGCTACCAAAGAAACTTCCTATGCCACCGTTTGCAAAGTGGGCAATTCCCATACTCTGCATTAGCACCTTAGTGTCTGACGCATTAAGGACCTCATCACCTGGCATAAGCATCGTAGTAGTGTTTCTACCTTGAAAAATGCCAAATTCACCAGTTGTTGGACGATACAAGGCTTCCTTATTACCAGTTTCAGGAGAATCATTACCGTCATTGACCATCGCTAGGGTAGGCTCTGTAATAGCTCGTCTTTGAGAACCAAAGTAGCCAGTACCAGTTGCTAAGTGCTTGATGCGTTTTACTGTGTTTTTACCGCCACCAAAGAAGTAAATTACATTATCAACGGCTCCAATACCGCCATTAACAATATCAATTAATCCATTAATGGCATCTTTAGCAAGTTTCTTCATCTGCTTCCACAAATTGTCGAAGATCTTACGAGTGCCAGATGATAAATTATTCCAGCCTTTAGACCAATTTTTGCCAAAAGTATTGAACCAGCTGTTCATGTTTTTACCCCAAGTTGAGGCATTGGACTTCATGTCGTCCCATTTTTTACTGGTATCTTTTCTAATGGCTGACCATTTATCAGAAAAGCCCTTTTGCAATTTAGCAAGAGAATCGCTAGCTGTATCTTTTAAAGCATCAAATAAATTGCCATGATCCTTTTTCAGATTCTTTTGAAAATCATCGAAGACATCTAATTCAGCCTTATGATGCTTCTTCCACTCCTTGAGAGATTCTTTAGCATATTCCTTGGTAGTTTTAATTAATTTCTGGGTACCTTTTGAACTAGTCTTTTTAGTTTTAGTCCAAAAATTATCTACTGACTTGTTAAGCTTCTTCCAGTGAGAATCCCAAGACTTCTTGGCTTGCTTGGTATAACTCTTGAAGGTTTTTTCTAAATATTTAGTGCCTTTGTTATACTCCTTATGAGTATTCTTAGCCCATTTAGAAACAGTCTTTTGACTATCCTTCCAATGCTTGTTCCAAGATTTACTAAAATCCTTAGTCCATTTTTTAGTTTTTTTATTAATGTCCTTATAGGCAGTTGAAAAAAGCTTTCCCTTTTGGAAAGCCTTAACATACTTATTCTTGGGGATTGATTTAAAGAAATCGCCTAAATTGCTATTAAATTTTTTAAAGAAATTATGGCCATTTTTAAGAAAAGTATTGAAGCCCTTATTAACATTAGGTCCTATTTTTTTAACAAAAGATTGAGAGTCCTTAACAGTTTTGTCAAAGCCTTTCTTGGTATCTTTGCCAAATTTATCAATACCTTTGCCAACATTAGACCAATATTTATCCCAGGCTTTCTTTTCTTTTTGACGTTGTTTTTCAGCTTCTTCATTGGCTTTTTGCTGTTCTTGCTGTGCTTTCTTATTGGATTTTTGAACTGATTTCCACCAGGAATCAATTCCCTTACCCATTTTGCCGAAAGCATCTTTAGTTGACCAACCCAAATTTTCCATTGACCAGAAATCCTTAGGCGGTTTCTTAGATTTCCAACCATTTAAGAATTGCTTAGTGGCTTTACCACCCCAGCCACCGGCTGCTTTACCAATTTGAGAGCCGATTGCTGCACCAGCAGGACCACCAAAGTACATACCAATTCCGCCACCAATTGCGGAACCAATGCCTTTACCTGCATCTTCAAATTGCTTTGAAGACCCTTTTTTGTCCTTAAATGCTGAAACAATTGAAGATCCTGCATCTAATGCAATTCCCGCACCAGTTAAACCAGTAGTAACTTTACCTGCAGTTGATAATTTTGAAATACCGCCAGCAGATTTTATTGACTGAAGTGCACCAGAAAATTTACCGTTACCTGTCTGAGTAAATAGATCTTTGACTACGCCAGTCAACTTAGAGAATCCAGATTTTAATTTATCAACAGCTAATAATCCCTTAATTTGCATCGTTTCAAAAGCATCTGGCATACCTTTGATAAACTTATATGCTGTTTTACCTCCACGAGCAATCCCCATTAATCCAGACGCTAAAGGCGTAAGAGTTTTAATGGTACTCATAGTCACCAAATAACCAGCTATAAGTTTTATTGCAGTTTTATTTTTAGCTAAATTATGAACAATATCTGCCACCTTGGCTAATGGATCATTTGATTTAGACGCTTTATCACTTACTAAGCCAAATGCACTACCAATAGTAGAGATAATATCAGCAAAATCTTTCCAAACTTGTTTTCCAACTTCAGCAGTTAATTTTCCAATATCTACAGCTATGGAACCTAAACTTTTACCGTGCTTAGATAAAAAATCAAAGAATCTTTTTACTAAATCATTTGCTTTTTCAAGTCCCTTATTAAGGGTATCAGTAATATCTTTTCCAGCGTTTTTGCCAGATCCACTAGACATTGCTGAAATGGTTTTGTTTAAACCTTCAGAAAAAGTTTTTCCCAATCTGGAAAAAGCATTTTTAGTATCTTTGGAAGTTACCCAGTCGCTAACCTTAGCTACGATAGGATTAGCAGCTTTAGTTAACGGGTCACTAATTGCAGATAATAAAACCGGCATTTGAGATTTTACGGTTCTCATCATACCGGGAATAGTCTTACCAAAGTTATCAGTAGCGCCTTGATACTCTTTAGCAGTATCTTGAAGTACTTTCTCCATTGTTTTAGATGTAATCTTACCTGCAGACATTAAGTCATTCATCTGCGACATAGTAAGTTTAGAATTATGCGTTACTGATTTTTCAGTTTTTAATAAGTTAGTACGCAAAACTGGGAAAACATTAACAAAAGACATCATATCTTGTGCTGATACTTTTCCATTAGCCATCATCTGTGCGAATTGCACACCGAAGTTTTCAACTGCATCATCAGTTGCACCAAAAGCATCTTGCAAGGTTAAAACAGATTTAGTTAATTTACCAGTTAAATCAGCATTCTTGCTAATTGCATAAAACTTTTGATTTAATGCATCAACCATGCTTACTGAATTATTAGCTGCAATGGCCATTTGAGTAGTCATATCAACTAATTTCTTACCCTCTTTAGCGCTACCTGTTAAAGTATGCCAAGTTGCCAACATAGTTTGCTGTTCTAAAGAATACTGTTTAGCTTCATCTTTTGCTTGAGAAATCCATCCAGTTAAAGATGACCATGCGCTTGATCCAATACTCGTTAAAATGTTAGCCCCTAAAATTGTTTTAAAAAGAGAGTGTGTTTCTTTTGCTTCACCATTAACACCTGTCAATTTAGCTTTAATTCGATCAAAAACAGATGGATTAGCTTTCTTCATTTCTGAAGATAAACCAGACATTTGAGTTTTGGTTTTAGCTAAACTTGTTGCAGTTTCATCTACACGGATCTTTTGACGTCTATATGCTTCAGAAGATTCTCCAGACTCTTTGGCAATTTTTGTTAATTCATTAGATTGAGTCTTATAAATCTCATTTAATTTTGAATATTCACGTGATAAACCAGCCAGCTTAGCCTTATTGGCTTCTTCAGTTTTACCCTCAGCTTCAAGACGCCCAACATAAGCATTGCTTGATTCAGTAATCTTTCTGAGCTCGCTTTGTGCGCTTGCTAATCCTGACTTGTAGTAATCAAGCGTATTACGAGCTTTTTCTTGTTGCTGACTTAATTTAGCAATTCTAGTAGTAGCATTAGCAACATTGCGTTCAGCAGTAGCAATTTCTTTTGAATATCTTTCGTATTCATTGCGACCTCTCTCTGTGGAAGTATCCACTTGAGATTGTGCTTCTTTTAAACTATTCAATTCAGACTTGTTACGTTCCAATAAAGTTTGTTGTTTCTTTAATGTTTCGCCTAAGCCTTCATATTTAGCTTTTGCTGCACCTAACTGATCACCAGCAGTTTTCATTTCAGCAACTTGTGCTTTCCATGCGCTAGTAGCAGTTGCAACTTCATTTCTCAAAGATTTAAGAGTTTGAATAGGTTGCTCGCCATTTAAAGTGATTCGAGTATTAAACTCACCAGCTGGTATTTTTCCTGCCATTAATGTACCTCCTTTCTAGTTTTTCCTTGTGCTAATTGACTCAAAGCCCAAGCAGTCGCATCAACTGGACGATCTTTACGTGATCTTGCCTCCATAATTTCAGCCCAACGATCAGTATCGAATTTATCGATAACGGAAGGATCCATATGGGCTTCGACAATTGCCTGTTGCTCTGTATAGTCAATATCTTCAACGTAGTCCTTCCAGGTTTTATTTACTTCCCACAGATCTACTTTTTTCATCCTCAGCCGTTGGCTGAGCGTCCTCTTCCTTAATATTCAAAATAGCAAGCATTAAACGGCGTGCTACTGCTGCAATATCGCTAGTATCTAAATCTTTATTTTCAAACTTTTCACGTTTTGTTTTAGTGTTAATGCCTGCTAAATCTTCAATAAATTCAAGATATTTTTCAGTAAGTTTCAACTCAGTTTTACTAGATAAACTAATTTGATCTACTTTAGGGCTAAGGATCATGGCAATAGCCTCTAATCTCATATCCCACATATCCGGATCAGTTGTACCAAAACCCGCATTATATTTTTCTTCTAAGCGTTCTAAAGTTCTTTCATCTTCCGATTTTGACTGGTCTAACTTAGATAAAATATTCATATCTCTAACAGCACTAGTAAAATCTTTCTGCGCATCTAACTGAATTTTTGAAATTTCTTCATTTAAAACTCCAGCTTTGCGTTTCATGCCAAATGAGTGATCAACTTCAATTGGCTTTAATCCTAATTCTTTTGCTTCTACTTCAATCATGATTTATAAATTCCTTTCGAAAGAAAAGAACGGCCACCTAGCCGTTCTAAATTAATAATTACCTACCGCTACCCACCCAGCATTAATTGCTACTTTTCAGTTGATTCAGTTTCAGGAGTTGAATCGATTGTTTTATCATCATGCTTTTCTTCAGCCGATGAATTATCTTGCTTAGGCTGTGGTTGAGGGGTTACTCGCACCAGATGTATTAAAGCCGTCAACAATGTAAGCAAGCATTGTTTCTTCGTCCTTCCACAATGGGTCGCGATCCTTATCGCCAACAAAAATTTGGTAAAGTAAGTTATCGCTTGGACGAGCTTGTGGAGTAACTGTAAATGTGTCATGAACAGTCACTGGACTAGCTGCATCAGTTTGCATGTTTACACCAGTACCTGGAGTAAATGTACAGTAAGGAAATGCATAGTAAACTGGGAAGCCATGGTTTTCAGAAATAGCAATATATGCACCTTTAAACAAGCGCTTATCAGCTCTCTTATAACCACCATGAGTGTCATCTTTGTACATCCCATTCAAAAGACTTGCAATGTCAAAAGGCATATCATTTACACCCAAAGTTGCAGAAATATTTTCCACGCCTACTTCACTCTCAGCTACAGTATTAGAACCATAAACTTTAGTAATTGCTGGATTCATACCAGTAATGTTACTTTGAGTGGTACCTTTTGCAGTTTGTAAATCTGCTTGGAAAATACCTTTATCTTTGTATTTTCCATATTTTTTAAATTCGTCAAGAGTCTTTAATTTTGCGTTATCATCTTCAGGAGCAATCAAGGCTCTAGCAAAACCGTTTAATTCCATTAGTTTAATTTCCTTTCATAATTACGTGTGAAATGAAAAGTGAGCATAGATTCATCAGTTTCAGGATCCGTTCCTTCATCTGGTCCATAGCTCACTTGCCACTTAGGCACTAAAAAAGACACAATCGAATTTTTGATTGTGTCTAAATTAGCCTTTTTATTTTCTTTTCCAATAAATATCTGAATTTCTATCTCTTGCACTTCAATTGTAGGAATATTTGAACCATAAACTGTGTAACTTCCAACAACTGGAGTAATTAACAAATCGGTTTTAGTATTATCAATCTTCCCTGTAATTCGTTTTTTATAGTAACGATCTACTCCGGGCACTCTCTTAAAAATTGCTTGATATGCATCATTAATTGCTGTCATGGTTCATCACTTCCTTAAATGCCTTAAGTTCAGCTTCTTCCACTACCCTAACTGAAGCCTGCTGGGCTTTATCAATGAAGTGCATATTAGATAATTCTTTATCTGACATCTTATGCTTGCCGTTATTAATAATTTTGGCCAAAAAATCATAATAATGATCTTCAAAGCCCACGTCTGTATCTCCAGTATGGGTTTTATCTGCAGTATAGCCAGCCTTATAAGTAATACTATCTTGTAAGTGCTTAGTTTTGCGATGACTGTTATGGTGCTTAGCATTCGCATGGCCTGCGGAGCGTCCTCTAAAATAAACTTCGTTGCTTCGTGGCGTGCGGTCACGCAAAATCTGGCTAAAAACTTCAGCTCCAGCACCAGTTATTTTCTCCTTATCTTTAGTAGATAAAGTTAAGCCCTTTTCAGCATTATCAATCCAGCCATTTAAAAAATCGCCTAAGTCATCATTCATGTTTAGATGCCTCCTTAAGAGTTACTAAATCATAGCTAGTTGGTGAATTAGTAGGGTCAGGATTGATATTTGTTACTTCATAAGTCTTGCCATAATATTTAGCTTTACTTATTTTTGACCAAAAATTATCATCTCTATGCCTTACTGCAAAAACTCGTTGATTGGTTAAATTTAAGCCTTGAGCTTGAATCATTTGAGAAGTAGTCAATGACCATGGAATAGCAGTTGTTTTCCATACAATTGAAAGAGAAGAAATTGGATTGTCGTTTTGGTCATATTCTGGTTCATCTGATTCATAGCCAAACTCAATAATTTTAGTCAGCCTGCTTGGATTCAGAATCTTTACCATTCTGCACCTCCAAGAGTCGATCATAGCGACCCCTTAACTGTCCAATCACAGACTTGCATACAGCATCTACACTGACGACAGCTCCAGATGTTGTACTAGTAGGACTTTGGTAGTAAGTTGCAGCTAAAGCATTACATACCAAGGTATACAAAGGCTTGATGTCCTTAGATTCATAAAAATCTTTGACGTCTGTGCCAATTGCCCCTTGTACATATAATTCAGCTGCAGTTAAGCCATTCTTCATTCGATTTAAAGATGCTTCATCTAAAGAGTCATCTTCATCGATATATCCTAATGACCGCTTAAGGCCATTAGTGATGTCTAAATAAGTGGTCATTAAAACTCACCTACTTACTACTTGCTAGTCTTACCGTCTGTATCAGCAGTACCACTAGCTTGATCAGCAACAGCCTTAAATGAAGCAGCTGCAAAAGCTCCATCATCGATTAATTCAACATCGAAACGATCAATGAAACGAAGCTTGGTAGTATCAGTTTCAAATGAACCTGCGCCAGTGTTAGTAATATCAATTTGCATTTGTTGACGATCAAATAAAGTAATACCTTGCTTTAAATCACCAAAGTATAGAGGGTGTGAACCTGACACGTCTGGTAGCCACTTATCAGCGATACGAGTAACTGGCTTACCATCAATTAAATACTTATCAGGATTAGTAACATCTGGTTGCATTAAGTAACGACCATCTGCATCTTTTAACTTAGATAAAATATTGTAGCCTGATTGGTTAGTTACAAAAATTGAACTTGCTTCAATTGCTGGATCAAGAGTGTTATTTTCTAAGTCCTTGATGTCATCAAACTTAGAGATGGTTGGTTTCTTAGGAGCTTTACCCATAACTTCAAGAATTTTTGCATTACGAGTTACAACATCCTTTTTCGCAACCCAATTAGTTAACCATTGAATAATATTGTCTACAGTATCCTTTAAAAGAGTGTTAGTGACAGTAGTCATCCCCGCGTATCTATGAATCAAGTACTTAACTACAGTTAATTCAGGGTCGTCATTGTTATTAATAGTTGCTGCTTCATCATCTAAATCCTTTAATGGAGTAATGTCGTTTAACTTTTCATAAACGCGAGATCCACTTGCAGTTGCAACATTTTCGACATTAACTAAGCTTTCCAAAGATACGAATGAACGAGTTAAAGTTCTAATTTGTTGTTGAATATCTTCAGGAATAGTTAACCCTGCATTACCTGAACCAGTAGTACCAGATGAAACTAGATTCTTGAAATCAGAAACAAATTGATTCTTAATTGCTTGAATGTCAAGCTTCTTATCTTCATTAACTGGAAGTGACTTCTTATTCACCGGTTGAGCATCTAAACTAGCCTTAGCATCTTCATAAGCTGACTTAGCTAATTCTTGATTTACTTTTGCTTTCTTTAAATTTGCATTGAGCTTAGTGATTTCATCTACAGAGTGAGAGTCTGCATCTTTTCCAAGATCAATAGTAATTTGTGCGCGTTGATCTTCTAAGTCTTGAACCTTTTGACCTGCAGTATCAAACGCAGCTTTTAATTCATTGATATTCATAAAATTTAATTTTCCTTTCCAAACAAAATAGCCAGCTTCTTTTGAAGTTGGCTATCATTTTTAATATTTTCTTTTGGTTGAGGTTTAACGACATTCTCGGTCGATTTATCATGAAGCAAATTCTTAACTTTATTAATCATTTTTTGACTTAAAGCTGGAACTCCATATGCATTGACTATTGCTGGAACGGCATTATCTTCAAACATAATTGAGTCTGCAAAGCCTTTATCAACGGCTTCTTTCGCGTTCATCCAAGTTGTTTTGCACATCATTCTGTAAACCTCTTGCTTATCTAAACCAGTGCGCTGACTATATAAGTCAACAAATGATTTATCAAGAGAATCCAAACTTTGCAAAGCACTCGCAATGTCATCAGAGTTACCATCAACGCCTGTGGAAGCTCTATGGATCATGATTTGAGCAGTAGGTGACATTTCCACCTTATCTGCTGCAAGAGCAATCCATGAAGCGGCTGAGCAAGCTTGTCCAACAATCTGTGCTGTAACGTCACCTTGGTATTTCTTCACAGCAGTATAAATTTCACTACCTGCATCTACATGTCCACCGGGAGAATTAATTTCCAAAGTGACATCTGCACCAGCAGCATTATTTAATGCTTCAGAAATATTATTTGGAGTTACAACATCATATCCAAACCAGCTATAAACATCAGCCATATCATTCGGAGCTACTATCCCCTTCACTGGAACTGTTACCATCGTCATCACCTCCTTTACTTGCTTGAATTAATTGAATTGCTTGTTGTGGTTGTTTTTCTGGAGCTGGTAATTATTCAGGCAAATAACCGTATTTCTGCAAAATAAAACGAGCTTGATTAGATGAAATAGTTCCATCTTTGGTCAAGCTCGAAATTGTACTTGCATATTGATCTCCCATTGCATCAATTGCAACTCTTATATCTGCTGAAATATGAGTGTTCAATTTATCATTCAATTCTGAAACAATTGGTTGAACATAGCGATTTAATGACTTGGCATATTGACCACCAATTTGAGTAATTGATGATTGTTGGTCACCTTGACCGTTTAAGTAACTATCAGGTACTCCGTATACCTTGGCTACTTGATTCTTAGTCCAATCAGCTTGGCTAAGAAGTGATGCAATATTAGCTTTCATTTCTAACGGTTGATAATCTTCCAAGTCATCTAAGACAAGCGGACCGCCATCAGACATTTCAGTTTGTCTTTTTACTTGGCGAGATCTAGCAGCTTTAGTTTCTTCATCTAATAAACCACCATGAGTGATTTTTAAAATTCCATTTGACGCAATAGATGATTTCAAAGCCTTTAAAGTCAAATTATCAGATGCATCACGAATTTTAAGCTCATTTAATAGCGCAGATAATGGAGAAATACCTGTTTTACCGCCATTCTTGGAAAGTAAACGAATATGAATTACATCAGTTGACGGAATATTAGTCGTATAACCAATTTCTGGTTCATCAAAATTAATGTTGTAAATTAAGCCTGAGCCATCTTCCAATAGCATTGGTTGAACTTGTGATGGTCTTAAATATTCCCAGGACAAATCAACGCCATTAACATTCTTGTGACGATAAGCATAAGCATTGCCATCTAGCAGCAATTGGGCAAACATTCCTTGCCAAAAACTAAATCCATTAGTTGTTGTACTAGGATTGTCAATAATTGCTTGGGATCTATCTGTATCAGCTGAATAACGCACCATTGCTAAATCACCAGACAATTGCATTATTAAGGAGAAAATATCGGAATTTTTTAAAGCTTTTTCAGCAGAAACATAGCGTTGCGATTCGCCACCAGCTAGGAAATTGACGAAATCTGGATCATTCAAAGAAAATCCAGTCGGCTGACTAGATTTATTTAGTTTTATCAGAGGCATTATTTACCACCTCCTTTCTCATTGCTTGATGCAATCAGTTCAACTAAATAACCAGAAATTAAAAAGGCTATACCGCCAACGATATAACCCAATGGTTGATTAATTTTGAAAGCTCCAAAAGTAATTGATGCTAAACCGGTAAAGTAAAAAATCACATCAATGTACTTCCAAAGCTGTTGTTTTAATTTAGTTATCAGTGGTATCACCTCCTAGTAATCCAGATTTTGAATTTTTAAACCAATCTAAAACTTGTTGTTCAGTCATACGATCAACTTCAGTTGCTTTTTGATTCATATCCGCATTTTCATCAAAATAGTACATCCCTTGAAAAAGTGCATCAATGATTGCATCCACAACATCAATCTTGAGGGTGGCTTTATCCTTATCTACTTGAATACCAATTTTATCTGACTTGATCGTGGCATTGAGTAAAGCTTTTTGCATTACTGGATCATTTGGAGTAGTTACTTTGTGAGTAATAAAAAGCTCCTGCAAAAACTTAGTAGGATTTGCAAGAGCTGACGTTCTTTGCTGAATGTCCATGATATTCCAGCTTGTATTCACATTTAATGATTCAGTAATGTTTTTAACCTGATAAGAGCCAAAACGATCATATCCAAAAAACAATACTTCCAGTTGATGTTGCTCAACATAGTCTAATAACCATCTATAAATCTGCTCTGGATTAATAATGCCTTGTGGATGTGCTGTAATCGTGCAGTATTCAGGATATTGACGATAAGCAATGCCATCTTGTTTTTCCTTAGCTTCAATGCTTCCAGCTCTTTGCCAGGGAATAAAACTATGTTGTTCAATGTGAAACTTACCATCATCATACGGATAAACAAAGCTTAGTGCTGTATTATCAGAAAACATTGAATAGTCAAAACCAATAAATACTTCTCGACCATCAATTTTAAAGTCATCATCTATTGCATCTTCAACATCTTTTAAGTTTAGATAGCTGTCAGTTGATTGCTTTAACCACAAATTTAAATTTTTAGTTTGAAAATCAGCAATATTGCCAGTTAACAAATCGCTATCTCGCTTATCTTTTAAGCCTTTCATCAATTCGTCGCATTGATCTGGTAAATCTAAAAGCGGATTAGATTTAACCCAAGTTTCAGGTTTGTAGGTTTCATCTAAACTGTCTTGTGACCAAATTAATCCTAAATAGCTATCTGCATCCCTTTTCCAATCTTGCTCCATTGCCTGGATAACCATTCTTTGATCTTCATGAAATGGAACTGTTGGATCTGGATAAGAAGTTGATATTTGAATAAATTGATGATTAGGTACTTTAACTTGTCCTGAGATTATCTTACTCACAGTTTTTCGTGATTTGACTTCTCCAATTTCATCAAAAATAGCTGTTCTGAAATGATAAGAGTCATACTGCCCTGCTTCAAGACTGATTGCGCGTAAAACATTATTATTTTTCTTCATAATAACTTGATCGGATTGAATATGTAATTCTACTTCTTTCGCATAGCTTTTAAATGGCTCAATTTGAATTATTGTTCGCATCATTGAAGAAACATAGCCAAATAGCTTCATAGTTTGTTTAAAGTTAATTGATGCGACCAAATAATCTTGATTAGACAATCCAATACTTTCCATAATGAATGAATAACAAATTAAAATTGCCATTTGATATGTTTTACCTTGACCACGGGAAACTGAGTCAATTACACGAGTAAAACGTTTATTGCCATCTGTATCACGCCAGCCAAACATAAGAGCAAAAGTAAATTTTTGCCATTCCATTAATTGAGTCGGCTCACCCGTATCTACATTTGGGCAAATTGATGCAAACTTTAAAAGATTTTCTACTTCTTCCACATCGTAATGATAAGGAAAATTCGAATTACCTTGTCGTTTTAAATCCATTAAATGCCTTAAAGATGCAAGTTTTATATTATATCCAGCCAATTTTGTGCCATTTAAAACAGAAAACGCGTATAAAGTTGCAGGATCGTGATATTTAGCTTTTATATCAGTCCAATCAATACTTTGAAAAGCCCCAATCACATCATGAGTTTGTGTTAAATCAATTTTCATTATTTAAAGAACTCCTTCATTGACTGTGCTACTGATTTCTTGCTCTCAGTTGGAGCATTTAATTCAAGCATTTCACTTCGTGCTTTAGGACTTAGCCCAAGTTCGCGCCCAATTGAATTTAATTTTGAGAGTGAGTCTGACATTGTTTGAACTGCTGGATTTTTCCTAAAACCTGCAAAATTCTTGGCTACAATTGATCCATCTACAGGGGAAACGACAGTTTTATAAATTTTGCTCTGCAAGCCTTCTTTTTGGATTTCATCATAAGCCATTCGATATAAATCGTATGTTGAACAATATTGTTGCAATAAATATTCATCAGCACGAATTATTTTTGAATTTTTATTAAGATATGCAGCTAATTTAGGCCACATTCTTTTGCCGTAATTGCCAAGCCATTTTGGAGCTTGAGTTGGAACTTTTGGCTTTGTTAAATCAACGTTTGTCAGTTTAGACCCCCCTTTCAAAATATTTTAAAAATCAGAACTTCACACAAGAAAACGGCAACTGTGCGGCTCCTTATACGAGCCACCATGGGCGGGCTAAAATCGATTTAAAATTCATTTTGGTATGATTGCTCATCAAAATTTAAATCGTCTCAGATCGTTTTATATTGTCATTTCGTGCATTCATCAATTTATTAATTAAAGATATATCCGTAATGGCTGGCACATCTTTCAAAGAATTATGTAGACCAGTGCCATAGTAATCCTGTTCCCACCTGGTTTTCTTAGCGTGACAATCCCTGCAGCAAGTTGCTAAGTTGTTTATATCTTTCATCTTTGTTTGATCGAATTCTATTGGAACGATGTGATCAACAATGTTTCCGGCGTTGTTTTTACAATACTGGCAAAGATGATAGTCGCGATTAAAGACGAGTCTTCGAAGCACTTGCCATTCTCGAGTGTGATAGAACATGTTCTGCTTAGTCTTAGTAGCACTGCGATAGCGAATGACATGATTGTATTTCCAAGTAGTTGCTTTGCTTGAACGATGAACCCCACGATACTTATCGCGTTGTGCTTGGTATTCTGCTTCATGATTTATATGTTTGTCACAATAATAGTTCGGAAACATAGCGTAACTATGACAGCCTTTGTACTTACAACGTCTAACTCTAGGCATTCCATTACCTCCATCCGATAAAAGAAAAAAGAGCTTGCTGTTTCCATAAGCAAACTCTCTTCGATAGATATCGCTAGCGAATAAGGACGAATAATGTGCAAACCATATATTACTAATTTATAACAATTAAAACTTTGATGCTTACGATATCTATATGGCTGATAGCGGAGTCGAACCACTACCAGTCTGTTAAATTTAAGAAGTTTAGTAAATATGAGTTCTACATCTATTCCGATTTAACTCACAATACTACTATAACTTATATTCCGGCCGGCTAACCATCGCTATTATTCCGCCTTTTCGCCACTATTATTCCGGTCTAATTCCGGTTGTTTATATTCGTGTAAATCAATGATTGGTTGACAAGCCATATATCTTTGCCAGTGATCGAAACTATCAGCAAAGAATAATTGCGCTCTTCTTTTTAGAGTATTGAATTGCGTATGACCATATCGTATTGCATCAGCTACTTGCCAGCTTTCCATCTGATAAATATAAAGATCTCGCATTATTATTTTTGACATTTCAGGTAGATGATAAATTGTGTGATGGATTGCACGCAATTCTGCTTCCGCATTAAGTCCCCGAATTATACTGGCTTCAGCATGATTAGTACCATTAGAGTGACCAGGAGCTAAAGATAAAGTAGGTGAACGTAAGTCCGTTAGATTACGACCCGACATTAAGATTAATTTCTCTAAATCTTCTGTCAAAAATTCGTCAACTCTATCACATGTTTTATCGCAATCTAATTCTTGAAATAGTAAACTCACATTCCCACTCCTCAATTTAACTTGATTTATTTACATTAATTATCTCAAATCACCTTTTACTTAGCATCCCTAATGTAATTTACGATAATCTTCAAAGCATCTTCATGGCGTATAAAATTAGTTGTTACTGATTCATTAAAATTGGACTGTGCATTATTAATTCTTTCTTGTTTCTCAAAAGATTCTTCTATTTCATTTAAATACTTTCTAATCATTTCCTGTGCCTCATCTAACATTTTGTGCGTGTTTTTTTGAAGATGATTATTATAAATAATTAGACCTGATACTATGACTGACAAAATTGAATTAATGATTATCCAAGTCAATGTCTGCCCCCTGAACCAAAGTGATGTCTTTAATGGGAATATAGAATTTACAAAAATTATCTGGCTTATTATTTACAATATAAGAATTAGACCCATAAGTTACATTAGCATCTAAATCATAGAGTGCATATGTGCTAGTCACAAAAACAGGTAAACACACAAAGATTTCATTATTTGTCTTTTTTGTTTCTATTAAATTTGCTACTTCATCTACCTTAGCTGGACTATAAGCAATGGTTTCTGAATCTTTTTCAAAGCGTCTGCAATATATAATCGAGTTAATTCTTTCCATATCTAGCATCCCTCGTAATAGTTATCTAACGCATCAACAATCATGGTTTCAATTTCTTTATAGCCATGCTTTTCTTTGTCTTGATTAATCTTGTCTAACAAAGATTGATTCAGACGCAATTCTTTAGGCCTTATCACTATATCCTTTTCTTCCCAATGACCTGTAATCCTAATGCTAATATCAAAGAAAGTTGGATCACTCGTAATAATATTTGATCCCTCATAAGTGATAGATTCAATATCTTTTACTTTATCTGTAGCAGAAAGTTTATTTAAACTATTCTTTATCTCATGTTTTAATTTCTCATCTTTAAATTGGTATTTCATATTGAACTCCTTCTATAAATTACCTACTACTAAAATTATTGTTGTTAGTAAGATTAAAAATACCATTACAATCATCCAGTCCGGCACCTTACCTAGCATCCTGATCCTTTTTTTCTTCTTCATATTCCAAAACCATTGTTACCATGCATGTTTTGGTTACAATCAAACAATATTTTTCGTTAGTTATCCATTGCGAATTCATATGACAATTTGTAATTTTTAGATTTTGATGCTTGTCTAACCAGTTATTTACATGTTCATCAATATTATTCGCTTTTTGTACAAAAGTCTTAATTTTCATCGCATTTCTTTTCTTTCTGAATCTGGAAGAGCAGCTTTGGCTAATTCATCTTCATCTCGTCTTACATAATATCCAGCCATAATATTTCCAATTTCACATATCGTAGCTGCAAGAATTGCGTCTGTTAACACTTTCGATTCGTCTAAATCAAATTCTTTAATCAAATGCTGCATTGCACACGAAATATCTTCAGCATCTCCCTTCGCATCTTCCAGAGTCTTGGCCTCATGAATTTTTGTTACTTTTGTTAACACAAAACCAACTGTTGCTGTTAGAGTATTCTTTTGATTATTCATTATTTACCTTCCTGTTTCTATCAATTATCAATTCTTTATTTTCAAAACTATTAATGCCTTTTTTGAGATAGATATTGTCTACATCAGTTGCAGAATAAATACTTCCATTTGGTAGCTGATTCCATCGCTTATTTATGTGAAGCAACCGATATCCTCTCTCAGCCAAAAAATTTTCATTTTTTAACTTTTTAAAATCTATTCCCGTATAATTAACTATCTGCCTAAGATTTTTAGTATAAAAATCTACTTTATTTTCTTTAATTCCTTTCAGCTGATATTTAAAAATAGGACGCGTCTTTACAGCACTATCCGACATCACATGTTTAATTGTGGTCGCACTAGCACGGGCTAAACGTTGTGTTTCAGTCATTGAATACCCTTGAGTTATTAAGTCAAAAATCATTTTTGCCTTAACAGGATCAACTCTTTGTACTCTATCTTTCTCCTCATTGAATGGATTATTTTCATGCTGAATTTCCTTTAGGGCTTCATTATTGATAGATATATTTACTAACGAACCACTTTGCTTCTCAGCTTTAATAATATGATCTAACTTTTGCAAGAATTTATAATGTCTAGCTTTGCGTTCTGCTTTACTGTGTAGTGGCTGTGCATCTGTTTTCGAGGGATGCTGCAATGGGGTTTCTTTTTTCCAAGCAAATTTAAGCTCTACCATGGTTCTCTCTTTCATAAAACTTATATGGGTTATATCTAACTACATATCCCAAATTAATTGCTCCACCATTTTCTTGATCGAGCCAGCGCTTATTTTGCTGCAATGCATCATAGATATCATCAACAGTAAATTCAGGAGTTTTATAGATTTGACCACTCATGAAATATAAAGCGACTCCAACTTTATAAGAATTACTCTTAGGTTTAGGCTTGCTTTTAAACGACGAATTAGGTTTATTGATTAATTCTCTTGATAGACGCTTAACGTCTAAATCATTACTTACATTGCCTCTTTTAGCTTCATAATTATCAAAATTAAATCTTCCCATTTTTTCGTTTCTCCTTTTGCTTAATTAAATTATTCGTTGTCATATGCTAATTGCTTTGCTGTATCCTTTAAAATTTCAATACAGTCTTCTTTGCTATAGGACTCAGCAAATTCTTGCGTATCAAACCCAATGTATAAATGTCTTTCGTCAATGGGTAAATAGCCAGCAAAAGTAGGCCAACCTGGTAAATCTGTAAATGGCCAAACATCATAAAAATATCCTGAATCGCTGGCAGTAGCGTGTCTAACCCAGTCTTTAGGGTCATTCAACTTAATTTCGATATAGCCAGCAAAATATAGTCCCGTATCTTTGTATGAGATCTTTCGAAGAATTATTCGACGTCTGAACCATAATTTGCTGTAAATGAATTTATCCATTTTTTTAATCTTCCTTTTGAATATCTATAAGGTCGATACCAACTAACATTTCTGGTAATGCGTCTAAAAAATCTTCGGTTTCGCACTTTTCCCCTGTATCACTTATTAAAATGGCCCTAAACCAATTCTTTCCTTCTTCATCTTGACCAAGATCCTTCAAATCAAAATTGAGCTTACTAGTTTTTTGTTTAAGTAAACTTAATAAGGTATCACCATTTTCAAATTCGGAAAGCATATCAGCAAAAGTACAATTACCTCCAATTTCAACAAATGCAGTCCCTGTATACTCCCATTGCTGAAACGTTAATTTTATTGTCTTTTTCGAAAAACAATGTATATAATTTGGATCAAATGATTTCATGATTTATTCTCCTGGTTCATCAACAACTTTTAGTACTGTATTCATCTCTAGTACCACATTCATTATTTTTCGGCGTCCTATAGCTACTAGTGGCAACCCATTTCTTAGTCTGGCCTTGCATGCATCAATTAATAGATCGGTTATTTGCCGAACTTGTAATTCTTGTCCCTCATAATCCTCAATCTTGCATAAATCATATATTTCTCTCAACTCGCTAAGTAAATCTAGTTTATTGATTTCAGCCAGCTCTATGGCATAGTTCCATGCTTTTACATAGTTGCAGCTTCTGCATGCCAACTCATAATCAATCCATAATTCTTCTATTTTGTGCATATTAGCTCTCCTGTGAATTATCATTATCTTTTATCACTTCCGGTAAATTCTTAATGCAGTTCAACAAATAGCCTTGCGGGTATTGTTCACTGTAAATAACGGTTTTCTCTGCTAAGCTCCTAAGAGAACTCGTTTCTTTGTTATGTACTGCATTAACTAATTTTTTATATTCTTCTGGTGAAAAAGTAATTGGTGCTCTGTGCCACTCATTAGCAAACTCATTTAGATAATTGATTAATATTTCAATTACTTCCTGGTCTCTCTTTCTCTCTTTAGAGAGAGATTTATTTAAGTTCTTTATTTGTTTAGATAAGTATTTGTTACAGTTAGTACTTGTTAGATCCGGTTTTACCATATTAGGTTTTTCCAGATCTGGTTTTACCTGTTCTGGATTTTGCCTAATAGGTGCCTCTTTTTTATCGGTACGTTTTTTATACATACTGATCCATTTTTGCCTTGGAGTTTCAGACAATAGCCATTTATTTGCCTTTAGTTGTCCTTTGTTGTTACGTTGTCGTTGTCTAAGCAAATAGCCGTGTTCTTCTAGCTTGCGAAGTATTTTATATACTTTATCTTCGCTATCAGCACCATGCTTTGCTACTTCTTTCGCATAGAAATCCCACTCATCAGATTGAGACCATAGATAAGTAAAAAGACCTTTGTCTTCCCACTTAAGCGATGTATCATTGAGAATTGAATTATTTATGACTGTATAATGTTTGTCATAAACTTTTTTAATTCTTACCATCTCATTCACCGCCTTATCGCACACATGCTATAATCAATATGAAATTTATTTTTTGTAAGTCCATCACTAATTGCCGTTAGCGATGGGCTTTTTTCTAGCTCTTTTTCAAACAACAATGTATATCTATCTTTTTGAATTGGTTGCTTTATTTGATAAACATTAGAGTTTAAAACAAGCTTGTGCATTGTCTTTAGACTAAGCATTTCATCCCTCCTACAAATTAGGCAAAATAACGCAGTAAAACAAAATCATAAAGATAATGAACCCTGAAAAAATGCCAGTAAACATAAAAATATCTGTTTCTTTGGTACTTAGTTTTGTTTGAAGGAACTTATTGATCTTTTTGTTAACCCATTTTGAAATTAAAATATCTGTCTTATACATTGTTTAACTCCTAATCTTTAAATCTATATCCGAGACTCTTTTTGAACTCGCAAATGTGGATCCAGTAGATCCTTTTCACGTTCATCTGACCGCCAAGTTATGAACTCTTGCCATCTTTGCTCAACTATATATGTGTGTTTACCAGTTGGCCGAATAATAGCATCCTTAAATTGCGATTCTTCACATTCTGTTTTCCAAGTATAAAACGCCGACTGACTGAGGTGATAGTCTTCTTGTATCTGGTCAGGTGTCTTCCACCCATTAGCCATCATATATATTCACCTACCTTTGCAGCTCCATCAGTTCAGCAACTAACTTGCTGATTAAGGCTGGAGACTGTTCTTCTTTCATTTGTTTTAAAGTGTAATTACGTAATTCATTGATAAATTCTTCGTCCATTTTTATTACCTCTATTTTTCTTAAATTCAGATATCATCTGCTCAAAGATAAATCTAGCTGCTGGTACATCGTATTTGGTTAAACTTTTAATACGACTACAACCAGTGACGAATCTGATTGCTCCATAAATTTGATCGTGCAAAGTTTGATATCCAGCACCATATTCTGCTTTATTTTTATGGCACCAAGCATCAATTTCTTTGCTCAACTTGATCCATTCTTTGCTATATACTGGTTTTTTTATAGTAAATTGCTTATCTCGCTGTAGACACTTATCTTCTTCAACCATGGAATTCCGATACTATGGATACTTACGGCAAGCCTTTAAAACTTACAGCATCGTCTACACAAACTATCACAAAACCTAATGATGATTCTGGTAGTGATACAGATACTGATGACTAACTCTATTAATTAACTATAAAAAACAAAAAAGCCGGCAAAGTGCTCGTGACACTTTACCGGCTCACCCCAAAGTTGGGGACACGTGATCCAAATGAAAGGCTTCCCTTTCATCCCTATTCTAACAAAATATTTATTAACGTGTTTTTAGTTTTAAATATTAATCAATAAAGAAAAAGCCCTATTCAGCAAAGATTTGGCGGTCAGCGCTGAATAGAGCCTCGAATATAGTAAAAAGCATAGAACTAAATCTATGGAGTTTTTACGTACTCTATTTTATCAAAAATAGAATGAAGTTGCATCTTAACTTCAAATTAAAAGATAAACTAATTATTTTAGTCCAATACTTTGATGACTATAAAAGCTAAGCTAAAAAGTAAAAATAGCTCTATTCAGCAAAGATTTGGCGGTCAGCACTGAATAGAGCCTTGGATATAGTAAAAAGCATAGAGCTAAATCTATGGAGTTTTTGCATATCCTATTTTAAAAATAGGAGGCATTAATTATGTGGGTAACTGAAAATAAAAAGACTGGTAAATATGTCTTTAACGATATGTTTAAAAATCCACTAACTGGTAAATGGAAACATGTCAGTGTTACATACGGTAAAAATACCGCTCGTGTTCGTAAAGATGCTCAAATTGAATTGAACAAGAAAATAGAAAAGAAACTACAAGAATTACAAAGCGGAAATTCCAACATAACGTTATCTCAACTTGTTAAAAAGTATTTCGAGTTGGCCAAAGATCAACTTGCTGAAACCACACTTTATCGCAAACAACATACCCTAGCAATTATGGTAGAGGATTTAGACGGACAAACGATTGCAAAAAAAATCAAACCTACCTTGTTAAATAAATATTTTGATAGTTTACTATATGAGAAAAAATTAGCCAATGCTACAGTTCAATCCTACAGGTCTTGCCTATCCGCAGTATACGAATATGGGATTAGATATGGATATTTAACTGAAAATCCTGTTACCAATTCCAGACCCACTTATAAAAATGAACGCGCAAAAAAGAATGATGAAATTGAAAACAAATACTTAACTGATACTGAACTTCAAAAAATATTAAAAGATTGCGATGAACAAAAAAGAAAAGACTTGAAAGATCTGTTTACCTGGATGTATTTAACAGGGATGCGTATAGGTGAAGCTTCATCTCTTCAAAAAAAGGATATTTTACAAACTAAAGATGGAGAATGGTTTGCTCGTGTTAGCGGTACTCTTCTTACGCATAGAAATGAACCAGAGAAAAATAAGCGTCATTCCAAAAGTAATTCTGCCAAAACTGGGAATAGTAATCGTGATGTATTACTTTCCGATGATGCTGTCAAACTTGTTAAAGAACACTTTAAAGGCAAAAAGTTAAATGATTTTCTGTTTGTTAATGAGTGGCCTACTTCAGATGGCTATTTTATACCCGGTAAAGTTAATAATGTACTCAAGAGTATAGCCAGACGTCAAGGAATAAAAAAGGACCTGACAAGCCATTTTTTTAGACATACACATATATCAAAACTAGCTGAACTAGGTGTACCTTTATATGTAATTCAAAAAAGAGTTGGTCATGGTAATTCTAGAATTACACGTGAGATATATCTTCATGTTACCGATAAAGTCAAAAAAGATTTGAAAAACAAACTTGATATGCTTGACGTATCAAGTGATCTACCATCACTAAAAGTTTTAAAAAATTGATTCTACTAAAAAACGAAACTCAAATATGTTGCTAAAATTTTGAGTTTCGTTTTTGTTTTCACTTTTTTTCCACTATAGAAAGAATTTCAGAATATTAAATAGACTCGCATCCCTTGCGCCCATAAGGCACTTACTCCAAGTAGCTTATTTCATACACCAAAAGCAGCCACCTGCAAAGATAGCCGTGTCCAAATTCTTAGTCAGAGAAGAATTTTTGTCTAAATTCATTTTCTTCATTCCTCTTTCGAAATTTATTTTAGTTTTTATCAGTTATTGATCTTCAATAACTTTATTCAAAGTTTCCTCAAATGTATGAGTCCAGCTAAGCTTATAGCCAGCTCTTGTTGGATGAATTGGATCAATCATATACAATTTATAATCTTTCTCAGAATAGTCAAATTTTGAATCGTCATATAAATTCAAGAAAGTGAAATGCCACTTTTTCTGCAATTGCTTAGCCATTTCTACCATTTGCTCGTAACGTTCAGAATCAAACTTAGGATTTGAAAATAGAATTACCGGACAATTCCAAGTTTTTTTAACATAGTCAAGAATATATTCAATAGCTCCAGCAACTGTAGTGATGTCATATTTGTCATTATCACTAATCTTACCAATTCCAATTTGCTCATTACGTGCATCATTAGTTGAAAGTTGTAAAACAAATGCACTAATTTTTTCAAGAACTGGCAATTTCTCTAATCTTGTTACATATGAGCCATCGTTAATTTCTGCCAAAGTGGTTCCTGAAACTGCTTCTTTAAAGGCAAAAATCCCATCTTCTTTAACCAAATAGTCCACAAACGAGTCGCCTAAGGAACCTGCTCCATAAGTTACTGAACTACCTAAAAAAGCAATTTGTCTATTAACTAGGTCGCTGGCTTTTCTTTTGGTTTTAGCAACTGAATATTTGCTACTGTTTCCTTCAGCTGTTACCACTTTTTCAAAAAACTCTGGATTTTGACCAGCCAATTCAAGTAATTCTGGAATATTTTCTTCTGGAACTTGTAAGTCATCAAATTTTTCTAAAAAGTTCATTTTATTTACTCCTCAAAGATTTTCTTATATTCTCCGTATCCTTCATCCTCAAGCTTATCATATGGAATAAACTTTAGCGCAGCAGAATTAATACAATATCGTAAACCGCCCTTATCTTGCGGACCATCTGTAAAAACATGGCCTAGATGCGATTGGGCAAGCGGACTTTTTACTTCAGTTCTTTCCATATTGTGAGATTGATCTCTCTTATAAGTTAATTTTTTTATTGGTTTAGTAAAACTGGGCCAGCCACATCCCGCATTATATTTATCTTCACTTGAAAATAAAGGCTCGCCTGAAACGATATCTACATAAATTCCTTTTTCATAAAAATTATCGTATTTTCCTGTAAAAGGATATTCAGTAGCAGCATTTTGAGTAACTTGATATTGCTCTGACGTTAATTTTTTTAATGCCCTATCTTTGTCAAAATTATTTTCTTTCATAAATGTATCCTCTCACTTAATAATATAACAAAACCTAGCTTATATATTGAAGCAATTTGAATTAAAGTATTGTTTCAAACAAATCTTTATTTTAAAATTCTAATAACGAATGATAAGGAGATACCAAATATGCCACATTTAGCTTCAAACTTAAATAATCATTTTAATGAAAGATTATCAGAATTAGGACCCTCAAAAATTAGAGCCTTTGATCAAAAAGTTTCTACCATTCCTGGAATTATTAAGTTAACTATTGGTGAGCCCGATTTAAATACCCCGGATCATATTAAACAAGCAGCAGTTGACGATATTTTAGCTAATGACTCTCACTATGCTCCACAAAGCGGAAAGCCAGAATTACGTCAAGCAGTTAGTTCATATTTAAAACGTTCTCTTGATTTAAATTATGACCCTAACAGTGAAATTTGTATTAGCGTTGGTGCAACCGGGGCTCTGAATGATGTTTTTATGTCTATTTTAAATCCTGGAGATAAGATTATCGTTCCTACCCCAGTTTGGGCTTTGTATTTTCAGTTAATTAAAGTTACTGGCGCTATTCCTGTTCAAGTCGATACTTCAAAAGATGGCTTTATTTTAACGCCTGAACACTTGCAAAAAGTTATCGATCAGCAAGGTCCAATAAAGGCAATTATTTTAACCGATCCATCTAATCCTACTGGACGCGTCTATTCTAAGCAACAATTATTAGGTCTTAGCCAAGTAATTGAAAAAAATAATTTGATTTCTGTCAGCGATGAAATTTATGGTGAATTGGTTTATGGAAATAATAAACACCATTCTCTTTCTCAATTTATTCCAGATCGTAATATTTTAATTTCTGGATTATCTAAAGCATATGCGATGACTGGCTGGCGTTTGGGCTATATTGCGGGTCCACAAGAAGTTATGAAAAATATCATTAAGATGAACGCTTTCTTAGTTACATCTGTGACTGATAATGTTCAAGCAGCGGCAATTGAGGCTTTGAATAACGGACATGAAGATCCAATTAAGGCACGTAGTATTTATGCAGATCGACTTGAATTTATGAAGACAGGACTTGAAAAAATTGGCTTTGAAATGTCTACTCCTCAAGGTGCATTCTATATCTTTGCCAAAATTCCGGATCAATTTGGCAATGATGACGAAACATTTGCTAATGAATTAGCTAAAAAAGCCCGCGTTGGTGTTACTCCCGGAAGATATTTTGGAACAGGTGGCCAAGGATATGTTCGTATGTCCTATGCCTCATCTAAAGAAAATCTGAAAGAGTCTTTACGAAGAATTACTAATTTCGTAGAAAATTTAAATAATTAATTTACAAAAAAATCACCGATGATTTTGAAAAATCATCGGTGATTTTTTATTGTACTTAAGCTGATTTAATTAACTTTATTAATCATTAGTCATCCCAAGTGGAGTTTTTATCGGCATCTTCTTGTGCTTCTTTTTCAAGACGTGCTTCAATTTCTTTAACACTATCTTCGTACTTATCTTCCACCTTAATACCAATATCATCTAATTGTTGGTCAGCAACTGGAGCTGGAGCATGCATCATTGGTTCTGAGGCAGAAGCATTCTTTGGAAAGGCAGTTACGTCACGAATATTGTCTTTTTGAGCAAGCATCATAGCAAATCTGTCTAATCCAATAGCAAGTCCAGCATGTGGTGGAAAGCCCATGTCTAAAGCATCAAGCAAGTAACCAAATTGTTCGTAAGCACGCTTTTTAGTAAAGCCAAGAGCTTTGAACATCTTTTCTTGAATTGAACGTTTGTGGATACGGATTGATCCACCACCCATTTCATCACCATTCATAACGATATCGTATGAACGAGCGTGAGCTTTATGAGGATCCGTATCAAGCAACTTAATTCCTTCATCATCTGGCATGGTGAAGGGGTGGTGAGCAGCAATCCAGCGACCTAAACCTTCGTCGTATTCGAATAATGGCCAATCAACAACCCAAACAAAGTCGTAAACATTCTTTGGAATAATACCAGTCTCCTTAGCAAATTCACGACGTAAGTGATCCAGAGAATCAGTAACAACCTTCCACTTATCTGCAACAAAGACTACTAATTCTCCGCCTTCAAGATCGAATTCTTTCTTCAAAGCTTCTTTATTTTCATCAGTTAAGAAACGAGAAACTGGGCCTGAAAATTCGCCATCTTCATATTTAACCCAAGCTAAGCCTTTAGCGTGGTAACGCTTAATGTAGTCTTGCTTTTCTTCAATCTTCTTACGTGAGTATTGCTTAGCACCATTTTTAACAGCGATTCCTTTGACATAACCACCATCAGCGATTGCACCTGAGAATACTTTAAAGTCGCTATCTTTAAAGATTGGACTTAAGTCATGAATAAACATTTCGTAACGAGTATCTGGCTTATCTGAACCGTACTTGTTCATAGCTTCATCCCAAGTAATACGCTTAATAGGAGTCTTCAAATCAATGCCCATTACATCTTTCATGATCTTCTTTAAAAGACCTTCGGTGTAATCTTGAACTTGCTTTTCATCAGTAAAGGAAGTTTCCATATCGATTTGAGTAAATTCTGGTTGACGGTCTCCACGTAAGTCTTCATCACGGAAACAACGTGCTAATTGATAGTACTTATCAAATCCTGCACCCATAAGCAATTGCTTAAATAATTGTGGTGATTGAGGAAGCGCATAAAAACTACCTGGGTAAATTCTTGATGGAACTAAGTAGTCACGTGCACCTTCTGGGGAAGACTTACCCAAAATTGGAGTTTCAATATCAATAAAGCCATTTTCGTCAAAGTATTCGTGTGTAGCCTTTAAGATCTTTGAACGTAACATAATTGCACGTTGCAAAGTTGGTCGACGTAAATCTAGGTAACGATATTTTAATCTAGTTTGTTCTGCTGCATTAATATCATCTTTAATTTCAAAAGGAGGAACCTTAGATTTATTCAAGATATCAATTTCAGTTGCGTCAACTTCAACTTCCCCAGTCTTCATGTCAGGGTTTACACTTGAACGCTTAACTACTTTACCTTTAACTTCAATTACATCTTCATTGCTAAGTGAGTCGGCAATATCCATTAATTCTTTACCAGAGTCTTTGTTTACAACAACTTGAACGATTCCTTCGCGATCTCTAAGGTCGATGAAAACCAAGTTACCCAAGTTTCTTACGCGTTGAACCCAACCGTATAAGGTAACTTCTTGGCCTTCATATTCACTGGTAATATTGCCAGCATAATCTGTTCTTTTGTCCATCTTTTCCATTTTTCTATCCTTCTATTTTCTGAATAACACTTTGCATATCATTAATATCATCTAAGCTTAAATCAATGGTCTTACCATCAGATAAACGCTTAATATTTAAAACGCCGTTTTCTAATTCTTTAGCACCTAAAGTAATAACATATTTGGCATTTACTCGGTCAGCTTTTCTAAATTGTTGCTTGAGCTTCTTTTGATCCACATCATAAAGAGTTTTAAAGCCTTGATTTCTCAAACTTCTAGCAATTTCGACCGTCTTCATTTCAGTACCGGCACCAATATTAGTAATAAAGAAATCAATACCTTCATCTTTAAACAAATCAGGATTTTGTTGTCTTAAAACAAGCATTAATCTTTCTTCACCAATACCAAAACCAACTGCTGGAGTGTGTGGACCATCGAATTCTTCTACCAAGTGATCATAACGGCCTCCACCTAAAATGGTAGTTGCTGATTCCCAAAGATTTTTGTCAGCAACCATAAATTCAAAAATAACGCCAGTATAATAATCAAGTCCACGAACTAAATCATCATCCATCACATAATCAATGCCTAGTTGTTTCAGCATATCAGTGATAGTTTGAAACTTAGTCTTAGATTCTTCATCAAGATAGTCGACAATCTTAGGAGCATTAGGTAAAAACTTCTTATCTGCTTCATCTTTTGAATCCAAGATACGTAAAGGATTCATCTCAAGTCTTCTTTGAGAATCTTCAGATAATTGATCTTTAACTGGAGTAAAGTAATCTACCAATGCATCATGATAATCTTGACGAACTTTAGCATTACCTAAAGTATTAATATGAAGTTCGTAATTTTTAACGCCTAATTCAGCTAAAAGATCGTGACCCATCATAATTGTTTCCACATCAGCTAATGGGCTATCTGAACCAAAGCTTTCTACACCGATTTGGTGGAATTCTCTTTGACGGCCAGCTTGTGGTCTTTCATAGCGAAAAGTATTGTCAATATAGTAAACATTAAAAGGCTTAACAACATCTGGACCGTAGATCTTATTTTCAACGTAAGCTCTAACTACTCCAGCTGTTCCTTCTGGACGCAGTGCAATATGACGACCACCTTTATCATTGAAATCATACATTTCTTTTGAAACAACATCAGAAGTTTCACCAGATGAACGGGAAAATACTTCATAGTTTTCAAAACTTGGAGTTCTGATTTCACGATAATTAGCACGCTTAAAGAAATTACGTGCAATGTGTTCAACTTTTTCCCAAGATCCTGAATCTTCTGGCAATATATCAACTGTACCTTTAGGTCTTTGAACTTTCATTTAATCATCCTTCATTATAAATTTGCCAAAAAAAGCGCCCTTGAACTAAATCAAGGGCGCATAAATTAGCACGGTACCACCTTTTGCTTGCTGCGATTAACGCTCGCGAAACGATCCATTATCTGTTAAAGGTGTCACAGATAGCGATCAATCTACTCTTCCACCAAGCAAGTAGTCTCTGTAAAAGATCGTGCTAATCTACATTCTTTGTCATCGATAATTCTTTTTTAGAATATATTTTTTATTTATTCTTGTCAATAGTTTTTAAGTTATAGGTCCAAAACTATTGTAAATGGACCATCATTTTCTAAGCTGACCTGCATATCAGCGCCAAAATGACCTGTTTCAACATGAAAGCCATGATTTTCAAGTTCAGAATTAAATTCTTCCCATAATTCTTTAGACTTAGGTGGCCTCATTGCTTCAACAAAACTTGGTCGATTACCTTTTTTAGTATTAGCCAAAAGCGTAAATTGACTAACACTCAAAATTTCTCCATTGACATCTTTTAAAGACAAATTTGTTTTTCCATCCTCATCTTCAAAAATACGCATTTTAGAAATCTTATCAGCTGCTTTTTTCACAACGTCTAAGTCGTCGCCTTCTTTTAAACCAACTAAAAGCAAAAATCCCTTAGCAATTTTACCAACGACTTCCCCATCAATTGCTACTTGAGCTTTATTGACTCTTTGAATTACTACTCGCATTAATTTACTGACCTCTTTGCTTCATAAACGTTAGAAATATCGCGCATTCTCGATAAAATATCCTCTAAATGAGCTGCATCTCTAACAGAAACTGTAGCATAAATATGCGCCATATTATTGCTATCGACTTTTCCTGAAATATTGACAATATTCTTAGTCTTAGAGTTCAAGGCGTTTATCACATCACTAAGAAGGCGCGACCTGTTAAAACCATAGATTTCAATATCTGCATTGTAATTTTCATTATTTTTATTTCGAGCAATGTTTTCCCAAGCAACGTCAATTAAGCGACCTTGCTTTTTAGCTTCTTCAGTAATGTTGCGACAATCTGCTCTATGAATCGTTACGCCGCGCCCTTTTGTGACATAACCCACAATTGGATCGCCAGGAACTGGATTACAGCATTTTGCCAAATGAAGCATCAGATCTGAAACACCTTGCACCATTACGCCATTGTTATGCTTGATGCGCATTACATCAGCAGGCTTAGAAGTATCTTCTTGAGCAATACTTTGCTGACCGGCGTTCATGATGTCTTGCTCTTTTTGACGTTGTTTTTCTTGTTCTTGACGTTTTCTAACGTCTTCAGTTAAACGGTTAGCAACTGTAGCTGCAGAAACTTCGCCAAAACCAACTGCTGCAAACAGCTCTTCTTTATTATGATAATTGAAATGACCAATCACTTTTTGAATATGATCTTTATCCATGAACTCTTTAGGATTAAATTCATGAGTCAATAAATCATGTTCAATTAAATTTTCGCCCTTTTCAATGTTTTCTTCACGATCTTCAGCTTTAAAGAAACGCTTAATCTTATTTCTAGCACGTGAAGTCTTAACTAAGTTGACCCAGTCTCTTGATGGAGTAGCTGAAGTTTGTGTAAGCATTTCAACGACATCACCGTTTTTAAGCTTATAATCTAACGGCACAATCTTACCGTTAATTCTAGCGCCAACTGAATGGGCTCCAACTTCTGAGTGAATCATATAGGCAAAATCAAGTGGAACTGATCCTTTAGGAAGTTCGTAGACATCCCCTTTAGGCGTAAATACATAAACACGATCAGAAAAGATGTCAGTTTTGACACTCTTCATAAATTCGTGTGAATCTTTGGTTTCATCTTGAAGCTCCAAAATTTCTTGGAACATATTTAGTTTCTTATTGGCCTCAGTTTGTTCAACCTCGCCTTTTACACCTTCTTTATAAGCCCAGTGTGCAGCAACACCATATTCAGCAACTTGGTGCATAGCTTCAGTTCTAATTTGAATCTCTAAAGGCTTGCCACCAGGTCCAATAATCGTAGTGTGGAGCGATTGATAACCGTTTGATTTAGGAACAGCAATATAATCCTTGAATCTTCCAGGCATTGGCTTCCATTTAGTATGAACTGCACCCAGAACTGCATAGCAGTCTCTAACTGATTTAACAATTACACGCACAGCTAATAAATCATAAATTTCGCTGAAATCTTTATGTTTATTAACCATCTTTTTGTAAATTGAATAAATATGTTTTGGACGACCATAAATTTCATAATCAATATGTAAGCTATCTAAAGTTTGACGCAAAATTTGGATTGCGTCAGCAATATAGCCTTCACGTTCGCTACGTTTAGACTGCATCAAGTTTACAATACGATAGTATTGTTCAGGATTTAAGTAGTGAAGACTCATATCTTCTAATTCCCACTTAATTGTCCCGATACCTAGTCGATCGGCTAATGGTGCATAAATATCTAAAGTTTCATCCGCAATACGGCGCTGTTTATCCGGACGCAAATGATCTAGCGTATGCATATTGTGCAAACGGTCAGCTAATTTAACCATGATTACACGTAAATCCTTGGCCATGGCAATCAGCATTTTACGGTGATTATCAGCTAGATATTCTTCGTGGGTCTTTGATTTATATTGAATTTTCGATAATTTAGTAACACCATCAACTATAAAAGCGACATCTTTACCAAATTTTTCTTTAATGTCTTCATTAGTTACCGGAGTATCTTCAACTGTATCATGCAAATAACCTGCAGCTACAGTATCAGGATCCAATTTCAAAGTTGCTAAAGTTCCAGCTACTTGAGTTGGATGAATGATATAAGGCTGTCCTGATACGCGGAATTGACCTTCGTGAGCCTTACGCGCAAATTCATAAGCTGATTCAACAAAAGCAATGTCATCATCATTCATATATTTTTTACATGAAGCTAAAACTTCATCATGAGTCATTTCACGATATTTTGACATACATTCTCACCTATTTCTTTTCGTGATAAAAATCATTGCGCCATAAACCAAATAATTCAAAGCAAAGATAGACAATACATAATAAATAATTATACTTTGCAAAATGAATTGTTACAGCCAAGGCAAATACTAAAGGAAATAATAAAAACCACCATTTACTGAGCTTTCTTAGATCCATCAAATGACCAATTTCAAAAGCAATATATGAATTAAAGATAAAAAAGACTAAACCTACACGCCATACGCGACTTAGATGTACCAAAGGACATATAATCCAAATTATTACAGCTAATAAAGTCAACCAAATTAATGGCATATAAGTTTTCTTATTTAACTTCTTAAAAAAATCACTAAGTTTATTCATTGTGTAAACTACCTTTTTCTTTTTTTATAAATTTTAGCACTTTATTGGTCTTTTCTGGCAATCAATAAACAAATCCAGCGTTTTTCTTGCATTTTCATCTTAATTTCAAGATTTTCCTTAGCTAGTGCGTTCTCGATTTTAGGCAATTGCTTGTAGTCAATACCTGAGAAAATTATTTGACTATCTTTATTTAAATGATTATTTAAATCAGGGATTAACTCAAGCAAAATTTCAGCTAAAATATTAGCGATAATTAAATCAAATTTTTCATCAGTATCTTTTAATAAATTAGCCTTCTTAACCGTAATATTATCAATGCCATTGAGCCTAATGTTTTCTTTAGCAGCACTCACTGCTTCATCAGAAATATCTGTTGCTAATACGCTTTTTGCTCCCAATTTAGAAGCGGCAATGGCTAAAATCCCAGAACCAGTTCCTACATCCATTACGCTAACAGGTTTAGTTAAAGCTCTTTCCATTGCTAGTAATACTAGTTGAGTAGTAGTATGGCCACCAGTACCAAAAGCAAGACCTGGATCGAGACGAATTAATTTTTGATCTTTAAATGCCGGTTGATAGTCTTCCCAATCTGGAACAATTGCTAATAAGCGAGAAAAATCAATTACATGATAATATTTTTGCCACGCAGTATTCCAATCTTCATCAGCAATATTTTTAGTAGAAATAGAAACATTACCAACATCTAAGCCGAAACCTTCCATTTCTTTAATTTTGCTTTTTATCTGATCAATGATTTTACTCTGATCAGCATCTTGATCAAAATAAGCTGTCAATTCTAAATCTTCTGGTAGGTCCTCAATGTCGTCTAATTCGACTAAACTAGAATCGTGTTTTTGTCCTTCTAAAACAAAATCCGATCTTTTTCTAGCTTCAATACCTTTAGCATTTAAAGTATCTTGAAGAAAATAAGTTAAGCCATCTTCTATTTCATGGCCACAATTAATTTTTATTGCTAATAGTTTCATACATAACTCCCTTTGACACTTTTGCCCACCACCGTTATGATGATTGAAGGTGATAAAAATGTCTAAAAAAAATAAAAAAAGTAAACTAAAGAAAACTCTAGTAGAAAAAATGCTTGATCAAAAAAAGATTCCTTACGAACAACTATCTTTTGATACCGTTCAAAAAGGTGACGTCAAGCAAATGGATACTTCTATTTTAGCCAAAGATGAGCATTTGGTCTATAAAACCTTAGTTTGTGAAGGAAATAAAGTTAGTCCTGTAGTCGGAGTAATTCCTGTAACTGAACATTTAAGCATGAAAAAATTAGCTAAAGCTTCGGGCAATAAAAAATGCGAATTGCTTCCACTTAAAAAATTAGTGGCTACAACAGGTTACGTTCATGGTGCTAATACTCCGATTGGAATTTATGAGCAGCATCATTTTCCAATTTATTTGGATAAAAACATGCAAAAAGAAGATCAAATTGCAGTATCCAGTGGCGAAGTTGGACGCAGTGTAAAAATTAATCCAAATGATCTACAAAAAATTACCAATGCAGATTTTGTCGATTTAATTGAATAAATAACATTGTAAGCGGTTTTTTATTATCTTTTTTTGCTATACAATGTAGATGAATAGATTTATAAAATTTTAATAAGAAAAGATAGGAAGTTTTAAAATGAATTTTATTCTCACTACTTTACCTCACACTGGTGCAGTTGCAAATTGGATTTGGGGAATAATTGGTTTTATTTTAGCCGCTTTAGCAGTAATGCTTATTATTGCCTGTACTACACAAAGAGACAAAAGATAAATATCTAAATTACTTAAAAATGGTGGCCTAATGACCACCATTTTTATTGTTCAGTTTTTCTCTTCATCTGTCTGCCTTTTTGTAGGCTAGTTTTAATTCTCCGATTGTTGTTTTTGAGCCCTTTTGACTATAAATATTTAAAACTTCTTGAAAACCATCAGCCAGTTTACTTAAGTATTTAAATGCAGTTACTTCCGCAAAGAATAATACTACTAATAAAAAGATTGCCTTCATAGAAATTTTAGATAAAGCAAACAAATTATGTGCAAAGATAATGGCAAAAATTAAACAAAGAAACGAAACGATAAATACACCCACGCGATACTTATTCATTGGCGCACTAATTTGATATAACACCATCATCCCTACTGCAATTAAAAGCATTGTTGCAGTTGTAGCCACTTCTTGCCTGCCTAAATCTAATACTTGGTTCGCAATCACTAAAACAGAAACCGCAATCATATCAGTAATGCCGCCAGGAATAGCACGCGTCATTACATTAGGGATGAATTTACCACGAATTCTAGAAAAATTATTTTCTAAAGCAAGTAAAAACGAAGGAAGCCCAATTGTAAATGCTGAAATTAACGCAATTTGAGTTGGTCTTAAAGGATAAGTTAAAGCAAAAGCTAAGGTGAAAAACGTCATTAATAATGAAAAGATATTTTTCACTAAGAATAAACTTGCTGATCTTTCGATATTATTAACTACTCTGCGTCCTTCATTCACAATCTCTGGCATTTTAGCAAAATTTGAATCTAGTAACACTACTTGTGAAGCCTGGACTGCCGCGTTATTGCCTGACGCCATTGAAATAGAACAATCAGCTAATTTCATGGCTAAGATATCATTTACCCCATCACCTGTCATTGCAACAGTATTGCCTGCTTTTTGCAACGCTTTAACTAAGTAACGTTTTTGTTCTGGTTTAACACGACCAAAAACATTATATTTTTTGACCGCTTCATCGTAATTATTTTTATTTAGCTCAGTCGCATCTATATATTTTTCGCTACCAGCAATTCCAACTTCCTTTGCCACCCGTGAAACTGTCAAAGGATTATCTCCAGAGATGACTTTAATTTCCACGCCTTGTTTAGCAAAATATTTAAAGGTCTTTTTGGCATTTTTACGAATTGGATTATTGATTAAAATTAAACCCAAAAGTTCAACTTCTTGAGTTAAAGGATCGTTTTCATTTTTTAGTGCTTGAGGATATTTAGCAAAAGCTACCACACGATATCCTTGACTAGTAAATGAATCAATTTTGCTCTTGTATTCGTCAAATTGATTTCGTAAAACAAATTCTGGCGCGCCTACCAATAAGGTTTTATCTTTAAAAACAGCACCTGAATATTTATTAACTGAAGTAAAGGGAATAATATGATCAGCTGTTTCTCTATTTGATGTAAAATACGCACCTAAAGCTTTGCTGGTTTCATTATCTTGTGGCATGCTTTGAGCAAAATTCGAAATCAATTCAAATAACTTATCTTTTTCAATATTTATTGGCTCAAAACTAGTTACTGCCATTTTAGGCTCAGTAATTGTACCAGTTTTATCAACGCACAAGACATTTACTCTAGCTAATGTTTCAACGCTTTTCATGTCATGCAGCATTACTTGATTTTTAGCCAGACGCATAGCTGAAATTGCTAAAGCAATTGTTGTTAATAAATAAAGCCCTTCCGGAATCATACCAATAATAGCAGCTTCCATTGAAGTTACACTTTCGGCAATTGAATGATGATTCACATAAAAAGCCATAGCAAACAATGCAAGTCCTAGCGGAATTATGATAATACCCACCCATTTGATCAATTTATTTAAAGAACGAATCATTTCTGATTGTTCTTTTTGATTCATCTCTTTGGCTTTTAAAGTAAGCTTAGAAACATATGACTCTTTTCCAACCTTTGTTAATTTAGCATATGCTTTTCCAGAAACCACAAAAGAGCCTGAAAGAAGATCGTCATCTTGCTTTTTCAAAATTTCATCGGCTTCTCCCGTCAACAATGCTTCGTTTACCTTAAGACTTCCGTCAAGCACAACGCTATCTGCAGGAATTTGATCGCCCGTTTTTAAAACAATAATATCGTCTAAAACCAAATTTTCGATAGGAATTTCTTGCTCAATATTATTCCTAATGACTGTAACTTTAGTGGCATTAATTACATTCAACTTATCCAATACTCGTTTAGCACGTAATTCTTGAATAATACCGATCACAGTATTTGCAATAATGACAGGCAAAAAGGTAAGATCTTTAAATTCACCAACTAAAATAAGTAATATCGCTAAAATTAAAAATATCAGGTTAAAATAAGTAAAAGTATTTTCTTTAATTATTTGCCAATCAGTTTTTGCTTGATCATCAACAGCTTTATTTACATGGCCCATTTCTTCTTGCTTTAGAACTTGATCATTAGTCAGACCTGAAAACTTAGCCATTAAATCACCACCTTAACAATAAATTATTTAAAATTATACCATGAATTTTTAATTTTCAATTTTCCAAAGCAAAATAAAAAAGCAGATTAATCTGCTTTCTTTTAACCAGCATGACGCCATTCTTTATCAGCAATAATTCTAGCCGCAATTAAACCTAAAGGTAAACATAGAACAATCATTAATGCCTTGGTTGCCCATAATGCTCCCGCATTTATTGAAGCTAAACCTAAATTAAACATCGAACGATACATATATAGACCTGGAACCATGATTACAATCGATGGAACAGTAATTGCAATTCTTGGATATCCAACTTTTTTTCTAACAAGAGAGGCCAATAGCCCTGCTAGCAGTGCTCCTAAAAATGCTGCAGCTGATGGAGGAATTACAGTCCAATCAACCAGACTCAAACGTAAGGTATTGGCAACTGCTCCAATAATTCCGGCTAGTGCAGCCATTTTAGGATGTGAGTTAAACATAATGGAAAAGCCGAACACACCGCAAAAGCTAGCAACTAGTCTAAATGACGTTAAGAGAGTTGGATTTAAATTCAATGGCAAGAAATCTTGTGGATGCAAATTCAAACATAATGCTGTAACCCAGCCAACTGCTGTAGCAACAACAATAATCATCACTGCATAAGCCATTCTTTCTAGTCCAGACCTCATATCAAGTTTAGAAATGTCCAGACCAGAAGTAATAAATGGAAATCCTGGAATTACAAATAGACATGCACCAATATATCCATCTAAGTGACGCAAACTAATTGGATAAAATAACCTAATTAGATAAAAGACTAATACATAAACGCAACATGCCACAGCAACGGCGACAGTAATATTGGCCAAAATAGTTAAATGACGATCACCCATTTTTCTACGGACGTAGTTACCCGCACAAGCTCCAAAAAAGGCACAGATAACTTCAAAAATTCCGCCACCCAATAAAAAAATAAATCCAGCACATGCTAAACCAGCGGCTAAGGCAACTTGCCAAGGCATGTAAGCGGCTTTCATTTGCGAAATTTTACTAAGTCGATTATGAATTTGTCCAATAGTCCAGTTCCCCTTGTCTTCTTTGAACTCATTAACAAACTTTTCCATTAAATCAAGCTTGGTAGTGTTAACTCCGGTACTTGGTAAGCTCAATGCCTGAGTATAACTATGGCCGTCTTGATCAACGCAAGTATATTCTAATGAAACTAATCCAATATCAGCAGAACACGTCATATCTAAACTCCGTGCAATTGTATTCATTGCGCTTCTGACACGCCATGCCCCAGTTCCATAAGATAAAAGCATCATTCCAATATGCCCTACGATAACAGATCTTTCTGCTAAATTAGCATCTTTAGCCGAGGTGACATTATCGCTTGTAAAAAAATCTTGCCAACGAATTCGCATATGGTGATGGTGAGACAGATTATGAATTCGATGGAGCTTGTTGACTCGTTCGTTTTTATCTTGATTTTTCATCTTTTGTTATTCAAAGCTTCCCTAATATTATTGTGTTACTTAAAAATAATACCACAATAATTGCTTTATAAAACAAACTTCTTCAAAGCTTTGGCAATTCCATTATGATTATTATCGTCAGTTATATAGTCCGCTTTTTCTTTAATATTAGAAATAGCATTGCCCATTGCCATCTTTTTAAAGTTAGGATTTTCAAACATTGAAATGTCATTTCCCTGATCGCCAAAGACCATAACTTGCGTTTGTTCAATTTTAAGGCGATCTGCTAGTTCCATTAAAGCATTTCCTTTAGAAGCACCTTTAGTATTCAATTCAATGCAAGTATCAAGACTTTTTACAATATCGTATTTATCAAAAGCCCAATATGGCAAAGTGTTCCACAGTTTTTCGACTTGACCATCATCTTTTTGACAAGTAAAGCCAACTTTATTAAATTTAAAATCTTTCGGAATCTCTTCTCGGTGTCTAACTTTTAACATATTATCAGTTAAAGCTGCATTAATCTGCATTTGCACACTTAAATCATGATCACAGGTCCAAAAACATTCGGTAGTTTCAAAATGAACATTTACACGAGCTAACCTTTGCAATCTCAGCATGGTATTAAAATCTTGATAGTCCATTTCTTGATTCATCAAAATTCCACCAGCCAAATTTTGCAAAACAGCACCATTAAAAACGACTGCATATTGATCTTTTCCGCTTAAATTTAATTGACTAGCAAATGGCATTACTCCAGATAAAGGCCTACCTGACGCAAGAACTACTTTAATGCCTTGGCTACTTGCGACTTGAAGCGTTCTTGCTGTTTCAGGCAAAATCGTATTTGACCTAGTCAATAATGTTCCATCTAAATCTACTGCAATTAACTTGATTGCCATTAAAATCACCTCTCTATATTAATTAATATTATATAAAAAGATCTGGTCCATTAAAATAGGCCAGATCTTGCATAATTTCAAACTATTTTTAAAGTTCGATACCGTCTAAAACTTCCTTCATCTTTTCAGCTGAGTAAGTCATCTTTTCTTTTTCTTCTTTTGATAAGTGAAGTTCAATCACATCTGAAATACCGTTAGCTGTGATTACGCTTGGCGTACCTAAGTATAAGTCCTTAACGCCGTATTCACCAGTTAAAGGTGCTGATACTGGCAATACACGAGCTTTATTTTCAAAGATTGCTTTACAAATTTGGGTTAAGCACATTGCAACGCCATAGAATGTTGCGCCTTTGTTTGCAATGATCTTACCACCTTTTTTACGGACATCAGTTTCAATTTCAGTTAAAACATCATCGCTTAATTCACTGTATGAACGCAAAGCTTTGTGATCGATAATGGCTTCATCGAAGTTTTCAAATGAAGTATCTCCATGCTCACCTAAAACATATGCATCCACGTTATCAATGTTTGCACCAGTTTTCTTAGCCAAAGCAACTCGTAATCTTGCTGTATCAAGAGAAGTTCCAGTACCAATTACGCGGTTCTTTGGAAAGCCGGATAACTTTTGAGTTAAAGTAGTTAAGATGTCAACAGGATTTGCAGAAACTACGAAAATACCCTTAAATCCACTATCAACGATAGGTTTAACAATTGACTTCAAAATCTTCACATTGGCATTTACTAAATCTAATCTGGTCATTCCCGGTTTTCTAGCAACACCAGCAGTAATTACAGCAATATCAGCATCGCTAGCATCACTATAATCCCCACTTACAACTTTAACTGGACCGACAAATGGAGCCAAATCTTCAAGATCCATGGCATCGCCGACAGTTAATTCTTTAGCAACATCGCAAATTACTAATTCGCTAATTTTCACATTTTGCAATAAATCATTAGCAAAAGTTGAACCTACCCGACCGTCACCAACTAAGAAAACTTTTCTATTATTCATATTTTTTACTTCCTTTTGTTTAACTTGTTCATCATTACACAAATAAGTATACACAACTATTATTAAAAATGAAAGCCTTTACAAGTATTAGATTTAATGATTATTTTTTGCCATTTCAATTCCAGCTTGACGGCCAAAGATCACCGTTTCAGCAATCGAATTACCACCGATACGGTTATTTCCATGTAAACCGCCAGCAACTTCTCCAGCTGCATATAATCCACAAATCACATTGCCGTTTCCATCTAAAACTCGAGTATCTGGCAAGATATGAATGCCACCCATTGTATAGTGAATAGCTGGATGAATGTGAATTGCGTAATAAGGAGCATTCTCCAATTTACGTTCCATCCCAGTAGTGCGTCCATATTCAGCATCGGCTTTTTGATCGACTGCCTCATTCCATGACTTTATTGTTTGTTCAAGATTCTTTGCGTCAACATCAATTTTTTGAGCTAATTCAGAAACTGTTTGACCTGTTTCAACTAATCCAATATGGGCATAAAATTCAATTGCCTTAAAGTGGTCACGTACACCTTGATCAAACACTAAATATGCTCCATCTTCATTTAATGAAGTAATTGCATTAGAAACAACTTTTCGTGTGGCTAATTCGTTGATAAAACGCTTCCCAGCTTTATTAATTAAAATTGCACCTTCACCACGAACGCCCTCACCAATTAAAAAGACATGATCTCCATCTGTTTGTGCCGTTGGGTGAACTTGAACAAAATCCATCTGCATTAATTGTGCATCTACATTTTCAGCTAGCTTTAAACCATCGCCAGTAGCTCCTGGTTGATTCGTAGTTTTATAATCAACTAAATCAGGACGATATTTTTTAATAAGAGCTTTAGAAGCACCAAAACCACCTGTAGCCAGCAAAATACTATTTGCCGCAACTGTCTTTTCTCCATGATCAGTTTTTATTTTGACGCCTTGAACTTTATTTTCATTGTCTCTAATTAATTCCACGACTTTGCTTTCATTAAAAACAGGAATCTTTTCTTCACTAATCTTTTTTAAAAGACCAGTCACTAAATAATTTCCGACAGGCGCCATTGAAGCTGGGCGGTGAGCTCTTTTTTTACTCATACCACCAGTAATAGTTAAATCAGTTAATTCAATGCCATGCTTCATTAACCAGTCAATTGCTAATGCTGAATGATCTACGAAAAATTGAAGCATTGGACGATCATTTAATAATCCTCCACCTTTTAAGGTTTCCTCATAAAAATCTTGTTTATTATCAATTACACCTTCGTCAAGTTGAACAAAAGTTTCAGATGCATTCATTCCAGAGGATGCACGATTGGTATTGCCACCTAGAGTTTTATTTTTTTCAAAAACTACGACACTTAAGCCTAATTCATGTGCTTGAAGTGCCGCAGTTAAACCGGTACCACCAGATCCTACGATAATTGCATCATAGCTGTCTTTCATTTCATTAGCATTATTTGGCGTAAAAACAAATTTTGACATAAATACCTCATTACCTTTTTGCTCTTAGTTAGTCATCAATTGGCTTAGTGTTCATCGCATTAGTCATTGTAATTGGCTTCATCCACTCATCATATTGCTCAGCAGTTACTTTTCCGCTTTCTAAAGCGGCACGACGCAAAGTAGTCTTATTTTTAGCTGCTTTTTGGGCAATCTTAGCTGCAGCATGATAACCAATATGCGGTGAAAGCGCAGTAACTGTCATTAGTGAATCTGAAACATCACGATTCATTCTTTCTTTATTAACTGTCATTCCATGGATCATCTTATCAGCAAAACTAGAAATAGTGCCTGATAAAACATCTGCCGATTCCAAGAATGCTGCAATCATAACTGGTTTAAAGACATTCATTTCAAAATTACCTTGGGATGCAGCCATAGTAATTGTGGTGTCATTACCGAACACTCTTAAACTTGCCATTGTAACGGCTTCAGCTTGAGTTGGATTTACTTTACCAGGCATGATTGATGACCCAGGTTCATTTGCAGGTAAGTTTAATTCGCCTAAACCTGCGCGTGGACCTGAACCCAAAAATCTAATATCCTGAGCAATCTTAAACATATCGGCTGCTAATGCCTTTAATGCACCGTGGACCACATTTAAGCCTGAGTGATTAGCTAAGCCAAAGAATTTATTAGTCTTAACTTTAAATTCGTGACCGTATTTTCTTGATAAACGTTCAGAAATTTCTTCTGCCATTCCCGGTGCTGCATTTAAACCAGTACCCACAGCAGTACCGCCAATTGGTAATTCATATAAAGTTTCTTCAAGTTCATTAATATAGGAAAGATCATGATTTAATGCTGAAATATAACCTGAAATTTCTTGCCCAAAAGTAAGTGGCACAGCATCTTGCAAGTGAGTTCTACCAACTTTCACTGTGGTCCAATATTCATCTTGCTTGATCTTTAATTCCTTGATTAAGTGTTTTAATGATGGCTTTAAATCATCTAGCGCCTGGGTTGCGACTAAATTCATCGCTGTAGGGAAAGTATCATTAGAAGATTGTCCCATGTTTACGTCATCATTAGGTAAAATATCCAATCCTGGATGATTTTTATTTGCTAAATTGGCGACCACTTCGTTAACGTTCATGTTAGTTTGAGTACCTGAACCAGTCTGATAAATGTGAAGTGGGAAAAATTGTTGCAATTCACTATCATTCATCGCAAGTAAATCATGAATTGCATCGATAATTGCATGTCCTTTTTCTTGCGTTTGCTTGCCAGCATCCATATTTGCTTGAGCTGCCGCACGCTTGATTTGTAATAGCGCACGAATAATCGCAATCGGCATTAAAGCTCCAGTGTGGAAATTATTTTTACTTCTTTGAGTTTGAGGGCCCCACAAAGCATCTTCTGGAATCTCAACAGGACCTAATGTGTCGCTTTCGACACGATAACCTTTTTCTACCATAATTATTAATTCCTTCCTTATTCATCAAATATAGTATACGCTATGTTTTTAATGTAAGGGCATACATTGTTTATTATTAGCAAACAAAAAGTCTTGTATTGTGGGTTAATACAAGGCTTTTTAAATCTTCTATTCACATCATACAGATAATTATGGGTTGGGTAAACCAAAATTATCTAATTTTTACTATCTATATAATACAAATTACTTTTTAATCTTTTTAACTGCTAAAGTTGTTACACCGGTAGCTAAAACAACTGCTGAGCCAGCAATAGCATCTTTTAATTCTACAAAATGCTTTGGATAGCTCTTTTTAGCGGTCTTGCTTTGTGCTTTTGATGTTTTCTTTAAAACAGTTTTTTTATTTGTAGCTTTCTTAACTTTTTTACTTGCTACATTCTTTGCTTTATTTACAGCTACCTTTTTATTAGCTTTTGGAGCTTGCACTACTTCTAGAGTTTGAGTAGATTTAGCTGTTTGAGCTGGCTTATTAATATTTGCTGAATTTTGAGTTTGAGTCCTTAATGCGGTAGATTGCTTTGCTTGATTATTTTGTCTTACTTTCAAAGTTTGGCTTCGAGCTTGTGGAGCCTTTGGAGCATCTTCAGCTGGAGCAAGCTTTGGATAATTTGCTTCATCAGATTCAGGAGCAGTTGGTGCATCTTCAGCAGCACCTAATTTTGGATAATCTGCTTCTTGAGAAATAGAACTCTGATCATTAGTTGCAGCATGAACAGTATTTGAACCAAGTCCAATCATTGTTCCTGCTGAAACTAAGGCAATTATACTTGCAACATCTTTTTGAATCTTCATTTCTCTTACCTTCTAAATAATTGATTTCTAAGTACTTTTAACTTTCAACTCTTATATTAGTCCTTTTTTTGATAAAAAACAACACATGTTATTTATAAAACTATAATTTATTGCTTTTACCTCATTCTTTTAATTCGTTTTATAAATAACATTATTCTGTGTTTATCACATTTTGCTATTAATAAATTATCTAAAATGTTATATGTAAGCACAATATCGACATTTATTTAATAACATGTAAGTATATTTAAAATAACTAATGATTCCTTTTATGTTTCGTTACTCATTTACTCTGCTTATATCATAAATATAATTTTATGGTTATATAACTATATGTTAATTAATAACATGCTAAGGTCTATTTAATAAGCCCTCTAAAATAGCATCACATCAGTTATTTATGCATTATTTTATATATTTGCTGTTTTTAAAAAATATTTTTCAATTTATTTAATCGTCTTCT
>NZ_CAKE01000021.1 GCF_000296835.1 Lactobacillus hominis DSM 23910 = CRBIP 24.179 | reverse complement strand
GATGATTCTGGTAGTGATACAGATACTGATGACTAACTCTATTAATTAACTATAAAAAACAAAAAAGCCGGCAAAGTGCTCGTGACACTTTATTTGAAGTTCATATACTTCATTAGCAATTCGTTTAATATCTTCTTCTGATAAACTCATGTTTTCCTATACCTGTCCTAAATAAGCGCTAATATGACTGCAATAATCGACAAAACCATTGCTATAATTGAAATAGTAATATTCTTTTTTGTATTTTTATCCATGGAGGACCTCACCTTGACTCTTTATGAAATTATTTCTGTTATTGTTGCTTCATTAGCTTTTGTACTTTCTCTTTATTCTGCAATTAATACTTATTACGAAAAACACATCAAAACCAAAGTTTATTTAAGATGGGTTCATGAAGCTGGAAAACAATTAAATGTATGTTTCTTAATTTCAAACATGTCATCAAGGCCTTCAACAATTACAAACATATATTTTGAAAACCATGATGAAACGGTAGAATCTACTTGGTTTCCTGCTAAAATAACTTCAAAAACTAATTTAAAAACCCTTGCTGAACAACATGCCTTTATTGATTGCACGCCATTAAATATTCCACCTAGGTCCTCTAAAGCTTTTATAGTTGGATTTCAATATTTAAGATCCAATCAGATAATCAGAGACAAGATGAAATTTAAATTTGTGATTGATGGTACTGACGTATATATGTCATTTCACCCTAAAGTTGTTTTAGATAACAACCAGATAAAATACGTCTTAGAAAACCGACTAAAATAAAATACCGAGACTTCAATTAATTTCTTTTCCATCAAGTCTCTTATTTACTTTGATACGTTTGGGTAAAATCCCAGCATTTTTAAAGAATTCATCATATTGTTCTTTAGTCATCGGTTTGCTAATCGATGGCTTTTCTTCTAAACTAATTAGTTCAGCACTAATCAGTTGATCGTACGCTTCACATAACTTTTCAATTGTAGAAATGTAGAAACTTTTTGCTTGAAAATTATGTGAAGCTTTTATTTTGCCTATGTTTTTCTCAATTAAATTTAAAATCGAAATGTCATCTTTTTCTTCCATCACCACTCACCTCACTTTCTGCTAAAGTTTTGTATCATTAAGCAAATAATTTAAAAGTACTTGGTTTGCATCATCGAGAGTCTTTTTTGCCTCTTCATAATTTAAATGATGGCTTTTTAAAAGTACGACTACTTCCTTAACTATCATATTTGGCTTGCTACTTCCGTCGTATCGTGAACGGAGTTCATAGTATTTCATTTACTCTTCCCCATCATCAAGATAAATTTCACTCATACCAAGTAAGTCACATACATTGGCTAACAATTCATAATTTGATTCTTGAAGATCTTTTACTTCAAACTTTCTTTTTCCAGTCTTTACCCCTGAATCAGTAATTGTCGAAACTTTGCCAAAGGTTGTACCAGGGCTATTCAAAGCAACTAATTCTTTAAGTGCATCTTTAACATTTTCGTAGTTCATAATTATTTCTCCAATTCTTACCTCGCTTATAGACCTAAATCAGTCTGTGCATTCATTTGTTGAATGTCCTGTTGTAGCGGATATGATGGATACCAGTTAGTAATAAAATTAAGTGCTCGATCAAAGTCTTTCTTTGATAAATCCTCATATCTTGAAATTACAAACGAATCTTTGAAATCATGCTCTAGCTGACGAAAAACTTTGCGTCGCTTATTTTTATCTTTGTAAAAATTGCTCTTCTTACCACCGCAAACTTCTACCGATTTTCTATCTCTTGCTTTTCGGAGTTTAAATCGTTGGTTTGAGTCAATTTCGGATGTGTTTTTGATAAAATCAACATCTTTTTCTACGTTAGTCATTCGCTCATCTAAATGAATGGTAGCTTCTATTGTTAGTTTCAAACGCTCTTCTGGTGTTTGCGGTAACTGATATGATCCAGTCTTTCGAATAGCTGGAAGCACCTCGCTTGTTACCCAGTGCTTAAACTTCTTAGCGTTTGGAAGTTTGCTACTTAAGATGAGACTGTACATCCCTGATTCGTTGACTACTGTCAGCCCTCTATTAGGAATATTTTCTAAAGTCGTGTTTTGCGACGTTAGAATTTTTTGATCTTCTAACTCAACATGTCGATTTAACGCATCTCTCGTGTTGGAATATCCTAAAATGCTAGCTAAATCTTTTCCAACAAAATAAGGTTCATCATTAATCTTTAAAGTCCTTAATTGCTGATTTTCAAAATTAAATAGTTGTACATTACCTTTCATGCTTTCTCCTTTCGTTCCTTTAAAGGAACTTTGTTTTCAAAAAAATATCGCATTGGAAACCCATAATCTTGCGTCAATTTTCTAGCTTCAGATAAAGTGAAATCCGTATTTCGTCTGTTTAATTTTCTATTTAAAAAATTAGTTGAAATACCTAATGACTTTGCGAAATCTTTCTGTTTAACGTTATTAAGTACCATCCAGGCCTTAATTTCATTATACGGATTAATTTCCATATTATTCTCCTTTCCGTTCCTATCAAGGAACAATTTAACTTTAATGCATTTATTGAACTATGTCAACAACAAAATTCCTATTTCGGAATATTTTTTCAATATTTGTGTTATTTTAGGAACAAATGCTTTATACTAAAGATGTTAAGTTTACATAGAAAGATGTTAATCATGAATGAATCAGAAATCTCAAAGCATAATTCAGATATGAATGCTTCAGAACTATTCAGTTACAACTTAAAAAAATATAGAAAGCAAAAAAAACTTTCTATGGATAAACTTGCTGAAGATCTTAATAAAAAATACGGTACTAAAATAAGTAAAAGTATGATCTCACGCTGGGAAACAGGTGTAACTGATCCACAAATTAAGTATGTCCTTTACTTAGCAGATTATTTTCAAATAAGTTTGACAAATCTGATTGGTAGAAGAGCTAGAAATGCTGTAGCACATGGTGCTCGTGATATATTTGAACCTCATCCCTCCAACTCTATTGACACCTCAGGGATGCATTACGTTCGAGTTCCTATTATAGGAACAATTGCATGCGGTGAACCTATCTTGGCCGAACAGAACATTGAGGGCTACACTCATGAATTATTTGAAGAAGAACCGAAAAAAGATGAACTTTTTGCACTTAGATGCAAGGGCGATTCAATGGAGCCCTTGATTCCAGACGGTGCTCTTGTTCTTATCCATAAGCAACCTACTGTTGAAGATGATGAAATTGCTGCCGTCCAAGTTGATGATGATACCAGAGCCACATTAAAGAAGATTAAACATGTTGGCCAAAATGTCATTCTCTACCCTATAAACTCAAAATACGACCCGATCATCTTAAACAAAGACAATCCAGGTCGTATTCTGGGTAAAGCTATTCATGTTGGTTTTGATATGTAAGGCATCGGTAATTATAGGAGAATTTTATGAAATTAAATCATGAATGTGTAAGAAGCATATTACTAACAATTGAAGAAAAACATCAGTACGGTAAAGTTTTACGACTTGAAGAAATACTTCAATCAGATAGACTTTCAGAGTTTAATGAAGATGAAATCAAATATGTTCTTATAAAATTAGCAGATGCTAAATATATTGAAGGCACTCCTCAATATGGGAGTAACGAGTTGATTTACTTTGATTGTAATGGATTGACTTGGAGTGGTCACCAGTTTTTAGATACAATCAGAGATCCTGAAGTTTGGAAAAAGACCAAAAGAATTGCTTCTAAATTGACAAGTGTTTCCATAACTATGCTTAGTTCCATTGGAAGTCAGGTGTTAGCCAAGCTTCTGGGAATTTAAACTCTTTTCCATCAATTAGAGCGTAAACATTAATTGGCTTATGTCCTAAAATCTTTTTATAGAGTTTTAAATCTCTTTCTGTTGGGCCTATCATGGAAATAGCATTGCTCTGAGCTGTTAGCAGAATAATGTTCTGACCGTCTTCCTTTGTGAAATAAATAATATCTTTCATTCTGTTCACCTCAAGAAAATTATATCAGGTGACACTGGTTTTAGATGGTTGTTAGATCAATAAGGTTTAGATCAGTATAAACAAGCAAAGAAAGATACTATTCTTAAATTTGTTATTCCTGTCTTCAGCTTTTTGCTAGGCTTATTATCACACTATGTTTTTAAATTGTTTTAGTGATTAATAATATAGCTAAAAACTATTCCAGCAATGAATACTAATTCTGCTGAAATAATTGTTAGGGTAATTGATATGCCTGTTAAGAGTTTTCTCATGCTCTCACCTCACAGCAATTACATCATCTGCAATAAAAAAGCAGGCATCCCTTAAGCTTAAAACTCTTAGGGCGCCCGCTCCTTCATGTTATGTCACTCTCCTAAGTGTAGCACAGCAAGCTGTGCCCTCGTCACTCGGAGGTGACAAACATGAACCAAATCATAATCACATTAATTATCTTACTTCTTTTGATTCATGAAATCAACAAGTGATAATCTAACCGCGGGCGCCCTAGATGCGCGCTCGTTCCGACCGCGCATCTACATTTGTTCGTCGTCCACAATACCAGTGACGTTAAACCTAAGGCAATCGTGGAGGAATGTATGAAGAAAAGATATATGCTTGCTAGCTTTGCTCTTGTCCTGCTCAATTTGACACTATCTGCTTGTAGTACAAAAAGCAGCTCAACTGCATCAAAGCAATCAAGCAAAACCGTTAAAGTTGTTAAACATAAGGCTGACAAAAAAGCTAATAAAGATAAAAGCCAAAGTTCTAACAAACAAAAATCTAATAAAGCGTCTGCTGATAAACAAGCAGCTAAATCGACTGATAATAAACAAACGGCTACTACTCAATCTCAACAAGAGAATCAACAACAAGTTTCCACTAATAATGGCCAACAAAGTTCCAATCAGTCCCAAGGAAATGCTAATCAGCAAAATCAACAACCTAAAACTCAGGGCCAAATTAATATGGAACGTGGCTATGATCCAAAAGGTCATCCCATTATGCCAGGATCAGACCATGCTGCCGGCTATAATCCAGATGGAACAGAAGATTCATGGGTTAAAGGTCAAGATGAATGGCTTCATAAAAACGGCTTAATAAACCCAGATGGAAGTCCTACTCAAAAAGCAAAAGATATGGAAGCACAAAGCGAAAATGATGATTTTGGGGAAGATATTCCGGATGAACCAGATCCAGAATAAATATATAAGTATGGAGGCATATTATGAAAAAAAGATATATTTTAGGAGCGATTGGCTTAACACTTTTAGGATTGGGAACTAGTGCTTGTTCTAGTAAAGCCGATAATAGCAATGACGAACAAGCAACCAGTAAAAAGGCTAATAAGTTAGAAAAGAAATTTGATAAAGCAGATAAAGATACTAAAAAACAATCTGTAGAACAAACCAATAATAAATTTGTAGGTAACACTTTTAAGACTAACAAGGGAACAATAAAAATTGAAAAGTTAATCAAAGTTACTCTTAAAAATGCTACTTCTGACGGGGATGTACATTATGTAGTAATTGATGCGTCATTTACCAACAAATCCAAAAAAGGTGTTACTCCAGAAGACTTCTTTATGGATAATTTAAAACTAGAGCAAAAATTAGCAAAATCTAGTCATGAAGTTGGTGGCGAACGTTCCCAATTTGAAGACGATTTAATACCTTGGAAAGATAAAATTAATGCCAAGCTTGATAAGGTTGATCCTGGTCAAACAGTTCAATTTGCTATGTCGTACCAATTAGACAAGGACGATGGTGACAAAGATGTAGACACTTATCTTCTTCAACCATGGAATTCCGATACTATGGATACTTACGGCAAGCCTTTAAAACTTACAGCATCGTCTACACAAACTA
>NZ_CAKE01000022.1 GCF_000296835.1 Lactobacillus hominis DSM 23910 = CRBIP 24.179 | reverse complement strand
CGCTCTTCCGATCTTAAAAATCCTTGAAAAATGTAACGCGTACCTAAACGTAAATTTTCAATATATTCTTCTCTTTCTGGAGCTTTATCGCAATCTTTTTCAAATCTACGATAACGATCAATAGGACCAGAAGATAAAGTTGGATAAAATAGTAAAAATCTAATATAAGTAATTGGGTTAACTGTTTGAATCGTCTTATCACGAAGTTCCATTATTACTTCTACAGTCTTAAAAGTTAAATAGGAAACCCCCATAAAACCAATTAAACTAGCTACATGACCATGCATATGCGGCGCAATTTTAACTAGCGTTAACGGTGCAATAGCTAAAATTACCGCTAAACAGAAGACCCAAGTTTTATTTCGCCCGGATTTAATATATTTTTGATAAGCAAAGGTGAGCACAAATTGAAAAACAATATAGGCGATTAGCTGCACACCTTGAATCCAATCCTTACCATCAAACATCAAGAATAAAAATACTAAAGAAAATAGTGCTTCATATGTCTTGAATCTCTTGCCATAATAAAGGCCGATAATCAATGGTAATAAGGCTACGAGGATAATTATAAAGTAACGCGGATTGGTATATGGTTGTAAGTTAATCACGCGTTATTTACCTCCTTAATAACTTGTTTAATGTCTACCTTACCGTTTTGAGAAATTGGCATATCCTCACGGAAAATAAATCTTTGTGGAAGCATATAAGGCATAACGTCTTTAGCTAAGTCGTCACGCAATTTCTTAGTAAGTTCGTTATCAGAGTACTTTTCGCGCACTCCAGAAGCTAGTTCGACAACTGCAACCAATTGTTGAACTTTGTGGTCTTTATTGTATTTAGGAGCCACAACACCATAACGCACTAATGGATTCTTAGCTAAGTAGAAGTTAATTTCTTCCAGTTCAATACGATAGCCATTAAATTTAACTTGGAAGTCAATTCTTCCGCGATAAAATAGCATATTGCCATCTAAAAATCCTAAATCGCCAGCGCGATAGCTAGCATAGCGTGCACCGTCTTTTTGATAAAAGGCAGCTTTAGTCTTATCTGGGTTATTCAAATATCCCTTAGATACACTTGGACCGCTAATAACAACTTCGCCTTGGTTTTCAACTTCGCCTTTAGAAGTATCAATTGAAATATTGGTATCGTCTTTTGCAACACCTATTGGCAAACGATCATATTTATTTAAAACATCGTCAGTAATTTCTACTTGAGTTACGGCAACCGTCGTCTCAGTTGGACCATAAGTATTGTAGATATGGCTGTCTGGGAACTTCTTTTTGAGCATTTGCGCGGTCTTATGACTTAGTTCCTCACCACAGAAAAGAAAATGCGTCAATTCTGGATGGTGCTTTTGATCAAATGTTGGATCTAGGAAGCACATTTCCGCAAATGAAGGAGTTGATACCCAAACATTAAAATGTAATTTAGGTAAAGTTTGGAAAAGTTGCCCCAAGTTCTCAGTTACTTCATGTGGTAAAACAACTAGTTTTCCACCTGCAGTTAAAGCTGGATACAAACTCATCACTGATAAGTCAAAAGAATACGGTGCTTGAGCTAAGAAGCTTGGATTTTCAGGCAATTGGAAATCACTTAACTCCCAGTTCACAAAACTGAGCAAGTTATCGTGACTGATTTGAACACCCTTAGGCTTACCAGTAGTTCCTGAAGTAAAAATAATATAGAAGTTATCATCGCCTTCAGCAAAGTCAGCTGGATCTATTTCAAAATCACCATCAACTACTTGTTCAGGCTTTAAAACTTGAATATTTTCCATTTCAATTGGAAGTTCATCAATTGCAATTACCATCGGTGCTTGAGAAACTTCTTGAATCATGGTCAAACGTTCGCTATTTGAATAAGAAGCAATTGGAATATAAGCGTGTCCTGCTTTTACTGCTCCTAAAAAGCTAGCCACCATTTCAAAAGTTTGACCGCCCCAAATCATAATTGGTGCTTTAGCTGGTAAGTTGAGTTCCTTAATCTTAGCTGCATATGCATCTGAACGCTTCTTTAAATCGCCATAAGTATTAGTCTTACCTAAATACTCATAAGCAACTCGACTAGGATCATCGATAGCAACTTGATCAATTGCCTTGATTACGTCTTTAATCATTGTTTATAGCTACCTCTTTAACTTAGAAATCTTTATAAATAAATTTAGCTCCGCCAATTCCACTGTATGAATAGAGATAGACGAGTACTAAAAGTATGGCGAAATAAAAAATTGTTTTAGCAATGAACCATCCGATTCTTTTTGCTGTCGAATCTTTAATTTCAACTTTAGATTTTTGAGTCATCTTTTCACCTCATAACTCTTTTTCTAAATTTTACAACAATGTTACAAAAATCGACAATTCTTTATAAAATTTTTGCAATTTCCTTTGTAATAAGAAGTTACATTGAACTAATTATAACAAAAATCAATCCTATTATATATTTATGGCCTCATTTTGCATGCTTTTTAGACTTAAAATAAATAATTAGCACAAATATACTCTGTAATAAAGAAACAAAGAAAATTGAAAACATTAAAATCCAAAATACACGATCTTTGTTACGCCAAATTGCATCTTTACTTGTTGATAAGGCATATGCTGAAAATAACACAATAATCACTGTACTAATTAAAAACATCCAATTATTAGTTAATTGGTAAAGCGTTATTGCACCGGATGCAGATATTAAGCCACTCCAGCCAGTTACTTTAACCCAAAAAGAGATTTTATCGTTACTCATAATTTAACTTCCTAACAATGCATTAATATTCGCGGACAAAATACGATCCATCTTCATAATATCGCCTCTTGCATATGGCTTAGCGCCTGATTCAAAGAGCATTAAAAGCTGGCCATTATTAACATAAATTTGCTCTAAATACGGCGGCATCAAGACTACTTTTTCAGCATTGCTTTCATCTAAACTATCAAGTGCCGTAAGTGGGAAGAAAAAGAGTTTTGAATCTTTGCTTCCATATGATTGACTTAAAATGACATAGTTTTGATAAAAAGCAATTCCTTGAATCTGCCGATCCATTGAGGCACTCCCAGAGCCCAATGCCCAAGAAACTTGACCCGTTACTGCTTTGATTTGATCGCTAGTGATTGTACCTTTAAATGGCTTTTGTCTAGCAATGGGATAAGACGCAATTTGTCCATTATCAGATTGGTTAAAAAATCCGACAAATAATTGATCATCATAATATGTCACGCAAGAAGCTCGTTGAATCGTTGGTAAAGCAATCACATAATCATATTTTATTGGCTCTTTAGTTTTGGCATAATTATACTTTTCAAGTTTTTTCAAAGAAAAAGACATGAGTGCCGACTGATCTTGCTGACTTCCTGTAACCCAAATATTTTTAGCAACTGGATCATAGGCAATACCGCCTAAATGGGGACTTCCGCTAACTTGGACGTTTTTTAAATAGCGGCCAGTCTTTTTATCTAATACATAAATTACAGACCGATGCTGATGAGTGCTATCATATGCACTAATCAATAAATATTTACCCGCAATTGTTAAACCTTGCGGCACCATAGAATCAGTTTGCGTGACTTTATTTTTTTGAAAATCAAAAGATGGCGTAGTCACTTGACCTGGAATAATATAATTAGCACCTATTTTAGTCATCATTGGACTTTCAAAAGAAGCATCATAAACTGCAGGATATTTATCAGATAATTTTTTCTTAAATGCAGCAAAATTATAATGTCCACTACTAATGCTGGTCCCATCCTTAGCTTTTTTTAAAGCTGGTCTCGAATAAAAACTAGCTTGGGCATGTCGATTATTTTCATATCTTGCATATAAGTAATATCCTGTAGCTCCTATGCCAGCTAATAATAAAAGGACGAAAAATAATTTTAAAAATTTCCGCAGCTTTTTCATTTTTCCTCCTTCTTTAATTCTACTTAAATTTCCTTAATTATATAAATTCATATTATCTTGAAAAGCGCTGTCATTCCAAGCTCTCGCACAAGTTTTACTAGTTTTTTAAGCAAAAAATGCTGTTCTTAATAATTTTTATGAATTTTGGTCACATTTTGTTCACATTTTCCCTCTAATATATAAACCATAGCAGATGGATAACTTCCTGAAGCTATTTAGCATTAACATCCAACTTTTTATTTTCATTCTTACTCCTCCAAGTAGATTGAAATATTGTCAGTTTCAAACTGACCTAAAATTATCCCATTTATGAAGTCACGCTCCGGCGTGGCTTTTCTTTTCATATATTCATAAGTTAAGATGTATGGTGTTTAAGATTTCTTATAAACAATGTCACAAATTATTCACATTTTCCTTCTAATATATAAACCATAGCAGAGGGGGAAAGCCCTGAAGCTATTTAGCATTAACATCCAACTTTTTATTTTCATTCTTACTCCTCCAAGTAGATTGAAATATTGTCAGTTATAAACTGACCTAAAATTATCCCATTTTTAAGCCGCGCTAGTACTTGCGCGGTTTCTCTTTGCCTAAAAACATTTGTTAAGCCAAATTTTAGAAAGTTTAATTTTTTTAAGTAAAATGGTCACAATTTGTTCACATTTTATTTCTAATATATAAACCATAGCAAGAGGGATTATCCCGAAGCTATCTAGCATTAACATCCAACTTTTTATTTTCATTCTTACTCCTCCAAGTAGATTGAACACTTTGTCAGCTTAAAGCTGACCTAAATTATCCCGTTTTAAGCCTATGCTTCCGCATAGGCTTTTTTATTGTCTTAATTCGTTTCAATCGTATAGCTTTTTTCCTATAATATAAGTGATAGCTACTTTAAGTAATATTTTTAGGAGGAAAAATGTTTTCACCTGCTATTCAACACCTAATTGAAGAAAAATCTGGTGCTTTTTTAATTCCTGCATCTCGCATTGCTTTTGTTCAAGAAGACAATCCCCTTTATCATGCATTCTTAATTCTTACAAAAATGAAATATGCTAAAATTCCAGTTCTTGATAGTAAGCAACGCGTCGTCGGGTTAATAAGTTTAGCTATGATTACCAATGAAATGCTAACGCCAGATGATATTACGATTGATGCTTTATCCGAATTAAAAGTTAAAGATGTCATGCAAGTAAAATTTGACACTATTAATATGGTACAAACTGAATTAGAAACTCAACTTCATTTACTCGTCGATAATGCATTTTTACCAGTCGTTGATGATAAAGGCGTTTTTCAAGGTCTTTTAACGCGTCGTGAATGGATTAAGGCTTTTAACTATGTAGTCCACAATATTGATCACGAGTATGAACTTATTCCTAAAAGCCACAAAAACTTATCTTAAGTAAGCTCGTTCATTAACTTTTATTTTTTTAGTGCTAAACTATGATTACGTAAAGAAAAATTCATATATTAATTACTGGAGGTATATAAATGAAGCATCAATGGAAATTCTTCACCATTCTAGGAATTGGTATTGTTAGCGCCATCTTAGATTTTGGACTTCACAATCCCAAAATTATTGGATTGCCAATTTCTGAAATATTAATCGATATTTTTGGTATTTGCTTATCCATCTCAATGCTTATTGAAATGTTCCATACTTTAGAAAAAGGTAATTGGGGCGTTGATATTTTAGCTATTATTGCCGTAGTTTCAACAATGATTGTTGGTGACTACTGGGCTGCTTGGATGATTTTGATCATGTTAACTGGTGGTGATTCTCTTGAAGATTACGCTACCGGTCAAGCAGACAAAGAATTGCGTTCTTTGTTAAACAATACTCCTCGTATTGCCCACCAAATTGTTAACGGCAAAATTGAAGACGTAAACGTTGATCAATTAAAGATTGGCGATACTGTTTTAATTAAGCCTGGCAACCAAGTTCCAGTTGACGGAAAAATTATCAAGGGAACTTCAAGTTTTGACCAGTCATCATTAACTGGTGAATCACTACCTGTTGACAAAACTATTGGCGATGAATTAATGTCTGGCTCAATCAATGGTAATTCCGCAGTTGAAATGCAAGTTACTAAAGAAGCCAAAGATTCTGAATACCAGTCAATCGTAGCCTTAGTTAAGTCATCTGAAGCTAAACCTGCTAAATTTGTTAAAATGGCTGACCGCTATGCAGTGCCATTTACCATCATTTCTTTAATTATTGGTATTGCTGCTTGGATTACTTCTGCTGTAACTAATCCCGGCGCTGATTGGCAAGCCCACTTTATGCGTTTTGCTCAAGTTATGGTAGTTGCTTCTCCATGTCCTTTATTAATCGCTGCACCTGTTGCAATGGTTTCTGGTATGAGTTCAATGTCACGTAACCATATCATTGTTAAATCAGGTACAACTTTGGAAAAACTGTCAAGAACACTGACTTTTGCTTTTGATAAAACTGGTACTTTAACTGAAAATCAATTGGTTATCGAAGATGTCGTTCCTGCTTCAGATAGCAATTTATCTAAGCAAGAGCTTCAAAGTTTAGCTGCTAGCGTTGAACAACAATCAAGTCACATCATTGCTACTTCACTAGTTAACGGCACCGACAAAAAAGACTTACAAACTGTTGACAACTTACAAGAAGTTACTGGTAAAGGCGTCAGCGGAACTATTAACGGCAGCGAAGTTAAAGTTGGAAAACTTAATTTTGTAGCACCTGATCATAACAAAATTAATGTCGATTCGACTGCCATTTACATTTCAATTGATGGAAAATTTGCTGGTTACATTACTTTCCAAGATCAAATTAGAGAGAATACTCCCGAAACGATCTCACGCCTTCGTCGTCAAGGTATTAAACAAATTATGATGCTTACTGGTGACCACAAAACCGTAGCTGATAAAGTTGCTAAAGAAGCTGGTATTAAAGAGTCTGAAGTTCATGCCGACTTATTGCCAGCTCAAAAGATTCAAGAAATTAAAGATGTTAAATCTGACCTAAGACCAGTTGCTATGGTTGGTGATGGCGTTAACGACGCTCCAAGTTTAATGGCTGCTGATGTCGGCATTGCTATGGGTGCTAAAGGCGCAACTGCTGCCAGTGAAAGTGCTGATGCAGTTATCATGGTTAACGACATTTCTAAAGTTAATGATGCAGTGGCAATTTCTAAGCATACGATGAAAGTTGCCCATGTTGATATTATTACTGCAATTTGTATTGTTATCTTAATTGAGTTAATTGCCTTTACTGGTATTATTCCAGCTTTCTGGGGCGCAATTTTACAAGAAGTCGTTGACTTGATCACTATCTTACTTGCCTTACTTACTAAAACTAAACCAACTAATCCAAGCCAAACTGGATTGCCTAAACAATAAAAAACAAGTAGAATTAAAAGAAGTTAAATATTTTGTTTAGTGGTTGGGTTTTATTAAAAACTTTCAAGATTAGCTTATTTGGGTCAATAAGCACTTGGAAGTTTTTTATTTTGCTCACAATAAAGAAAAACTTAGAAAGATGATGCTATGCATTTTTTAGGACAATTAATTTTAATTTTATTAGTCACTACTTTATTAGGACAGTTATTTGCTCGCTTTAATATGCCAGCTGTAATTGGACAATTGCTTTCCGGAATTGTGTTAGGACCTGCAATTTTAGACTTAGTTAAGCCAAACGAAATCGTCAGCTTATTTTCTGAATTTGGCGTAATTTTGTTAATGTTTTTGGCTGGACTTGAAAGCGACCTTAATTTACTAAAAAAGTACTTCAAATTAAGCTTTACTGTTGCAACCGTGGGGGTAATTTTACCCGTAGTATTTATGGGGCTTGCCTCAATGGCTTTTGGAATGAAGTTCTTAGAAGCGTTATTTATCGGTATTGTCTTTGCTGCAACCAGCGTTTCAATCTCTGTGGTTGTACTCCAAGAAGCTAATCAGCTTCATACTCGCGCAGGCAGCGCAATTTTAGGAGCAGCAGTAGTAGACGATATTTTAGCGGTTATCGTTTTAAGCTTATTTACCACTTTCAGTCATGAAGGTGGTAAAAGCGGATTAACTAACAATTTTTTTATTAACTTAGTAATTGAGGCAGTATATTTTGTAGCAGTTTGGATAATTTTTAAATTTATTGCCCCTTACTTTATGAAGGCCGCTGAAAAAGTTGAAGTTAATTATTCCGTAGTTATCGGTTCGCTTGTCTTAGCGCTAGCTATGGCTTGGGCGGCAGATTTTGTTGGTTTGTCAGCAGTTGTAGGTGCCTTTTTTGGCGGTTTAGCAATTAGACAAACGCCGCAGTATCACGAAGTTGAATCTTCTGTTAGCATCATTGGATATTCGATTTTTATCCCGGTATTCTTTGCGGATATTGGCTTATCGATGACTTTTGCAAGTTTAGTCAAAGATATTTGGTTCATATTAGCCATGACCGTTTTAGCGTTATTATCAAAATTCTGGGCTGGTAAATACTCCAGCGAAGCCTTCGGCTTTAGCAAAGAAGAGGGCAATATCGTAGGGGCCGGCATGATCTCTCGTGGAGAAGTAGCTTTGATTGTGGCGCAAATTGGAATTAACCACCATCTTTTTCCAGAAGATATTTATTCTAGCTTGATTTTGGTGATCATTGTCACCACGGTACTTTCACCATTTATCTTGAATTACTTTATTAAAAAGCAAGTCCAGGCTAATTAAATACGCAAACAAAATAGGAAGTAATCAAATTGATGATTACTTCCTATTTTTGTTATTTTGACTCATTGACTAAGAAAAGTTAGCTTTATTTAAAACATCTAAATATATTCCTTTAAATCAAGTATTTTATCGTATTGCGCAAGTTCATCTTTTTCGTAATGGTGAATAACTTCAATGAACGTTAAGCTGGAGCTACGCAGATAATCATGAATTATATCAGAAGTTCTCTTATCTAAAGAAGCGTTAATTTCATCAAGCAATAAAACTGAACGTTTGGCTAAGATTGCGCGGGCAAGTTCGATTCGCGCTAATTGTCCACCTGATAGTTGGTCGGCATTAACTCCTAGCGAATAATCAAAGCCCTTTTCTTTAATTAATGAATCTAAACATAATTTTTCACACACTTTCATTACTTCTTTTTTAGAAATATCGGCTCCTAGCGTCAAATTAAACCATAAGCTGCCCGCAAAAATTACTGGTGCTTGACTCGCATAAGCAAATCCGTGGCTGAAAGTGCCTGCTTGCACATCTTTATTATTAAGCCAAATCTGCTTAGCCTTGCCGAAATCACCATACATTAAAAATTGCAGCAGAGTTGATTTTCCTGCACCTGACGGTCCAATTACAGCCAATTTTTGATCCTCTTTAAGTTTGAAAGTAATATTGTGGGCCAATTGATTATCTTTTCTAAATAAATCAAGATCTTTCACTTCTAACTCTTGAATATCAACATCTTTAGCATTTTCAAGCTTTTCATCGGCTAAGAAGTTTTCGACTTTTTCAACAACTTTCTTAGTCGTAGAAATCTTATTTCTATCAGCTAAAATATTTAAAATTGGATTAATAAAGGAATTAGCTAATTGGACAATAGCAAATAAACCACCTAAAGTTGTTTGGCCTTGAATCACTAAATAAATACCCATTGAAAATGGGACTACGAATGTTAAAAGTGCTGCTAAAAAGTTAATTAAAGTATTTGTATTTAAGTCAAGCAAGTTCATTTTTCTTAAGGCTTGCTCTAAATTCGATACAGTTTGTGTATTTTTAGTTACTGCACTTTCTTGACGTCCATATAAACGCAATGTGTCTACACCTGAAAGAAAATTCTTAGTTTGGTTAACGTATTTGCCATTTGCCTTAGTCCAATTTTCCGCAGCATTTTGAACTGGCTTTTGGAAGAAATTCGATACCAGCATTGGAATCATTGAAGCTACTAAGAACATCAATGTAATCAGCCAATTAACTAAAAGTGCGTAGCCTAATGCCAAAATCAAGCTAAAACCCTGCATTACAATCTGAATTTGGGCATCAAAACGATTAGTTTCCAATAACTTAAAATCTGTAGTTAAAAAGCTCAAACTATCATTATTTTCTTCTTTAGACTTATTGAGCATCCCTGCAAAAATATTCGTTCTTAAATACGAATTAGTTTCCTGAATGGCCTGCGTTTTTAAATTATTAAATATTAAGCCTGAAATTAATGTAGCAACAAAAGCTAGCGTCACTACTAATAAAAAGCTGCCTATTTTGCTCCACTGTTTTGCCGTAGCAATATTAGTTAGTTCTTGAACAACAGAGGCCATAATAATATTTTGAAAACTGGCGATTAAGCCACAAATTATCATGACAATAAATTTCATCTTGTTTGAATATTTAAACAGCATCTTTGTTTCTCCTCACTTCATTTATTGATTGAAATGAGTATACAATGAGTCTAAAATTAAAATGTACTTTCTTGCAGATCTGCAAGTTTATCTTAAAAAAGTAGGTAGTTATTATGTATGGTCATGAATTTAAAGAATTGCGTAAAGCTTACGGCATCAGTCAAAAGCAAGTTTGTCAGGGAATTTGTTCTGAATCAAAATTATCTCGCTGGGAAAATGATCAAGTGGAAGTTGAATTTAGCACTGCCATAAAATTACTTAATCGCATTCATTTAGATAGCGACGAATTTCTAGGACTATCTGAATTTGCTCCTAAACCTAATATTTCTCCAGAACTTCGAGATGCCCTTAATTCTGATAGCATCCCAATTATTAAAAGGGTAACTAAAAAGCAGATAGCTCAATACCATAAAAGTCACGATCCATTTGATCTATTTGTAAGTGCCACATTGTGCAATCAATTATTAATTCTGGATCATAAAAATTATTTACCCCAGCAAGATTTGCAGACTTTAACAAAGAAACTTTCAAACGTAAATTTCTGGAGTCGCTACTATATTTCTCTTTTTGGTAGCTGCGCCTTTTTATTAAGTCCAAAGCAACTTTATGGCATTTCAATGCAGATTATTAGAAATTTCGATCAAATTGAAGATGTTGAAGTAGCACTTGGTTCTTTAGAAGATGCAACGATGAAATTAATTTGCCAAAAAGACCTCGATCATGCACAAAAATTAATTGTTGCTCTTTCTAAAATAGATCTGCCGCAATACATGATGTTCTTTTCTTTAACGCTGTCTTTTCTGACTAAGTTAATAAACTATGTCAAAACTGGTGATGAACAACCAATTTTAAGTTTGATAAATACCTTATTAAATTTAAACTGCAGCGTCCAAGCTGCAACTTACTTAGATATGTTCAAATATCTCCAAGCTTTCGAAAATAGAAAATGATTTTGTATATTTCAAAATGTTTCACAGGAAACAAAAGAGGCTATTATAGCCTCTTTTGTTATGATCTTAATAAAAAGTAATAATATAAATACCAAGTTTCAATTATAAAAGCAATTACTAAATAACCATACCAATCAAAATGGAGATCATGATTAGCAAATTGCGTCAAACATACAAAACTACAAACGATCATCCCAATTAAGCAATAAATAAATGGAAAATCATACTTAATAACATGTTGTCTGACCAATAAACATAGTATTAATCCAATAATAACTAATCCTAGCAAAATCCAAAACATAAAATCACCTGTAATTTAATGATTTGCACCTTCTACAGTTTTAATATCTCCTTTGCCGTCGCACTCAACAATTGCACTAATTGCTGCAGTTAAGCCTTTGATAATATCAGCTAGCGCCATGGATGGAGTATTAGGACGATTTACTACTTGCTGCGGCAAAAATGGAATATGAATAAATCCTGCCTTTATATTTGGAAATTTCTTATCTCTCATATACTGCACTTGATACATGATGTGGTTGCAGACATAAGTGCCTGCAGTATTTGATACGCTAGCTGGCAATCCTGCTTTTCTGATGGCTTTTACCTGTGCCTTAATTGGCAACTGCGTAAAATAAGCTGCTTCGCCATCTTCATGAATTGGCTCACCTAAAGGCTGATAGCCTTCATTATCTGGAATGCGACCATCGTTAATATTAATTGCAACGCGCTCGCAAGTAATGCCATATCTTCCACCAGCTTGGCCGACATTTAACACATAATCAGGATTTTCCTTTTCAATTGCTTTTTTTACGATTTCAGCCGATTTGTTAAAAACAGTTGGAATTTCTAGCTTAATTATTTCAGCACTTTTAATTTCATCAGGGAGTTTTTTTACCGCTTCAATTGCTGGATTAATTTTATCTGTGCCGAATGGATCAAAACCTGTTACTAAAATTTTCATATTCTTTAATTTTCCCTCCATTTTTAGTCAAAATAATTTCCTTGATTTTAACACAAAAAAACTCAGCTTACGCTGAGTTCTTAGTTAGTCTTACATTTTTTGGGATAAATTAATTACTATTTACGAATAAATATGTACCCCATTTTACAGGTCTTTCTACAGTTGGCAATATTAGTAAGACAACAATAATAATCCATCCAAATGGAATAAACATCAACCACAGCCACCAACCGCTGCAGTCAATGTCATGTAATCTTCTGACCGCATAACCAAGCAATCCTAACTTTATCCAAATTAGTAAAATCCATAAAACTAGTTCAATTAACCAAGTAAAAAAGTTCATTCGCTGTATGACCATAGTCCATTCCTGTTCACTGGAAGAATAAACCCCTGTCAGCAAAATAGCAAACATTACGCAAAGAATAAGAAAGCTCATTACAAACTGAGTTACATAACTTATCCAAAATGCTTTACGGGTACTTCTAGCACTCCAAGTAAAAGGATATAAGAAAATACCCTTAAAAATTTGTCCAAAACTTGGATCAGGAATATCGCTTTTAGGTGCGTGATACTCTTGTTCATAATAAGGCTTATCTGACATATGATCCGCTTCTTTCTACCTAGTTCTATTTTCACCTTAATTAAATCATCAGTCATACAAATAAGCAAAAAATTACCCAGAAAATAGCTAATTTCTAAAAATAGCGATAGCTTATTAGTAGACTAATTTTATCTTAACGACTATTCTATACGTAGCTAATTTCTAATTGGAGGGAAACAATGCTTAAGCAAATAAGTCAATTTTTTAATGCATTTGGAGCAACTGTTATTGTTCCTATTATGATCTTTGTAATTGCGCTTTTTCTTAAATTAAAGCCCAAAAAAGCAATGATGTCTGCTTTTTATGCTGGTGTTGGGCTAACTGGATTTAGTTGGATTATTAATGAGTTCACCCCTATCGTTACAAAAGTAATTAGACAAATGGTCAATCAAACTGGAATAAAATTACCAGTGGTAGACATTGGCTGGCAGGCTGGGTCCTTAGCAAGTTTTGGTTCACCTGTCGGTCTTACTTTCTTTGTAGTTGGGCTAATTGCTGAATTCATTTTATTCTGGACAGGAATTACCAAAGTTTTTATGCCATCTAATCTATGGAATAATTTTGGATTTATGATTTGGGGTACATTGGCTTTTTATGTCACTCATAATTGGTGGATTTCTCTAGGATTGTCATTTTTTATGCTTTTGTATACTTTGGTCTTAGCCGAAATTCAAGCAGATCGCTGGTCACGTTATTACGGCATAGAAAACACAACTGTTTCTGCAGTACAAAATATTGTTCAAGTAATTCCAGCTATTATTTTAGATCCCCTATGGAATTTATTGGGGTTTAACAAAGTAAATTTAACCCCCAAAGCTTTTAAAGAAAAATTTGGCGTTTTTGGCGAACCAACAACTCTCGGAATAATCTTAGGATTAATCATCGGTATTTTAGGTAATTTGACAACCTTGACTACCACTAAAGCTTGGGGACAAATTTTAAAATTTGCAGTTGAATTATCTGCTGTAATGACAATTTTCCCATTAGTAACTAATGTTTTTGCTAAAGCTTTTACCCCACTAGCTGAAAGTATCGATAAAGACCGAAAAAAGCAAGCTCAGGATACAAAACTAGAAGATCCAATACACGACAAGCATCGCTGGTTCTTGGCAGTAGATGATGGCGTGGGTTATGGAGAATCTGCAACAATCATTTCTGGCATTATTTTAATACCGATTATGGTTATTATCGCCTTCATCTTACCTGGCAATAAAACTTTACCTGTTGTAGACCTAATTTCGTTACCTTTTATGGTTGAATCCATTGTTGCGGTAACTAAAGGAAATATCTTAAAAGTAATTGCTAATGGAATTGTATGGTTTAGTATCGGATTATACGCCGCAAGCTGGCTAGCAAATATTTATACTGGAGCTATTTCACATTATGGCGCCGCAATTCCAACCGGTATTGTATTAGTTACTAGTTTTAATTTAATGGCGCGACCAATCAATGCTTTAGTTTTTGCAGCTTTTATTTCAAAAAATCCAATTTGGATTGGTCTATGCATTGCAATATATCTTTTATTGTTATTTGCTTTAAGAAAATACCGTCCGCAAATTTGGACTTACTTAAATAACATGGCTGATAAAAACAACAATCAGGCTAAATCTAAAACAGTTAAATAATAATTTGTTAAAATGAAATTAGATTCGCTAAGAAAGAGATGTATTTGTCATGACTAAATTAAATTGGAAAAATATTGCAATTGCAGGTACTGCTGCAGGCGTCATTTCTGGTCTTGTAAAGCTTGGCTGGGAAAACATTCTTCCTCCACGCACAGCTGCTAGAAACGAAACTAATCCCCCACAAAAACTACTCCAACAATTAGGCGTACCTAAAAAACTAACGCATGCTACTTATACTTATTCTGGAGAAAAATTACCTTGGGTTTCTTACTTAGTTCACTTTGGCTTTTCGATTGCTTTTGCAACAGCATATGCTGCAGCTCTTGAAAAGAAGGTTAAGTGGCTTACTTTAGGACAAGGCGTTCCATTTGGAATTGCTGTCTGGGTCGCATTTCATTTAGTGATTATGCCAGCAATGAAGACTGTTCCTAGCGTTAAGGATCAACCTTGGCAAGAACACTTATCTGAAGCCTTAGGTCATATTGTCTGGATGTGGACAAATAATGAAATTGCCGAAATTGTTTTAAAACAATTGAAAAATAAAAATTAGCACAAAAAAACGGGTTATTACTTCTAATAGCAAGTAATAGCCCGTTTTGCTTTTATAAAACACCCATTAAGTTGTTTAACACATGAGCCAAAATTGAGTAACGCAAATCTTTAGTAGTGACATAAGTCCAAGCTAAAATTGAGCCCATTACCCAATATAAGAAAATAAATTTACTTAAACTTGGATCGTGACAAAAGGCAAAGACAAAACCACTCAAAATAATTCCGGCAATTTTCGCGGTTTTATTTTCGTCAGGAAAGAAAGTATTAAAAAACATCCCCCTAAAAATTATTTCTTCACAAATCGGCGCCACAATCACAATTAACAAGTTAAATACTGGATTAGCCTTAGACTGAATTGCTTCTAATTCTGCTTGATTAGTTGAAGTGACATTAGTCCCCCATAATTTAATAAAGCAAACTTGGGCCACCATAATTAAGAAAAATGCTCCCAAGGCAATCACGATTCTGCGCCAATTCCAGTGCGGTTTAGCATTGAAAAACCAATCATTTTCTTTAGAGAGCTGATACTTATACAGTGCAAACATTGCCCAAATAGCGAAAACTGTTAACAATGCGATCAAAAGTCCATGCCAGGGCGTAATTTTCATTTTATCTGGAACCACATAAAGCGTTTGAATAAGCGCATATCCTACAAAGGATAAAATCATGATTCCTAAGTTTCCCAATAGGCGTAAAAAACGTCGCATACTTCCCCTCACTTTCATTAAATATAAAATTCCTTCTTAAAATACTAGTATATCAATTATAATATAATGACAGAAATCAATTTAAGGACACTATATAACCATGACCAAACTTTCGCAATATCTTGAACATGTTTTTTCTTATTTTTTACATAATGAATTAACCATTTTATCGATAGCCTTATTTATCACCTTAGCTATTTTTCTAATCTCTTGGTTAATTGAACCCAGACGTTTATTAAATGGTATTTTATTTACTATTTTCGGATTAACTTTTCTAGCCTGGTTTGCGGTGCTGATTTTTTCGCAAAACAATCAAGCCCTAAACTATACTTTTGGTAGTCTAGCGATTGCCACCATGTTTGGCATCATCTTCTTAGTTTTATTTTCCTGGGTCTTTTTCTTGTGGAATGCTTATTTTGTATGGAAATACGAAAGCCACACCTTGCCTAATCTTTTAACTTTATTTATTAGCTTAGGCATGATTTTTATTTGGATTATTGAGCGAATTGGCCTGCTAAATAATTTACCGCAATGGGTCAATTTAATCTTGTCAGCTTCAATCTTTATTGCGTTATATTTGGCTTTTGTCATGTATAATTTTTTAATAAACCTGCTTTTATATCAATTCGTTCCGCGCCATTATAGACAGGATTATTTGATCGTTTTAGGAGCAGGTTTAATTCAAGGCAAAAAAGTATCACGCTTGCTTGGCGCTCGAATTGATCGCGCAATTGCTTTTTCTAACAAACAATATGATAAGGGTAAAAAGCGTCCTAAAATTATTATGTCAGGCGGACAAGGTCCAGATGAAGACGTTTCTGAAGCCTTTGCCATGAAAGAATACGCAGTAAGTCATGGTATGCCAGAAGAATACATTTTGCTTGAAGACAATTCGCGCAATACTGAACAAAATATGGCCTTTTCTAAAAAAGTTGCTACTTCTGATTATGGTAGTGAAAAATTTAAGGCTAAATTTTTCACTAATAACTATCATTTATTGCGTGCCGGTCTTTATGCAAAGGCAGTCCATCTCAAAGCCAATGGCGTAGGCGCAACTACTCGACTATATTTTTTACCAAATGCAATCATTCGAGAATTTGCCGGAACTTTTGTCATGCATAAAAAGCGCCATTTTATTGTTATTGGTCTAATTACTCTATTCTTTATTGCTCAAGCTATCATTATTTTATTGGGCAATGGTAAATGGCGCATGATTTAAATTTTAAGTAAAGGAAATAACTATGCTCCAACTACAACATCTAATGAAAACCTATCATGTAGGAGACACTGTTACTCATGCCTTAGACGACGTTTCGATAAACTTTCGCAATCATGAGTTTGTCGCAATTTTAGGACCTAGCGGTTCAGGTAAAACTACCCTTTTGAATGTCATTGGAGGACTAGATCATTATGATTCCGGCGATATTATCATCAACGGTAAATCAACCAAGAATTTCACCCAAACAGATTGGGATGCTTACCGCAATAATACAGTAGGCTTTATATTTCAAAGCTACAATTTAATTTCTCACCTTTCAATTATTGAAAACGTCGAATTAGGGATGACTTTGTCTGGCGTCAGTTCTAAAGAGCGCCACCAAAAAGCAATTAATGCGCTTAAAAAAGTTGGCTTAGGCGATCATATTAATAAAAAGCCTAACCAACTTTCAGGTGGTCAAATGCAAAGAGTGGCTATTGCGCGTGCGATTGCCAATGATCCTGATATTTTACTGTGCGATGAGCCAACAGGCGCCTTAGACACTAAGACTAGTGAAGACATCATGAAGCTTATCCAAGAATTGAGCAAAGATAAGCTCGTAATCATGGTGACCCACAATCCAGAATTAGCTGCAGAATACGCAACACGTATTGTACATTTTCAAGATGGAAAAATTTTAAGTGATTCTGATCCTTACAAGCCAGAAAAAGAACCTGAAGATAGTTTCCAGCTAAAAAAGACTAAAATGTCCTACTGGAATGCTTTAAAGCTTAGTTTTACTAACATTATGACCAAAAAAGGCAGAACATTTTTAACAGCCTTTGCCTCAAGTATCGGAATTATCGGTATTGCTATTGTTTTAGCACTCTCGCATGGTTTTCAAAAACAAATTAACCAAACTCAAAGTAAAACTTTGTCTAAATTTCCGATTTCAATTTCTCAAACAGCAACTGACATTAATACCGCAAGTTCTAGAAAAGAATCAGATAAAAACGTTAAAAATCGTGGCTACTTAACTGCAGCAATTCCTGAAACTGAAAAAAATACTCACCAAAATAAGATCAGTCAAAAATATGTCGATTACGTCAAAAAGATTAATCCTAAATATGCCAACAATATTTCTTTCATCCGTGGCACACAATTAAATCTTTTGGCTTTTAATCAAGGTAAAATTACCCGCGTGCAATTTTCAAATACTGCAACTAACACTAATTCTATGGCTCAAGCACAAGCTCAAGGGATGGCTAGCGTAGGGATTAACACTAACACCTTTCCTAATTCGCTTGATAAAAAACAAGGTTCGTTTTTGAAAGATAACTATCAGCTTTTAGCCGGCACTTGGCCAAGCAATAAAAACGATGTAGTTTTAGTTTTAAACAATAAAAATGAAGCCAATTTAAACGCCCTTAAAAATTTAGGTATGAGCGTTAAAGATGGTGAAAAAATCAATTTTAAAAAATTAATTAATAAATCCTTCCGCATAATTCCTAATAATTCTTATTACCAAAAACTTCCTACCGGCAACTTTGTCCCTAAAAAACCAGACCAAGCCATGTACAATAGTGGTAAAGATATTAACTTAGTTGCGGTTATCCGCGCTAAAAATAATACTCAAATGGCACTTTTAGATAACGGAATTGCTTATAGCGACCAATTAAGCAAAGAAGTCATTAATCAAAATAAGAACTCAGAAATTGTTCAAGCTCAAAAAAATAGTTCAACCAATGTTTTAACTAACCAAGAAATGACTACTGAACAAAAGGAACAATTTATTGCTTCAATCGGTGGCTCTAGTATTCCGAGCGGCATTTTAATTTATCCAAATTCATTTAATTCTAAAGATAAAGTACTTGATTACTTGGATAAATGGAATAAAGGCAAAACTAAGAAGAACCAAATCATCTACACCGATATGTCTGGTACAGTTACTAAATTAACCGGTGGCTTATTAAACGGAATTACTTATGTCTTAGTTGCTTTTGCCGGAATTTCACTTGTAACTTCAATGATCATGATTGGTATCTTAACTTACACTTCCGTTCTTGAAAGAACTAAAGAAATCGGAGTTTTAAAGGCCTTAGGTGCTAGAAAGCGCGACATTACCCGCGTATTTGATGCCGAAACCTTTATTTTGGGTATTTTTTCTGGTATTTTGGGAATCTTTATTGCCTACTTATGTACGTTCCCAATTAACGCTATCCTTTACCGCATTACCGATATGACTAATATTTCTCAATTAGATCCAGTACAGGCAATCATTTTAGTAATTATCTCAACTATTTTGACAATGCTAGGTGGACACTTACCTGCTAAAATGGCGGCTAAAAAAGATGCTGCGATCGCTTTGCGCAGTGAGTAAGAAAAAAATTTTTTCAAAATAACAAAAAAATTTTTTAATGCATTTTGAACTAACTATGTTATTTTTAGTATAAGTAACACCATGTCACTTTACATTTTAATTAATAACACATTTTTAAAGATACGTCCTAAAAAGTTTCTTAGGGCGTATTTTTTTATTGATATATGCATACAATTAATTGAAAACCATTTCATATAAGACTATTATAATGGTAACAGGCGTTATACACTTGGATATTTTAGAAAAAGGGTGAAAATATGCTATTGGGCGTAAGTATGTTAGATCTTGCTCGCTTCCAATTCGCAATGACAACTGTTTTCCACTTCTTCTTTGTTCCATTCTCAATTGGTATGGGCTTAGTAGTTTCAATTATGGAAACCATGTATGTCGTTAAAAAAGACGAAGTCTACAAGAAGATGGCGCAATTCTGGGGTAAAATTTATCTTCTCAGCTTTGCTGTTGGTGTTGTTACAGGTTTGATTCAGGAATTCCAATTTGGTATGAACTGGTCTGACTATTCTAGATTCATGGGTGATATCTTCGGTGCTCCTTTGGCTATCGAAGCTTTGCTTGCCTTCTTTATGGAATCAACTTTCATTGGTCTATGGATGTTTACCTGGAATAAATTTAAGCCAGGTCTGCACTGTGCCTTAGTTTGGATTTCATTTTTAGGTTCATTGCTTAGTGCTATTTGGATTTTGACAGCTAATGCATTTATGCAGCACCCAGTTGGCTTTGTTATCAGAGATGGCAAAGCTCAAATGGCTAGCTTTGGTGCATTGGTTTCAAATCCACAATTATGGGCAAGCTTCCCACACGTAGTTATTGGTGCTATTGTTACTGCATCATTTGTTATTGCTGGTATGGCTGCATTTGGCTTACTTGCAAAACGTGATGTCAACTTCCACAAGAAATCAATGAGAGTTGCTTTATGGATTGGTATGATCGCTGCAATTTGCGAAGGACTTGCAGGTGACTACCAAACACAAGTTGAAATTAAAGAACAACCTATGAAGTTTGCTGCTACTGAAGGTGTTTATGAAACTACCGGCGATAAAGCTCCTTGGGACATTGTTGCTGATCTTGATACCAAGAACCACGAAAATAAAGGGGCTTGGTCAATTCCAGATGTCTTGACTATCCTTACTTACCACAAGACAACTGGTTCAGTTAAAGGTATGAATGAAATCAATAAAGAATTGCATGAAAAATATGATAAGAAGTTCGGTAAGGGAATGGATTATTATGTTCCAGTTAAGACTTTATTCTACTCATTCCGTATCATGGTTGCATTTGATATGTGGTTTATCTTAGTTGCTATTTTAGGACTAATTTGGACTCGTCCTTCAAAAGATACCATCGAAAACAAGCGTTGGTTCTTATGGGTATTAGGTGTTACTACTTACTTCCCATTCATCGCTAACACTTGTGGTTGGTTCATTACTGAATTGGGTCGTTTCCCATGGACTGTTTATGGTCTATTTACAATTGCTGATTCAGTATCTGCAAGCACGACAACTGGAGAATTATGGTTCACGAATATCATGTACTTCTTAATCTTCTCTACTTTGGGTGGAGTCATGGTTTACTACTGCAAGAAACAACTTGATAAAGGTGTCGATAAAGCTCTTGAGGGAGGTGTTTACTAATGATAGATGGTATTCAACCTTTACAATTATTATGGTTTGGCCTTATTGGCTTGCTATTCGTAATCTTTTATTTCCTAGAAGGATTCGACTATGGTGTCGGTATGGCAACTCATATTTTGGCTAGAAATGATAATGAACGTCGCTTGATGATCCAAACTATTGGACCTCACTGGGACGGCAACGAAGTTTGGTTAATTACTGCCGGCGGTGCAATGTTTGCTTCATTTGCTAGTTGGTATGCAAGTTTATTTAGTGGTTACTACATTTTATTGTTCTTTACCTTATTTGCATTAATCATTCGTGGTGTTTCATTTGAATTCTCAGCTCATGCTGATACTGTTAAAGGTTTCAGATTCTGGGTTTGGGCTCTATTTTTCGGTAGTTTATTCGCACCATTCTTACTTACCATGATGTTTGGTAGTTTGATTCAAGGTGTACCAATGGATGCTGCTGGCAACATGAGCTTAGGTTTTTGGAATATTGTTAACTGGCTTTCAATTGTTGCTGGTGTTGCCGGTGTCTTACTTTGCTTAATTCATGGTTTAAACTTCTTAAGATTAAGAATTGATGATCCTGATTTAAGTAGACGTGCACAAGATTTGAACAACAAATTATACATTATTGCTTATGCTGGTGAAGTTGTCTTTGCTTTATTGGTAATCTTTCAAACAGATTTCTTCCAAAAGCGTCCTATTTCATCAATTGTCATTACTTTAGCAATTGTTGTCTTTACTGTTTTGTCTCAAATATTTAACAAAACTAATCACCAAGCTTGGGCATTTATTACTAGCGGTTTAACCTTAGGAAGCGTTGTAGTATTACTCTTTAACGGTTTATTCCCACGCGTTCTTATCGCACAAAACCCAGCCAACTCACTATTAATTAAAAATGCTGCTAACGGTCAATTGACTTTGCAAGTTATGACAATCGTTTTAATCATCTGCTTGCCAATTGCCTTAGCTTACATTATTTGGTCATACGTTGTCTTTAGACACCGTTTAAAGGTTCAAGTTGAAAAATAACTTATTGAGGTAAAAATTTAATGATCGATAAAAGACTTTTCAAATTACCGAAAGCCAAGATCATGTTAGTAATGCTTGCAGGACTTGCTGTCTTGCAAGCATTTGCTATTTTAGGGCAAGGAATTTTTCTTGCTCGAGCAATCGTCGGATCTTGGAATAGACATCCTTTCTCATTCATCGCAATAAATGTTTTGCTCTTTTTTATCATGTACTTGTTGCGCCAGGCAATTTCCTGGTTTCAAAAATGGTACATGAATAATTACGCTCATCAAACAACTAGTTTATTGCGCAGTCAGCTACTAGATAAAATTTACCATGGCGGAATTGCACTAAGTTCACGCGTGGGAACTGGTAACTTAGTGGCTATGCTTTTAGACGGCATGGATGAAGTATCTAACTATCTTGCCTTAATTTTCCCTAAAATCATTGCTTTGGCTATTATTCCGTGGATTTTATTAATCTATATTTTCACTTTAAATGCACTGTCTGGCTGGATCTTGTTATTAGTATTCCCTTTATTAATCTTATTTATGATTATTTTAGGTACTGCAGCTCAGGCACGTGCCAGCAAGCAATATGCCGGCTATGTTAAATTACAAAATCACTTTGTCGATGCATTACGTGGTCTTGGCACATTAAAAGTCTTAGGTTTAGCCAAAAAATATGGTCAAGTAGTTTATAAAAATAGTGAAAACTATCGTAAACAAACCATGAAAGTTTTAAAAGTTGCTATCTTATCAACTTTTACTTTGGACTTTTTCACTACTTTATCAATTGCCATGATCGCCATGTTTCTAGGAATCGGCTTAATTAACGGCAACTTAATTTTGTATCCATCATTGATTATTTTGATTTTGTCTCCGGAATATTTCTTGCCAATTAGAGATTTTGGAAATGACTTTCACGCAACCTTAAATGGTAAAAACGCGATGGCGCAAATGTTTGACGTCTTATCCTTTGAAACGACAACTCAAGAAGACCAGCTACCTGCTTTCACTTGGGATCAAGGTAGTACATTAACAGTTAATGATGTCTCTTTTGCTTACAGCCACGAAGATCAAGATAAGTTTAAAGTAAACAAAAATGCTAAAATGACTGGGATTGCCAAGCAAAAACAAACTGAAGATAAGCATTACACAGATGAATTAAGTCATATTAATTTGTCTTTACATGGCTATCAAAAAGTCGGTATTATCGGCCCTACTGGAGCTGGTAAAACCACTTTAATGCGTTTATTAGGTGGCTTTTTGACTCCAATTGAAAAGGCTAATAACTTTACTGTTAACAATACTAACTTAGCTCAGCTCGACCAAAAGAATTGGCAAAATCAATTCACCTATATTCCCCAAGAGCCGTTCATGTTTGCTGATACGATTAAAAGTAACATTACCTTTTATAAACCTGATGCTACACAAGTAGAAATCGATCAAGCTGTCCATGAAGCAGGTCTTGATAACTTTATCGCTAGTCTTAAAAAAGGCCTTGATACGCCAATTGGTGAACACGGACGTGGTATTTCAGGCGGTCAAAAACAAAGAATTGCCTTAGCGCGTGCTTTTTTAGCTAAAGACCGTAAAATTCTATTTCTTGACGAGCCAACAGCTCACCTTGATATTGAAACTGAATACGAACTAAAAAAGACTATGCAGCCTTTAATGCAAAACCACTTAGTTTTATTTGCTACTCACCGTTTGCACTGGTTAAAAGATATGGATTGGTGTTTAGTTATTGAAGATGGCAAGATTGTTGAACAAGGAAGGCCAGAAGACTTAGCCAAAAATGGTACTGAATTTAGAAAACTCACTGAGCCATTAAAGGAAGGGGCTTTATAAGGTGGATAAATTAACATGGAAAAACGATCGCTGGATTAAGCCTTACCTGGCTAAATACAAGTGGGTTTTACTTCTAGCCATCTTTTTAGGAATCGTAATGTTCTTTTGCGGTGGTGCGTTAATGTTTTATGCTGGCTATACCATTGATAAAGCAGCTACGCGTCCAGAAAATATATTTATGATCTATGTGCCAATCGTCTTAATGCGTGCAGTAGGAATTGGGCGTCCTTTATTTAGATATTTAGAAAGACTAGTTTCTCACAATTGGGTCTTAAGAGTAACTAGCGATTTAAGGCGCAGACTTTATGATATCGTTGAAAAAAATAGTTCTGCGGTGGGATCTAACTATCAAACTGGAAGCTTGCTTTCTTTATTAACTGAAGATATTGGCCACTTGCAAAATTTATATTTGCGTACTATTTTCCCAGCAATCGTCGGTTATTTAGTTGGCTTTTTTGCAGTAATTTTATTAGGATTATTTAGCTGGCCACTTGCAGGCATAATTTTTATTTTATTGCTTATTGAACTGTTTTTAGTGCCACTATTTTCGCTGCTTAAGCAAGCTGCAATTCGCAGTAAAGAAAAGGCGGAAAAAGCCAGTCTTTATACCGAATACACTGATCAAGTTTTAGGTGCTGGCGATTGGCAAATTTCTGGTAGACAAAAAGCTTTTCACGATCAAACTCAAAAAACTGTCACCACTTTAGGTAAAAAACAGAAAAAGTCTGGCGAATTCGATTGGGCCCGCGATTTTATCTTGGAATTTGTCTTTGGCTTAATGGCAATCGCCCTGCTTTATTTCACTAATAAGTCGCTAACTTACAACCAAGAAGCTGCCAATTATGTCGGAGCCGTAGTTTTAGCGCTTTTTCCATTATCTGACGCCTTTATTCCTGTAGCTCAAGGAGCAGAAGAATGGCATACTTATAGCGATTCAGTTAAAAGATTAAACGCGATGCATCCCAAAAAAGAAGATTTGCCTACCCAACAAACTCTAAATCCAGCAGATTTTAAAGAATTACAAGTTGATAACGTCCGCTTCACCTACCCTGGCGAAAAGGTGCCAATTATCAAAAACTTTTCTCTGAAACTAGCTAAGGGCCAAAAAGCAGCCTTAATTGGACCATCAGGAGCAGGAAAAAGTACAATTTTACAGTTAGTGCTTGGTGATATCGCACCGCAAGCAGGCGAAGTTAAATTAAATGATATTAACGTGCGCTGCCTGCAAGATGAAAGACCAAAGCTATTTTCTGTATTAAACCAAGAACCATTTCTATTTAATACTTCAATTTATGAAAACTTAAAAATGGCTAATAAAAATGCCACTGCAGACGACATGATGGATGCTTTAGAAAAAGTACAATTAGCTGATTTTGTAAAAAGTTTGCCTGATAAACTAGACACGCAAGTTGCTGAAGCCGGAGCAAGATTTTCTGGCGGTCAAAAACAGCGTTTAGCATTAGCGAGAATTTTATTGCAAGATGCACCGATTGTGTTGCTTGATGAACCAACAGTTGGACTAGATCCATTAACTGAGCAAAAATTATTAAACCTTGTATTTAAGGTCTTAAAGGATAAAACTGTTATATGGATTACTCACCACTTGCAAGGAATGAAATATATTGATCAAGTTTTATTCTTCAAAGATGGAGTTGTTGAAATGAGCGGCAACCCACATGAATTATTTGAGACTAACGAGCATTTTCATAACTTGTATCTAATGGATCAAGGATCACTTTAAAACAGAAAGAAGTATAGACTAATGTCACAATCAGCTAAGCAAGGTTATTACGAGCTAGTTGAACCTAGAACGCTTTTTAATTCGATTATTCCGGTTTTACTAGGGATTATGTATACCTGGTACAACTATCGCACTTTTAGGATTGCTCCTTTAATTGAGATGGTAATTGCTACGATTGTTTTGCAGATTTTTATGAATGTTAATGATGGTTACTGGGATTACAAGCGCGAAAAAGCTGCCAAAACTGGCGACCACAAGAAGAATCCCATTGGTATGTATGATTTATCACCCAGTCATGTTAAATGGCTTGCGATCGTTTTATTCGCTATTTCAGCTATCTGCGCTTTCTTAATCGGATATCAAACTAATTACTGGATTTGGATTATCGGTATTATCTGCTATGCGATTGCCATCGGCTATTCAACTGGTGATCATACTATTTCATCAGGACCATTCGGCGAATTAGCTGCAGAATTTGCTATGGGCCTTGGAATCATGTTGGTTATGGTTTATATCAATGTTTATCCTAACGTTCCATTTACATGGAGCTTTGTAGGACCAATCATTTTAGCAGCCGGAATTCCAGAAATTTGTAATTACACTTTGCTTTTGGGCAATAACTTGTGCGACTACAAGGCTGATATCGCAAATGGTCGTCATACTCTAGTTTTTTATATCGGAATTAAGGGCGGACTTTATCTATTTATTTTCAATTATGTCTTAGGCTATGCTTTGACCATTTGGGCCGTTTTAATTCGCGTGATGCCGTGGAGCGTTTTGTTAATCTTATTCTGCATCCCACTACTAGTTAAAAACATGCGCTTTTTATGGAAAATTCAAAATAAGCGAACTTCATTTCCAAAAGTTGTCCAAAATACGCAAGCTTTATTTATTGCAGAATCAGTTGGATTTTTAATTGGGATTATTTTTAATCTTCACTAATAAGCTAAATATAATTTTAAAACGCACATGATTAATGTTCATATATCATGTGCGTTTTTTGTGATATAAAGCCACTTTAAAAACACTTTTATTATATTTTACGAACTATTTTTACTATTTAACTAAAAATTATTCATATTTCCTCTTGCCTAATAATAGATTTTTTAGTATAACTAAAGAGTCAACATCATTAAAGTTTTTATTAAGGAGTTCGCAATTTAAAGATGAAGATTAAAAAAGTTCTCGTTAGTGCACTGCTCGTCCTTACAGCCGGACTTGCTGCAGCTTGTTCAAGCGGATCTAAATCCAGCAATTCTAGTTCAAAATCTTTTACGCCTAAAGAATTGAACGTTCAGTTCGTACCAAGTGCGCAAGCTAACAAAATTGAAGCTAAGGCTAAGCCTCTTGAAGGCTTACTTAAAAAGCAACTTCATATGCCAGTTCATGTAACAGTTTCTACTGATTACAATGGCTTAGTTGAAGGAATGGCTTCCAAGAAAGTTGATGTCGGCTTTTTACCACCTGATGCTTATGTCTTAGCTCACAAACGTAAAGTTGCTGATGTTTTGCTTCAAGCTGAACGTTACGGCTATGATGAACCAAGCGGTAAAGTTAATAACAAGCTAATGCATGAATACCGCGCAATGGTTATTGTTAAAAAAGGCTCTGGCATTAAATCTTGGAAAGATCTCAAAGGAAAATCAATCGGTGTGATGGATCCAACTTCTTCATCAGGATATGTATTTCCAATTGTTGAACTTTACCAAAAAGGCTTAAATGTCTTAAAAGACTGTAAAGTAACCCAAATTAAAGGCGCTGACCAAGCAGTTTTATCTGTTTACAACGGTGATGTCGATGCAGCATTTGTTTTTGCCGACGCTCGTCCAATTGCTGCTAAAGATGAACCTAAAGTAATGAAAGACGTTGTACCAATTTACTTTACGCAATGGATTCCTAATGACACCATCTCAGTTAGAAGCGATATGAGTCCAGCTTTCAGAAAGAAAGTTGCTAAGGCATTTAAGAATATCGCTAAGTCTAAAGAAGGCAACAAGATCATCGAAAGCGTTTATAACCACTATGGTTATACCGATACAACAGATTCTGACTTTAACACTATTAGAAAATATCAAAAGGTACTTGATAAAGTTTCAGACAAAAAATAATCAAATTCCATTTTCTCCACTACAAAAATAATTCAACATCCAGTAAGAAGAGGCCCAAATTGGACCTCTTCTTTGATTTCTTAAATTTCTTATATTATAAATGGTTTCTCATAATATTTACTCAATTGACAAAAATACTCAAGATTGCTAGGTTAATCTATAATTATTACATTCACGGAGGATTTTTAGCATGATAAAATTTAAAAACATTTTTGCTAAAATCACTTTGACTGCACTAGCCTGTTTGAGTCTTAGTGCTTGCTCATCCAAAAAAAGTCCAACTAGTAGCAATTTTTCGCTTTCGCAAAAAACAGTTGCCTTAATTACTGATAATTCAGGCATTGACGACAACTCATTCAATGAATCTGCTTGGCAAGGAATTAAACAATATGCTCATACTCACAACTTGAATCAAGGTAGCAGCGGCTATGACTTACTCTCGGCTGATAGCAATGACGAGATCCCGACATTAGTTGATAAAGCTAGCGATTCTTCTTTTAATACCATTTTTGGCGTGGGGTCTAATTTACAAAAGCCGATTTTAAAAGCTGCTAAAAATTATCCTAATAAAAATTACGTCTTAATTAATTCTTCTGCTCCCTGCCTAAAAAATACTGCAACAATTAACTTTAATACTAAACAAGGCGCCTACCTAGCCGGCGTAGTTGCAGCAGAGATGACAAAAACCAAAAAGATCGGTTTTATCGGAGGCCTTCATACTCGCAGCGTGACGCAATTTGAAAAAGGTTTTAAAGAAGGCATCAAGAATACTGCAAAAAAATACCATAAAAATATTCAAATTTTAACCCAGTACACTAATACCTTCTCAAATGCTACCAAAGGCCAAGAAATCGCCGAAAACATGTACAATAAAAAAGTAGACATTATCTTTCATGCAGCTGGAAAAGCCGGTAAGGGTGTCTTCAAAGCAGCCCGACAAATCAATCAAGCTAATCCTGTAAGTCAAAAAGTCTGGGTCATCGGTGTCGATCGCAATCAATCAGATCTAGGTAAATACCAGGCAAAAGGCGGCCAAGAAGCAAACTTCACCTTAACTAGCGTCGTCAGCCGTATTGATGTTGCAGTCAATGACCTTGCTAGCCAAATTTATAAACAAGGTTTTCCTAATAAGAAAACAATTAAGTATGATTTATCAAACGACGGCGTTTATATTGTCCATAATCCCGATATTCCAACACGCATCTGGATTGCCAGTCAAAAAGCCAAGCAAGAGATTATTGATCACAAAATTAAAATCTAACTTTTAACGAAGATCTAAGAAATGGATCTTCGTTTTTTGTCATTGTGTAACTTTTTCTTTTATAATGTAAACGAATTCAAAGAAAAGATATACGAGGATTAAAAAATGAACCAAAACGAAATATTAAGCGCAGTAAACCAAATGCGTGCAGACTGCAAAGCTAATGATGATAAGCGCGATAGCGGCTTACCTCATGATATACCAGAAGTCAAAAGAATCGATGACTTGCAATATGGACCAGATCCTAAGTGGAATTTACTTGACTTATACTTACCTAAAAATAAAACTGGTAAATTACCTGTCATCATCAATATTCATGGTGGCGGTTGGGTTTACGGCACTAAAGAAACTTATCAGTTTTATGGTTTAGGGATGGCTAAACGCGGCTTTGCCTTTGTGAATCCAAATTATAAATTAGGTCCTGAAGTTCAATTTCCAAAAGAACTAGATCAAGTCAATCAATACATTCACTGGGTAGATAAGCATGCTGACGAATACAATTTAGATAAAGATAATGTATTTTTAATTGGCGATTCAGCTGGCGGCCAAATGGTTGAGCAGTATACAGCAATTTTAACTAATCCTGATTATCGTCAAAAATTCGGCTACGATTTACCTGACCTAATTTTTCGCGCCGTCGCTTTAAATAGTCCAGCTACTTTTATGCTGGATAAAGGGATGATTAGCGGCGCTACAATGGCCTACTTTACGCCTGAGCTAATGCAAGATGAAAAGATACGTGATCTGTTAAACGTGGAAAAATATATTACGAGCGATTTTTTGCCAACTTTTATTTCCACCGCTAATCAAGATTTCATTCATGATTGCAGCGTTAGATTAGACGGATTTTTAAGAGCAAGAGGAGTGGAAGTTATTCAAAAATCCTGGGGCGATAAAAAACAGCCCGAATCACACGTCTTTTTAATTAATCAAAAAGATGAACTCGCTAGTCAGGCTAATGATGAAGAAGCTGAATTCTTTAAAAAACATATGAATAAATACTGAGGCAAATTGCATCAAAAAAGAGAACCGTGTGGTTCTCTTTTTTTGCATATTTGCAAAATTTATATCATTGCGAGTGGCTCTTTATTAGTTGGTTGCGGAAAGTCTGCATTAATCAATTCTAGTTCATCTTGCGTCAATTTAATGGTGCTAGCAGCTAAATTATCTTTCACATGGCTAATCTTACCTGCCTTAGGGATTGTCAAAATTCGATTGCTTCTAAGTGCCCAGGCGAGCATGATTTGGTGAACGCTAGCATCATGGTCGCGAGCAACGATTTTCAAGTTATTTGTTACTCGAATCGAATTGCCATCTCCAGAATTAAATGGAGAATATCCGATAAAGCCGACGCCCTTTTGTTTTTGCCAGTCAAGCAAGTCATATTCAACGCCGCGTTTATCTAGATTGTACAAATCTTCATTAGCAAAACATTCACATCCACCAGGAACGCTAAAAAGTTCCTCCATATCAGCCACATCAAAGTTAGAAACGCCCCAGTAGCGAATCAGGCCTTCTTTTTGTAATTGTTTTAAACCAGCAACAGTTTCAGATAATCTTTTATTTCCGCGCCAATGCAGCAAATATAAGTCTAAGTAATCTGTTTTAAGTCTTTTTAGACTATTTTCCAAGCTGCGTCTTTCAAGTTCTGGCGTTGCATGATAAGGATAAAATTTTGAAATTAAAAATACTTTGCTTCTATCGTATCCCTTAAGCGCTTGCCCGATTAAACTCTCGCTTTTGCCTTCGCCATACATTTCAGCGGTATCAATTACTTTTAAGCCATTATCTAGCCCATAACGTAAAGACGCAATCTCATCTTTGCGTTTACTTTTATCTTCGCCCATGGCCCAAGTTCCCATGCCAATTCCAGCTAAATTTAAGTCTAAAAATTGATTACTCATTGCAGTCACCTCACCTAAATTTTAACTCAAAAAAATATTTTCTAAAAAATGTAAGCGGTTAAGTTGACTAGACCAATTATAAATTATATAATGGACTAGACCAGTAAATGAGGAGGTACCATGATGAAAGTAATTATTACTAAAGATAATATTGAAGGCGGCACTAAGGCTTTTGAAATCATTAAACAAGGAATGGAAAACGGAGCTAGAGTTCTTGGCTTAGCAACGGGATCTTCGCCAATTCCAATGTATGATGACATGTGCGACAGCGATCTTGATTTTTCAAATATGACGAGCATTAACTTGGATGAATATTACGGCTTAAAGCCTGATAACGACCAAAGTTACCACTACTTTATGCAAAAACACTTATTTGATAAAAAACCATTCAAAAATTCTTATATTCCTAATGGAATGGCAAAAGACATTGATGAAGAAGTAGATCGCTACAACGAAATCATTGCAAACAATCCAATTGATATCCAAATCTTAGGTATCGGACGTAATGGCCACATTGCTTTCAACGAACCAGGTACTCCTTTTGGCAGCTTAACTCATAAAGTTAACTTAACTGAAAGTACAATCAAGGCAAATTCTCGCTTTTTCGATAATGAAGATGAAGTACCTCGTCAAGCAATTTGTATGGGTATTAAATCAATCATGCAAAGCAAGAAGATCGTTCTTTTAGCCTTTGGCGATAGCAAACAAGACGCAATTAAGGCTTTGGTTGAAGGTCCAGTTACTGAAGAAGTTCCTGCATCCATTTTGCAAGATCACCCAGATGTAACAATTATTTGCGATAAAGAAGCTGCTGCAAAATTAAGCGATAAATATAAAAATTAAAAGGTAAATTTAGCCAAATTAAAACAGTAAATCGAAACTGTTGATCGATTTACTGTTTTTTTAGTATCTAGATTTTGGCTTTAGTTCAAAACTTGGCTGACATTGCCATGATTTTCTTTTAATATTTCTTGAGCTTTATCCACATCATAGCCAGTTTTTGCCATCACAATTGCCAGTGAAACATTCATGTGTGCTTTTTTCAGAATTTCATGTGCCTTATCTTTATCCACATGTGTACAACTAACAATAATTCGTTCGCTTCTATCTACAAGCTTTTCATTAGTTGGTTGCACATCAATCATGACATTTTCATACACTTTCCCCTGCTTAATCATGACCCCTGTAGAAATCATATTCAGAATCATCTTTTGAGCAGTTCCAGCTTTCATTCTAGTAGACCCTGTTACAACTTCAGGTCCCACAACTGCTTCAATTGGAACTTGTGCATATTTACCAATCTCACTATTTTCTACACACGCTACAGAAATAGTAACACTACCAACTTGACCAGCATACTTTAAGCCGCCAATTACGTAAGGTGTGCGCCCACTTGCAGCAAGTCCAATCACAATATCGTTAGCATTTAAATTTAATTTCTTCAAATCTTTTTGTGCTAATTCTTGTGAATCTTCAGCGCCTTCAACTGCCAAATACATAGCACGTTCACCGCCTGCAATTAGGCCCACAGCACGCTGCGGCTTTATACCATAAGTTGGAACTAATTCAACTGCATCTAACACGCCTAACCGGCCACTAGTGCCGGCTCCAATATAAATGAGTCTGCCGCCTTTATGATAATTTGCAGCCGCCATATCGATTGCCTTAGCAATTTGCGTACTTTGTTTTCCTACAGCTTGAGCGATTTTTTCATCTTCGTGATTGATAGTTTTGACCATGTCGAGCGTCGACATCGTATCGATGTGCATTGTCGCGGGGTTTCTTTGCTCCGTAGTTAAATCTTCAATTGCCATAATTTTTCTTCGTCCTAACTACTTTACTCAGTTAACAACTTTCCTATTTTTTGCATCATTTTTATTATCTGTTGATATTCATCAAAAGTTTCAAAATGCGTCATTACGCAACAATCAATTTGCTTACTATCCTTTTCAAATCTCGCAATATCATGTTGTTCTTGCTCTAGCTCTCCAGTTTTATTAAAAGTTTTAAACTCAGGATTACTGAACGCAACTAATTTATTTCGTACGCTTTGATGAGCAAGTGCCCTTACTATAACTTTCGAAGTGGTATTACTTGTACTTAAAAGTCTTTCAAAAACTTCCATAATTGCAACAACTGAGGTTAAGTTTTCTTCACTGCTTTTTTGCATTAAGTATCGCTTTAATTGAATACCTTTAAAGTTTTCTTGTAAAAAGCTATTAATGCAATCGATGTCGTAATAATCAAGCAATGCATTAGTTGCAGTATTATCAGAAAGACATAGCATTAAATCAATTAAATCACAGATATGCCATTTTTGAATATGCAATCTATTAATGACTCCTGCGCCACCAACTATTTCTGATTCTTTCAAATAAATAAAATCATTTAATGTATCATTCTTTTTTTCTGCAATATATAAAGCAATTCCCAATTTTATTAATGAAGCTGCTTTAAATTCATAATCAATATCTGGACTACTATAACTGAGTTGTCCATTTTCTTTAATTAAAATTGCAGTACGCCAGGGATTATTTTGAGTTAGCTTTTCAATTTCATCAATTTTATTCATTTTCTTGCTTCAACGAAATTTGATTTCCAGAAATCTTCAAATATTTATCTAAATCTGGATCTTTAACTGCCATAAAAATTGAATCTAAATCGACAAATGCCACATTTTTATTTGCCACTGCAAAAGCTACCGCTGCTGCAATACTTTCAACCGGTTCAATCATGCAGCCAACCATTGTTTTAATTCCACAAGCATGAGCTAGATCATTAATTTTAACTGCATCGGATAATCCACCAGTTTTCATTAACTTAATATTTATATAGTCACAGGCATGCGCATTTATTATTTTTATTGCATCTTCAAAAGACTCGACGCTTTCGTCAACCATAATCGGAATAAGCGAGTGCTGAGTAAGATAGGCAAGATCCCAAATTAAATCTTTTTTTATAGGTTGTTCGATAAAATCAATATTTAGTTGTTTTTCTGACCACTTCGAACTTGCTAGAAGCGTTTGCTTTTTATTCCATCCCTGATTGCAGTCTATTCTCAAAGAAACATTTGGACCAACTGCTTGAGCAATTTTTTCTACAGTATTTATATCTTCATAAATAGAATGCGTCCCTAGTTTGATTTTTAATGATGTAAATCCTTGCTTTACTAAATTTTGGGCTTCAGAAACCATTTGTTCATCTGAACCAATGCTAATCGTATAGTCGGTACTTACTTTGCCTGGATCAGCGCCTAAAAGATTAACTAAAGATTGTTTATTTTCATTAGCTTTAGCTTGATACAGCGCAATTTCTACTGCTGCTTTGGCAGCAGGATTATGAACAATGCATTTTTTCAATTTAAAAATTAATTGATTCCAATTTAGAAAATCTTCGTTAATTAATGCTGGTCTAATTACTGAAGAAATAACCTCTTGTGTCGTCTGTAAATTATCTCCAGTTACTTTTTCATTAGGTGTAGCTGCACCTATTCCGATTGTTCCATCACTCAAAAGCACTTTAACTTGCACCGCTTGTATACTATCTACTTCATGCAGTGCTGTGATAAAAGGACGTTTCAGTGGAACAGTTTTTATTGTGCAACTAATATCCTTAATTAATAAAGTCATTCTTAAGTCTCCTTAAATTACTTTAAGCAGGTAAATTATTTATTAGCCATCCATACCCTTGCTTGATAGCTTTTTGCCAATAATTCCAATTGTGTCCTCCATATTCATCCTCAGTTACTACTAAATTATTATTATTTTTCTTTAACTGGTTGATAAAGCGATTTACAGAATTAATCGGTACTATCTCATCTAATTGACTGCTTTCAATAAAGAAATTAACTTTTCTATTTTCCTGACTTAAATATGAAGTTGGAAAAAGCTTTCGATATACATCATTATTCCAATTTTCCTTATTATCTTGAAAAGCATGAATCGATTTATAAATGACATCTGGAACATCATTTATTTGCCATACTGCTGGCGAAATCAGCATTGCATCCCTAAATTGCTCAGGATATTTTAAGGCCAATCGACTAGCCCCATAACCCCCCATCGATATTCCACCGATACTTATTTGACTAAGATTATATTGACCTCTCAAATATGGAATTAGTTCATCAATGATCGCAGATTCCATTTTCATTCCAATTAACGAATCGATATAAAAACTATTAAAGCCATCCACAAAGGCCACCAATACTGGCTTATTTGTTTTTTCAATTAACTGATCTAAGATCGGCTGCGAATCAATTCTATTTCTATCTAAAAAGTTTGTGTGATTTCCATATAAGCCATGAAACATAAGGATTAAATTATATTTTTTATTTGTTGAAAATCCATCAGGTAGATATAAATCATAATTCCAATCCAGTTTTAAATATGATGAATAAAAAGTCGTCGTTAATATTTCACTCATGATTATTCAGAAGTTAATTTAAACTTAGTCCAAGGCTTAATGAAATCAAGCAAGAACAATTCATCTTTAGCAATTGATCCCACTTTATTTTTTCGAGATTCAGTATGAGGCTTCAAAACTATTTGCAATTCATTTTTATAAATTCCAAAACCATCATTTCCAATTAACACATCCCCACGTTTAAACTCTTGCTCATTATCATGGGGAGTATTTGGAATATCTTTATAAGTTACACGTGGCATAGTAGATCTAATCACAATGCTATTCATATCTCCGCGACGAAAATGTTGTGGCTTTTCGACAATCGTCTTTTCAATGTCATTAACGTCTTTTACATAGTCAACATGCAAAACTAACTGATAAGGGTTTACTAATGATAAAGCACGCAATTCATCTTCTGATGCATATGCATTTCCGATAATCACGTCATCAATCATGTTAGTAGCCCATAATTGCTTTGCTTGAACTTGAATCGGTAAATATCTATCTTCTTCTAAAGTTGGCAAGCCATCTGTTACGTTCCATGGTCCCATTTTTCCTACACTACTTGAAACAAAGGCTGCTGAATGAATATTAAATTTTCTAAATCTCTTAGAGCATTCCATAAAGAAGTCATAAGGCAGTGCAGTGCCTTTTTGCGGATAAAAATTGTGACATCCATAAATAAATGGCGTATTTGCTTGATAAGAAATAACGTTATTAAGATAGTCAACATTATTACTCATATTCAATTCAATAATTAAACCATATGGGTTATACGACATTAAGGCTTCGGTAGCTCCATCAAAGGCTTGATCTAATCTAAGACCAGTCGCCCCAATATCATGAAAGAATGATAAATCATGATAATCAACGCCAAGCTTATTCAAAATACGTGGCGATACATCTAGAAAAGTTTGATAACCGAGTTTATTTCCATAAGAAATTATCTTTTTATAGTTTTCTTTAGTTTGCTCAACTGTACCCTGAACTTCCAGCATGCTCATAAAAATTCTTTTGAATCCATACTTATGGCCCAAGTCTAAATAATGAGCATTATCTTCAAATTTACTGTGGTCTGGATAAATCGATAGACCTAAATGTCTCATAGTCATTGCAATTACTCTTCTTTCTTAAAATAATTTACGGCATCGGTGTTGCTAGATTTAGAAACTGTAACTTTAATATCAGGAAATTCTTCTTGAACTCTATTTTCAATAATATTTTTAATCAACGTATTGTTAACCAAAACCGATCCAGATAAAGCTAAATTGTTAGCTGTTTCATCATTATTTTTGCAACGCGCAATCAATCCAATAATTTCATCAGCCAACAAATTACCCTGATGCTTTAATACTTTAATTGCATCTCCATTATTTTCCTCGGCTAATTTACCAATTTCTTTTGAAAAACCTGCAATTTCTTTTCTATCAAACGGATCTTTTAATGTTTCTAATCCCGCGATTCCTATCAAAATACATTCGCATTTATCATTAGGAAGCGTATTTACAATGTCTTTTACTACAGATACTAAATTTTGAACTGTTTGATCAGGATTCAAAAAGATATTTCCTGGACCGCTTTGCGCAGTAGCGATTTCTTTTTTATCTGCATAAGCAATTGCTGTGATATGTGTGCCACCACTATCAATTCCAATCCTATATGTCATACATTGCCTCCTTTTCTATTTAATATAGTTACTATATGCGATTTCATCGTATGCTTTTTTGAAATAGCTTTCAATAGTTTTTGAAAAAATATTTCATTTTAACAATATACAAGTGTTATTTATCGACTAAATATAAAAAAATATTTCATTAAAGACTTAAAAGTGCTATTCTTAACTTATAAATGATACCGTATTCATTTATGAGGGATATTTTATTTAAATTATAGGAGGGATTTAAGATGGCGAAATTTAATGCCGCAAAAATCACCTCGAAAATGTCAAAACTAGCGGGTAACCGTTATTTTGTAGCAATCCGAGATGGTATGGCAGTTATTATTCCTGTCGCAATTGTTGGGTCATTTTTCACTATTATTTCGCAGTTTCCAGTAGATAGTTGGAAAAAGTTTATTACACCATATCTACCAGCTCTGCAGGTGCCTGTTACCTTTTCAATAGGCATGATGGCTTTATATTCTTGTTATGCAATGGCTGCAGCCTTAGCAGAACATTATAAGCTTGATAGAAATTCGTCTGCTACAGTTGCCACTATGGCTTTCTTTATTTTGGCTGTTAGTCCTGGTACATTGACTGCTAAAGCAGCTAAGTTATCTGGCATGGTTGCAGGTACTGTTCTTCCATCAACGAACTTTGGTGCACAAGGTTTGTTTACAGCGATGGTTGTTTCAATGGTTTCCGTTGAAATTATTAGATGGTTTAAAGAAAAGAATTTGGTTATCAAAATGCCAGATGGTGTTCCACCTGCAGTCTCAAATTCATTCGTATCATTAATTCCTGCTTCAGTTATTATTCTTATTGCATGGATAATTAAAGAGTTACTACACTTTGACTTAAACGCAGGATTATTAGCTCTCTTATCACCATTATCAAACTTTGGTAAAGACAACTTTATTTCAGCTATTGTCCCACCATTCTTCAACTCACTATTTTGGTTATTTGGTATTCATGGTGCTATTACATCAACACCAATTTATCCATATTGGTACAAGAACCTAGATGCAAACATGGTTGCTATTGCTCATGGAGTTAGTGCAGCTAACGCACCTAGATTTATGACTGAACAGTTCTTCCAATGGTTCGTTTACATTGGTGGTTCTGGTACAATATTAGGGTTATGTATTTTACTTGCTTTTGCATCTAAATCATCATTTGGCAAAACTTTAGGTAAAGCAGTTATTATTCCAAGTATCTTTAACATTAATGAACCTATTATCTTTGGTTTGCCAATTGTTTTAAACCCATACTTTGCTATTCCATTTATCATTACACCGATGATCACTGGTGCCTTAACTTACTTCGCGACTGTTTTGCACTTAGTTTCTAGAACAATAGCCTTAGTTCCATGGACTTTACCTGGACCGATTGGTGCTTATATGGCAACTGGATTTGACTGGAGAGCGGCAGTATTATCATTAATTAATATCGTCATTTCAATAGTCATCTACTACCCATTCTTCAAGGTTTGGGACAAGAAGCAGTTAGAAAAAGAAGCTAAGAATGCTACAACTACTCAAACTTCAGATAATGCAAGTACTAATGCAGAAACGATTAGTTTTAACGACAAAGAAAGCAAATCAGTTGTTGAAAATACAACTTTTGCAAAGAAATTATCTATTAAGAATCTGTTTCATCCAATAAGACAAACAGAATAGATTAAATTATTTATTATAAAAGCCTATTTTAGCCAGATACTAAAATAGGCTTTTGTGTGGAGTTTAAAAATGAAAAATAATATTGAAATTTATGCTTTAATGCAAAATGCTATTAAAGAAAAAGCTACTCCTGGAGTTTCATACTGCTTAAATAATATTAAATCTCCAGAAAATGAAACTGTATACTTAGGTTTTAAAAATTACGCTCACCAAAGCAAAATAAACTCAGGCTGCATCTATGATTTAGCCTCATTAACTAAAGTAATTGCTACTACAACCAGAATTTTGCAGCTTTTAAGTGAAAATAAAATAATTCTAACAACTACAGTATCTTCAATTCTGCCAGATACGCCTTATTCAAAGATCACTATTAAAAACCTTTTATTACATAATTCTGGCCTTCCAGCAGATCTTGAAAATGTATCCTCTTATCGCGACAAAGAAGACGTACTTTACGCTATCAAGCATCAAAATCTAGTCTATAAAACTGGAACAAATATGATCTATTCCGACATTAACTTTATTTTGTTAGGTCTTATCATTGAAAAAATCGATCGGATGTCTTTAGATAAAAGTATTGCTGAACATCTTTTAAAGCCGTTAAATTTAACTCATACAGGCTATTGTTTAGATAAAACTTATGATGTTTCTAACTTCGTTCCTACTGAACAAACGCCAACTAGAGGCACTCTTTGCGGAAAAGTTCACGATGAAACAGCGGGAAAATTAAGCGGCGTTTCCGGAAATGCTGGACTTTTTTCGACATTAGATGATTTAAAAAAATTCTGCGCAATGTATCTTAACAAAGGTACTTATAATGGCAAAAATATTATCCCTGCTGAATATATTGAATCTTTATTTAACTATAACTTTTTAGGACGCACCTTAGGCTGGAAACGCTGGGATAAGAATAGTCATACGCTTTGGCACACTGGCTTTACAGGTACTTCTATTGCTTTAGATTTTGATAATAATAGCTATTATATTTGTTTAACAAATCGAGTCAATCCCACAAGAGCAAACAAAAAATGGCTAAATATTAGACGTTTAGCCATTGGTTTGTTTTTTGAAAAGCCAGAATTGCTTCCAACTATCGACGAATCAAAGTAATATAATAAAATAATTATTCACCAACTTTTAATTGCGTAGTTAAGGCTTCTGTATCTCGCATTTCTTTTTCTAGATAATCTAAATCTTTATTCACTGTTGCCAAATATAGCAAGCTCGAAATAAAAATTTCAGAAAAAAGTGAATCAATTGCTCCTACTCTCAATAATTTTTCTTTTGTAGGCAAAGCTATAACTATATCCGCAATTTTAGACAAAGGAGAAGTCTCATTTCTAGTAATCGCAATAACGGGAGTACAGTTCTTTTTGGCGGTTTTTGCTCCCAAGATAATTTCTTTGGTCAATCCGCTATATGAAAACATAATCGCAACATCTTTTTTAGTCGAAGATGATATTCTTTCTAGAGCAATATGCGCATCTTGGCTAAAAAATGTTTTTCTCCCTGCACGGATAAATTTATAATACAAATCCATAGCCGCTAATCCTGACGCTGCCACACCACCAATTATAATTTGATCTGCTTTTTTGATAATTTTAACAGCTTGATTTAACGCGTCCAATTTAATTGAAGATGCTGTTAATTCAGTATTTTGGCGAGAATTAATTAATAATTTTTGTAAAATATCTTTCGGCTCATCGCTACTTGTAACCAAAGGATCAATCTTATCTTCAACCCTACCTGTTGTTTTAGCGAGCTTTAACCTAAAATCGGTTAATCCTTTAAAGCCAAGTTGTTTGCAGAACCTAATAATTGAGGCTGCACTTGTATTGGTTAATTTACCTAATGTATTTGCATCATGTTCTAAAAAAGATTCTGTATGATCCAAACAATAATCGGCGATTTTTTTAGATGTGCCTTTTAATTTCGACGAATTTAAATATTCTAAAATATTATGCATAAATTGGTTACTTTCTGTCTTTTTTCTTTTAGTTACACAACTATATTTTATCATTAATATAAAATTTAATTTCATTATATGTATAGATATAGAGCTTATTTGAAACTATATTTCAAAAAATAATTGCTATTTTTACCCAAATTAACTTGACTTTTGCGCGTGGAACATAATTCAAAAATTCCTTGCTTACATACAAGATATTGTTTTAAACTTATAAAGCAAACAAGATATTGTAGAAAGAACGTGATTAAAGTTATTGTTTTAAGCGGGCCAATTGGAGCCGGTAAATCCAGTTTAACTAGCATTTTAGCTGAACATTTGGGAACACAAGCGTTTTATGAAGGCGTAGATAATAATCCAGTCCTTCCTTTGTATTACAAGGATATGAAAAGATATACATTCTTATTAAACACTTACCTTCTAAATCATCGTTTAGCGCAAATTAACCAAGCAATTCAAGAAAAAAACAGCGTTTCTGATCGTTCCATTTACGAAGATGCCCTATTTTTCAAAATGAATGCTGACAGTAAAGTCGCTGATCGCACAGAGTTCAAGATTTATGACGATTTGCTCGACAACATGATGGAAGATACTCCGGGCAATCCTAGCAAAAAGCCTGATCTCCTAATTTATATTCACGTTTCGTTAGATACAATGCTTTCTCGCATTAAAAAGCGTGGCCGTTCTTTCGAACAAATTAGTACAGATCCAGGCTTAAAGGACTACTACAAACGCTTGCTTAGCTACTATGAACCTTGGTATGAGCAATATGACGCTTCTCCTAAAATGGAGATTAATGGCGATTTACTCGACTTTGTAGTTGATGAAGATGCTAAAAAAGAAGTCTTAAGCGAGATTGATCGCAAATTACAACAAATTGGGAATTTATAAAATAAAAAGTTAGAAGGAACGTGATGACAGTTATTGTTTTAAGCGGGCCAATTGGAGCCGGTAAATCCAGTTTAACAAGTATATTATCAAAATATTTAGGTACTGAGCCTTTCTACGAAAGCGTTGATGACAACCCAGTTTTACCTTTATTTTATGCAGATCCTAAAAAATATGCATTTTTACTCCAGGTATATTTCTTAAATACGCGTTTTCACAGCATTAAGGCAGCCCTAACGCAAGGAAACAACGTTTTAGACCGTTCTATTTATGAAGATGCTTTATTTTTCCAAATGAACGCTGATATTGGACGTGCCACTAAAGAAGAAGTAGATACATACTACGAACTTTTGCATAATATGATGGACGAATTAGAGCGTATGCCAAAAAAGAGCCCAGATTTATTAGTTCATATAAATGTTTCATACGATACTATGATCAAACGTATTAAAAAACGTGGTCGTCCTTATGAACAATTAAGCTATGACTCAACACTTGAAGATTATTACAAACGTCTATTACGCTACTACAAGCCATGGTATGAAAAGTACGATTACTCTGAAAAAATGGTAATTGATGGTGATAAGTATGATTTCATGGCTAGAGAAGAAGACCGTGAAATTGTCTTAAACCAAATTGTCGATAAATTAAAGTCTATGGGTAAGTTGCCAATGGACTGGGATAAACAAACTGATATTCAAATCGAAGCATAAACAAAAAGTCGTGATTCTTTAGAATCGCGACTTTTTTATTGAGAAATAGATTTATATACCACTAAAAATTTAACTAGTACGTCTAATTTATATAAATAAGTTTAGGCAAGCAATTAATGTTCAGATGCGCCACTTACAGCATCAGCAGCTTCACCCTTTAATTGATTATCTTCAGTTACAGGGTATGGTGGCATGACGCTTTTACTGGTTGAAGAAATACCCCAATCAGCAGAATAAGTAAAGTGATCAATCTTAGCATGCTTAACGTCTTCAATAGTCTTGCAGCCAGTTAATTGCATATCAATTAATAATTCCTTATTCAATTGTTCAATAACTGATTGAACACCTTGTGCACCACCTAAAGCTAAGCCGTAAAGGAATGGTCTACCAATACCAACTAAGTCAGCACCTAATGCTAAAGCTTTAAATACGTGAGAACCACGACGTACACCACCATCAAAGATAATTGGAACTTTTCTGCCAGCGTGACGAACTTCTCTTGCAATGCCAGGCAAAACATCAATAGTTGCGGGACCGCCGTCAACTTCACGGCCACCGTGGTTAGAAACTTCAATACCATCGGCACCTGCACCCAATGCCTTGTAAGCATCTTCAGCACATTTAACACCCTTAACGATCAATGGTAAGTCAGTTAATTCCTTAATCTTTCTTACATCGTCAGGACCAATCTTTTGAGCAGAGTTAGCGTACATTTGAGCAACGCTTTGGCCTTCGCCTTTACCGCCAGTCCATTCTTGGAAGAATGCCAAAGGAACTGGATAAGTAAAGTTAGTACGAATATTAGCTTCACGATAACCACTAACTAAAGCATCAACTGTTAAGTAAAAGCCTTCAAATCCAGCTTTTTCGGATTCTTCAATAACCATCTTATTGAAGTCCCAATCTTTACTTAAGTATAATTGCATAAATCTGTGAGATTTACCAACAGCCTTTTGAACATCTTGAACACTCTTGTTGCAGTAAGTACTCATTCCAAATAAAGCACCTGCTGCCTTAGCACCCTTAGCAGTGTCAATTTCAGCTTCTGCATTAGCAATTCCGTGACAAGCAATTGGACAAATCATTACAGGAGTCTTTAAATTCATTCCCATAAATGTTGTATCTAATTGTGGATCTTGCATGTTAGTTAACGCACGTGGAACGATTTGGAAATGGTTAAATGCTTGGGTATTATTCCGCCAAGTCCATTCGTTTTCTGCACCACTTGCAATATAGTAATAAGCACCCTCTGGCATAATTTTCTTGACTTTTTCTGGAAGTTCAAGCAAATTAGTCATCTTTAATTTTTCTTCCCGAGTGCTTTGAGGAAATCCCTTATAATAAACTGTCATGATTTGACCTCATTTCTTATTCCAGTATACAAATACATTTAATCATTATTAGAAACGCAAACAAAATAAAAGGCTCGTGAATTTTATCACTTTAGTTATCTTTTCAAGAGATAAAAGTAACTATATTATTTATATTTAAAGCAATAATTCGCGTTTACATAAAAATGAATGAATGGTAAACTATTTTAGTCAAATAAATAATTTGAAATCCGAACAATACTATTTGGAGGAAAAGATGGATTTTATTACAAAATATTTTAAGTTAGATAAGCTTGGAACTAATATTAGAACCGAATTTATTGCTGGACTTACTACTTTTATTAGTATGTCTTATATTTTATTCGTTAACCCAAGTGTTTTAGGTGCTAGTGGCATGCCTACTGGAGCTGTCTTCACAGCTACCGCGCTAGCGGCCGCATTGGGAACTGCAATCATGGGAATTGTTGCTAACTACCCAATTGGTGAAGCTCCTGCTTTAGGGATCAACGCGTTTTTTGCTTACACCGTCTGCATTGGAATGCACGTTTCCTGGCAAACTGCCTTAGCCAGCGTTTTTGTTGCTTCAATTATCTTCATTTTAATTACGCTTTTTAAATTAAGAGAAAAGATCATTGACTCCATCCCTTCAGATTTAAAATTTGCCATTTCTTCAGGTATTGGCTTGTTTATCGCATTTTTAGGTTTACAAGATGGTGGCGTTATCGTAGCCAACAAGTCTACTCTAGTTAGCTTAGGCTCACTTCACAATCCACTTGTTTGGATCACTATTTTTGGTTTAATTGTAACTGTTATCTTAATGATTCTTGGCGTTCCTGGCGCGATTTTTATCGGCATGGTTTTAGCTGCCATTTTCGGAATTTGCACAGGTCAAATTGCATTGCCACACAAGTTCATTTCACTTGCTCCAAGCTTAGCTCCAACTTTTGGTCAAGCAGTTTTCCACGTTAAAGATATTAACTCTTTGCAAATGTGGGTTGTTGTTTTAACCTTCTTGCTTGTTACTTTCTTTGATACTGCTGGGACTTTGATTGGTCTTGCTCAACAAGCTGGCTTTATGAAAAATAATAAAATGCCACGTGTTGGTAAAGCCTTAGCAGCTGACTCTACTGCTATGATGTTTGGTTCAATTTTTGGTACTTCACCTGTTGGTGCCTTTGTTGAATCAAGTGCTGGTATTGCAGTTGGTGGTCGTTCAGGTTTAACTGCTGTCTTTGTAGCAATCTTTTTCTTAATTTCAATGATTTTCAGTCCGCTACTTAGCATCTTCACTACCCAAGTAACTGCACCTGCTTTAATCATTGTTGGAGTTTTAATGGCACAAAACACTGCCCACATTCACTGGAACAAGTTAGAAATTGCTGTTCCTGCATTCTTGATTTTGCTTGGAATGCCTCTTACTTACTCAATTTCTGATGGTTTGGCATTAGGAATGATTACTTACCCAATTTGTATGGTTTCTGCAAAGCGCGGCAAAGAAGTTAGCCCAATGATGTGGGTACTGTTCGTAGTATTTATCATCTTCTTGTGGGTGCTCAATTTTAAATAGATAAAATAAATTCAAACAAAATACCGATTATCGCGGATTTGATAATCGGTATTTTTTTATTTTCTGCTATTTTGTATGTGTATTGTTAAAATTATTAACTAGATGAGTACGTGGGATATAGATGAATTTATCACCATCTAAAGTTTCCCATCTTTTCAAATTCAAAAATGGTATAAATAATGCAATAATTACTATATATTTTACAATCTTTTTCATCGCGAAAGGACTCCTCCTATGTTTGGTAGTGAATTCAAAAAACTTCGACTTAAAAATCACATTTCATTGCGAACTGCTGCTAAGAATGTAACTTCGCCCACATCATTATCTAGATGGGAAAATGATGAGGGCGATATGGATTATGGAAAAGTAATTGAACTTTTGCATAATATTCATATCTCACCTTCAGAATTCGTATTTATTACGGCTGTTACCCCGCATGATCCATTTATTCGTCAAATAGAAATTGCATGGAAAAATGATAGCTCCTTTGAGCTTAAAGAATTAACTATTCAAAATTTAGATAATTATAATTCAACTCACAAAGACACTTATCTTTTCAACGCAGCAATGGCTGCCAATTATTACTACGATTTAACTGACAAAAATATTCTTCCCACAAAATATAAAGAATTACTAGAAGAAAAATTATCTAGCGTAACCTTTTGGAGTAAAAGAAATATTTATATATTTGGTAATTCTCTTTCTCTTTTATCAACCTCAACAATTTACGGCCTAGCCTGTTTAATTATTGACGATATTGAAAATATCAAAAAAACTGGCTTTGAAAATTACTTAGATATGCTTTTAGGCCTACTAAACGCCTTTCAAGAATTGGTTCTTTTTGATACTAAGCGTGCCGACCTATTCTTATTAAAGTTTGATACTATCCCATTAAATCGCTACTCTTTATATATCAAAATTAAAAAGAACTTTCTTAAGGCTCTGCTCTTGTATAAGAAAACTAATAATTCTTCTTATCCTGAAGATTACATTCGTACTATGCGCCAATATGATCTTAATGACATTGCTGATATATTTGAGTCTGCTTTTAAGACTTTGCAGACAATTAAAAGTAAAGCATAGTTTTTTTAATTATATTTATAGTGTTCCATATATGCAACATTTTAGGAGTTTTTTGCTTGAATTCAGCCATATTTTCTGGTTTTTCTTCTTTTTAGTTTCATATATGAAAGCTTTTCTTAGTTTTTATTATTCTCCCACATAATAGAAGTAGAAATAATATATATGGAGGAATAGTAATGAACAAAAAGATCATTAAACTATCAGGTGCAGCTTTATTATTACTTACATCTATAAGCTCTGCTCCTATAGTCTACGCACAAAATCAAACAAAGCCCGAATCTACTCAACAAAAGGTAGATAAAAAAGTGAAGATTAGAAAATATCCTGCTATGGGACCTGGATACTATACTGAAGATGCTATTAATTTATTTAATCAAATGAGTAATCCATCTCCTTTTCTATCACTCTATGCCTCACCTAGCAATCAAGCTTTTTTAAATCGTATTAAGCCTTTATGTTTAGCTGATGCAGCACAAGGGATTCTTCCCTCAATCACAGCCGCTCAAGCTATTGTCGAAACGGGCTGGGGTGGTCACATTCTAGGTAACAATTACTTTGGAATTAAAGGATATGGTTCAAGATCCAATCTTAGTGGAACTCAAGAATGTAATAACGGTTATTGCTATTATACCCATGATAGGTTCGCTGGTTATTCTTCTATGGAAGAATCTTTCAAGGCTCACACGGCTCTATTACATACAAAAAATTATGCAAATATTATTGGGGTCAAAGATTTTAGAAGGGCTGCTTATTTATTGCAACAAGACAGATATGCAACTTCACCTAGTTATGCTCAAACATTAATTAATGTTATTATTTCAAACAACCTTACAGCTTGGGATCATGAAGCAGGTGGCAGCGCCGTAGCTTCCACTCCTGTAGGAACTGTCCCAGAACCAGAACAAATTGCACAAATTGTCTACAAACCCGGGTATGGTGTTTTAGCTTTCCAAAATACTGGTAAATCAATTGCCGGTAGTAATTACAAATTTAAAGACGGTACTCGCTGGAAAGTCGTTAATACTAAAGTAATTAATGGTGAAGAAATGTACTTAGTTGGTAATAATACTTATATTCCTAAGAAATATACCAGCCACTATGACAATGGAATTATTACAATTCACTATCAACCAAATTATGGTGTAAATGCATTGCACGCCGACGGTACTCAAGTTCAAGGATCTAATAAAGTATTTAAGACTGGTACCCGTTGGAACGTTAAGTACACGAGAGTAATTAATGGTGAAATTTGTTATCTTGTAGGTAACGATGAATACATCCCTAAGAAATACACTCAATGGGGTTCAGGAAAATAGATATTTGCTCTATATTTTCACAAAGAAATGACTCATAATATAGGCGGAATATTTCTAATCTAAAGAGGCAAGTAATCATGAAACTTAAGAAATCTATCTCATTTAGTATTTGTGCTTTAACACTATTATCAAGCTGCGGGGCTATTTTAACTACAAACAATCACGTAAATGCCGCTACTACTCAATCTGCACAAGATATTCAATACCGCACCGGCGTTGCCAAAGTTACTGCAAAAACGGCTGTTTATACTAATCCCGCCAGTCAAAAGACTAGTCGCTATCTCCCAGTAGGCTCTAATTGGTCATTTTTCAAAGTGGCAAATGTAAATGGTCAAAAGTGGTTTAACCTAGGTGGTGATCAATGGGTAAATGGTGCGGATCTTTCAGTCCTATATGGCTCTGGTTCACCTGAACTTACTGATTCAGCTCACTCCATCAACGCGATCGTAGAAGCCTATGCACAGCGTGGAAACAGCGTCAGGGTTTATTCTCAACCAAGTCCGCAAACTCCAACTTCACAAACTTTACCAAATGGCACTAAATGGAAAGCCTTTGAGTCACTTGTTCGCGGAGGCGTAAATTGGCTTAAACTTGGAACTAATCAATATGTGCGCGGATTCGATACTTCGCCTGTATCTTCTACTAATACGCAGAATTCAAAGCCTCAGCCAAAGATCAGTTCTGAGGTTGGAACTGCAAAAGTTACTTATAAAACTCCAATTGTTGTTTGGGGTAATCCTGGCAGTTATCCTTTAAATAGATATCTGCCAATTGGTTCTAACTGGAAATTCTTCAAAATTGCCGAAGTTAATGGTGAAAATTGGCTCAACTTAGGCGGCAACCAATGGATTCCGCAAAAATATGTAACTTTAGGTCAAGATCCCAGAATTGGTTTCTATCTTCCAACCATTAAGTCTGGAGCTATAGCTAAAGTTACTAATCCTAAAGGAACTAAACTCTACAATCGTGCTGGAAAATATTTAGGCAGAGTCCTTCCAGCAGGTAGTTCTTGGAGAGTATTTAACTCCTATAATAATGGCGTACCAATGTTAAATGTTGGTGGCGACCAATGGATTAACTTGCTAGATACAAATTATCGTCTTTAAAAAATTAACCAAAATAAAATATCGATTATCGCTAACTTGATAATCGGTATTTTTTTACATAAAGTCTATATAAATCATAGTATAATGAATAGAGAAATTAACTAATTTAAAAAGTGCAAAGACAGGTGAAACGAAGATGTTTATTACTGGAAAAACAATTTTTAAACTAGTCTATATTCTTACCATCATTGCTACTATCGTGTATGTGATTTTTAATGCTCTGCAGCATAATCCCTTGGATCAAACTTTTATATTTGTTGCAGCTGTGAGCATTTTATTAATGTCGTTACTTCTCATTAAAATTAGCAAAAAGCGTTAAACGTACTTTACAAAAAATAGTATTTTTGTAAAGTATACTTTATGATATGTCCCAAAATATAACTTTAACATAAACAAAAGCCCGTGCATTCGCACGAGCTTTTTAATCACCACTTGGTAAGAATTTATCTAATCTACTAGCAAAAGTCTCAATATTCAAGCTCTGAATATAAACTTCGCCACTCCCTTTGAAAGTATTAACGACGCCTTCACCAGTGCCGATTGATTGAATAAAGCCATTATCAAAATGGATGTCATAACTTAAATCAGTGGACCAAGCCACAACATGGTTATTATCAATCGTAATTTCGTCATCATCTAAAACAATCTTTTTAATTGAGCCGTATGCATTACACAAGACAGTTCCTTGACCACTAGTCGTCATCACGAAAAAGCCACCAGTTCCAGAAAGAAGTGCCCGACCCAAGGTTTGCTTTTTCATTGAATAACTTGCTGAGCCATCCATCGCTAAGAACTTACCATCGTTAATGCGATATTGCTTATCACCTAATTCTAAATGCAAAATCTCGCCTGGCAAAGATGGTGCGATTGCCAAATGACCTGTTTCTCCTTTAGCTTGCGCTTCAGTAATCCAAAAACTCTCACCAGAAGAAATTGATCTACCAACTGCACGCATTAATTTTCCAATACCGGATCCTGCAGCATTCACTTTAGTGTTCAAGTTAATGCTGGTTGAATGATAGACCATACTTCCACGTTCGATATAAACTTTTTCACCATCTTCAAGCTCGATATCAACTAATGGAAATTGCATTTGCTTATCAATAGTGTAATTCATACGATTATCGCTCATAGTTTTATTCTCCCTTTTTTCATACTCTATCAAATTAGGAGGTTAATTAATAGTAGTGATAAATATTATTTCGACATTACTTTATTCTCTGCTAATTTCTAAGCAATATGATTTCTTTTCACATTTTGGGCAAGTTAGTTTTCTAAACTTAGGTGTATGTGCAGCTAAGTTAAAGGCTAAAAATGATGGAATAAAGATCTCCCCACAATTAGGGCATACATATTCAACGCGGTCATAACAGTATTTTGAAAGAAATACAGCTCCTAACATAGCAATCACTATCACTATAATCGGACCTAATTGTAATGCGTACATTAAGCTAATACCCATCAATTCAAATATTATTAGCATAATTAGATAAAGCCACATTTTCCGCCTTACTGTGATCATTTTATTTTCTCTTCTCATAATGCTTGTAATGTCAGAAAAATTAGTTAATGCAGATAAAACACCTATTTTTTGTAAATGCTCGATCTGTTTTTGCTTTGCAGTCAATTCATTTATTTTCTGTTTATTTTCCTGATATTGCTGCTTTAGAAGCAACTCAAGCGATTGCTTCCCATGCTGATCTTGAACGAGTATTTTTATTTGTTTTAATGAAAAGCCAATATCTTTTAGAAATAAAATTAATTCTATTTGTTTTATTTGCTCTTTTTCATAAAAGCGATAGCCATTTTCTTCAATATAGGCAGGTTTAACAAGATCTTTTTCATCATAGAATCTCAAAGTCCGAGTACTTATGTCTAGCATCTTTGCTACTTCACCAATTGAATATTTTTCTTGCATTACAGTTTCACCTCCTATCTTCACGATAACTATTGACGCAAAGTTAAAGTCAATAGTTAAATTATAAAATATTATATTTCCCAGGTAATAATGTTCGTATTCTGTCAAAAATATGTCATTTTAGTTACTATTGTCTATCTCTAGATTAGTTTAATCGAATAATTTTGATTGCCGTCCTTGAAATAGTTAATATTTTAGATATAATTTTAGTTGAAGATTCGCTTTTAGATGATTAAGAATACAAGCAAATCATTTTAAAGCTTCTTTTTCTTTAAAATCCGAACATTACCATACCTGGAGGGTTACATGAATTCAATTGGTAAATTTTTCCATTTAAATGAAAACCACACTTCATTTAAAACAGAGTTTTTAGCTGGATTGACTACTTTTGTAAGTATGTCTTACATTCTATTTGTTAACCCAGCTGTTTTAGGAGCAAGCGGCATGAATAAAGGTGCTCTTTTTACCGCAACCGCCTTATCCGCTGCTTTCACGTGTATTGTAATGGGACTAGTTGCCAATTACCCTATTGCATCGGCTCCAACCTTGGGACTTAACGCATTCTTTACCTACACGGTCTGTTTAGGAATGCATGTTAAATGGCAAACTGCCTTAGCCAGCGTTTTTGTTGCTTCAATTCTTTTCATCTTACTAACTGTATTTAAAGTACGTGAGATGATTATTGATGCTATTCCTAGTGATATTAAATATGCCATTTCAGCTGGTATTGGTTTATTTATTGCCTTTATCGGTCTTCAAGGTGGTAAATTAATTAGCAAGAGTGATTCCACTTTAGTTACTGTTGGTGCTTTGAACAATCCACTTGTTTGGATCACAATTTTTGGTTTAGTTGTAACTATTTTCTTAATGATCGCCAGAGTTCCTGGCGCTATCTTTATCGGAATGATCGTGGCTGCTATTTTCGGTATCGCAATCGGTCAAATTCCAATGCCAAAGGCCTTCATTTCAGGAGTTCCAAGTCTTTCACCAATTTTTGGTCAAGCCGTTTTCCATATTAGCGATATCAACACCGTTCAAATGTGGATTGTTGTCTTCACTTTCTTACTGGTTACTTTCTTTGATACTACTGGTACTTTAATTGGACTTGTTCAACAAGCCGGCTTAATGAAAGACAACAAAATGCCACGCGCAGGGCAAGCTCTAGCAGCTGACTCATCAGGTATGTTAGTTGGTTCCGTTCTTGGTACTTCACCCGTTGGTGCCTTTGTTGAATCCAGTGCCGGTATCGCGGTTGGTGGTAGAACTGGTTTAACTGCTGTCTGGGTTGGTATTTTCTTTTTAATTTCAACTATCTTCAGCCCAATCTTAAGTGTATTTACCACTCAAGTAACTGCACCCGCTTTAATCATCGTTGGAGTTTTAATGGCTGAAAACTTGGCACATGTGCACTGGACCGATTTGGAAATTGCAATTCCTTGTTTCTTAATCGCACTTGGTATGCCTCTTACCTACTCAATTTCAGACGGTCTTGGCTGGGGCTTAATTATTTACCCAGTATCAATGCTTGCTGCTAAGAGATTCAAAGAAATCACACCAATGATGTGGATTTTATTCTTTGTTTTCGTCGTTTACTTCGTTGTTCTTAATGTGAAATAAAGTTATTGTAATGACAAAATTAGTTAGAGACAAAATTCCTGAATTTGCTACCTACGCATCTTATCGTCAACTTAAACCTGAAGAACGAGAAGATGCCTTAAAAAATAAAATCGTCGAAGAAGCTAATGAAGTTAAAGCTGCACCCGACGATCAAAATCTCCTTGAAGAATTAGCTGATGTTTACACAGTGTTAGAAACATTTTTAGATTTTAAAAATATTAGTAAGGATATCCGTGCCTATATTTAGCTTACTCATCAGGTGACATCCACAGCGCAATTTTCAAAGATCCCCAAACAGCTATCAAGTATCGAAAATATGATTTTTCTAAAATTGATTGACCAGTTTCTCCTATTTCCCAGGAAATCATCTATCTCCATTTGCGTATACGCTAAATTTCTGCTAGAATACTTAACAATCAAGTTATCTATATATCGTCGAAATAAGGTCGACAGTATCTACCCTGAGCCATAAATTCAGGACTATAGGTATCAGACGTCATAATTTTTTAAAGGACATCTTTTACCCATGGCTTTGCGGTAAACTATGTCCTTTTTTCTTTTTTATTTTTGGAGGATTAATGCATTTTTTAGACAACGTCTTTCATTTAGATGAAGCAAATACCAGTGTCAAACGCGAATTAATTGCTGCTCTTACTACGTTTGTTTCACTCTCTTACATCCTTTTTGTTAACCCTAATATTTTGAGTGCAGCAGGGATTAATAAGGGAGCAGCCTTTACTGTTACTGCAATCGCAACTGCAATTGGTTGTTTTTTAATGGGATTCATCGCTAACTACCCAATCGCTTTAGCACCAACATTAGGTAGTGCCGCCTTTTTCTCATACAACGTAGTTATCGGGATGCACATTAACTGGCAGACGGCTCTAGCCAGCGTATTAGTTGCTTCTATTTTATTTATCTTAATCACTGTTTTAAAATTACGTGAAAAAGTTGTCGATGCTATTCCACAAGATTTAAAATACGCCATTTCTGCCGGAATCGGTTTATTCATCGCCTTTATCGGTTTACAAAATGGTAAATTAATCGTTGATAATAAGTCTTCTTTAGTTGGCCTCGGTTCATTTAATACGCCAGCTGTTTGGATCACCTTGTTTGGTTTAGTTTTAACGGTAATCTTAATGGCTGCTAAAGTTCCTGGATCTATTTTCATCGGAATGATCGTAACTGCGATCTTCGGTATGGTTATTGGGCAAATCCCAATGCCACATGGTATTGTTTCGGCTGCTCCAAGTATTGCGCCAACTTTCGGTCAAGCAGTCTTTCACTTAAAAGATATTAATACACCACAGCTTTTCATGGTTGTGTTAACTTTCTTACTAGTTACTTTCTTTGATACTGCTGGTACTTTAATTGGTATGACGCAACAAGCTGGCATGGTTGATAAAAATGGTAAAATTCCTCGCATTGGTAGAGCATTTTTATCTGATTCACTTGCTATGGTTGAAGGTTCTGTTTTGGGTACTGCTCCACTTGGTACTTCTGTTGAATCAAGTGCAGGTATCGCAATGGGCGGTAGAACTGGATTAACTGCAATCTTTGTGGGTATCTTATTCTTAATTTCAATGATTTTCAGTCCTCTTTTAGCAGTAATTCCAACTACTGTAACCGCTCCAGCATTGATTATTGTCGGCGTATTAATGGCCGGCAATCTTAAATATATCCACTGGGATAATTTTGAAGTTGCCTTCCCATCATTTTTAGTAGTTGTCGGAATGCCATTAACTTACTCCATTTCAGATGGACTAGCACTTGGAATGATCGCTTACCCAATCACAATGATTGCCGCTAAGAGATATAAAGAAGTTAGCCCAATGATGTACATCTTATTCTTTATTTTTATTATTTTCTTCCTTATTACGAACATGGGATAAACACAAGCGTCACTAAATAGTGGCGCTTTTTTAGGCACTAATTTTGAGCTAAATTCAAAGTCATATTAAAATATATGTATTAAACAAAATTAAAGGAGAAAAACATGGTAGCTCAATCAATTACACGCGATCAACTATTTTTAAGTCAAAAATCGCTTCCTGCTACGGCCAGCGATTTAAATATTGCCACAAACTTACGTGACACCCTAATTTCACATGACAATCAAGCTGCTGGCTTAGCCGCAAATATGATTGGTCAAAACAAACGAATCATCGCATTTTTTGCCGGACCACTTCCAATGGTAATGCTAAATCCGCAAATTGTTGTAAAGAGCAATCCTTATATGGCAGTTGAGGGCTGTTTATCACTGAACGGGCAACGATCCACTCAAAGATATAAAAATATTACTGTCAAATATCAAGATACCAATTTACGAGAACATGAGCAGAGTTTTTCTGATTTTACTGCGGAAGTTATCCAGCACGAAGTCGATCACTGTCAAGGAATCTTGATTTAAATTTAAAGCGCCTAGTAAACTAGACGCTTTTTTAGTAGCTAAATTTTTAATTCTCGCACTACTCGCGTGAGAAAAGTACGAGTTTGCGAAAGTTCATGCGAATAAAAAAGATGTCCTTGGTAGACATCTTTTTTCTCTGGTGAAATTTTTACTCTTTAACTTTAGAAACTGCAAGTGGCTGGTAGGTCTTATAAGCTTCCAATAATTGTCTAGCAACTTGCGGTGCAAAGTCCGTATTTAATTTCTTATTCAACATTTGATTGAAATCAGAAAAACTAACTGCATTTTTCTGCTCAACAATATCTAAAAACAATCTGTCGATTTTCTCAGAATCTTTAGCGCTAATCCCATAATACAGCAAAAAGATTCTCTATTAAATGGCATATCTAGCTTATCAATGCAATCTTGCAACACTGATCTGATCAAATATAAGGTGTATTCCAATTCTTTTGGATCATCCATTTTTAAAACTCCCGATTTGTACCCTTGATTTGGATATAAATTCTGACACTCCAGTAAAAAATGTCATAGACTACTGCAAAACCTATTACCCAGATCCAGAAATATAATTGATTGAAAATTAATAAACCAGCTGCAACTACCAGACCAATAAATAAAGCAAGTGTGCTACTTCCTAATTTTATTGGCTTATTACGTATTCCTTTAGATTCAACATAATAAACCTTCAGTCCGAAATATGCGCTGGCAATTATACCTAACGCTTGTGCTAAATACCAAACATTGAAAAAGACGCTGACAAAACTTGCAACAAAATAAAGTGCAGTAACTATCCAGTAGCCGATAGCAAACCATTTAGGAAAAGCATGGCTTTCTTTTAGTATCTGACTAATATCTAAAATGAAGTAAGCTAATCCACCTAATTCCACAAAAGTAATAAATATTCCGAGATTATAAATAAGAGCTGGCACGAGTGCCAAGATAACTATGAATGCGATCCAAGTTGCTCGATAATTAATTTTCCGATCTCGGATCCATTTTTTGTAGTGTTCATCCATTAGATTCATCCCCATTTTATGATTTCTTTTATTAAAAATTATATCTCTTAGATTAATTATTGCAATAATTTGTTAATAATGATTTAACTTTTATGCTCGAATACGAGCATTTTTATTTTTTCCTTTAATCGCGATGTATTATTATTGCAAATAATTTTTTAATTAATAACGAGGTGAAATAAAATGAATAAAAAGTTTGTAGTTGCTCTTACCGTCCTAGTACTTGCTATCCTAGTTGGGGGTGGCTGGTTGCTTCATCGTAACTCCTCAACTGTTCCTAAAAATTTGGCAAATCAGGGTTACCAAACTTATAATGCGAACCAAAGCGACAGCACACTAGTCAATCATGTAGGACTCCATCTGTTTCTATACCTTGGTAAAAACAATGCCAGTCTGACAGCTTCCGAACCCGTAAAAAAAGGAAGTTCCTTCAGTAATGAGAAGCAGCTCCACTCTAATACTCCTACAGCCAAAGCACTATATAAAGCGTTGACTGGTAACGAAGCTTATAATCCGCAAGATTACGAAAAACCTTTTAGCGTAGATCTTGGTCGAGTAAATGTTTCTGAAGATAAAAATAAATGGACTCTTAAAAGCAAAAAACTAACTCTAACTTTTCATAAAACTTCCGATGGCAATTGGGCAACACCTGATGGTACAATCTGGTTCCCAGTTAAAGCCAAATAAAATCTATATTATTAAATTAGTCTCATAATCAGCTTTAAATTCAAAATCTGTCTATGATATTGAATTAAAGCTGATTTTTTGTTCTTTAGTCAAAAAAGTATTGCACTCGTCCATTAATAGTTCTTTAATTTTATCAATATATTTTAATTATTAAGGAGAGAACTCAAATGACGATCGGAGAAGCTCTGAGAAAAGAGCGAAAAAAATTAGGACTGTCACAGATGCAAATGGCAGCTGGAATTATTTCACGTGCACAATATGGCAAAGTTGAAAATGATATACATGATATTTCTGCTAAAAAATTAATTGAACTTTTGAATCGGCATAACATTGACGTCAATAATTTTTTTGCTGGACTTTCAGACTCTTCTACTAAAGAAATCCGCCAATCTTCTTTTATTCACGACTTAAAAGAGGCCTTTTTCTCACAGGATACCTTAAAGCTAGACCAATTATTAAATGCATCAGAAAAACTTCACTTATCTCAAGACCTGCAATATCAAGTCATCCTCCTTAAAGCAATGCTCGCACAAAATATGGAGAATATCCCTACTGAAGTCAAACATTATCTTCAATCTCGTCTTTTTGAAAAAGAAAATTGGACTGAAGATGCAATGTTACTTTCCTTTTTTGGAAACGCAATGATGATCCTATCCCCTGATTATTTGGACCTCCATATAGCTCAAATTTTTAAAAAATATAAACAAATTAATCAGTTTCCCTTATTTATGCAAAATTTAATTGCTTCTATTGGATTAAATTATCTTTTTTATACCCACTCTAGACCTAATTCAGCACTTTGGGCCGAATGCTTCAAAATAATTGAGCTTCTTTCTCCAGATCCCTCTTTATTCGAATATCGATTAGTAAGCCTATACTTTAAAGCATATTCAGCTCACAATGACACTCAACTCAAACTAATTAAGTATCTACTTCAAGAAAGCGGCGAATCACGTCTTCTCACTTTACTGCCAAAATAATCCGCTCGTTTTCGAGCTTTTTTATCCAAATTTATAAAAAGACTGTATAATTATTTCAAAATAAATTATCAGAAAGGATGGAAATTCAATATGTATCCAACATTTCCACGTTTTCCCTAAACTACTAGATAAAATTTTTGATCAGATTCGCTATTATCTAGCACTAGTCACGCTGCTACTATCGATATTAGTGATAACATGCCAAATTCAGGATCAGTTGTTTTCAATGGAAATAAAACTATTAGTGCTTCATCTAATCTATTATTAAATCCTGTTAAAACACCTAAAGTGCCATTTTCACCATTTTTTACATCTTTTTCTCAAATCGTAAATGTAAAAAATGGTAGATGGGTATACTATTCTGACCATCATAATTATTTTAATGGCTATAAGTGGTCCCACTCACGATTCTATCATGCTACGAGAAATCACCACGCTTCTGCTAAAGTTGGTAGTGGGCCTTTAGTAGTCCGCTATGCAGGGCCTGGTCAATGGGCAGAAGCTGTCGCAAAGGGCTATGGATTAGCTCAAGCCTGGTATGGAATTGATTAAAAACAATATTCATTAGATTCAATATGAAGTAATTATGTTTCAAGATAATTACTTCATATTTCTTTTTAAGGAAAATAATTATGTACAAAAAATTACTCAAGGCGACTTTAACGATTATAAATCTTTCTCTGGCTTTCTTGGTTTTTCTATTTTTTCTAACCAAATCTAATAATGAACATACTCTAAAGCAAGTAGACATCTCTAATAATTATCAAGCTATCGGTATTCCAATTTATCCAACAAATCATAAAGACTATGCAAAAATAATTGATGCTCTAGACGAAACAAGTAAAAAATTATCTGTTCCTTATCTCAAGAAAAGCTACTATGAAGGTACTGTCGCCGGCCACCCAAATTATTTTTCTACGGTTACGCATCTAACGTATGAAGTAAGCAACTTACCATCTTCATTAATCAAAGATAACTTTGAAACAAAATTTAAGAATAAAATTTAAGAATAAAATTTATTCCACTAAACTTTCTTCTCCTCAAAAAATAAAAAAATATAACCTAGACATTACAGTCCGTCCAATAACCAAATTTCCTGAAACTTATGAAGGCTCCTTTTATATTGAAAGTTTAGAAAGTGACGTATATAAGGATTTTACGCAAGAATTACGCAAAAATTTAAATTCTAAGTTCCATAAGAATTGGAGTATAAAAGATTTTAAACCATATCCCGATATACCACTTACTTACAATGCTACTGAATTAAATTTCAATCAACTAATCATTACTCTAAGTATTTTTGATCTAGCCTTTTTAGTAATATATATTCTTTCTTTTTCCTATGAAATTGGAATCAGTCGCCTTCATGGCTATTCTATTTTTTATGTCATTAAGAAATTTATCCTCCCTGAAATCCTACTTGGCTTAGGCATTATGCTGGCAATCAGTATTCCGCTCAGTATTTATTACAATCTAAATAATTACATTTACTTGTTAAGTGCAATTTGTTTATTAATCTTTTTCGTTCAAACTTTAATCTCCAGCGTCATTACTTCAATTTTATTTTTATTACCAATTAATAATTTACTTAAGCATCTTTCCTACAACAAAGGCCTATTTAGAACTTTGTTCTTAGCTAAAGGATTGCTCATTATATATCTATTTTTCTCAGCTTTTTCTTTATTTCAATTAGCAAAAGTATCGTTTCCACATCATGATAAAGATTATTTTTCAAAATATGCAGCTGTCTTTCCTCTATATCAGGGCTATAACACTATTAACGATAAGGATAAGCCTTTAAGTTCTCATATTAAACTAGTCAAGCAATTTATCAAAGATGGCAGTATCTATGTTGATTGGGCAAGTGGCCCTGAGGGACACAATGCTGTGGTTAATTCAACTTATTTACAATTCAATCCTCTTAAAGATACTAAAAATAAGCAAATTAATATTTCTTTTAACCACAAGCATCTAGTATTTTTACTTCCTGAAAAGAATAAAAATTTAAAAAAAGAAATTTTAAATCACTTAGACTCAGGGATGTACGGGTATGATCCTCATCCAGAATTTATATTTATAAAAAATAACCAGCCTTTAATTAGAGCTAATACTACCAAATCTTCTAATTATCGTTATATTGCTGTGTTTACTCCTAAAACTGCAGATTACATTATTCCAGCCAACTGGGGAACTGGGAATGCAGATGACTTTTTAAAAATTCCACTCAAAGGTCGCACCCCACAAGAAATTTATTGGCATTATTATCCACTTTTAAAAAAATACAATCAAGACGATAATTATTCTCAATTTATTTATAGTAAAGACGAAAATTTTCAAGATATTCTCTCTACACTCGGAACTGCTGTTTCTGACTTTATTGCTGCTTTTATCAGTATTATTTTATTTCTTTTAGTTAATATTGCTCTTATCTACCTTTATTTCTCTATTTACGGGCAAAAAATTGCGATTAAGCAAACTCTCGGCTATAACTATTGGAATTACCTTAGAGATTACTGGCTGTTGTGGCTGGCCCAATTAGCCATTATTTTTATTTTAATTAAGATGATTTTCCCATTCACAGGTCCAATTTTACTAATCGGAATAGGCTTCCTCGCAATACTTGACTTTACTATTAGTTTTATAGCTTCTCATGTTTTCTCACGTACTATTTTAGAAAGGTATCTCTATGAATAAACCAATTATTAAGATTAAAAATCTTACTATGCAGTTCCAAAACAAAACAATTTTTAAAAATTTAAATCTAGATATTTTACCAGGTGAAATTACTACTATTTATGGTGACAGCGGTAGTGGTAAATCAACGCTTCTAAACATCATTGGCTTACTTGAAAAACCAACAAGTGGAGAATACATTTTATTAGATGAGACTGCTCCTAAAATTCGAAGCCAAAAAGCTCGAAAAATCCTTAAATATAAAATTAGCTACTTATTTCAAAACTTCGCTTTACTTAGCGATCAAAATATCAAAAAGAATCTTGATTTAGCTTATGTATCGCATAAACGATCAAAAGACAGCTTCAATAAGCAAAAGCAGGAATTACTCCATCATTTTTTACCAGATATTTCTGAAAAAACTGTTGTAGGAAAATTGTCTGGTGGTGAACAACAACGTATAGCTCTTGTTCGCGCTTTACTTAAACCGACAGAAATACTATTATGTGATGAACCAACAGGTTCTCTTGATCCGCATAATCGTACCAAAATTTTCGAAGCTTTAGTATATGCAAAAAATCAGGGAAAAACTGTAGTGATTGTTTCACACGATCCCTATATTATTGAACACAGTGATCACAGTTTTGATATTAAAAGTCTTTCTTCTTAATTTTGAAGAAAGACTTTTCTTTTTAATCTTTTTGTTGACAAATGTAAACTATAATTATATGATTACAAATGTAGACGAAAGGAATAACGATGAAAAATAAAAATTTAGATACTAATATTTCAGATGCCGAATGGGAAGTTATGCGTATCGTTTGGACATTGGAAAAAGCTTATACTAGTCAAATTATTGACCAACTTAAGGCAAAAAAGGATTGGTCAGAATCAACTATTAAGACGCTCATGCGTCGCTTAGTTCAAAAAGGCTTGTTAATAACTAAAAAAGACGGTCGCAAATTTATTTATATCCCTACTGTGAGTCAAGTGGAAATGATGCATCAAGCAGCTAGCGATTTACTCAATAAAATGTGCGATATGCATAAAGGAGAAGTAATTCTCGAGCTTTTAAAAGAAGCCCCTATTTCTAAAGGGGATCTAATGAAGATGACAGAGGAAATCGATAAAAAGGAAAAAAATGCACCAGAGATGGTGCCATGTAATTGTTTGAAAAACGGCAGTACTGTTTGCTAGGAGGCAGCTATGAATACCAGTCAAATTATTGTCCTAATTGTCGGATTGATCTTAATCGGCTTTATCGTTTGGTGGTTCTTTGGGAAACATAAAGAAGACATTGGTCAAGCAAGCGTGGTTAACGATGAACAAAATGCCACGATTGTCGTCAACGGCGGATATTCTCCTGCTACCGTTGTTTTGAAAAAAGGCGTTCCAGCCGAAGTTAACTTTGATATGCAAGACTCAACTGCTTGTTTATCTCACGTTGTTTTCGAGCAATTAGGTGTCAATAAAGATTTAACAAAACAAAAAATTACTACGGTAAAAATTCCAACCGACAAGGCAGCAACTTATAATTTTGCTTGCGGAATGGATATGTTTCATGGAAAGGTGATTGTTAAATAATGAGTATTCTTTCAAAAAATCAAACTAAAAAAGTTGTCGTTAATGCTGAAAACCATGGCTATAAGCCCGAAGTAGTTACTTTTAAACAAGGAAAACCTGCCCAATTAAAATTTATTCCATCAGATAATATGGGCTGTATGAATGAAGTGATCTTTAAAGATTTAGGTCTTGATGAAAAATTAGACGGTAAAAAAGAAGTAACAGTGAACATTCCAACAGATAAGCCACGCACTTACAATTATGCATGCTCAATGGACATGTTCCATGGAAAGGTTGTTGTTAAATAATGAAGCTTTCTAATATTAAACGCTTTTGGATATCGTTTATTTTAGCGATTCCAATGTTAATCCAAATGCTGGCAATGCCCTTTCACTGGATGATGCCCGGCTATAACTGGATTGCGCTGGTTACTACCACGATTATTATGGCAATTTCTGCTGCACCTTACTGGAAAAGCGCCATTGCCGCCTTCAAAAAGCATAGCGCTAATATGAATACATTAGTTGCTGCTGGAACGGCAGTTGCTTACTTTTACAGCATCTTTGCCATGATTACTAACCGACCAGTATACTTTGAAAGTGCCGCATTCGTGACGGTCTTCGTTTTACTCGGCGATGCTATGGAAGAAAAGATGCATGACAATGCATCTAATGCTTTAGGAAAATTAATGGGCTTGCAAGCAAAAGATGCTGAAGTCTTAAAAGATGGCAAGTTCGTCAAAATACCTTTAGATGAGGTCCAAGTTGGTGATTTAATCCGCGTTAAACCTGGTGAAAAGATTCCAGTTGATGGTGAAATTACCGAAGGTACTACGACTCTTGACGAATCCATGGTTACTGGTGAAAGCATGCCGGTAGTTAAGCAAGTCGGCGATACTGTTGTGGGTTCAACAATCAACAGTAACGGTACGATTACTTTTAAGGCAACCAAAGTCGGCTCTGATACAATGCTAGCTCAGATTGTGGATCTAGTTAAAAAGGCACAAACAAGCCATGCTCCTATTCAGAACTTAACTGATAAGATTTCTAATATTTTCGTACCAGCTGTTTTAATTATCGCCATTTTAACTTTCATAATTTGGTATTCATTCTTAGGAGCTACTGCTGTTCAAGCAATGCTCTTTGCCGTAAGCGTTATTGTTATTGCCTGCCCGTGTGCACTAGGTTTAGCTACTCCAACCGCTTTAATGGTTGGAACTGCTCGTAGCGCTAAAATGGGCGTTTTAATCAAAAATGGTGAAGTTTTACAAGAAGTTAGTGACTTAGATACAGTTGTATTTGATAAAACAGGTACTATCACTGTCGGTAAGCCTGAAGTTACTGATATTGTCGGTGATCAAAAGCAAGTATTAGCAGTTGCTGCAAGTTTAGAGGAATCTTCCGAACATCCTTTAGCTGCCGCAATTGTTAAAAAAGCTGAAAGTGAAAAATTAACAATTGAAAAAGTAAAAGAATTCGAAGCAATCGAAGGTAAAGGCGTTAAGGCCAATTATAATGGTCAAATTGCTTTTGTCGGCAGTTCCAGATTACTGGCTGATGTCAATATTTCCCAGGAAATGATGAATCAAGCTGATGAATTGCAAAATCAAGCTAAAACTGTAGTATACGTTGGCCTTAACGGTGAAGTTATCGGCTTAATCGCAATTCAAGACATGCCAAAACCAAGTTCCAAACAAGCAATTACCGAACTAAAAGAGCGTGGTCTAAAGACTGTTATGCTTACTGGTGACAATGAAAAAGTTGCTCAAGCTATCGCAAATGACGTTGGAATCGATCAAGTTATTGCTGGCGTTTTACCAAATGAAAAGGCGATGCATATTAAGAAATTACAAGATCAGGGAGATAAAGTAGCCTTCGTTGGTGACGGAATCAACGACGCACCAGCTCTATCTACTGCAGATGTCGGAATTGCAATGGGATCAGGAACTGATATTGCCATTGACTCAGGTGGTATCGTTTTAGTTCAAAATGATCTTCGTGGCGTTGTCCGCGCTCTTGATATTTCTAAGAAGACATTTAACAGAATAAAACTGAATCTCTTCTGGGCACTCATTTACAACACAATTGGTATTCCAATTGCAGCAGGTCTTTTTATGGGAATTGGCTTAACGCTTAGCCCAGAACTTGCCGGATTAGCAATGGCATTTTCATCCGTTTCCGTTGTTGGAAGTTCATTAATGCTTAATAAAACAAAAATTGCTGGTGATACAGCAAAAGCATAGTCAAAGCTACTATGCTTTTTTTATTGCGGAATTGAGTTGGCAAAATATTGTATTCCTTCTATCTTAAGTTTTAAGACAATGATAAATAGTTCAATTAATATTTTTTTAATTTAGTCAACGACTCTTTTGCAAAAAATGATATAATTATGAAAATATTAATTTAGCACTTACAATAGGAGGGGTTTTCATGAAAAAAAGTTGGAGAAATGCTTTCAATATACAGTTATTATTCAATTTAGTTTTAGCTATCTTTTTTATAATTCTTAATCATAAAAATATTGTATTTCTTCTCCAAAACTTGTTTGCATTTATATTTTTAGGATTATTTTATTTAACGCGTAATACTCAAAAATCATCTCTTCAAAGAGTACGCACTATCTATATTATTGCTTTAAGTCCATTAATTTTTATTACCTATTTGCGTAATTTAATAGGCGTACTCGTGCAAAACTTTTCACAATTGAGTTTTTTAATTGCGGTTTTCTATGTCTTGTCTTATTTACTTGTTTTAATACCAGTAACAACACTATATTTTACGAAAATCACTAATACCTTTTGGCGGTTTGCTGCTGTCACCTATCTGACCATAACATTGCTTTTAACTCATTCAGTGCATTTTCCTGAAGAATACAGCTTTTTAAACAATTTCTTCTCAACAACTACACTGTACGGTTTCATTTACTTAATCCTAGCCTACTTTTTGATGAAAGGCTGGGGACTTAAGTTTAGACCGGTTTTTAAACCACAAATTCTATCTAAATCATTCTACGTTTTAGCAACTTTTATAGCTTTATTTTCTATATGGTTTGCCTTCTTTGAACCTTTGTCATTTAAGGCATACGATTGGGGTACCTTCTTCTTTAACTGGGATATGAGTACTTCAATACCAAGTTGGAAAGAATTTTTTGTAGGCGTAGGAGCAGGCCTATTTGAAGAAACTGAGCGCTATATTATTTTAGTAATTTTACTTTTTGGTTTTAGAAAAATGAAGAATGGTTATTTATTGGCCATCTTAGTCGGAAGTTTACAATTTTCACTTACCCACTATCTAAACTTAAGAGAACCTAGTGCTACTTTTAACACTGTTTCTCTTCAAGTAATCTATACTTTAGGATTTGGTATTTTAATGGCAACTTTATTCTTATACACTGGTCAACTCTGGCTACCAGTTTTAGCCCATTTTTTACTAGATTTTATTTCATTTTCATCTCCAAGCACAGGAAGTGGATTTTTGTCACTTTACGGTAATGGAGAATTATTATACACTGCCTTCATCACCATTATTCCTTTAATCGGTGCACTTTTAGTAATTGCACTCGGCAATAAACAACTTAAAGCCAATGCAAGATATCTAATCCAGCCTAGAAATGCAGCACTTGAGTCGCAACTTTCACTACAAGCAGAATAAAAATAAGAGAGAATCCAATTTTGAAGGGATTCTCTCTTTTGATTAATGTGAATTCAACTGTAATTAATGAGGATTATCTATTTTAATTTGAAGAAATACCAGTATATCAAGACTTATTTCTTCTTTAGAAAATTATTTTATTTAAATTTACCTTATAGAGTAAATTTCATTGAAATATTGTTAAAATTTATTTTATAGAGAAAATATACTCAGCTAAAAGGCGGAATTTTATGTTTGAAATTTTCTATTGGTCTCTAGGACTATTCCTGGCAAGTTTAGGAATATTTATTTTTGTTTTAACTCATGAAAGACGGTCAATGTGGGCTGGATTCACTTTAACTACCACTTTGATGTTTCTGGGATTCTTAGCTATTGATACGATTATTGTTATCGATACAAAATTTCCTAACCAACATAAACTGATTTCTCAGTTTCTACTCTTACTCGCTGTCGGCATTGCCTTATTAATCTTCTTATTCGTGATTTTACTCATTTTAATGTTTGTCTATAATGGCATTAAAATATTATTCAAAGAAGGAACTAAATGGACTAATTTTCTCTCTTTAGGAATGGGAGTAGCAATCCTATTTTTAATTTTTGGATTTCCTTTGCTCGGTCGCTTTAATACACAGCCATGGTTTCGTTTTATCTATCTATTTTTGTCACTCAGCATCTTCTATCTGATCTTTATCATGGTGATGTACACTTTAACGTCTTGGCTTAACTTAATTAATATTCGGCAAAAGCAATTAAACTACGTTGTGGTGCTCGGCGCTGGATTAATTGGCAAAAAAGTTACACCACTTTTAGCCAGTCGCATTAATCGCGGAATTGAAATTTATAAGCGGAATCCCGGCTCGAAAATTATCATGTCAGGCGGACAAGGTCGAGATGAAGAAATTCCTGAATCTCATGCAATGGCAGCTTATGCTGAAGAGGGCGGTATACCAAAAGCTGATATCATCATTGAAGACCAATCTAAAACAACTAACGAAAATCTCAAATTTTCCCATAAATTAATGAAGCCTAATGCACGTTTTTGCCTAGTTACTAATTCTTATCATGTTTACCGAGCTCTAGTTCTAGCAAAACGCCAAGGACTGCAATGCATCGGTTATGGTGCTAAAACCAAGTGGTACTTCACCTTGAATGCTTTTATTCGCGAATTTATTGCTTATCTTGTGATCACTAAGAAATTGCAGGCAACTATGATTGGTCTTATCGGCTTGATGACTTTGCTATTGGCAGGGATGTATTATTTATCTAGCATTTTGGGATTATAACAAAAAGCAATGGAGCTTCAAAACTTCATTGCTTTTTTATCTATTTCTCTTTATATCTATTAAGAAATTCTAGCATCCCTTTGCCAAAAGCAGACATTCCGCCCCATTCAAAACTTTCTAAAATCAATTCACACTTTTTTAAATGCCTCTCTTTTTTATCAGTACGATAAGCAATCAATTCTTCATAAAATGTGAGCGTTTCACGGTACATAAAAAATTCAGGAATTACAAAAATTTGATGTCCTATTTTAATAAGCTCATTTAATTCACTATCTTTTTTCTCTTCAACGCCTTGCTTTAAGACATTTAATATAATTGCAAATAAAATTTCGTCTTGTCTTTCGACTTTTTTCTTTTCTAAAGCTTTAACAATCTGTTTAATTATTTGCCGATTACTATCAAAATCATACAAATCCACGAAATTCGCATACACTGATAATTTATAGGTATCATATTCTGGCATTAAAAATAACTCTTCTTTTATCTTATTTCTTAAATTAAAGTCAAAAGTTTCGGGATCATCTTTTTCCGATTCTAAAAATCCATCAATTATCAACAACATCTTTTTCTTCATATCAGCTTCGATATCTAAGTTAATAGCTTTTTCTTTAATCTTCTTAAATCTGGCTAATGAATTGTCCGCATAATTAGCTCGGGTTACTTCCTCAAAAAGAGCGTTTACCTGATTTAATTGTTGCTGATGTGGATCAATTTCTAACTTTTCAAAAAAATTTTTAACTGGGATCGCATTATGCGTCAAAAGTAGTAATAAATCATCTACAGTAATTCGATGGATATTCTTTTCCACTTTTGAATAATAGGACTGGCTAACAATTCCGGCCGCAAACTCTTTTTGATTTTTATTTTGTTTTATTCGATATTCTTTAAGCAATTCGCCAACAGTCATTCTGTACTCCTTAAAATTATTCGAATACGACTAATTTTAAAATAATTTTACTTTCTTGATATTATTAAATCAACATTAAATTTAAAGGAGCAAATAACTATGAAAACTTTCAAAATTCGTGGCGGTCTTGGTGACTCAGCCGTAGTAAACACTGCTGCAAAATTACAAGATAACTTATACTTAGCTACTAATTCAAAATGGCTCAAAAAAGCTGAAATTCCTGCCGACCGTTCTTCGATTAATGGGTTCGTAGAACTAGATATTAAAATCAAGAAACAGCTTTTAGATGATCTTAATGATTTTTCTTCTAACAATAAAAATCTACCAAAAATCAATAATTTAAATAAAGCAATCCAGCTTTACCAATTGGCTTTAGATTTTAATAAAAGAGACGACGATGGTGCAAAACCGATTAAAAATGATCTGAACAAATTGACTTCTTTAAACAGTTTCTCAGATTTTAATCGCCAAGCAAGTAGTTTACTTTTATCTGATTTTGCCTTCCCATTCAGCCTCAGTGTCTTTGCCGATATGAAAAACACAGCTAAAAATGCACTTTACTTTGGCTCAACTGAATCTTTTTTGCCAGATGCAGCTACATATAAAGATTCTTCTGCTGATCAATTACTATCTGTTTTTGAAAAGCAAGCACAAGATCTACTAAAACTATCCGGACTTACTGATGACGATAGTAAAAAATGTGCTAGCGACGCAATTAAATTCGATAAACGTTTAGCAAAATACAAAAAATCACAAGAAGAATTAAATGATATTGCAGCCATCTACAATGTCTATACATTAACAGACTTCCAATCAGCTTTCACATCCCTTGATATTAGTGCATTGTTAAGTAGTCTTTTTCCTGACTTGCCAGAAAGAATCATTGTAACAGAACCTGAGTTTTTGAAGCATATCGATGAATTAATCAATTCTACGAGCTTTGAAGAGCTCAAGGGCTGGATGATAGTAACATTTATTAATCGCTATGCCAATTATCTTTCACAAGAATTTCGTGAAGCAGCTTTTGCTTATGAACATGCAATTTATGGATTACAAGAACTACAAGCTAAAGATAAGCACGCTTACAGCATTGCCAATAGCGTTTTTGGTGAAATTATCGGTCTTTACTATGGTCAAACTTACTTTGGAAAGCAAGCTAAAGCCGATGTAGAACAAATGATTCATAAAATGCTTGCAACATATAAAACGCGTTTAAACAATAATACTTGGCTCAGCAATGAGACAAGAAAACAAGCACTTAAAAAGCTTAATGCAATTACTTTAAAAATTGGTTACCCTGATCACGTTTCTGATTTATATGATCTTATCGAAATTTCGTCAACTAAATCGCTTTACGAAAATCTAGTTAAGGCTAACCAAACTAAAATTAAATACAATTTTAGCCAATTAAATAAGCCAGTAGATCGTACACTTTGGGGAGAAGATACACCTGCCAACTTGATCAATGCTTTTTATAATCCAATAAACAATGACATTACTTTCCCCGCAGCTATCTTACAAGATCCTTTTTACAGTACAGAACGTACTTTAAGTGAAAACCTTGGCGGTATTGGTGCCGTAATTGCTCATGAAATTACCCACGCTTTTGATCCAAATGGTTCTAAATTTGATGAGGTTGGTAATATTCGTAATTGGTGGAGTGAAGAAGACTATGCTAAATTCAATGAACTATCGCAAGCTGAAATCACTTTATTTGATGGTATTGTCTGCGGAGGTCTTAAAACAAATGGTAATTTAACTGTAGGTGAAAATGTTGCCGATTTAGGTGGTCTTACAGTCGCAATAGAAACTGCTAAAAAAGAAAACGGCGATCTAAAAGAAGTCTTTCAAACTTGGGCTAAAATTTGGCGTGGTAAAATGACACCTCAATATCGAAAATCAATTATTGCCTATGATCCTCATGCTCCACAAGAGCTTAGAGCGAATGTTGCTGCTCAATCTATCGACGATTTTTATACAACCTTTGATATTAAGCCTGGCGATGGCATGTGGTTAGATCCCGAAAAACGAGTACATATCTGGTAAATTAAAACGCAAAAAAGACTGAATCTAGAGATATCAAAATCTCGATTCAGTCTTTTTAAGTTAGTCTAATTCTTCACTCATTGCTTGTTCACGCTTAGCTTCGCGTTTTCTAAGCCATGGTAAAACAAATCCTAGGCCAAACAATACAACGACAGTAATAATGTTCATCCATAATTGGTGGCTAAATGCGCTTGTCCCTAATTCTACGTTTTGTGGGATAAATCCTAAAGTTGCGCAGACAAAGGTGAAAATCAAGCACCAAAAACCAACTGCCAAAGCACCAGCTTTATTTTTAATGAAGACATAGTCTGAGTGATACTTTTCTTGGTGCATTCTCATTGCAACAAAGGCAAAGAATACCCAACAAGTCTTATATGGTGAAATAATTCCGTTAACATTCAAAAGCCAGTTATAAATGGTATTAATGTTAGGTAAAGTTCCAGTTAATAATAGCAAGAATAAACTAAGTCCAACGGTAAATGTGTATGAGTGAATTGGACGACCGTTCTTATTTTTCTTGGTAAGCCATTTTGGCATGAACTTCTCACCAACATCCCCAGCAAACACACGACTTGATGCATCAAGTAGCACTGCCAGTTGCGCCATCATAAAGATTGCTTGCACAACTGCGAAAATGTACATTAGCACTTTACCTACGCCCAAACTTTCACCAAGTAATTGAAAGGCATAGTAAGGACCGTTCATCTTGAAATCATGTGGAATATGATGAGCGTTAAAGAACATTGCTAAAGCTAATGTTCCAAAGATTGTTAAAAATCCAGTCATAATGGCAAGCATCCACATTGCCTTAGGAAAGTCGCGCTTAGGATTCTTCATTTGTTGCACATATGGCGCAGCAAGTTCAGCACCCGACATTGCAAAGATCAAAAGACCGGTAGTTGAGAAGTAATTCAAGCTAAATGAAGGCTTAAATGCACCCCAGTTAAAAGGTTGCGTTGCAATATGATGTCCATGCATTACTGACCATGCAGCAAGCAAGACAAAGAGCATAGACATAATAAACATTGCTCCCCCACCAATTAAAGAAAGAATTTCTAGTGAGTTACGTAGTTTATTTTCTAATAAAATAAAAATCAAAATAATTACGAATGTCAAAATTCCAAACCAGAATGTTGACATCTTTTTATCTAAACTATTGTTTCCAAAGATCATCCAGCTAAATGAAACAATAACTGAGTTGGAAACGTCCACGATATAAGGCACGCTCTGGACCCAATACATCCATGAAGTCCAATATCCTAAAGTATCATTCGTACTGCGTCTTACCCATGAAGCAAGACCACCATCTTGATTATCAAAAGTTAAACTCATCTGACTACTAATCAATGCGTAAGGAATCACGTATGAAAATAGTAAGAAGATCCATGAAATAACTACTGATAATCCTTGGTTTTGAAATGGATAGAAAATATTTTCAAAACTAATGATGGTAACAAAGTCAATTAAGGCAATGACTGGCCAACTCATATAGTGTTTTTTGTTAGGTTCTAAGCTATCTAAGATATCTGGTTTATCCAATTTTATTTTCCTCCCAAATTTAATTGCCATTTATCTAAGCAAAAAAGTTGGGAGGTTTTAATACAATCAGCAAAGTATTGAAAACCACTTGTCTATAACCTCAATAAGTAGATATAATTTATGCCGTAACATCCTTATAATAATTTCTCAGATGAAAAAACATCCGCAGAAAATTATAAGGATTTATCAAGCTTTTGCAAGTTTTTTTGAAAATAATAGGGAAAATAAGGTGAAAAAATGAATTATTTAAAAATTGCCGTTGATGGCAACATTCAAAACGGAGATTTTTCCAATTGGAAAACTACTGCATTAAATAAAAATACACAGGCAAGTGAATTAGCTGCAATTGTTGTAGCTAATAAGCAAGCTGAAAATATAGCTCAGGATCTTCAAAAAACTTCTGGCCTTGGCATCCCTATTATTAAAGTTTCACGTGAAACGATCTCACAAGACGAGAAAAAACAAATCATCAAACAAGCACAAAACTACACTAATGAAATGGTCCCAGGCTTTTTAACAGACTTAGTTAACTTTGCCCAAGATCGTCCTGTTAGCTTTACTACTCCAGGCCACCACAATGGACTTTATTATGAAAAACATCCTGCAGGTGTAGTCTTCAATCGCTTTTTCGGCAAAAACTTAATGTATGCCGACACTAGCGACACTGTTGCTGAACTCGGCGATACCATGACTCATAGTGGTACGCCACTAACAGCGGAACAAAAAGCAGCGCAAACATACAATGCCGATAAAGTATATTTTTGCACTAACGGAACAACTAGTGCTAACTCAATTTGTGCCAGCGCGCTTTTAACTGAGGGCGATTTAGTTTTATTTGACCGCAATAACCACAAATCTTTATATAATAGTGCATTAGTTATGAGTGGCGCAAAACCTGTCTACATTCCCACAGACCGCAACGCTTTAGGGTTAATTGGCGAAATGGATCCTAACTTTCTTAGTGAAGAAAAAATTAGATCAGAAATTGCTAAAGTTGATCCTCAAAAAGCTAAAGCCAAGAGGCCTTTCAGATTAGCCATTATTCAATCTGAAACTTATGATGGTCTTTTCTACGATGCTAAGTGGATGATCGATAAAATTGGCAAGTTATGCGACTACATTTTATTTGACTGTGCTTGGGGCGGCTTTGAACAGTTTGTGCCAATTATGAATCACCTGTCGCCTCTTAACTTAGAATTTGGACCTGACGATCCAGGAATTTTAGTTACTCAGTCCCTTCACAAACAACAAGCTGGCATGGGACAAGCTTCACAAATTTTGAAAAAAGACAGCCACTTAAAAGGTCAAAAGCGCTACGTTGATCACAAACACTTCAACCATGCCTACTTAAAATTTGTGACTTCCAGCTATTCTTACCCACTCTATGCTTCTTTAACCGTTAACTCTTATTTAACAAACGGAGCTGGTAATAAAAAATGGTGGGATAAAATTTTGCGCTTAGGCATTGAATGGCGCAAAGAATTAATTAAAAAGTCAAAACTATTTAAGCCTCTAGTAATTGATAATTTTGAAAATATTAGTACAGATGATCTAGCAAGCAGCGAAAAGTACTGGAATTTGGAACCTGATAATCTTTGGCACGGCTTTAGCAAAATTGCGGCTGGTCAAGCAATGCTTGATCCATTAAAGATCACTGTCAAAACTCCTGGCATCGACGTCAGAAACGCCAAATATGAAGAAACTGGCATCCCTGGCCCAGTAGTAGCCGAATTTTTAATGGAAAAACGCATTATTCGCGCTAAAGACGACTTAAACTCGCTGCTATTTTTACTAACTCCAGGCGACACCAAGGCAGAATTAGATACACTGCTTAACGCCTTTTTAGAATTCGAAAAATTTTATGACGAAGATGCTCCACTAGAAAAAGTTTTGCCTAAATTGAGCAAGGTTTATCCTGAACGCTATAAAGGTTATACTTTAAGACAGTTATGCCAAGAAATGCACAATTATTATCGCGAAAATCAAACTTTTACTTTACAAAGGGAATTATTTACCAAAAACGATATGCAAGACTACGTTATGACGCCAGCTGCTGCAGATCAGTTATTCATGAAAAATGAAAGTGAATTAGTTGATTTAAACGACGTTGAAGGCCGCATTGCTGCCGAAGGAGCACTTCCTTACCCACCAGGCGTCTTTATTGTTGCACCAGGCGAAAAGTGGTCTAAGATCGATCGCCAATACTTTGAAGTTTTAGTTGGCGCAATCGAACGCTTCCCTGGTTTTGTACCAGAAATTCAAGGCGTTTACTGGGATCAAAAAGATAATGGCAAAATTAGCGTACAAGCTGAAGTATTAAAAGAAAAATAAGGAGATAGATATGACATTTTCATGGACTGAAGATTTACCACAAGATTTAAAAGAAAAAGTTGTTAAAGTTGACAAAAAGATTGCTGGTCGTTTAAACGAAATTGACGAGCAAGTTTTGTACAACCAACAACGCGTTTTAGAATTATTTAGAAAACACCGCGTAGGCGAAGAAGATTTAGTTCCTTCAACCGGTTATGGCTATGACGACATGGGACGCGATAAAATCGAAGCTATTTATGCCGACTACTTTAAAACTGGCGATGCTTTAGTGCGTCCACAATTTTCATCAGCAACGCAAGCTATCTCTGTAGGATTATTCAGTATGCTGCGTCCTGGCGACACGCTCTATTACTTAACAGGGATGCCATATGACACCATTCAAGAAGTTATCGGCTTAGCTGGCGATAAGCCAGGCAATATGAAAGAATGGGGTATTAACTTTAAGCATACTGACTTATTAGAAAATGGCGAAGTTGATTACGAACAAGCTGAAAAAGATTTGCAAGATAAATCAATCAAGGTTGTAACTATACAGCGTTCATTGGGATATGCTGTACGTGCTAGTTTCACTATGGAAAAAATCAAAAAAATGCTTAAATTCATCAAAGAAGTACGTCCTGATGTAAAAATCTTTGTCGACAACTGCTACGGTGAATTTTCTGAAACTGAAGAGCCAACATTCTATGGTGCTGACATGCTTGCAGGTTCGCTTTTCAAGAATGCTGGTGCTGGAATTGTTAAAGGTGGTGCATTCTTAGCTGGTAAAAAAGAATTAATCGAAGGCGCAGGCTCACGCCTTAACGTCCCTGGAGCAGGTAAAGGAGAAGGTGCTACTTGGGGCTATTTACGTGATATTTACCAAGGATTCTTTATGGCACCTCATACAACTGGTGAAGCCATCAAAGGGATGATCTTTACTGCTGCATTATGCGAAGAAATGGGTATGAAGGTTGCTCCTAAGTGGGATGATCCAAGAACTGATATTGTTCAAACTGTAACCTTTGGCGAACCAGATCCAATGGTTAAATTCTGTGCCGCAATTCAGCACTATTCCCCAATGAACTCATTCGTTGATCCAATTCCATACCACCAAGATGGTTATGAAGACGATGTTGTCATGGCTTCAGGTAGCTTTACTGAAGGTTCTACCATTGAATTATCATCTGATGGTCCCCTTCGTGCGCCTTACCGTCTATACATTCAAGGTGGACTTTCTTATGCTCATGATAAGATTGCAATCACTCACGCAGTAGAAGAGACATTTTATAAAAACAAATAATTAAAGCAAAATGCTGATATCATCGTTCATTAAAGCGAAGACTATCAGCATTTTTATATTTTTCAAGCTACTTTGTTTACCCTAATTTATAATGATTTTTTCGTAAAAATGTTATATCATTAAAATCAATAATTTAGAAAAGGATATATTGCCATATGATGCTAATTGTATTTTAGTCTCAAGGGACTAATTTACTTTCCCTTGAGAAAAACAAATTTAAAATCTATTTTCTTAAGGAGAAAAAACAAAATTGAATAATACTGACGAAATCGAATTTTCACGTGTACGTAAACTTGTCTCTCACTATGCCGTTTCACCCGAAGCAAAAGACAAAATTCTAGTTCAACCACTTGCAACTAAATTAATTAAAGCAACTGCTTTACTTGATGAGACTGCAGAAATGGTCTGGATTTTAAATCATGGATTACACATTCCTTTTATTAGTTCAGACGCCTTTACTCCAATTTTAAATAAGGTCAAAAAAGGATTTATCTTAAATCCAGCAGAACTAGAACAAACAGCAGACTTCATTAGAGTTACATGTCTATTAGTGCGCTTTTTTAACAAGCAAAGAAATAATACTCCAATTATCGCAAGTTATTGTGATACTTTAACTATCCTAGATACGCTAGAAGGCGAAATTTATAATGCTATCGAACGTGGACAAGTTTCTGATAATGCAGACAAAGATCTCGCTAAGTTAAGACAAAGAAGCAAAAAATTAAGCAAAAATATTCAAGATACATTGCAAAAATATTTGCAAAGTAAAAAATATCAAACTATGCTGCAAGATTATCAGATAATTCAAAAAGATAATCATTATACTCTCCCGATTAAAGCAAGTTTTAAACACACTTTTGGTGGTAATATTATCGACCATTCTAACAATGGAAATACAGTTTTTATAGAACCCACTAAAATCGTGCATCTTACCCAAGAAAAAGCAACTGTTGAAAATCAGATTTATTTAATTGAATCTCAAATTTTAGGTGATTTATCAGCAAAAATTTACCAGGAATTATCTCAACTAGAGGCAAATCTTAATATTATTATTGACCTAGATTGTATCTTAGCCCGAGCAAAATACTCTCAAAATATTAATGGTAAACGACCATTGTTAAATGAACAAAATCAACTCCAATTAAACGAAATGAGGCATCCTCTTTTATCTAATCCGGTTCCTCTTTCACTTAATTTAGATTCTACTAAACGTGGTTTGATAATCACAGGTCCTAATGCAGGTGGAAAGACTGTCACTCTAAAAACAGTTGGTTTGGCCATTGCAATGGCAGAATTTGGACTATTCTTACCAAGTTCAGGGATTTGCTCAATTCCAATAATGACTGCTATATATACTTCAATTGGCGATCATCAGGACTTAGATAACTCTCTGTCTACATTCTCTGCTGAAATGAAACAAATGTCTTATATTGTCCAGCATGCAACAAAATACAGTCTAATTTTATTAGATGAATTAGGCAGCGGTACAGATCCAAACGAAGGTGCTGCTCTTGCTATTGCTCTGCTGCAGACATTACAATTAAAAGGCAGTCTAATCTTAGCAACCACTCACTATAGTGCAATAAAAGACTATTCTACTAAGCATCCCGCTTTTATCACTGCAGCTATGGACTTTGATCTAAAGACACTTGAGCCAACATATAAGTTACTGTTAAATCAGATAGGAACCAGCCGCGCTCTATGGATAGCTGAAAAGAATGGTATGCCTCAAGAGGTTTTAACACAAGCTAATAATTTCTTAAATACTGGTAAATTTCCTTTAAATCAAAGTCAAATTAAATTTAAAAATCATTCGAAAAAAATTAAATCTACAATTTCTTTTAAAAAAGGTGATCGTCTTAAAGTCCCTGAGTACGAACAAGACGTTTTGTTTTATCAAAACTCGGATCTTGCAAATCAAATCATTATCTTTGTTAATAAAAATTTTAAGACAATACCAGTTAAAGGAGCTAAGCTAGTTAGAAAGGCAAAAGACCTTTATCCAGAAGGTTACAATCTTGATCTACTATTCGTACAAGATTGGAAAGAGTACAAATTAAATAAAGACCTAAGCCGTGGTTCTAAAAAGGCTTGGAAAAAATTGAAAAAAATAGACAAACTTAGATAATGATATGAACCCAGAAATTCTTGTCCGAATTTCTGGGTTTTATTACCGGCTCCTTTACTTTGCAATTGTGATAATTTTTTTATCGACTTGAATTTTATTTTCCTTAGCCAATTCTTTTAACTTACGACTTAAAGTTTCTGGCGTAATGCCCAAATAACCAGCTAGGTCTTTTTTCTTAAGATCTAGCTTTACTTTATTTGTACCTTGTTTTTTTGACAAATCATTCAAATACGCCATAATTCTTTGCTTAGCATCCATTGAATTGCGACGCACTGTATTTTTCTCCGCAGTGACTAATTTTTGACCAAAATCATTGAGTAGACTTAAGGCTAGATCTGGCGTTTGACGAACTAATTTTTGAAAATCATTCCGGGTCATCGAACACACCCAAGCATCAGTAGTTGCCTGAATAAAACTCTCAGGACTGCTAGTCGAAAATAAATGTTCCTGGCCTTCAGAATCGCCCTTATTCAGCAAGCCTAAAATCGTCTCTTTACCATCTTCATTAAGACTATAAACTTTAGCCTTTCCCTTATCCATGACAAGCATCCCGTCTTTTCCATCAAAGGGTTGGCGAATCAAACTGCCTTTAGGAAAATATTCTTGATGCGTCGAAATGGTAACTAGCTTTTTTCTAAGTGATTCTGGTAAGTCCTTAAATAAAGTGGCATTACTCAAACAAGCAAGTGGCGAATGTTTTGTCATTTGTTCATACTTCTTTCTTGATATAAATCAATTTTATTATACCCTATCTTTTTATAATTAACTTGTAAGCACTGATAAATGAACTTTCAAGCTTTTTGATTTATGATAGAGCTGAAGTGTTACTTAAAAGAAAGGATCTTTATTATGACAAAATATATTGCTCACATTAACCCACTAAATGCAGAAAAAATTGGTTGTCAGTCCCATGGGACAGCCGAATTTACCGAAAATGGCGATCAACTTCACATTAAAGTAGAAATGTTTGATACACCAAAGAATATCGAACACTGGGAACATTTCCACGGCTTTCCTGATGGTAAAGTCGCTCAGGCTGCAACTATGGCTCAAGATGTCAACCACGACGGCTTTGTCGATTTACCTGAAACCGAACCAGTATCAGGAACTACGATGGTGCCACTTGATGCGGATCCAGCAAAAATGAATATTCCTAACAATACTTACCCTGTCGCTGACAGCAATGGTTATTACGAATATGAAGTTGATGTGCCTTTGACCGAATTACAAGAAAACTTCAAAAAAGCTTTCGGCAGCACTGATCTTCAATTAGATAAACGCGTAGTTTATGTCCACGGCGTCCCTGAAAGTCTTGAATTACCAGACACTGTTAAGGGCTGTGTAATGGATTATGATACTCACACTACCTTGCCAATTGCCGCAGGAAAGATTGAAAAAGAAGATTAATTAGATAATTAAAATTAATTGAATATTTATTCTAAAAAGCTGTTACTAATAATAGCTTTTTATTTTTATGTGTTTCATTGAGAAAGTATTAATTTTGTCGACGCAGTCATCAAGTAAGTAGTTGAAAGATCTGAAGCTAATAAGACTATTGAATAGATGTCCACTTTGCATGATTTTTCATAATTTGTTAAGGTGGAATATAGTTACTATATTTTGAAAAGTAAATTTAAGGAGGTATTTTTACAGAGACTATTTTTCAACATGTCTCTTTTTATGAGTGATCAAGCAAACAATTTAAACAAAGTAAAACCAAAGAAGAACTACAAAAAAGCGCCACTGATGCCAATTCACATGCGTGTTTTTGTAGCAGTAGTATTAGGCCAGATTGCCTGTGGTTTTGCCTTAGGAATATCCGGAACTGCCTTATCTAACGCAGCTAGGTATTTAACAATTAGTGATCTTTGGACGGGATTAATTGGCGCCGGTTCATTAATTGGACTTGCTGGAAGTATCATCATTGGCAGAATTTCGGACAAAATCGGTCGTCGCAAATTACTGATGATCAATATGTATATCTTGGGCATCTTTTCGCTTTTGCAGTTATTAACCGCAAACTTTGCTCTGATCTTTATTATTAGAGTAATTATTGGGCTGATGATTGCGGTTGATTATACTGTTGGAAATGCTCTACTTACAGAGTGGCTTCCTGCTGGTGAAGACAGCAAACGCCAAAGTCATTTGCTTATTTACTGGACAATTGGCTTCATTGCATCATATATCACTGGTACATTTGTAAATGGTTTTGGCAGTTATACTTGGCAAATTATTTTAGCTACCAGCGCTATTCCTGCATTTATAGCTGCAATTTTTAGATCGATTTTTCCATTGCCTGCTTCTCCAAGCTGGCTAGCTAGTCGGGGTAAAGTTAAGAAAGCAAACCAAGTTATTAAAAAACATATGGGACGCAGATGGGGAATTCCCAAGCGCCTAAAAAAAGCTAAACCAGTCAAAGAAGTTACTTGGAAAATTCTCTTTTCTAAAAAATATCTACGACGCATCTTAATTGGTGGCCTATTTTATGCCTGTCAGGCCTTTGCCTTTTTCGGCATTAGCATTTTCTTGCCGATTCTTTTGCAAGGAATGCATGTCACTGATCAAAAGGTTTCAGGAATTATTTACAATGGCGGAATGTTTGTCGGAGTTTTATTTGGAATTTTTATTTTTAACAAAATCAGCCGCCGAGCCGTTCTGGTTTCAAACTTTTTATTATCCGGTGTCTTAATTGGAATTTTAGCCTTAGTTAAAAATATTCCAACTAATTTACAGCTGATAATCTTTTGTTTATTTGCCATCATCCTTTCTTCAGGACTAGTACTCGATTATCCTTATCCTACTGAATTATTTGATATTAAAGTTCGCGGAACTGGTGTCGGCACTTGTATCACAATCAGTCGAATTGGTGCCGCTGCAGGAACATTCTTACTACCAATTTTAACTAATAGCGGTGGTGCAAGTTTAGCCATGTTGGTCTGCAGCATTGTATTACTCGCAAGTTTCATTATCTGCTTAATTTGGGCACCAGAAACTTCACCCAAATTCAAAAAAGAATAACTAATTTTAAAGTCTCACTTGAGGCTTTTTCTTTTGTGGCTCATAATAGCCATAATTATATTTATAAAGGAGAATACTATGACTCAAGAAGCACTCTTAATCATCGATTACACTAATGATTTTGTTTCAGACAAAGGCAGCTTAACTTGTGGCAAACCTGCTCAAGAAATTGAAAATGAAATTGTCAATTTAGCAGATTCATTTTTAAAGCAAAATAAATGGGTAATTATTCCCACTGACCTACATTTCCCAGGAAATAAATATCATCCCGAAACTAAGTTATTTCCACCGCATAATTTGCCAAACACTTGGGGTCGGCAATTATATGGCAAGCTGCAACCGTGGTATGACAAAAATAAGACGAATGATCATGTCATATTCATGGATAAAACGCGCTATTCTGCTTTTGCAGGTACTAACTTAGATCTTATTTTAAGAGAAAGAAAAATCGATACTCTGCATCTGACTGGTGTCTGCACCGATATCTGCGTCCTTCATACGGCAATGGATGCATATAATCGCTGCTATAATTTAGTAATTCACCAAGATGGTGTTGCAAGTTTTGATGAAAATGGACATAAATGGGCCTTAAATCATTTTAAATCTTGTCTAGGTGCAACTATACTTTAATTGTAAAAAAATAAGCCCTCTAGCTTAAATTTGAGCTAGAGGGCTATTTTGTATATTTAAGCTATCCATCTAATTCGACACCTTGCAATTTTTTAATTGCATCATAGACTTGTCCGCGTCGATTTTGATCAACAGCTAGCACTAATAAATCGCCAGCTACAATCACGGTATCTCCATGCGGAATAATATCTTGACTGCCGCGATGAATAACTTTAATTAAGGTATCATCCGGCCATTTAACATCTTCAATTTTTTCATCGACTAATTTACTGCTTTCATAGACTGGGATTGAAATTTGATCTTCTTCTCCACACAATCCCTTTTCACTAGATTTTGGCTCCATAGCAGCCGCTAAGCTATCATAAATTGGACGGCCGCCAAGTAATTGGTCAACTAACAAAGCAATAAATGCTACAACAGCTAACGGCATTAAATGTAACAGCGATCCGACCATTTCAGTAATTAAAATAATCGCTGTAAATGGTGCTCGAATAATTGCTGCAAAATAACCAGCCATGGCAAAAATAATTAAATTAATAACTAATTTTTGTGGCAATAATCCCAGCTGTACCATAAATAGACCGTAAGTTGCACCAATTAAAGCACCCATTGTTAAAATTGGTAAAAAGATGCCGCTCGGCAGACCCGAATCATAAGAAACAATTGAAAATGCAATTCTAATTACATAAAAAATCGCCAGCATCTCTACTAAATTCCAACTGCTATAAGCAATTGACTTAGGTAAAGACAAAATCAAATGATTACCTGGTCCAGTAATTAGCGGCAAATAATACATAATCGGTATTAAGATCACTAGTGGAATCAATCCGTGTAGCCAGCGCGGAATAAAAGTGATTTTTGCATAAAACTTTTTAAAATTAAACAAGCCCAATTTATATAAGTGTCCTAAAAGTCCCAAAATAAGTCCTAATAACACTAAATGCCAATAAAGTGGCATTGGGAAAGAATGATTGTAAGCTAAAGCTAAAGCTGGTTTTTGACCAAATAAGTTAGATACAACAAAGTTCGAGGCAATCGCACCCACCAAGGCATTCATCCACACACGTGGCGAAAAATTATGAAAAATTTCCTCTAAAACAAACAACGCACCACTTAAAGGGGCACCAAAAGCAGCTGATAAACCACTGGCAGCACCTGTTGCTAGCAAAACTCGTGAATTTGTTTTAGTTTGCTTAAAGCCTTGGCCGACTCCTTGACCAATTGTGGAACCTAATTGAAGCGATGGTCCTTCTGGTCCTAAAAATAATCCTGTTCCAATAACCATAATGCCGCCGATTAACTTTCGCCACAAAATCGGCCACCATTGCAAAGTTAACTTTCCTTGCATTTGTAATTTAACTTCCGGAATACCAGACCCACCAACGTGCGGATATTGTTTAACAAAATATCCTGCAATTATGCCAGTTAATGCCAGTCCTGCTACGATTACAATAAACCATAATGGATTTTGGTGCGACTTTTTAAATAAATCGAGCCAAAAAGCTTCGGTTTTACCAATTCCATATCTAAAAAATCCCACTACAACTCCAGCAATTAATCCCACGCATAATGCTTGCAGCATTAATTTGAGATTGCTTTTTTCCTCGTATTTCATACTTTCCCGCTTTCTGATTGATATAAATATTATTTTACCGCAAAAAGCCACTACTTTCGTAGTGGCTTTAAAGTTTCACGTGTAACAAATTTATTTTTCTTCATACCATTCAGTATGGAATGTACCTGGACGATCATTTCTTTGGTAAGTGTGAGCACCAAAGTAATCACGTTGTCCTTGAATAATGTTCTGTGGTAAACGTGGGTTGAAAATTGATTCTAAGTAATTAAGCGCAGCACTTAAAGTTGGAGTTGGTACGCCAGCTTCAGCAGCAATTTGTACAACTTCTTTTAATGCATCAAGGTTGCTATTCATAACCTTAGCAAAGAATGGTGCCTTAAATAAGTTCTTCAAATCAGGATCTGAATTATAAGCAAACTTAATGTCGTGAAGCATTTGTGAGCGAATAATACAGCCGGCTTCCCAGTTTTGAGCAATAGTTGAAAAGTGCAATTTCCAGTTATAAGCATTAGCTGCCATAGTCATTTGTTCAAATCCTTGAGCATATGATACAGCCATGGCTAAGTACAATGCTTTGCCTAATTTATCTACTAAATCTTTAGGAGCTCTAGCTTGATCCATCTTAGGAGCAGTACCATCTCTAAAGGTAGCTTTTGACATAAAACGAGCTAGCACTGCTTCAGCAATAACAGTAATTGGCGCACCCAACTTAATTGCATCTTCTAACATCCAGTTACCAGTTCCCTTGTAAGAAGCCTCATTTAAGATATGATCAATAATATTGTCATCAGTTAGGTCATCTTTTTGCTTAAGAACTTTTGAAGTGATTTCAATTAAATAAGCTTGAAGAGCACCCTTGTCCCAGTTAGCAAAAATTTCACTCATTTCGTTGTTTGAATAGTTGCCCGCAGTACGCAAAACGTCATATACTTCGGCGATAATTTGCATAATTCCATATTCAATACCGTTATGAACCATTTTTACGTAGTGACCACTACCTTCTGACCCAATGTAACCAACACATGGCTGACCAGTAGGTGTTTTTGCTGCAATTGCTTCTAAAATTGGTGCTACTTCTTCATAAGCTTTTTCATCTCCACCTGGCATCAAAGCTGGACCATTAAGTGCCCCTTCTTCACCACCAGAGACACCCATACCAAAGAAGTGAATTCCATGCTTAGCCATTTCATGAGCGCGACGGTTGGTATCGTGGAAGTTTGAGTTACCACCATCAATTAAAATATCGCCCTTATCAAGTAGTGGAAGTAATTTTTGTAAAGTTTCATCAACTGGCTTACCTGCCATAATTTGAATCAAAATCTTACGTGGCTTTTCCAAAGAGTTAACGAATTCTTCCCAAGTATAAGTAGGCTTTAAATCCTTATCTTCATACTTAGCTAAAGCATCAACTTCTGGCTTATCAATTGAAAATCCAGATACAGAGAAGCCGTGATTTTTAACATTTAATGCAAGGTTTTTACCCATGACTGAAAGGCCAATAACCCCAAATTGTTGCATAAATAGTGCCTCCATTTAATTAGTTTTATTCATTCAATTACTAGTATACTTTTTTTGCCAACTTTTCGCACAGTTTTGCTTACTTTTAGTTAAAAAAGTGATCCATATGCTACATAAATTAGTTTGGTAATTATAGCAATCCGTTTTATTTCATAAAGCCCACCAGCAAAAGGTGTAGAAAATTTTTCATAGTTATCTTATCCTTATATTTTTAGCTTTTTCCTCAATTCCAAGATCATGACTAATGATTATAACTAGATTAGTTTGCGCTATTTTTTTCAATAAGCTTAATAAATCTGATTGCAATTCAGGATAAATATTAGCTAATGGCTCATCTAATAAAAAGCAGTGCGCCTTCTTTTTCAAAATAGCAGAGTAAAGTTTTACTAATTGTATTTCGCCTGTTGAAAGCTCAGTCATTTTCTTATCTAACACTTTTTTTATGTTAAATTGCGAAGAGCTAAATACTTTTTGGAAATATTGATCTTCAGAAATATGATCTTCGTTACTCTCATTTACATACATATCTAAATATTCTCTTACAAGACAATTGGGAAGAATCGTGTCTTGGAATAAGCAGCTTATATTATCTTCTCTAAGTTTTTTCTTGTTTATTAAGTCAATATCTATATTGTTTATTAAAATTGTTCCTTTTTTTGCTGGCGTATACAGTCCAATTATCGTCCTTAAAAAAGTAGACTTTCCTATTCCATTTCTGCCTCTAACAACGTAAAGACCAGAATTATTAAAACTACATGTAAGTTTTTTGGAAAATAACGTCTTTCGTGCATCTAGACTAATATTGAAATTATGAACTTGGATATTTTCAATCTTAGGAATGACTATTTCTCCGTCTACTTCATTCCGGATAGACATCAATTGATCAATTCGCATGTATGCAACCCGGAAAGATTCAAAGTTAAATAAAATAGAAAAGATCTCATCTACTTGTCCTAATAATTGATTAAAATATTGGAAAAGAACTGAAAAAGCTCCTATTGTCATGCTTCCCGATATTACGGCCAATCCGCCATTAATAAACAATATTAACTGAAAAATCAATTGTAAGACGATCTCGCCGGTAGACATTCCCAAATTAAGAAAAAAGTTTCTTCTTGTAATATTTAAAAGAGATGCTTTGGTCTTTTTCCACCTTTTAGATTCCATCTCTTCGCGTTTATTGCCTTTAATTTCAACATATCTATTCAGCCATTCAGCAAACCCAGAAAAATATTCATTGTAAATCCGTCTTAATTCTAAGTTTATTTTGAATATTTTAGGTTTTAAAAAGAGGTACAAAATAATATAGGCTGGTAGCAAAATCATTACCAGCAAGAAAAAGTGAGATTTGGCTTTAATAATATAAATAAAAATTATAATCGAGGAAATAACAATTGAAGTTATCTGATTTACTGTTTGAAACAGGAAATTTAAGATTTCATTAGTGTCTTCCGTAATTCTATCTGCAGTTTGAATAGGATCTAGTTTTAAGACTTCTAACGTATCTTTTGAATAAAGCTTCTTTATTATCGTATCGTTTACTTCTATGTTTATTTTTCTAAACTTTAGAATTTGAATTTTATTTATAAAAAAAGACAAAAACAATCTTATGACGTTTAAAGCTATTATCACTACTATATTGCGTATGAATGATGTCCTATCAGCCTTATATACTAGTGAATTTATTAGCATACCTTCCAAAAAAACATTAGATGTTTCAATACACGTATTAATAATATTCATTCCTAAAAAAAGAAAATACTCAAACTTGTATTTGCCATTAAGCTCTTTTAGAACAGCACGCATAAAATCACCTACATAATAATTTAATTAAAGAATAATATCTTCTAAGGATTGGACTTCCTTTTCTAATTTTCTTTCAGAGTCACTACCTACTCCATAACACATTGAAAAGCATATGCTTTACCACTCTCTATAGCGATATCATTAAAAGTAAATTAACAAAATTTTAAGCTATTATAATTTGATTGTCAACAACTCTCATTATTTTGATTATGCCAACTTTTCGCACAGTTTTGCTTACTTTTAGTTAAAAAAAGAAATGTTTCTTAAAACTTAGAAACATTTCTTTTACAGGCGTATCTATTCTTCTATATTATGCTTAAATTAATGTCTTGATGCTCCAGATGAAGTATCAGTTTCAACTACTTCTTCTGCACTTTCTTCTTCGTGCTCAGAAGCGCCACTTGCGGCATCTGCTTCAACACCATATTTTTCTGCGAAGTAACTGAATGGCTTCAAAGCTTCTGCTTGATACTTCTCAACAAAGGCTGGATCACTTAAAGTATTTAATTCAGTTGAGTATGGCATTTCATGAGTGTACTTAATATCAATAAGCATTGGACCATCCATCTTCTTGAATTCCTTGACTGCGTCTTCGAATTCTTTCTTGGTACGTACTACAACACCCTTGACATTCATACCTTCGGCAACTTTTGCCCAGTTGTTATCTGGAATGATAACACCAGATAATGGTTGGTGAGATTCATCTTCTTGTTCTGCTTGAATGTATCCTAAAGTTTCATTAGTAAATACCACATTCAAGATGTGCATGTTGTAACGAGCCATAGTCAATAATTCTTGACTCATCATAGCAAAGCCACCATCACCAGCTAAGTTCCAAACTTCACGGTCTGGATATACAGTTGCTGCAGTAAGAGCAGCTGGTGCACCATAACCCATAGTTGCGTGAAGACCTGAAGTAGTCCATTTTTGATCATCATGCATCTTAAGCAAACGAGTATGATCTACATTAACGTTACCAACATCAATAGCAAAGATTGCGTCATCGTCAGCTTCTTTGTTAATTACATCAAAGATTGGTTCTGGACGAACTGGCATTTCATCAGAATCCTTGAAGCTTTCATGCCATGCATCCCAATTTTCACGGTCAGCTAAAGCTGCCTTGTAAAGTGGAGTTTCTGCCTTTTCTTCGCCAGCATCAATTAATGCACGTAAACTCTTCTTAGAATCAGCAAGCATTGAAACATCAACTGAGTGACGTTTACCAAACTTAGCTTCATCAACATCAATTTGGATTACCTTAGTGTCTTTGTTGAACCATAACAATGAGAATGGTGAGTTGTTACCAACCCAAACAACTAAGTCAGCATAGCTTTGAACTTCGTTAGCTGGCTTTGGCCCAATACGGCCAATAGTACCCATGTATGCTGGGAATGCGTCTTCTACAACACCCTTACCTAAGTAAGATGAAAGAAGTGGCATCTTGTATTTGTCAGAAAATTCCTTTAATTCTTCGCTAGCATCCTTAGCACCGTTACCAAAGTAAACTACAGGATTCTTAGCTTCATTGATCAACTTAATAGCTTCGTCAACCGAAGTCTTAGTTGGAGCTGGGTAGTTAGCTTCTGGCTTAGCATCCTTGTTTACACGGAAGTTGTCTTCAATCTTTTGCCAGCCATAGTCCTTAGGAATTATTAAAACTGCAGGACCTTTTCTTGCGTAAGCTTGACGAATTGCTTCATCAGTCAGAACTGGAATTAAATCAGCAGTCTTAGCTGAAGCGCACCATACGCTAGCATCTAAGAACCATTTGTCTTCGTCAAAGGCTTGGAAGAAATCAATATCTTGACGACTAGTTGGTACGTTAGCAACAATTGCTACCATTGGAGTCTTGTCATACTTAGCATCGTATAAACCGTTGAATAAGTGCGCAGCACCAGGTCCAGCTGAGCCAAAACATACACCTAACTTACCAGTTAATTTATATTCAGCTGAAGCTGCCAAAGAACCTGCTTCTTCGTGACGAACTTCAATGAATTTCATCTTATCTCTGAAATCATAAATAGCGTTCATACTTGAGTCGAATGAACCACCTGGGAAACCATAAATATGATCAATTCCCCAATCATATAGAACTTTTAGCATAGCATCTGAGCCATTAATTTTTGCCATAATATATACGCATCTCCTTAAATTCTATTTCTGTACATCTAAATTAAACCACACTTGTGCACACTTTGAAAGTGTTTTCATTTCTTGCTATACAAGGATATACGTAAATATAAAGATAATTATTTCACAAACTTATTTAAAATAGCACAATAAGTTCTATCCTATGAGGATTTTTTGATGTGATTAAGTGATCATAATTTTTTATATTTTTGATTTTGTAACATTTTTGTAATATTAAAAGCAAAAAAAGCACTATTTTTTCAAATAGTGCTCTTTATTCAGATTTTTCGTTATTTTTCGTTTTTCTTTGAGCCATATCCAGGCAGTTTAGCTATCTTGCCTTGTTGAATATAGGCTGTCAAAATTGCTAAATCTGCTGGATTTACGCCAGAAATTCTTTCTGCTTGGGCAATTGATTCTGGACGAATTTTTTCGAATTTTTGACGTGCTTCAGTAGCTAAACTTGAAATAGCATTATAGTCAATGCCTTCTGGAATCTTCTTAGATTCCAACCGGTGCAAACGATCAACCATAACATTTTCTTTCTTGATATAGCCCTCATACTTAAGAGCAATTTCAACTTGCTCTTTTACATAGCGATCACTAGCTAACGGATGACCAACTAGTTTTTCAATAGCTTCAAAACTAACACGCGGTCTCTTTAAAAAGTCAGCACCGCTAACGCCTGCATTTAGACGATCTTGCTTAATTGAAGCTAAATATTCTTGGACTTCATCAGTTGGATGGATTTTTACTTCTTTAATAACCTGCATAGCATCAGCAATAGCCTTCTTTTTAGCTTCAAACTCTTGGTAACGTTCTTCAGAAATCAAACCAAGTTCATGGCCTTTTTCAGTTAAACGCAAGTCTGCATTGTCATGACGCAATAATAAACGATATTCAGCACGACTAGTAAGCAGTCGGTATGGTTCATTAGTGCCCTTAGTTACTAAATCATCAATTAATACGCCAATATAAGCTTCGTCTCTTTGTAAAGTAAAGCCTGGCTTATTTTGTGCGCGCAACGCAGCATTGATTCCGGCAATTAAACCTTGTCCGCCAGCTTCTTCATAGCCAGATGTTCCGTTCATTTGTCCAGCAGTAAATAAGTTTTTAATATTCTTAGTTTCCAAAGTATGCTTGAGCTGCCAAGGTTCAATAACATCATATTCAATTGCATATCCTGGACGCATCAATTCGGCATGCTCTAATCCAGCAACAGAGTGCACCATTTTCAGTTGTACTTCTTCAGGCATTGAAGTTGAAAAATCCCCAACATAAATTTCTTTAGTATGGCGACCTTCGGGTTCTAAGAATATTTGGTGACGGTCTTTGTCCGCAAAACGAACAACCTTATCTTCAATTGATGGACAATAACGTGGGCCCACGCCCTTGATAATGCCGGAAAACATCGGTGCACGATCCAGATTTTGACGTATAATTTCATGCGTCTTAGGGTTGGTATAAGTCATGTAGCATGACATCTGATCTTCAGGCTTAATGTAATTAGCATCGCTAGTTGTGTAAGAAAAATGGCGTGGCTCGCTATCGCCAGGTTCTTCTTCAGTTTTAGAATAATCGACCGTATTGCCATCTACACGAGGAGGAGTTCCTGTTTTAAAGCGACGCAATTTAAAGCCAAGTTTTTCCAAATTTTCAGGTAACTTAATTGAAGGAAGCGAGTTGTTAGGACCAGAAGAATAAGTCAATTCGCCAATGATAATTTTACCGCGAGCAGCAGTACCGGTTGTCAAAACTACGCTTTTAGCCAAATATCTAGCACCAGTATTTGTAACTAAGCCTTTACATACGCCATCTTCAACGATTAATTCATCTGCTACACCCTGACGCAAAGTTAAATTAGGCGTATTTTCAATGGTGTCTTTCATATGTTCATGATATTGCCACTTATCAGCTTGCGCACGTAAAGCACGAACAGCTGGACCTTTTCCCGTATTAAGCATTCTCATTTGTACATAAGTAGCATCAATATTTTTGCCCATTTGACCGCCTAAAGCATCAATTTCGCGCACCACAGTTCCTTTAGCAGGTCCTCCCACAGAAGGATTACACGGCATAAAAGCAACCATATCCAAATTAATTGTTAATAATAAAGTCTTTTCACCCATGTGGGCAGCAGCTAAGGCTGCTTCACAGCCAGCATGCCCCGCTCCAACGACAATTACATCATATTCATTAGATTCATATGTCTTCATATATGCTTCCTACTTTCCTAGACAGAATTGACTAAATAACTGCGTAATTAACTCATCAGGTGCACTTTCACCTGTAATTTCACCTAGATCATTCCAAGCATTGGTTAAATCTATTTGGACTAAATCAAGCGGCATATCATCATCAACGCCCTTAATTACTTCAGCTAATGCTTGTCTAGCTTTTACCAAAAGACTTGCTTGACGCTGGTTAGTAACTAGTACTTGATCAGCTGAATTTTCAATTCCCTTAAAGAATAACTTCTCAATTGCATTTTCTAATTGGTCCAAGTTTTCTTTTTGCAAAACTGACGTTACAACTACTGGACTATCAGTCATCTTTTTAATTGTTTCTGGACTAATCTTTTGACCCAAATCGTTTTTATTTAGAACAATAATACGTTTTTTATTTTTTGTAAATTCTAATAAATCGCGATCTTCTTGTTCTAATTCACGACTAGAATCAAGTAAGAGCAAGACAAGATCAGCTTGATCAACTGCTTTTTTAGATCTTTCGACCCCGATTTTTTCTACTTTGTCAGAAGTTTCATGAATTCCTGCAGTATCAATTAGCTTTAAAGCAGCGCCCTTGACTGACACATATTCTTCCAAAGTATCACGCGTAGTTCCTGCCACATCGGTCACAATGGCCTTGTCATCTTGAGTTAAATAATTCAATAAAGATGATTTACCGACATTAGGTTTCCCAACAATTGCCGTAGCTAAACCTGAGCGAATAATTTTACCTTCCTGGGCTGTATTTAAAAGCTCATCGATCTTTTTAGAAACAGAAATTGCCTTTTGCTTCATTTCCTGACCAGTCATATCATCCATATCATATTCAGGATAATCGATATTTACTTCTTCCTGAGCCATGGTATCTAGTAGGTCTTGGCGCATAGCCTTTATTTTTGTCATTAAGCCGCCTTCAAGTTGATTCATAGCCACTTGACGCGCACGATCAGTTTTAGCGCGCACCATATCCATGACTGATTCAGCTTGTGTTAAATCAATACGCCCATTCATAAAGGCTCTCTTGGTAAATTCACCTGGATCTGCCATTCGAGCGCCATTTGCTAAAAGCAATTGCAAAATATCATTAGTAACGACAATTCCACCGTGACAAGAAATTTCGACGATATTTTCACGTGTAAATGTTTTTGGAGCGAGCATGACAGTTGCCATACATTCATCAATTACCTTATTAGTTTCAGGATCTATCACATGTCCATAATGAATGGTATGCGATGCGACTTTAGCTAAATTTGCTCCTTTAAAAACTTTATTTGCAATTTTCACAGCATCTTGTCCTGACAAACGGACAATTGAAATGCCACCCTCACCAAGTGGCGTAGAAATTGCAGCAATTGTATCAAATTGAGTTAAAACTTGTGCCATTTTTACTCCCTAACTAAAAATTTCAATAAAAAAAGTGCCCACTCCACCATTGAAACATGATGGACAAAGCACTTTGACTACTTTATCTATATGATTTAGATAATTTATTTACTTTTTCTTACGGCCTAACTTCTTGTAGGTCTTGCGTAAACGACGCTCACGTTCACGCTCAGCCTCTTTTTGTTGTTCCATTTCACGTTGATACTTGAATGGATTTTGCAAAATAAAGGTTTGAACTACTTGGAAGAGGTTGGAAATAACCCAGTAAACTGAAATTGCTGACTGAATTCCAATTGCTGAAACACCAATAATTACTGGCATTACGTAGGTCATAGATTTTGTCATACCATTTTGGGATGATTGTGGCTGTGACATTTGACTAATATATGAAGACATAAAAGTAAATACCGCAGCTAAAATTGGCATGATGTAGTATGGGTCAGGACGTCCTAAGTCCATCCATAAGAATTTACCGTTCATCAATTCTGGTGTTCGATAAATTGCTTGATACAGTCCCCACATAATTGGCAATTGAATCAAAAGTGGCAAACATCCAACATATGGATTTACGCCAGCTTCTTTATAAAGCTTGCTTGTTTCAGCCTGTAATTTTTGGCGTGTCTCTACATCAGTACCAGAATATTTCTTACGTAAAGCATCCATCTGAGGTTGGAGCTTTTGCTGCTTGGCCATACTCTTAATAGAAAGAGCCTGCAGTGGGAATAAGATAATTCTAATAATGATAGTAAAGATTACGATAGCCCAGCCATAGGAATTATTTACCAAACTTGCAATCCATAAAATGAATTGTGACAAGTAATACAGAACGTATCTATCCCACCAGCTTCCGCTTGTATGAGAAATTGGTTGAATATTACCTGCTGTTGGTGCAGCACACCCACTTACAGTGAGTACTAATGCTACAATTCCTAAAACAAGTACAAGCCTTTTTAAATTTTTCTTTGTTAAAAGGTCTTTCACTCTACTGTTCCTCGGTTTCCGTAGTAGTCAGAATATGTGAAAGCTTCATTATATGTTCAAGATTCTTTCTGGTTCTTACCATATTAAAATCTCTCGCATATGGCCTAGCAATCACTAAAAAATCTAAATCAGGTTTAATATTTGGTTTAAATTCAGTGAGTGTAGCACGAATATATCTTTTCAATCTATTCCTTACTACAGCTGTGTGACCAACTTTTTTTCCGACAGAAATACCTACGCGAAAATGCTTCTGACCCTCTTTAGGTAAAACATAAAGAACAAAGGCCCGATTCGCCATAGATTGGCCATATTCAAATACAGTTTGAAAATCTTTTTCGGATTTTACTCGGTAGGATTTTCTCAAAACTTTTCATCCTAACTTAGATTAAAAAAACCACTGAGTTCAGTGGCTTAAGCAGATAAGACTTTTCTACCCTTCTTACGGCGTCTTGCTAAAACCTTACGGCCGTTTGCAGTAGCCATACGTTTCATGAAACCATGAACGCGTGAACGGTGACGCTTCTTAGGTTGGTAAGTTCTCTTAGTGGACATTAATATGCACCTCCGTTTTTAGTACTTTAAGCACAATTTCTAAATTAGGATAGCATATTTACCGCAAAAAACCAAGGTTTTAAAAGAAAAAAATACCAAACTCTTGCGCAATTTTTTATCTTTTGGTGTGGAAATATTTTTTATAAATTTTTCGTTCAGAAATTATACACAGGATAATTCGCACTGTTTTCCACAATCAACAAGGTGTGAAAAACAGAATTCACAGCCTGTGGAAATAATTTTTAAATTAGCTTTTAAACCTTTGAAAAATAAGCAAAAGTTATGCACACTTCACTTGTGGAAAAAGTGTATTTTCGTTTTGTTTTCTTCTTGCTTGTGGAAACTCAAAAAATAATTATCCACATCCCTGTGTAATTGTTATTTACGCTTATTCACCTGTGGAAAACCTAACTAAAAAATGCTAAAATTTATTTTGTTTTAAAACGTAAACCATCCAATTGGAGGATCTTTTTTTGTTTGATTTAGATAAATTTTGGCAATTTTTTAATTCTGAAATGAAAAAACGTTACAGTGAAGTTGCCTATAACGCATGGTTTAAAAATACTAAACCTTTATCCTTTGATAAAACTACTAAACAAATGTTAATTGCTGTAGAATCTCCCGTGTCAAAAGGCTATTGGGAAAAAAATCTTGCATCTCAATTAGTTCAAGAAGCATATGCTTACGCTGATATGGAAATTTCTCCAGTTTTCACCGTTGCAGGCGAAGAAGGACCTGAACGCTTTGTTACACCTCAACCGCATACTGAGCCAAAACCAGTTCACGAAGAAGCACCTGATGAATTTGCTAAAGATTTGCAATTAAATAGTAAATATACTTTTGATACTTTTGTTCAAGGCGAAGGCAACAAACTTGCTGCCGGAGCTGCTTTAGCAGTTGCCGATAATCCAGGTAGTTTTTACAATCCTTTATTTATCTTTGGTGGTGTAGGTCTTGGTAAAACTCACCTAATGCAAGCAATCGGTCATCAAATGCTTGCGGAAAAGCCGAATGCCAAAGTTGTTTACATTCAAAGCGAAACCTTCGTTAATGATTTTATTAATTCCATAAAAAATAAGACCCAAGACGAATTTCGTGAAAAATATCGTACCTGTGATCTCTTATTAGTAGATGATATTCAATTCTTTGCTAAAAAAGAGGGGATTCAAGAAGAATTTTTCCACACCTTTGAGACGCTTTACAACGATCAAAAGCAAATCGTAATGACTAGTGATCGTTTGCCGAACGAAATTCCAGCGTTATCTGAAAGATTAGTTTCGCGGTTCACCTGGGGACTACAGGTCGAAATAACGCCGCCTGATCTAGAAACTCGCATTGCAATTTTGCGTAAAAAAGCCGAAGCAGACGGACTTTCAATTGACGACAATACTTTAGACTATATCGCTTCGCAAGTAGATACTAATATCCGTGAACTCGAAGGCGCATTAGTTAAAGTGCAAGCTCATGCAACGATTGAAAAAGAAGATATTAATGTCGATTTAGCTAAAGAAGCTTTAACCGACTTAAAACTAGTCCAAAAAAATCGTGGACTGCAGATATCCAAGATTCAAGAAGTCGTTGCCAACTATTTCCAAACCTCTACTGCCGAATTAAAAGGTAAAAAGAGGGTAAAGCAGATTGTTGTCCCACGCCAAATTGCCATGTATTTGTCGCGTGAGTTAACAGATTCTAGTTTGCCAAAAATTGGTCAAGAATTTGGCGGAAAAGATCATACGACAGTCATGCACGCAGTCGAAAAAATCGATCGTGCAATCAAAACTGACTCAGATATTAAGTCGGCTGTGTATGATTTGAAAGCAATGCTTGATCATTAGTAAAGTTAATAACATGTGGATAACTTTTAGAATTATTCACATGTTTTGTACAAGTACTTTTCTTTCATATCAGTGGATTATTACAGTTTTCAACATAATCCACCGTACCTACTACTACTTCTAAGTATTTAAATATATAATTAAATAAAAAAGAGTACTCAAAAATAAACGGAGGATAATCAATGCAATTTACAATAAATAGAAATTTGTTCCTCGATAATTTGAACAATGTTATGCGTGCTATTTCTTCACGTGCTACTATTCCGATTTTAAGCGGAATCAAATTGGATCTTTCTGAACAAGAATTAGTCTTAACTGGTAGCGATACTGATATTTCTATTGAAATCAAAATTCCAGTTAACGATGATTTAACAGTTGAATCAACTGGTTCAATCGTTTTACCAGCACGCTTTTTCAGTGAAATTATCAAAAAATTGCCGGGCAAAGACTTTTCATTTGAAGTAAAAGAAAGTTTCCAAACAAAAATCACATCTGAAAATACCGAATTTATGATTAACGGTTTGGATGCAAATAATTATCCACGTTTACCAGAAATTCCAACCGATGCAGCTTTCGAGCTTTCCGGTAAAACTTTTAGAGAAGTAATTAACGAAACTGTATTTGCTGTTGCTAACCAAGAAAGCCGTCCAACTTTAAATGGGGTTAACTTTAGCTTTAGCAGTAATGCAATTAAAGCTGTTGCTACTGATAGTCATCGTTTGTCTCAAAGAACAATTTCTGTAGAAAACGGACCTGAAGTGAAATCTAATTTGGTAATTCCTGGAAATAGTCTAGTTGAATTTTCTAGAATTATTGGTGAAAAAGACCCTGAAATTACTGTTAACCCAGGTGATAATCAAGTACTTTTCAATATTGGAAATATTGCATTTTACTCACGTTTACTAGAAGGATCATATCCAGATACTGATCGCTTAATCCCAACTAGCTCTACAACTCAAGTAGAATTTGATTTGTCTACTTTATCTCGTTCTTTGGACCGTGCAAGTTTGCTTACCCACGAAAGTCGCAACAACGTGGTTAAGATGAATTTAGACACTGATAAGCAAAGCGTAGTTTTGCGTGGTCAATCTGCCGAAATCGGAAATGTTGAAGAAGAAATTCCATTTAAGAGTTTAACTGGCGATAGCTTGGAAATTGCATTTAACCCAGATTATTTACGAGACGCTCTAAGAGCTTCAATTACTGATTCAATTGTCATGAAATTTACTCAGCCATTACGTCCATTTACTGTTACGCCAGCAAAAGAAGACGTTGACTTTACGCAATTGATTACTCCGGTTAGAACATTCTAAAAGTCTCGAAGTATTTTTTGGTGATAACTTAAGCTGAAAAGGCAAATTTTGCCATTTTCAGCTTTTTTTGTACGTTTGAGTATAGGGATATTAGTTAACTATAAATTCATTCAAAAGCGCTTAGAAGGCGAATGTGAATTGTTTTTCATCGTGAAAAACGGTATAATAATAAGGTATAACTAGTTAAATGGGGTGAGTAGTATTAAAAATTTCACAATTAAGGGTGAATTTATTACTTTAGCTCAATTTCTTAAAGAAGAAAGTATTATTTCTTCCGGTGGACAGGCTAAGTGGTATTTAAAAGACAACCCAGTTAAGTTAAATGGGGCACCAGAAAATCGTAGAGGTAAAAAGCTTCATCCAGATGATGTAGTTGAAGTTGAGGGACAAACCTATAAATTTGTTGCGGAGTAGTCATGTATTTAGAAAATTTGGCTTTGAAGGATTTTCGAAATTTCTCAACTTTGCAAACAGATTTTGATCCACAAATTAATATTTTTTTAGGTCAAAATGCCCAAGGAAAGACCAATTTGTTAGAAGCAATCTATTTTTTAGCGTTAACGCGTTCTCATCGAACTAGCACCGATAAAGAATTGATTCGCTTTGGCAGTAAATACGCTGGTCTTCAAGGCAAGGTGCACAAAAGTCAGGTCGAAGTAGAACTAAAATTACGCTTATCGCCTAAGGGCAAAAAGGCCTGGATTAATCGGTTAGAGCAAAAAAAATTGTCCAAATATGTCGGACAAATGAATGCGATTTTGTTTTCACCTGAAGATTTAGCCTTGGTTAAAGGAGCACCCGCTTTAAGGCGTAGATTTATGGATTTGGAATTTGGACAAATCAATGCAGAATATCTGTATTTTTCTAGTCAATATCGGCAAGTTCTACAGCAAAAAAATAATTATCTTAAGCAGCTGTCTTTAGGCAAAGCAAAAGATAAGATTTTTTTAGATGTCTTGTCAGATCAACTGGCAGGTATCGCTGCGGAAATTATTTATCGCAGACTCAACTTCGTAAAATTGTTAAATAGTTATGCCCATGATGCACATAGTCAAATTAGTGCAAATAAAGAACAACTCGAAATCTACTATCGACCTTCAATTAACGAAATTGAGGCCGGTGATCAAGTTGATGAGATCTATCATAAAGTTTTAGATAGTTTTCATAAAAATAAGGCAAACGAAATTCGCAAAGGAACTACGCTGACCGGGCCTCATCGCGATGATTTGCTTTTTAAGATTAATGGTAAAAATGCTCATGATTATGCTTCTCAAGGTCAGCAGCGAACAATTGCTTTGAGTATCAAGTTAGCTGAAATCCAGCTGGTGCATCATCTGACTAATGAGTATCCCATTTTACTATTGGATGATGTGATGAGCGAATTAGATCATAATCGCCAGAGCAGCTTACTTAATTACATTCATGGAAAAACCCAAACTTTTATTACTACTACGGATTTGGAAGGAATTTCCTGGGAAGTAGTGAAGACGCCAAGAATTTACTACATCAAGTCAGGAATTATTACTAAAGAGGAGAATTAAATGGCTGAAGATAAGAGCAAGCAAGACTTACAAAAAGCTAAAAAATTTGAAGAAAAAGCTGATGAATATAATGCCAGCCAGATTCAAGTTTTAGGAGGCCTGGAAGCTGTTAGAAAGCGTCCTGGTATGTATATTGGTTCTACCAGTAGCCAAGGATTGCACCACCTAGTATGGGAAATTATCGATAACAGTATCGATGAACGATTAGCCGGTTTTGCGACAAAGATCGAAATTACTGTTAATGAAGACGGCAGTGTAACTGTACAAGATGACGGTCGTGGTATCCCAGTTGATATCCAGAAAAAGACTGGTCGTCCAGCTTTAGAAACAGTCTTTACGGTTTTGCACGCCGGAGGAAAATTTGGCGGTGGCGGATACAAGGTATCTGGTGGTCTTCACGGTGTAGGGGCTTCAGTTGTAAATGCCTTGTCTACTAAATTAGACGTTGTTGTTATGCGTGATGGTAAAAAGTACACCATTGCTTTTGACCACGGTCGTGTAGTGCAAGAAATGAAACAGATTGGTACTGTGCCATTAGATCAACACGGAACCATCGTTCATTTTTATCCAGATCCTGATATCTTTACTGAAACAACTACGTTTGATGACAAGGTCTTAAAAAACAGAATTCGTGAATTAGCTTTCTTAAACAAGGGTCTTAAGTTAACGTTCACTGACAAGCGTAAAGAAACTGCTGAAACTGACGTTTACCATTTTGAAGGCGGTATTAAAGAGTACGTTTCATTTCTTAACCGCGGTCAAGAAGTTTTATTTGACGAACCAGTTTATGTTGAAGGCGAATACGATGGCATTACTGTTGAAGTAGCATTGCAATACACTAATGGCTATAAGACGACTTTGATGACTTTTGCTAACAACATCCATACCTATGAAGGCGGGATGCACGAAGCCGGCTTTAAGACTGCTTTAACGCGTGTAGTTAACGATTATGCTCGTAAAGCTAAGATCTTTAAAGATAAAGATGACAATCTTTCTGGTGAAGATATTCGTGAAGGGATGACTGCGGTTGTTTCTGTTAAGCACCCTGATCCACAATTTGAAGGACAGACTAAGACTAAGCTAGGTAACTCAGATGCTCGTGCAGCCGTTGATAAGGCCTTTTCTGAAACCTTTAGTAAGTTCTTGATGGAAAACCCTCAAGTCGGTCGTAAGATTGTTGAAAAAGGGCAATTGGCTGCTCGCGCACGTGTTGCAGCTAAGCGTGCTCGTGAAGTTACTCGTAAAAAGTCAGGCCTTGAGATTGCTAACTTACCTGGTAAATTAGCCGATAATACCAGTAATGATCCAAGCATTTCAGAATTGTTTATCGTCGAAGGTAACTCTGCAGGAGGTTCGGCAAAGCAAGGACGTTCGCGTTTAACGCAAGCAATTTTGCCAATCAGAGGTAAGATTTTGAACGTTGAAAAAGCTTCAATGGATCGAATTTTAGCTAACCAAGAAATTCGTTCTTTGTTTACTGCTTTGGGAACTGGCTTTGGTGCTGACTTTGATGTTTCAAAAGCACGTTATCATAAGTTAATTATTATGACGGATGCCGATGTCGATGGAGCTCACATTAGAACATTGCTGCTTACGCTGTTTTACAATTACATGCGTCCAATGATTGAAAAAGGATATGTCTACATCGCACGGCCCCCTCTGTATCAAGTGCGTCAAGGAAAAATTGAAAAATACCTTGATACTGACGAAGAATTGCACGACTACTTAGGTACGCTTCAACCAAGTCCTAAGCCTGTTGTTCAGCGATACAAGGGATTGGGAGAAATGGACCCTGAACAGTTATGGGAAACTACTATGAACCCTGAAAATAGACGTTTAGATCGTGTAAGCCCTGAATATGCTAAAGATGCCGATGAAGTCTTTGAATTATTGATGGGTAATGAAGTTGCTCCAAGACGTGACTTTATTGAAAAGAATGCTAAATACGTAGAAAACTTGGATGCATAGGAGATTTAGATGGATAACGATAATCAAATGCAAGATCGCAGAATACGAAATGTTGATCTGACTCACACTATGCGTAGTTCATTTTTGGATTATGCAATGTCAGTTATCGTTGCGCGTGCTTTACCTGATGTTAGAGATGGTTTAAAGCCAGTGCAGCGTCGTATTTTGTACGGAATGAACGAATTGGGCGTCAGTCCCGATAAGCCATATAAAAAGAGTGCCAGAATTGTTGGTGAAGTTATGGGTAAATTCCACCCACATGGTGACTCATCAATTTATTTGGCAATGGCCCACATGGCTCAAGATTTCTCATACCGCTACATGCTAGTCGACGGTCACGGAAACTTTGGTTCTGTAGACGGCGATGAACCAGCTGCTATGCGTTATACTGAAGCTCGTATGAGTAAAATCGCCGTTGAAATGTTGCGCGACATCAATAAAGAAACCATTGATTGGCAACGTAACTACGATGATACTGAAAATGAACCAGTTGTTTTGCCAGCTAGAATTCCTAATTTGTTAGTAAACGGTGCTAGCGGTATTGCTGTTGGTATGACTACTAATATTCCGCCTCACAACTTGGCTGAAGTAATAAGCGGAATCCATATGTTGATGGATAATCCTGACGTAACGGTTAAGGATTTGATGAAGGTCATTCCTGGACCAGACTTTCCAACTGGTGGTATTGTCATGGGACGCAGCGGAATTTATCGCGCTTACGAAAGCGGCAAGGGCAATATAGTTGTACGTGCTAAGACTAATATCGAAACTGAGAAAAATGGTCGTGAACGCATCGTTGTTAGCGAAATCCCATACTTGGTAAATAAAGCCGAATTAGTTAAAAAGATCGCTGATTTAGCACGTGAAAAAATTATCGATGGAATTACTGGTGTTCGTGATGAATCTGACCAGACTGGTATGAGAATTACGATTGATATTCGTCGTGATGCTAGTGCCAGCGTGGTTTTGAATAATTTATTCAAAGAAACCCAAATGCAAGCCAACTTTGGTATCAATATGGTGGCAATTGTTAATGGTGCACCGCACTTTTTAACTTTAAAGCAAATGCTGCAATATTACTTAGACCACCAAGAAGACGTTATTACACGTAGAACTAAGTTTGACTTAAGAAAAGCTGAAGCACGTGCTCATATTCTTGAAGGTTTAAGAATCGCTTTAGACCATATTGATGAAATTATCAAGATTATCCGTGGTTCTAAGACCAGCGATATTGCTAAGGCGCAATTGATTTCTCGCTTTGGCTTAGATGATCGTCAATCGCAAGCCATATTAGATATGCGTTTGGTTCGTTTGACAGGTTTAGAGCGCGACAAGATTGAAGCTGAATATCAAGAATTACAAGCAAAGATTGCTGATTATCGCGATATTTTGGCTAAGCCTGAACGTATCGATAAGATTATTTATGATGAATTGCTTGATATCCAAAAGCGTTTTGGGGATGAGAGAAGAACTGAAATTGCTGCGGGTGAAGTAGTTTCTATCGAAGACGAAGACTTAATCGAAAAAGAAGACGTATTGCTTACTTTAACTCACAACGGCTACATTAAGAGAATGCCAGCGAGCGATTTTAAAGTTCAAAACCGTGGTGGTCGTGGTATTAAAGGTATGGGAGTTCAAGACGATGACTTTATCAACCACTTGATCTTCTCAAGCACCCATGACTTCTTACTCTTCTTCACTAACTTAGGTAAGGTATATTCTAAGAAGGCTTACGAAATTCCTGAATTTGGAAGAAATGCCAAGGGATTGCCAATCATTAACTTATTGCAGTTAGATAAAGGCGAAAAAATTCAAGCTGTCATCAATGTTCCTGAAGATGCGCAAGACAACTACTTGTTCTTTGTAACGCGTTTAGGAACTGTAAAGAGAACTCACGTTAGCGAATTTAGCAATATTAGACGTAGTGGATTGATTGCTTTAACTTTGCGCGATGGCGATGAATTAAATAATGTTTTGACGACTAATGGTAAGCAAAACATTTTAATTGGAACTCACTTAGGCTATGCTGTAACCTTTAACGAAAGCGACGTTCGTGCAATGGGACGTACCGCTGCTGGTGTTCGCGGAATTAACTTACGTGAAAATGACTATGTAGTTGGTTCTGATATCTTAGAGCCTGATTCAGAAGTTTTAGTAATTTCTGAAAAAGGTTACGGTAAACGTACCGCTGCTTCAGAATATCCAGTTAAAGGCCGCGGCGGAAAAGGTATCAAGACCGCTAATATCGGTGAAAAGAACGGTCCATTGGCTGGTGTAACTGTAGTTAATGGCGATGAAGACATCATGTTAATTACTAGTGCCGGAGTAATGATCAGATTCGACGTCAACGATGTTTCTCAAACTGGTCGTGCTACTTTAGGTGTCAAGTTAATTCGTGTTGATGATGGTGCTAAAGTTGCCAGCGTAACCGCTATTCCAGCGCAAGACGATGACGAGCAAGAAAATGAAAATTCTGAAGAAAATGCGTTAACTGACGGCGATAATTCAGAAGATTCACAAGAATAATTTAGATTAAAAATAAAATTACCAACTTTTCGTGTAATAAATAATGAGCAATTTGCTCAGGATCACGTGAAAAAAGTTTGGTAATTTTTTTGTTTCTGTGATAAAATCAACCATTGTGAGTAATATTATTCATTACTCCTTGTTCTTGATTTGACACAAGAACCATTTAGTCCATGAGGAGGTGCATTTATATGGCAAAAACTAAGTACGAAGTTACTTACATCATCAAGCCTGACATTGACGAAGATTCAAAGAAGGCTTTGATTGAACGTTTTGACAAGGTTGTAACCGACAACGGTGCTCAAGATCTTGAATCTAAGGATTGGGGTAAGAGACGTTTCGCTTACGAAATGGATAAATACCGTGAAGGTACATACCACATTTTAACTTTCACTGCTGATAACGCAGATGCAGTTAACGAATTTGGTCGTCTTTCACGTATTGATAACCAAATCTTACGTTCAATGACTGTTAAATTAGACAAGTAATTATTTTTTCGTGAATTAGGAAGGGGACAAAAGTATGATTAATAATGTTGTACTTGTTGGCCGTTTAACACGTGATCCTGATTTACGTACTACTGGGAGCGGAATCTCAGTTGCTACGTTTACTCTTGCTGTTGATCGTCAATATACTAATAGCCAAGGTGAGCGTGGCGCTGATTTCATCAGTTGTGTAATTTGGCGTAAAGCTGCAGAGAACTTTGCTAACTTTACTTCAAAAGGCTCATTAGTTGGTATTCAAGGACGTCTTCAAACGAGAACATATGATGATAAAGATGGTAAGAGGGTCTACGTTACTGAAGTAGTCGTAGATAACTTCTCATTGTTGGAATCACGTCGCGATCGTGAGAATCGTCAAAGTAACCCAGGATTTGCACCACAAGCTGGTAATAATGCTGGTGCACCAAGTACTAATAACTTTGGTGGAAATAGTGCACCAAGCACTAACAACAATACCGCTAACACTAATAACAATGCGCAACCGCAAGATCCATTTGCAGATTCAGGTAGTTCTATCGATATCTCAGATGATGATCTCCCATTTTAAATTTTAACTAGAAAGGATCTTTGAACATGGCTCAACAAAGAAGAGGTGGCCGTCGTCGTCGTAAGGTTGACTACATTGCTGCTAACCATATCGATTACATCGACTACAAAGATGTTGATTTGTTGAAACGTTTTATCTCTGAAAGAGGTAAGATTTTACCACGTCGTGTCACTGGCACTAGCGCAAAGAATCAACGCAAGTTGACTGTTGCAATCAAGAGAGCTCGCGTTATGGGCTTATTGCCATTTGTCGCAGAAGACTAAAACAGATCAAAAAGCAAAAAAGAGTACCGAAAGGTACTCTTTTTTATTACTTATTTGCGTTATGATAGTACTGCAAGCTAAAAAAGGGGATTGGACAATGATCATTAAACAAAGTTTACCAGGCCAATACGATTTTAAATATAAGTGGTATGATATCTACAATTTAGATGATCATGATATTCGAATACTTAAATCTAAGTTCCATCTTACTTCAGAGATTATTTCTTATATCAACGACCTTCATGAACGTCCTCACTTTGATCACGATTATATTACTAATAGTGACTTGTTCGTTTACGATGTACCGATTTGGCCAACTGAAGATGCAGACCATTTTACAACGTTGCCAATTAAATTTTTGATGGTTAGTGGTACTTTATTTACGGTCCATACTCCAGATACGACTTATATGATTGAAGATTTTCGTCAAAAAACTGATGAAACAATCCATAGTGAAAAAGAATTAGTTTTTGCGATTCTATTTTCGGTAACTAAATATTTCCAAAGAGCTTTAAGTCAGTTAAATAGTGAACGTATTGTTTTAGATAGTCACTTAAGTGGTCGAATTAAAAATAAAGATTTGCAGGCACTAGCTCAAGTAGAAAAAAGTTTAGTCTTCTTATCTAGTTCAATTAGAACTAATTTAATGATGCTTGAAACTGTTAAAAATAAAAAATCAGGTCTACATATGAATGCATCTGAAGAAGAAATGTGTGATGACATTATCATCGAAGTTCAGCAATCATCGCAGATGGTTAAGATCTATAACGAAGTGACTGAAGAAATTTCTAAAACGTCTAATAATATTTTGAATAACAACCTAAACAATACCATGCAGTTCTTAACGGTTTGGTCGCTGCTTTTAACTATTCCGACTATTGTTACTGGATTTTTCGGGATGAACGTTAAATTGCCGATTCTCAATAGCACGGCTGACTGGATTTTGATTACAATTGGCACCATTTTAGTAATGCTAGTTTTGCTGTGGTACTTGAAGAAACATGATATGATGTGATAAAAGAGCAAAAAGTTGCTCTTTTTTATTTTAGATATCCACATGTGGATATCTTTTATTTGGCTTTTGCTCTTTAAATTATCCACACATCATTCTTTACTAGGGTATAATATAAATTAACGCAGTGTACACTATTTTCTAGATGTTAATGCAATCAGAAAGGATCTTTATGAAAGATTTTTTACGAAAATTAGAATTGCCTGCATTCATTAAGGATTCAAGATTAACAGCATCTCTAATTATTATCTTAGTGCTATCCCTAATTGGAGCCATTATCGGCTTTTTGATTAGCCCGCTTTATGGCTTAGCGATGTTTTTGTTGTTTGTCTTGACTTGTGCGTTTGCAGTATACGGGACATATGTACTCGCTGGCAATGCTAATAATTATGCGGCCAATTTATCTTACAGAATAAAACGCGGCGAACAAGAAGCTATGATTAAAATGCCGCTAGGTATTTTGCTATATGATGATGATCAACAGATTCAATGGATTAATCCTTATCTGCAGCTTTATTTAAAAGATAAAGACGCCATTGGATCATCGATTAAATCAGTCGATCCGCAGCTTTATCAGTTCATTAATGAAGCAATTGATGATAAAACTTCGCAAAACCGAGTAATTACTTGGGGCAATCATAAATTTGAAATGGTCGTCCAAAATAATCTCGGCGTCGTTTATCTTTTTGATATTACTAAGTATGCTAATATCGAAGAAAAATATAAGCAGCAACGTTTGGCAATTGCCCTAATTTTTATTGATAATTATGATGAATTAAGCCAGGCCATGAGCGATCAAGATTTGACCGATATGAGTTCATACGTTCAAAAATCGCTCAATGAATATGCTAAACAATTCCATGCATATTTGAAGCGAATTGATGAGGACCACTTTATTTTGCTGGCTCACGTTTCTGATTTGGATAAGATGGAAGAAGATAAGTTCTCAATCTTAGATAAAATTAGAAAAGAATCAAGTCGTCGCAATACGCCACTTACTTTATCTATCGGAATTGCCTTTGGTTCTGAAAGTTTGAACGAAATTGCGGATCAAGCTCAATCGAACTTGGACTTAGCTCTTGGACGAGGCGGTGATCAGGTTGTAGTTAAGCGGCCTGGTAAAGATGCTCGCTTTTATGGCGGTAAGTCTAACCCAATGGAAAAACGGACCCGCGTTCGTGCAAGAATGGTTTCTCAAGCACTTGAAGAATTATTTAAAGGCGTTGATCGAGTTTTTGTTCAAGGACACCGCAATCCAGATTTAGATGCGATTGGATCTGCAATTGGAATTGTGAAAATTGCGCAAGTTCACGGCGTTAAAGCTAATGTTGTTTTAGATACTGAACATGTGAACTATGATGTTGGGCGATTAGTTGCTAAAATGAAAGCAGCTGGAATTGATAAAGATATTTTTATCAGTCCTGGAGATGCATTAGATCAGGCAACCGATGATTCATTGCTAGTATTAACTGACCACTCTAAGTACTCAATTACTTATGACCAGTTACTATATAATAGATTGAAGAATAGGTTGATTGTTATTGACCACCATAGACGTGGTGAAGAATTTCCTGAAAATCCAATGCTAGTTTATATTGAGCCATATGCATCTTCGACTTGTGAGCTTGTAACTGAAATGATTGAATACCAGCCACAAGGCGGAGAGGGCGTGTTAAGTCCACTTGAAGCATCTGGCATGCTGGCCGGAATTACAGTTGATTCTAAAGAGTTCTCCTTGCGTACAGGAACTAGAACCTTTGATGCAGCTAGTTATTTACGTTCAATTGGAGCAGATTCAACAGTTGTGGCAGAGTTATTAAAAGAAAATATCAATAATTACTTGCAGCGCAGCCATTTAGTATCAACTATTGAAATGATCAAGCCGAATATGGCGCTTTTAATGGGTGAAAATGATCAAATTTATAACCCAGTTATTGTGGCTCAAGCAGCTGATACTGCTCTATCATTAGAGCATGTAGATGCAAGTTTTGCGATTGCCAGACGCAGTAAGACTACTATTGGAATTTCGGCTCGCTCTATGGGTGAAATCAATGTTCAAGTAATCATGGAAAAATTAGGCGGTGGCGGTCACTTGTCTAATGCGGCTACTCAGCTTGAAGATGTAACAGTTGAGCAAGCAAAAGACGAATTGCTTAAGGCAATTGATGAATATTTAAAAGAAAATGAATAGGAGTAATAGTTATGAAAGTTATTTTTACTCAAGATGTTAGAGGAAAAGGTAAAAGAGGCCAAGTTAAGGAAGTTCCAGATGGATACGCTCAAAACTTTTTAATTAAAAAAGGACTTGCTAAAGAAGCTACTAGTTCAAACCTTAATACTTTAAAGCGCCTTGAAAAGGCAGAAAAAGATGCGTATGAGGCTCAAAAAGCTGAAGCACAAGAAATTAAAAAGCAACTTGAAGATGACAAGACTATTGTTAACTTTAAATCTAAGGCTGGTACTGATTCACGTTTGTTTGGATCAATTTCTGGTAAGAAGATTGTTGAGGGCTTAGAAAAGCAATACGGCATTAAGATTGATAAACGTAAATTATCATTGCCTGAACCAATTAAGTCTTTAGGTTATACTAATGTACCAGTTAAGTTGTTCAAAGGCGTAGAATCAACAGTTCGCGTTCATATTACGGAGCAAGATTAATTAAAAATGGATAATGTTGTTTCTCAACAAATACCTCATGATAGTGAGGCAGAAAAGGCGGTCTTAGGTGCCGTCTTTTTAAACCCAGAAGCGATTATTGAAGCTTCAGATATACTAGAACCAGACGATTTTTATGAACATGCTAATCGTCTGGTTTTTAGCGCAATGATTGATATTGCAGATCGTGGCAGCGCTATTGACGTTGTGACATTGCAAGATGAATTAAAAAAGAAAAATCAGCTTGAAGACATCGGCGGACTAGCTTATGTTTCTCAATTAGCAATTGCTACGCCAACGGCAGTGCACGTGACTTATTATGCACAAATTGTTAAGCGAAAAGCATTATTGCGTAATTTAATTACAACAAGTCAACGTATCATTCAAAATGCCATAGAAGGCTCTGACGACGTCACAGACATCTTAGATAATGCCGAAAGTTCAATTATGAATGTTTCCCAGGAAAATGCTTCAGGAGGCTTTAAATCGATCCATGACGTTTTAAATGAAACTGTCGAAGCCATTAATAATATTCCTGACGATGGAAATATGGTGACGGGCCTACCAACAGGCTTTCAAGAATTAGATAAAATGACGACAGGATTTCATGATGATGAATTGATTATCCTAGCAGCGCGTCCTGGTGTTGGTAAAACGGCCTTTGCCCTAAACGTAGCACAATTTGTGGGACTGCATACGGATAAGACCGTTGCCATGTTTTCTCTAGAAATGGGTGCTGATCAGTTAGTGCAAAGAATGCTGGCTTCAGAAGGCTTGATTGATTCGCAGCACCTTAGAACTGGTCAATTAACTGAAGATGAATGGCGCAAATTGGTTGTCGCAGCTGGTTCGCTTGATCGGACGAGTATTTATATTGATGATACTCCTGGCATTAAAATGAGCGAAATCAGGGCTAAAGCACGCCGTTTAGCTAAAGAAAAAGGTAACTTAGGCCTAGTTGTAATCGACTACTTGCAGTTGATCGAAGGTCCAAGAAGCGAGTCGCGTCAGCAAGAAGTTTCTGCTATTTCGCGTCAGTTAAAAAAGTTAGCTAAAGAGCTGCACATTCCAGTAATTGCACTATCGCAGTTGTCGCGTTCAGTTGAACAAAGACAAGATAAGCGGCCAGTTTTATCAGATATTCGTGAATCTGGTTCCATTGAACAGGATGCTGATATTGTTGCTTTCTTATATCGTGATGATTATTATCGCGATGAAAATGAAGACAGCGATGATGGCGAAGTCGAGGCAGAACAAGATAATGGTGAAGTTGAAGTTATCATTGAAAAGAACCGTTCTGGTAGTAGAGGAACCGTTAAATTGATGTTCTCTAAGCCATATAACAGATTTTCTAACCTGGATTACACGCATGATGATCCAAGCAAATAAAGGGCTAAAAAAATAAATGTCATTTAGTTGCCATAGATGGTATGGCGATAAATGACATTTTTTACATTGAAAGCACTTACTTTTTACCATAATCTTCTTTATAATATAAGAGCGTATTATCTAAAAAACAAAAAATCTATATAAAAAGGGTGAAAATGAAATGACAGAAAAGACATATCTCGGCAGTATTGAAGCTGGCGGAACTAAGTTTATCGCCGCAGTTCAAGATGCAGAAACTGGTGAAGTTGTAGCACGCAAGAGAATTCCTACGACTGATTCTAAAGAAACTTTGGCTAAAACTGCTCAATTCTTTAAAGAGTATCCAGTAAATGCTTTAGGAATCGGTACTTTTGGCCCGATTGATATTAATCCTAATTCCAGAACTTTCGGTTATATTTTGGATACGCCAAAACGTGGTTGGTCTGGAACAAACGTTAAAGGCTACTTTGAAAAAGAATTAGGCGTTCCAGTAGCAATGACTACTGATGTTAATGCATCTTGTTATGGCGAATATATTGCCCGCGGTAAAGATGATAGTAAGACTTACTTTTACATTACAATTGGGACGGGAGTTGGCGCTGGAATCGTTCAAGCTGGAAAGTTCGTTGGCTTAAACAATCACCCAGAAATCGGCCATACTTTGGTTACGCCATATCCAGGCGATGATTATGAAGGCAAGTGTCCATTCCACCAAAATAAATGTGTTGAAGGGATGGCTGCTGGTCCTTCTCTTGAAGCTAGAACCGGAATTCCTGGTGAAAAATTGAGCCGTGATAACAAGGTCTTTACTTATGTGGCATATTACGTTGCCCAATGTTTGTATAATGCTTATATGACTTTAAGACCTGATGTAATGGTTGTTGGTGGCTCTGTCTTAAACGAAGATGATTTAGTCAAAGTACGTAAATTCTTTGATCAATTCAATAATAACTATGTTGCAACTCCAGACTTAGATGAGTTAATTGTCACTCCGGCAGTTGCAGATAATGGTTCGGCTACGCTAGGCGATTTTGAATTAGCTCGTGCAGCATTAGAAAATAAATAATTAAAAATAAACTTTACTACTCAACTCAAAAAGGGATTGGAAAATTTTCCGATCCCTTTTATTTTTTAGTGAATTGATGGTTCTAGTTTGATTTGCTGGAAGGTTTTGATTAAATCTTGCAAAGCTTGTGAATGTTTACGCCCTTGTTTTACTGCAATAAAGAACTTAATCATGATTAAGCTGCGATCGAGCGGCAATAAATTAATTGGCTGATGGCGCAAGCGCTTGAGAATACTTGCTGAAGAAATGGTTAAACCAATGCCATTAACTGCAAGGTTAGCAACCGTAATTACGCTATTGCTTTCCATAACAATATGTGGTTTCACGTGAAACGTTTGCAACAATCCATTTATCTGGTGCCGAATCGCCGACTCTGGCTGGCTCAAAACTAGTGGCTGGCTGAGCAATTCTTTGATGTCTAATTCATCTGGTTCTAAGATAAACTTGTTTGGCTGAAAGTATTTCGAATTTGATGGGATGACGATATAGTATTGCTCGCCACCGTTAGTATAAAAATCTAATCCTCGAGAAATAGCATCGGGCGTTTGACCAATATAGCAGTCGATTTCCTCATTTAAAAGACGCTTTTCAGTTTTTCTAGGGAAAGCTTCAAAGAGCTGAATTTCGGCATTGGGATGCTTTTGTAAGAAAGAGGACAGAATTGCCGGAAGTAAATAAGAGCCCAAACTTTCTAAAATACCAATTCGGATGATTTCTTTTTCTGGATGAGAAAATTGCGCCAGCTGTCTTTCTAGCTGCAAGCCGTCATAAGAAATCGTTTCTAGATATTTGTAATAAATCAAACCAGCTTCCGTCAACGTAAAAGGCTGGACATCGCGGTTGATAATTTTAGCTCCCACTCTTTTTTCAATTCGCTTAATTAATTGCGTTAAATAGGGCTGAGAAATATAGAGCTCGCGTGCTGCTTTAGTAAAATTACTTTCTTTTAAGAGCATATCCAAGGTATGGAGTAGTTCGTCAGGATCGTTCATAAATAAACCTCTGTATATATAGCGATAATAATTTTATTATAGCGTACTTGTAATAAAACTATTTCACTAAAAAATAAAGGGTCGATAAAATAAACTTGTAAAGCAATTGGAAACGTTTTTAGGAGTTAATAATTATGAATATGAAATCAGGAAAATACGAAGTAAAAGCTAAGGGACATGGATCAAGCTTTATGCCAATGGAAGTTACAATCGATGAAGATAAGATCGCTGCCATCAGTATTGATTCAAGCGGCGAAACTCGTGGCGTAGCTGACGAAGTATTTAAACGTTTGCCTAAGCAAATCGTTGATAACCAAACTTTGAATGTTGATACTGTTTCTGGTGCTACTATTTCTAGCCACGGAGTAATCGATGGAGTAGCCCAAGCAATTGACGAAGCTGGTGGCGATAGCAACGAATGGAAGAATCGCGCTAAACCTGCTTCACAAAAAGCTCAAGATGAAGAAATGACGACCGACGTTGTTGTTGTCGGTGCTGGTGGTGCCGGCCTTGCTGCAGCAGTTCGTTCAATTCAACATGACGAAGATGTAGTCATCTTGGAAAAGTACCCACAAATTGGTGGTAACACTAGCCGTGCTGGTGGCCCAATGAATGCTGCTGAACCTGAATGGCAAGAAAAATTTAAGGCTTTGCCTGGTGAAAAAGACACCTTAATAGAACTTGCTGCAACTCCAATTGAAAAAATCGATCCAGAATATCAGGAAGACTTTAAGAAACTGCAAAAACAAATTCAAGACTACATTGGTTTAGGTGCAGATTACTTATTTGATTCGACCTTACTTCACGAAATTCAAACTTACTTAGGTGGTAAGAGAACTGACTTAAAGGGCAATGAAATTCACGGTAAATATGCTTTAGTCCATGAATTAGTAATTAATGCTTTGAATTCAGTTAAGTGGTTAGCTGATTTGGGCGTTAAGTTTGATAATGACGACGTAACTGAGCCAGTTGGTGGACTCTGGCGTCGAGGACATAAGCCAGTTGAACCAATGGGTTATGCCTATATTCATATTTTAGGAGACTGGGTTAAAGCACATGGGGCACATCTTTTAACTGAAACTCGTGCAATGGACTTGATCATCGAAGATGACGTAGTTAAAGGCGTAGTTGCTCAAAGAAAAGACGGCAGTAAAGTTACTATTCATGCCAAAGCTGTCATTTTAACTGCTGGTGGTTTTGGTGCTAACACGAAAATGGTTCAAAAGTACAACACTTACTGGCAAAAGATTGACGACGATATTGCCACAACTAACTCACCATCTATCACCGGCGATGGTATTAATTTGGGACTTGAAGCTGGCGCTGATTTGTTCGGCATGGGCTTTATCCAATTGATGCCTGTATCTGATCCTAAGACTGGTGAAATCTTTACTGGTGTTCAAACTCCACCTGCAAACTTCATCATGGTTAATCAAAAGGGTAAGCGTTTTGTAAATGAGTTTGCGGAACGTGATACTTTGGCTAAAGCAGCAATTGCTAACGGTGGCTTGTTCTACTTGATTGCTGATGACAAGATTAAGGATACTGCTTATAACACTACTCAGGAATCACTTGATGCCCAAGTTGAGGCCGGAACCTTATTTAGAGATAATACTTTAGAAGGTTTGGCAAAACAAATTGGCATGGATCCTGATACTTTAGTAGAAACCATTAAGACTTACAACTCTTATGTTGACCAAGGATCTGATCCAGAATTTCATAAGAATGTTTTAGGGCTTAAATGCGAAGTTGGTCCATTTTACGCAACACCACGTAAGCCAGCTATCCACCATACCATGGGTGGTTTAGTAATCGATACTAAGGCTCGCGTGTTGAATAAGCAAGGAGAGCCAATTAAGGGACTTTACAGTGCTGGTGAAAATGCCGGTGGTATTCACGCAGGTAACCGTTTAGGTGGAAACTCATTAGCTGATATCTTTACCTTTGGTCGCATCGCAGCTAATACTGCCTTTGAAGAAAATAATAGCGATGCAAGTACTGGTGCCTCAGCTCATTAATTGCTTAGGACAAGAAAAGAGTGAATTAGGATGTTTTTAAAGAGTCATTTTGGCACAATTATTACTACTGTGCTTTCAATCATCATGGGATTTGTGATGGGCTGTAGCCGTCGCATTAGTTGATAATTTGGGTATGAACTGGACCGTAATTTTTAAGTTATGGGCAGAAATCTTTATGATCGTCTTTGTCATTAGTTTGTTTGTTCCTTACAACGACTGGGGCAACTGGCTAGCAAAATTATTCCACTTAAAAGAAGGTACAGTCAGCTTTAACTTAGTTCAAGCATTAATTCCTTCTGCTGTATTGAATACATTCAATACTTTGATTTGTAGTGGACAAAGTATTTTCTACAATCCAGCTATACCACAAGCTGCTAGAATGCAAACTTGGATTAATGGCTGCGTGCATGATTGGTTAATTTTCTTTGTTGTTTCTTACTTTGCTTCATTTATTGCTGTTTGGGCAGGAACAAGAGTTGCAACAATGATCTTAGGTAAGCCAGAACCAAAATCAGTGTAAATTTACTACGTTAAAAAGGCCTCTTCTTTGAAAAATAAGAAGAGGCCTTTTTTGTTACACGTGAAACTTTAGGAGCCATCATAAGAATCATTAACAATTGGTCCTTTGCTAGAATCATTGCCAAGTGGCTCTAAGATCTTAGCTTTGTTTACAAAAGGAATATTAATGTGCTGACGTGCAGTAGCGGCGATGTCAGAAATGATTTCATTAGCAACCAAGCGAATTTCAGGATCAAGTGAAAGATAGGCGTGACTAAATTGAATTGCACCACGCAATTTGTTAGCTGTTAACTGGTTAAATTCAGTGATTTTTTCATCTTCTAGAGCACTAAAGAGTGCAAGCCAAAATGATTCGCGCTTTTCACGAGGAATTTTAGTATTCCAAGAAATAAATGAATTACGAATTACGCGACTAGCATTGCTTAAGCCGGGAGCTAAAACAAAGCCATTGCGTGCAACGCGCCATCTACGAGGATCGTGCTGCTTTAACATATGCGCATTGCTGCGCACAACTAAAGTTCGTTCAGGGTGGTCAAGCATCATACCAAAAATTGAGCCTTCTGGAACATAGGTGATTAATTTAGGTAGAATCCGCTGAAACGATGGACTTGAGTAAGTCGAGCGCATAAAGCCAGGACCATCGAAACTAAAGGCTTTGATAACGCGATCTTGTGCTTCAATAGGTAAGGCAGAAACTGCGTAAGCTGCAAAATTGCCACCTTTTGAATGACCAATCGTATAAATACGATCGTGAGGATATTTTTCTGCCATGGCTTTTAAATAATCGGCTGCAATAGTCTGTCCGACTATTTCTGGCCGGTAAGACATGTCGACGTCTTCGTTAAGTCCAATCATTGTGCCATCGGTTCCGCGAAAAGTAACGATAATAGTATCTTTATTTAAGCGAATAGTTGCTGCAGTAAATTGAACTGCTGGCTTTTTTTGCATGTAGTCGGTCCAATCGAGAATCTCCATTTTGCGGTAGCGATCGCTTAATGGCAATAGTTCTATTTCTGTTGTGTCCATTTTATTTAGTTGATAAGGTTTAGTGCGCTTGAATAAAAGTCTTTTTGAAGCTTCGCCAATTTTGTGTCCGCCAACTGATGAATCATATGGTAAATAAATCAGGTGGGCAAAAAGGGCAGCATCGACGCTGTTAAAAGGCTGACTTTCAAAAGATAAGTCGCCACGCCAACGAATGTAGTCTAGTAATTTAGGCATCCAATACTCCTTTCATGAAAGTATATATGTTTATTTTAGTATTTTTGGTCTAATAAAGTAGTGGATAAAAATAATTTTTGAAATGTTTAATTATTGTAGCTTAGCATATCAAATATTAACATCTTAAAAGTCTTATTTATTTAATCATGAAGCCGAATCGGACTCAGCGTCAAATAATATGCATAAAAAAGCAATCTACCTTCAATTTTAGCCCAAGAATTAGTGAATATCATTTCCTAGGAAATAATATTTTGCATATTTTAACAACTTGGACAAAAATAAAAGTAATTAATTTAAAGGAAAATAAAAATTATGAAAGAACTAATTACGGGAATTCTTGCTCACGTTGATGCAGGAAAGACTACTTTATCAGAAAGCTTACTTTATACTGCGGGAAATCTCCGCAAGTTGGGTCGCGTTGATAATGGCGATGCTTTTTTAGACTCTGATAGTTTAGAGAAAAAACTCGGCATCACCATCTTTTCTCATGAAGCTCAACTTCAAATGCCTGATATGCATCTAACATTGCTCGACACTCCAGGCCATATTGACTTTGCAAGTCAGACTCAGCAAGTCCTCACTGCACTAGATTATGCAATCTTAGTAATTGCCGCTAGCGATGGCGTGACCAGTTATACGAAAACTCTTTGGCATTTGCTAGAAAAATACCAGATTCCAACTTTTATTTTTGTAAATAAAATGGATATGGCTGGTAGCGATAAAGGACAATCTTTGTCTGAAATTCAAAAATCACTTAATCAGAACTGTATTGATTTTAGCAATGAAGATGATGCTTTTTATGAAAATATTGCTGCAAGCGATGAAAAAACTTTAGAAAAATATCTTGATACTGGTAGCGTTTCTGAAGACGCAATTCAAAACTTGATCAGTCAGCGAAAAGTCTTTCCAGTGTATTTTGGCTCAGCTCTAAAATTAGAAAACATCAAGCAGTTTCTTGCTGGCATCCAAGAATGGAGCCTTCAGCCACAATATGGTTCTGCGTTCGGCGCTCGCGTATTTAAAATTTCTCACGATAAAAAAGGCCAGCGCCTAACTTGGATTAAAGTTGCTGGCGGTCAATTAAAAGCTAAAAGCGAAATCTTACCTGATCAAAAAATCGATCAGCTCCGCAATTATAATGGTGAAAAATTCGAAATTGTGCCAGTAGCTAAAAGAGGACAAGTTGTAGCTGCTACTGGGCTAACGTCAACTTATCCAGGTCAAGGTTTGGGTAAAGAAAAAGATCGGATTGAAAACTCACTGCGTCCGGTTTTGACCTATAAGCTAAATACACTGGATAATGATATTAATGTCTGTTTGGAAAAGTTGCGTATTTTAGAAGATGAAGATCCGAGTTTGCATGTTACTTGGTCAGAGCATCTGCAAGAAATTCATGTTCAAATTATGGGTCAGGTGCAGTTAGAAATTCTTGAGCAAATTATGCAAGAACGATTTGATCTGCATATTCAATTTGAAGAAGGAAATATTTTATACGCAGAAACGATCACAAATAAAATCGAAGCAGTAGGCCACTTTGAGCCGCTACGTCATTATGCAGAAGTGCATTTGCTGCTTGAGCCAGGACAACCAGGAAGCGGCCTACAATTTGAAAATAAATGCAGTCTTGAAGTCTTAACTAAAAATTGGCAGCATCAAATTATGACTGCCTTGCAGGCAAAAGAACATCTTGGTGTTTTAATCAGTGCTCCGATAACTGATATGAAGATAACTCTGATTGGCGGACGCGGTAGCAATGTCCACACAGTTGGCGGTGACTTTAGACAAGCTGCTTGGCGAGCAGTCAGACAGGGATTAATGGAATTAAGAGCTCAAAATAGCTTAAAGCTGCTTGAACCATGGTATGATTTCCGTCTAGAAATACCGCAAGATCAAGTGGGTCGGGCAATGAATGATATTCAAAAAATGGGCGGCCAATTTGAAACGCCACAAACCATCAATGATCAAGCAGTTTTAACAGGGAGTGCTCCAGTTGAGCAAATGCGTGATTATGCCACTAGCGTTCGTACTTATACTCATGGACAAGGAAATCTTGAATGTGTTGTTAAAGGCTATTTTGACTGCCATAATGCCCAAACTATTATTTCCAATAAAAATTATGACCCAGAATCTGATTTAGAAAATACGCCTAATTCAGTGTTTTGTTCGCATGGGGCTGGCCATACTGTGGTCTGGCAAGATGTTCCTCAAGCAGCACAATTTCCATATCAATATCCACTATAAATATTTCCTGGGAAATAAAAACCTCACTTTGAAGTGAGGCTTTTTTGCTACATTCCGCCACGACTGTAATTAATGCGGTTAATATCTCGATCTTTTTCAAGAGTTAAAATAATGTCATTTTCATCTTTACGATTTCTGATGACGCCATCGACATTTACTAAGATGTGATCATCGGAGACGTCTAGAATTTTCATTGAAATTTGTTCAACTTCATTTTCGCTTAGCTTTTGTTTTAATTCATCTAAAATGCCAGGGTGGTTAGTGGCATCGATCTGAACATTGAAGCGCACATGCAAAATGATGAAGTTGATAAATGAATCGTCGTGAAAGAGTATTTGAATTAAAAATAAAAACAGAGTACTGATAATTCCAATTAAATACATACCAGCACCAATGGCCATTCCAATTGCAGCCGTGGCCCAAACTCCCGCAGCTGTTGTTAGTCCAGAAATTTGTTCTTTTCTAACTAAGATCGTGCCAGCGCCAATAAAGGAAATACCAGTTACGATTTGAGCAGCAATTCTTGATGGATCAAGTGCAATATCATGCATGTTTAGTAAGTCAAAAAAGCCATACTTAGAAACAATCATGAATAAAGCCGAAGCCACAGCAACTACCATGTGGGTACGAATTCCGGCACTTTTACGCTGGGTGGCACGCTCATAACCAATTGCACTACCACATAAAGCAGCAACTAAAATTCTTAGTAGCCAGTCAACTTGTGTCGGTAAAGAAACAAATGACGATAATGACATGTGAAGATCTCCTTAATACATAGATAATTACTGAACTATATTTTAGTCTTTTTGTATGAAAAACCAAATTACAAAAAAATTGCTTGCATTACTGTTAGTTGTATGGTTAAATTAATAATTGCGTTAAGCAACGTGCTGACTTAGCTCAGTTGGCAGAGCACGTCATTAGTAATGATGAGGTCGAAGGTTCGAATCCTTTAGTCAGCATACTTTAAAAGATCCAGTCGAAAGGCTGGATCTTTTTTGTTAAAAAGCACTTTACGTCTTCTAAAATCATATGTATCATTTTCGTGTAATCGGTTTCAATGTAAATAGGAAAAACATGAAAATGAAAACAACAAAATTAGGAAAAACAAGTTTAGATATTCCAAATATGGCCTTAGGTATTATGAGAATGGATGCAAAAGCGCCAAAGCACGCAGCCGAAGCTATTAAAACTGCTTATGAAAATGGCGTTAACTTTATTGATTCAGCTGATATTTATGGTGGGGGAAAGTCCGAAGAAGTTTTTGGCGAAGCTTTAAAATTGTCAAACATCAAACGTGAAGATCTGTTCATCCAATCAAAAACTGGAATTGTGTTTGGACCAGCTGGCAAGTATGGTTCACGCTATGAATTCACCAAAAAGCATATTTTAGATGGAGTAGATGGTATTTTAAAGAGAATGGGTATCGATTATTTGGATAGTCTTGTCTTGCATCGACCGGATGCTATGATGGATTTAGATGGCATCAAGCAAGCTTTTGATATCTTACAAGCAAAAGGTAAGGTTAGATTTTTTGGTGTATCGAATTTCAATCCTGCACAATTCAGGATGCTTCAAAGTGTAGTAAGTCAGCCACTAATGTTTGATCAACTGCAGTTTGGCTTAATGCATACGGGAATGATTGATTTTGGCTTTCACACCAATATGGCTGATGATGCTTCGATTAATCATGATGGCAGTTTGCTTGAATTTTTAAGGATGAATCATGTTACTCTGCAAGCATGGTCACCATTTCAATATGGAAATTTCGAAGGAACTTTTATTAATAATCCTAAATTTCCAGAACTAAATAGGAAATTACAAGAAATAGGCGATAAATATAATGTAGGTAAAAATGCAATAGCTGCTGCCTGGATTTTAAGATGGCCTGGTCAAGTTCAAGTAATTATAGGAACAATGACACCAACGCATATTGCAGATTCTGCTAAAGGTGCCGATATCGAATTAACACGTCAAGAATGGTATGACCTGTATTTTGCTGCAGGACACGATTTACCTTAAAGCATCTGTAATGTAAAGAGTAATTGAATAAGTGACAATTTTTATGTAAATATTATTGTTACACGTGAAACTATTGATATGTAATTTTACTTTTTAATAACTTATTTGTGGATGTTTATTGGAAGCAAAGATGTTATTATATAAATGTAGAATTAAACGAGAAATTTACTCGTAAATCTAGGTTAAAGAAAAACATTTTGCTTAGACTAGATCTTTACTTGTTGTCATTGTATTACGTATACAATAAAAATAAATTGATCAGGCCTGGGCTATTTTTGTTAGGAGAGGATTGTATGGTATCAAAAAATAATAAGAAGATGCTAGAAGAAAAAATGCGTGATGAAAAGCAACGATTCTCCATTAGGAAATTTAGTATCGGTGCCGCATCCGTTTTAATTGGTTTAAGTTTTATGGCTGGTGGTCAATCAGTTTCTGCTGCGACTAATGATGGTCAACAAGAAGCTACTGGTCAAGATACTAATGTAGGCAAAACTACGAAGAAAATTAATGTAAAAACTGAATCTGAAGTAAAGGATACTGCACAAGTAAATGAAACTGCGAGTGAAGAAAAAGCTCCAAAGGCTTCAGTTCAAAGTGCTTCAAATAATGAAAATGCAGAGGTATCTTCTACAACTTCTGTTGATAGTACTAACACTGCACCAGATAATGGTGACAGTAACAAAGCAAAGACACCTGCAAAGAATTCTGCTAATGAACAGGCAGCTGATAAAAAAGACGAAAAGTCTGAAAATAAGAATAGTAACGCAGCAACTCTTAAATTAATTGTGGAAAAAGCTAAGGCTTCAGCTGACAAGGATACGTTATCTAAAACGTTAGGAGAAAGTAAAGCTAAAGCAGCAGTTCAAGATGAAAACTCAGTTACAGTTACTGATGCGCAGGGCTTAATTAATGCCATTCAAAAGGAAAATGTAGCGACAATTAATGTTGCAAATGATATTAATTTGGGAACTATAACTGATAAGGAGTATAACTATGTTCCTTCTATAAAAAATCGTGATTTTACTATTCAATCTGCCACTTCAGGAACAAAACACACAATTGATTTTTCAGGTTATTGCTTTAACATGAGCAGCCAAAACAGTGTAACGTTTAAGGATCTTAATATTTACAGTCGTACTTATTGGGGTGTAGTTTACAACGCTGGTGGCTATACCTTCGATAATGTTGACTTCACTGGCTCTCAACTTGTTTATACAAAACCAAGTATTAACTCTACGGTTACATTTAAGAATACTGTTAATGCGACTGCGGTAGGGTCATATACTAGTCCGTTGGATGGCAAAACTCGTTCTAGCCAAGGTGGCAATAATCAGCAAATTCTTCAATTTGAAGGTGGAAATAATAAGATTATCTTTGATGAAGGTAGTAATGTAACTCTTACTACTACTAACTCCAATGTTCTTGAAATTGATGGTGGAACTACAAACATTGAAGTTAAAAATGGTGCTAATGTAAAGTTAAATCCTCATTCAAAGGGTAAACCAGAACTTTTAAATGGAATGGATTCAGGTATAGTTGCTCGTGCAATTGCTTCAATAGGTTCTACTAATTTAACTATCGATAAGAATGCCAACTTAAATATTAATTTAAATAAAAAGTCTAGTGATCAAGATCTTTCAGGTGCCCTTTACTTAAAATCGGGTGCTACGATTAATGTCAATGGTAATTTGAATATTACTTCTGATGGACAATCTAGCTATAACAAACGCGCAGATTATGTTCCTGTATATATCAATGGTACTGCAGCAATTAATGTCAACGGTGGATCATTTAAGATTGATGCTACTAATATGGGCGATAGCTACACAGGCCCAATTGTTTCATCGAATGGTAAGTCAACAATCGCCATTAATCACCATGGTACTTTTGATGTAACTGGTGATGGCGCAAAGGCTACTGGTGTATCACTTGGTAGTGGTAGCACTTTCACTTCAACTCAACCAGAATTATTTAACATTTCAATGCCAGATGGTGCCACTGCAATCAAGAACGGTAAAGTTCAATTTAAGGGTGTAAAGACCTCAGCTGATGGTCAGCCAATCGGCGAAATCGACATTACTTATGCAGCAAATGGTACTCCAACTGTTACTAAAGTCACTAGTTATGATGAAGCTACAACTACAGCAACTAGAACTGCTGAAAATAATGCTAAAAATAAGATTAACTTGATTGCTGCTGGTCAAGAAGTTGACTTAAAAGATATCACATTTACTAAAGATGCTGATGGAAATTATATTATGAGTGGTAATGCAAATACTGCTGCTGATACTGGTGCTTACGTGTACATTTCTGTAAATGGTACAGTTAAGCAAGTTCCTACTTCTGGTGAACAAACTCTTTATACCGTTGGCGAAACTGGAGATCCAACTTCTTCTCAAGTTCCTTACACTGCTGAAACAGGAGCAGATGGTAAATTTAGCGTTAACTTAGGTAAGTTAAACGATAACGACCAAGTTTCACTTTATGCAGCTAAGGACTTTGTAACTAGTGATACGGATACTAAGACTGTTTCTGACTGGATGACTAGTTCTTACCGTGATCAATTACAAAAGTTAGTTGATGAAGCTCCTAATGTTGAAAAAGGCTCTAACTACATTAATGCTACTGACAATCTTAAGACTGCTTATACACGTGCAATTAGTGCTGGTTCTACTCTTCTTCAAGATTCCAGTGCTACTTCAGAACAACTTGAAGCTGCAGCTAATGCCATCGTCAATGCTAAGACTGCTTTAAACGGTGATCTCAACAAGGTAAAACAAGATCTTCAAGATGCTGTTGATGCAGCTTCAGACTTTGAAAAGACTTCTGCAACTTATTACAATGCAGACACTACTAAGCAAAAAGCATATACCAATGCAGTTGCTGCCGGTAGTACTGCATTAAATGATTCGAATGCTACAGTTGATAGCTTAACAGCTGCCTTAAAGAATATTAACAATGCTAAAAATGCATTAGATGGCCAACCAACCAATAAGCAAGATCTTCAAAATGCAGTTGATGAATCTAAAGACGTTAAGAACAGCAACAACTACACTAATGCCGATCCAGCAGCAAAGACAGCATATGATGATGCCGTAACAGCGGCTCAAAGCGTTTTGGACAACAAGAATGCAACTCAGGCTCAAGTAAATCAAGCATTGCAAGATCTAAATACTGCCAATGGCAAATTGAACGGAGATGCCAAGACAGATGCCGCTAACAGGCAAGCTCTTGAAGATGCAGTGGAGGACGCACCGAATGTAAGAAATACTCCAGCATACTATAACGGAGGTAGCAAAGTTCAAGATGCATACAATAAGGCAATTACTGATGGACAAGCAGTTTTAGATAAAAGCAATGCAACTCCAGCAGAAGTCAAGAATGCATTAGATGCAATTACTAATGCAAAGGCTGCATTAGATGGTCAACCAACAAATAAAGATGCCCTTCAAGATGCAGTTAATAAATCTAAAGACATCAAGAACAGCAATAACTACACTAATGCTGATCAAAATGCAAAGACAGCATACGACAATGCAGTAACAGCGGCTCAAAGCGTTTTGGACGACAAGAATGCAACTCAGGCTCAAGTAACTCAAGCATTAAAAGATCTTAATACTGCCAATGGCAAATTGAACGGAGATGCTAAGACAGAAGCTGCTAACCGGGCTACTCTTGAAGATGCAGTAAAAGAAGCACCAACAGTTGAAAAGACTTCTTCTAAGTACTATAACGGCACTGAAAAAGCACAAAATGACTATAAGAATGCTGTATCAGAAGGTCAAAAAGTATTAGATAATCCAAGTGCTACAGCAGATCAAATAAAGACAGCATTGGATAATATTAATGCTGCAAAAGGCGCGTTAGACGGAGACCCAACAAATAAAACCACTTTACAAAATAGTGTAGATAATGCAGTAGATCTTGATAAGAGCAATGCTGATGCTCAAGCTAAGCAAGATTACACTGATGCACTTGATAAAGCTAACCAAGTATTAGCAGATCCAAATGCAACACAACAAGCAGTAAATGAAGCAAACACAGCATTAACTAATGCAAAGACAGCATTAGACAATAGCTCAGCATTACAAAATGCCAAAGATGCATTGCAACAAGCAGTATATGCCAAGTCAACTACAGAAAAGACCCCAGCATACTACAATGCCGATTCTGCTAAGCAACAAGCATATGACACAGCAATTAGTGCTGGTACTGATGCATTAAACGCTCAAAATCCAACAGTTGAAAGCTTAACAACTGCATTGAATAAGATTAATGAAGCAAAGAACGCATTAGATGGTAAGGCAACTGACACCAGCAAGCTTACAGCAGCAGTTAATAATGCTGATACTGTGAAAGCAGGCAATGACTACAAAGATGCTAGTGCTGATGTTCAAAAGCAATACGATGATGCAGTAAAAGCAGGTCAACAATTATTGGATCCAACTACAGCACCATCTCCATTGACTCAAGCCGATGTTGATAGAGCAACTAAGGCAATTACAGACGCACAGAGGGCTTTAACTACTAGTGCTACAACTAATGTTAAGGATGCTAAGGAAAAAGCTACTGCTGATTTAACTACTGCTGTTGATGCAGCTAAGAAGGCAATCGATCAAGATACTAACTTAACTGAAGACGAAAGAAATGCAGCTAAAGCTCAAGTAGATCAAGATGCTAGCGCTGCAAAAGAAGCTATCAATAAGGCTGCTACTAACGACGCAGTAACTTCTGCTGCAACTGCCGGTAAAGTTACTATCGACAAGACTGTCGCCAATGCTGCTATTGACAATGCTGCTGCTGGCAAAAATAAAGCCATCGATGGATCTTCATTAACTGCTGAAGAAAAGAACGGCATTAAAGATCAAGTAGCTCAAGCAGTAAAGAATGCTAAGGGTGAAATTTCTGCCGCTAATACTGAACAAACAGTAAAAGATGCACAAAACGCTGGTGTTGCTGCGATCGATGATATTAAAGTTCCATCAACTTCAACTCAAAAAGAAGAAGCAAAAGACAACATCAATAAAGCAGCTGATGATGCTAAGAAGGAAATTGATCAAGACAGCAACTTAACCGATGATCAAAAGCAAGCAGCTAAGGATCAAATCGATAACGACGCCAAGAATGCTCAAAAGGCAATCGATGCTGCTAAGAATGATACTGATGTCAACAATGCAATCGATGCTGGTAAGCTTGCTATCGACAAGACAGTAGCAAATGCCGCAATTGATAACGAAGCAGCTGGCAAGAACAAAGAAATTGCTGGTTCTCCATTAACTACTGATGAACAAAACAAGTGGCGTAATCAAGTAGCTAACGAAGTGAAGAATGCAAAGGATAACATTAATAGCGCAACTACTCCAGCAGAGGTAACTACTGCTCAAAAGAATGGCGTTGATGCAATTAAAGGTATTCAAGTTCCAACAACTTCACCAGAAAAAGACAAGGCCAAAGAAAACCTTGATAAGCAAGTTCAAGATGCTAAGGATGCTATCGATCAAGACAGCAACTTAACCGATGATCAAAAGCAAGCAGCCAAGAATCAAATTGATACCGACGCTAAAAATGCTCAAGATGCCATTGACAATGCTAAAACCAATGATGATGTTAAGAAGGCCACTGATGCTGGGCAACTTGGTATTGATAAGACAGTAGCAAATGCCGCAATTGATAACGAAGCAGCTGGAAAACTTAAAGAAATTAAGGATCCATTAACTGATGAGGAAAAGAAGACTTACACTGATTTAGTTAATGACGCAGCTAATAATGCAAAACAAAACATTGCTAACGCAACAACTCCAGAAGCAGTAACTAAGGCACAAGAAGATGGCGTAAATGCTATTGACAAGATTAATGTGCCAACTACTTCTCCAGTTAAGGATGCCGCAAATAAGGCAATTGATGAGGCTTTGAAGAACAAAGAAGCCGAAATCAATAATGCTACTAACATAACTGATCAAGAAAAGCAAGATTTCATTAAGCAAGCTACTGATGCCGCAAACAAGGCTCACGACAACATAAACAAAGCAACTACTACTCAAGATGTTGAAACTGCTCAAACTAATGGTGAAAAGGCAATTGCCGATGTAACTGTTCCAGGCTTATCTGATGTTAAGAAAGAAAGTACTGACTTAATCAATAAGGCTTTAGATAAGAAGAAAGATGAAATTAACAATGCTTCTAACTTGTCAAATGATGAAAAGCAACAATTAATTAATGATGCTACTAAGGCTGCTACTGATGCAATTAACAACGTTAACAATGCTAAGACCAATGATGAAGCCAAGCAAGCAGCTGATACAGGTGTTAAGAAGATTGAAGATGTAAAGATTCCTAGTCTTGATAATGCTAAGAAGGATGCTAACCAAGCAATTGATGATGCATTGAAGTCTAAGACTAACGAAATTAACAATGCTTCTAACTTGTCACAAGATGAGAAGCAAGATTTGATTAAGAAGGCTACTGATGAGGCTAATACTGCTAAGGACAATATCGCTAAGGCAACCACTAACGATGATGTTAAGAAGGCAGAAGAGGATGGTGTCGAAGCAATCAGGGGCGTTAACTTCACTAACTTAGATGATGCAAAGAAGGCTGCAACTGATGCTATCGATAATGCATTAACTAATAAGACTAATGAAATTAACAATGCTTCTAACTTGTCACAAGATGAGAAGCAAGATTTGATTAAGAAGGCTACTGATGAGGCTAATACTGCCAAGGACAATATCGCTAAGGCAACCACTAACGATGCTGTAACCAATGCCCAAAACAAGGGTATTGAAGCAATTGCTAATGTACCTGTTCCAAGTCTTGATGAAGTTAAACAAAACGCAATCAATGCCATCAAGCAAGTTCAAGAAGCTAAGAATAAGCAAATTGCTGATGCAACTAACTTAAGTCCTGAAGAGCAAAAGAACTTAACTGATCAAGTAAACAAGATTGCCGATGATGCAATTGCCAAGATCAACGATCCAGCAACTACAACTAATGATGCTGTTAAGACTGCTCGTGACAATGCAATTGATCAAATCACCAACTTGTTCATCCCAACCTTAGATAGTGCAAAACGAAATGCTAATGATGCCATTGATAATGCTGTAAAATCTAAGACTGATGAGATTAATAAAGCTTCTAACTTGAGCGATAAGGCTAAGCAAGACTTAATTGATAAAGTAAATAAAGCAGCCGAAACTGCTAAAGAAAATATCAAGAATGCAACAACTAACGATGGTGTTAAGGATGCTGAAACTCAAGGCTTAGATGCAATTAATAATGTTAAGGTTCCAAGTCTAGCTGAAGCTAAAGATAGTGCTGTTGATGAAATTAAGAGTGCTTTAAATAGCAAACTTAATGAAATTAACAATGCAACTTACTTACCACAAGCTCAAAGAGATAGCTTGACTGAAGCTGCTAATAAGGCCGCTAACGACGCAATTGGTGCAATTACTGCTGCTACAACTAATGATCAAGTTTCTAGCGCAAAGCAAAATGGTCTTGATGCAATTGCTAAAGTAGTTGTTCCAGCCGATACAACTGGCGATTCAGGTAATGCGGGCAATGATACTAACGACCAAGCTGCTTTGAACAATGCTAAGGATTCAGCAACTCAAGCAATTGACCAAGCATTAGCTAACAAGGTTAACGAAATCAACAATGCATCCCACTTAAGCGATAGCGAAAAAGCTGCATTAATTACTGATGCAACTGATGCCGCAAACACTGCTAAAGCTAACATTAGTAATGCAAGAGATGAGCAAGCTGTTGAACTTGCTAAGAACAACGGTATCGCCGCAATTAATGCGATCACTATTCCATCACTTAGCGATAAGAAAGATTCAGCAATTACTGAAATTGATAAGGCTGCCAATGCTAAGAACGAAGAAATCAATCGCGCTAACTTATCTGCTTCACAAAAAGAACACCTAAGAGATTTAGTATCAAAATCAGCTCGTGATGCTAAAGCTAATATTGGTGCTGCTACTAGTGATTCAGGCGTAGATGCTGCATTAGCTAAGGGCTTAGCTGCAATTAACGCAATCAAGGTTGGTAGCGTTAATGCAAACGGCTTAGCAGGCGTAAATGGTCAAAATGCAAATGCTAATGCTTCACGCAATGCTGATAATGCAAAGAGCAACAGCAATGCTTCACGTAAAGAATTACCACAAACTGGTGCACGTGAAAACAATGCTGGCGTGATCGGCTTAGCCGTAGCAAGTCTTGCAGGTTTAATTGGTTTAGCTGGCACTAAGAAGAGAAAGAATGATTAATTTCTTACTTTCCTAGTTAATAACTAAAACTGTGAGTAAATAAAAGACGCTAGAGGATTAAATTTCCTCTAGCGTTTTTTTCATGCAATTAAATTAATTCTTAAAACTGTGAATTGGAGCTGGAATTAAACCGCCACGGTTGATTAAACGATCGCTTGGAGCTGGGTTAACAGCCATGATTGGTGCATGACCGAGCAAGCCACCAAATTCAACGTCTTCGCCAACGCCTCTACCAGGAACTGGAATTACGCGAACAGCGGTAGTTTTACTATTAACCATACCGATAGCTGCTTCGTCCGCAATCATTGCACTGATTGTTTCTTTAGGCGTATCGCCAGGGATGGCAATCATGTCTAAACCAACTGAACAAACAGCCGTCATGGCCTCTAATTTGGAGATGTTAAGCGTTCCATTTTCAGCAGCACTAATCATACCTGCATCTTCAGAGACAGGTATGAAGGCACCAGAAAGTCCACCTACGTGGCTACATGCCATGATCCCGCCTTTTTTAACTGCGTCATTAAGCATTGCTAAAGCAGCAGTGGTTCCGTGAGTGCCGACTTGCGAAACGCCGATTTCTTCTAAAACTTCGGCAACTGAATCGCCAGGTGCAGCAGTAGGAGCAAGTGACAAGTCAACAATGCCAAAAGGCACACCGAGTTTATCAGCGGCAACGCTACCAACTAATTGCCCCATACGCGTTACTTTGAAAGCTGTCTGCTTAATTGTTTCGGCGACAACGTCCATTGGTTGCCCCTTAACTTTTTCAAGAGCAGCTTTAATTACGCCAGGTCCAGAAACACCAGCATTAATGACAACATCTGGTTCGCTAACGCCATGAAAACCACCGGCCATAAACGGATTATCCTGAACTGCATTACAAAAGACGACTAACTTAGCATTAGCCATCATGTCGAGTTTAGAAGCTTGGACAATCACATCGCCCATTTGCTTAACTGCGTCCATGTTGATGCCGCTTTTGGTAGAGCCGACATTAACGCTGGCGCAAACGTAGTTAGTTTCGCTTAATGCTTGAGCAAGTGAGTTGATTAAGATGCGGTCTCCGTTTTGGTAGCCTTTATCAACTAGCGCTGAAAAGCCACCGATAAAGTCGATGCCTAATTCTTTGGCTGCTCGATCTAAAGTTTTGGCATATTTAACGTAGTCTTTATCGTCACTTGCAGCGGCAATTAAAGAAATCGGCGTTACAGTAACGCGTTTGTTAGCAATTGGGATGCCATATTCTTGTTCAATTTGCTCGCCAACTTTTACTAAGTCGCGAGCCTTAGTAGTGATTTTATCGTAGATTTTTTGACAAGCGCGGTCGCTATCGCTGTCGATACAGTCAAGCAGAGAAATTCCCATCGTGATTGTACGAATATCTAAGTTTTCGCTAGATAGCATCTGGCTTGTTTCATAGATTTGATTTGCGTCCATTTACTTTCTCCTTAAAGTTGGTGCATTGCGTCGTATAATTCTTCGTTACGCAAGTTAATTTCAACGTCTAAGTCTTTACCTAAGTCAGTAAATTTGGCGCTTAAATCAGCAAAATCTTTATCTTTAGGGACATTAACCATCATCATCATGACGAAATTATCGTCCATGATAGTTTGCGAAACGTCTAAAATGTTAATGTCATTTTCGGCTAAAACTTGACTAACGCTGGCTACGATACCAACTTTGTCTTTGCCTAATACAGTAAGAATTGCTTTCATGGCGGACTCCTTTTTATAAATAATAGCTGTTAACTTTAGATTTTATTGAAAAACGGTGCACAAAACAAGAAAAAGTCAATCTAATAGTGCGTTAAAGGACGAGTTTTTCTTAAAAGATGCTATGCTAAAAGAGAAGTAATCTATTTTAAAATAGAAAGGACTACGCATATGACAAAGGTTGGAATTATCGGCGCTTCTGGCATGGCTGAAAGTGCAATTTATAAATTAGCATCACAAAATCCTACTTTACAAGTTACTGGAATTGTTAGAAATGAAGCCAAGGCTCACCGCGTATTAGGCGACGATGCAAATTTAGTTATTGGCAACGTGTTGACGATGAACGACAGCATGTTTAAAAACTTTGACGTAATTGTCGATGCATTCGGCACAATTCCTGCTCAAGCAGGCGATCAATTAGTTTTAGCTAGAAAGTTGATCGACTTAGCGCGTAAAAATAAGATTAGAGTGATCTTTATTTTAGGTGCAGGCAGTCTGCGCACCGGTGAAGATCACCACTTAGTTGTTAAAGACATCGCACAAATGCCGGGCGCTAAAGACTGGATCAATGTTCCAGAGCAACAACTTAAAGAGCTAGACTACTTAAACGGCGTCGATGACGTTGATTGGCTAGGAATTTCCCCATCATTAACTTACGAAGCAGGTCCTGCGACTGCTTATGAAGTAGGTGGCGATGAATTACTTTATGATGAAAATGGCGAATCCAAGGTAACTAACGGCACAATGGCTAAGTTAGTTGTTAATGAAATCTTGTATCCAGAGCACAGCAAAGAAAGAATTACCGTTGTAAATAAAGAATAAAAATTTATGCTTGCTTTTTTGACCGCATCTGATATACTATTATGTGTTGATGCTGACTTAGCTCAGTTGGCAGAGCACGTCATTAGTAATGATGAGGTCGAAGGTTCGAATCCTTTAGTCAGCATTATAAAGATTCATTTAGATTGATTAACCTTGATTTATCGACGTTTTACGAAGGTAAGTTGAGGTTAATTTTTTTGCGTAAAGAAAAATGATGCACACTAAGTGCACGCAGTTAAATTTTTAAAGTGCAATTTTTGCACACGGTGTTAAGAGCGGAATAATGTAATGATAAAGATCATGGTCATGTAGACCATGATCTTTTTACTTTTTAAAGAAAAAAATAAAGATGTCTTGACATTTAGATTCAAATATTCCAAAATAACATTCAAATGTAGATTTGAATGTTATTTGGAGGAAATCGAAATAAAATGTTAAAAACTATTATTACCAGTGCAATCACATATAGTAGTACCGCTATAGATTTATTAATAATTTTGATGCTCTTCTTTGCCAAAATTAAAGACAAAAAAGGTATTAGAGACATTTATATAGGACAATTCCTTGGATCTGATGTTCTAATACTAGTTAGTTTATTCTTTGCTTTTATATTGCATTATGTTCCTGATAAGCGGTTATTAGGACTACTTGGAATAATCCCTATATTTTTAGGATTAAAGGCTTTAATTTTTGGTGACTCCGATGGTGAAAAGATGGCCAATAAGGAACTGAATAGTAATAATAAAATGAATTTAATAAGAACTCTTATGTTCATTACTATCGTAAGTTGTGGGGCTGATAATATTGGACTATTTGTACCTTACTTCATTAGTTTGACACCATTGAATTTAGTGATAACCTTGATTGTATTTTTGATAATGATTTTCTTGTTAGTTTTTGTTGCTCAAAAGATGGCTAATGTTCCTACTATAGGTGCGGTTCTTGAAAAATATAGTCGTTGGTTCATAGGATTCGTCTATATTTTTATTGGCGGTTCTGTTTTAATTGAAAATGGATCAATTCAATTTATAATTAACTTATTCAAATAATGAGTGAGGTAAACTTATGGACGTTTTAGATAAAGCTGATATCACTTGTGACCAAACATTAGTAGAAACAGATAAAGTGATAAAAGTTTCAGACTTTCTTGGCAAACCAAATATAAAGAAATACTTTTATGCATTATCTAAGATTTCTGATGAAAAGAAATTAAAAATCGTTTTTTCATTGATTGCACAAGAATCACTCTGTGTTTGTGATATTGCATATATTTTGGATTGTAGTATTGCTACTGCTTCACACCATTTAAGAAAGCTTTACGACGAGAATATTTTAGGTCGTGAAAAAAGAGGGAAAATGGCGTACTACTTTATTAAGGATGATGATTTGAAAGAATTATTTGCTCAACTTAATAAATAAGATTGTAATTAATATTTTTACAAAATGGGTTGTTTTGTTCGAAAAATCGAGATAGAACGTATTTTATATTAATAAACTTTACTAAAGAGGTTAGTAATAGAACTACATTGTATGTAGCATTTACCAGTATGCTGGTAAATTTAGCTATTAATTCATAAGTAGCTCTAGAAAATCTTAATAATTAAGCCAAAAAACCAAGTTGATTTTCAACTTGGTTTTATTTTATTTAAAAAATAAATAATTTCCGTCTACTGACATTAGTAATATTTTAACGGTCACTAATTGAATACTTTGATCATAAATTCATATGATCAGGGTGATAATGAGCAAATAATCAATATCTTGTATTTTTAAATTTTTTATTTACCTAATGCTTAAAAAAATACGTAATGTACCTGCCCAATCGGTGTCAATAAAAATATTATTTTTAATACTCTGAAGTAAATAGTCTTTTGTATTTTCATATTTAAGATTATTAATTATTTTCTTTTACCGAAAAAATCATTATTCTCAAGCATAGTTTCAGCTGATCTTTTGTAAAAAGTATTATCTTCATCTATTCCCATTTTAGCTAACTCATTTAAATAAAATTTATCCAGTTTTTCTATCCACTCAATTAGCAAATTGATTGCTGTATTAAAACATAATATATTTTCATCTGACGTATCATTAAAAAGACACATTCTAAAGTAATTATAATTATAGTTATCTGTGTTCCAATCATCATCGCTAAGCATAAATTCTAAATCTGGCTGTAAATTATTAAAGCTTTCACTCAGTTTAGAAAACATACAACTTGGTGGATATAAATACGAGTTATTTTTTTCGTTTATCATATGAAGATTAGAATTAGAGAACTCAAAAAAAGTAAATGGTGGTTGCGGTTCAAACAATATACTATAGTCATTTTCATTAAATCCATCATCACAGAACTTTTTTAAGGCAACATTATTAAAGATGTCTTTTCTATCCTCTTCGGCACGAATTATTAAATTTATTAAATAATTCAAATTCAAATATTTTTTTGCACGAGTATTACTAGATATTATAAAACCTATATTGTACATATTTAACGAAATTTCCGTTTCACCAATATCAAAGTCTTCAATGAAAGTCTTTATATAGTTATAAACTTTCATTAAATATTCAGTAGCATTAGCTGGAATAAGAAAAAGAGTTTCAATATAATCAATTGCACAAATCTTACATAAAGCCTCTCTAATAACGGGTTCTTTGGGTCTGTTTCCTTTTTTCCAACTAAAAATATTGGAATTTCCGCTTTTCATTTCAGACTTATCTATTGGTATAGCTAGTTTCTTTGGAACTAGCTTATTTATTTTGCGCGCAAAGTCATTTTGTGAGTCTGAATGACCACTTAAATATTCATTAATAAATCTAGGAAAATTGTTATTAGGAATAGGATATTTAGGTTTGGGCATAATAATATCTTCTTTCACCGTCAAAAGTTATGAACATAAAGCTGTACGTGTATTTTATCATCATACACTTTATAGTAAACAGTGAAGATTAAAGAAATCTTCAAAATAAATTTTAATTAAGGAGGATTTTCAAAAAATGAAAATCAAACGAACAAGTGGCTACTCAGAAGCACTAGCCAAAATGTACATTCCAAGTGACGTCTCAACTTACTCATTATCTATTAATTTAGATACTCAAGTTAAATGGGTCAATGGAAAACCTACAGATGAAGTAACGGGTTATCAATGCTGGTTTATTGCTGAAGGAACAGAACCATTTAAGGTTAAATTTCCTAATAAGGTTAGCCTACCATCTATGTTTACCAAAATTAAATTTCAAAATCTCGAAGCTTGTGAGGTTGGGAATAACGTATACTTCAAAGCTAACGGGCTTGAGGTGATGAAATAATGTCAAGTAGTGAAACTGCTCGTTATATTACCCAATGTCTCAATATGTCACTTGATCTTTCAGGTGAAACAAGTTATACGAACAGCTTTAAAGTCAAGGTGTTGAATGATGGCTTTCTTTTCATTCCTCATTTACCTGCAAGTTACATCATTGATAATGACCTTTATCAGCGGATTTATAAGATTGCCAATTCTGCATTGTATCCGCTTAAATCTTTGCTAAAGCAGTCAACTATGTATCTTGTTGCAACAAATGAAGAAGACTTTGGAAATAAAAGAGCCTTCTACTATCCGTGGACTGGCATTAGTAGAAGACTCACAATTACAGATATGAATGCATACCTTGCTTCCAATCCTAATAAAGACATTGAAATAATGCAAGATGTATCTATCGACTATGACAAAGTAACTTCAATTTTGATTGCTGGAAATTCTGGTTCAGGTAAGTCCTACACGCTGACATATTTACTTACAGTTCTTTATTTAAAAGATATTTCTGACCTGTATATAATCGATCCAAAATGTGATGTGCCAGCGCGTTGGGCGCATGTCTATGGTTTAGAAGATAGAACAATCTTTCCAACCGAAGAAATGTCAAATAGCGATTTTGTTAACCAATGTAATGAACTATTGGCTAATGTCGTTAAAGAGATATATGTGCGTCAAAGAATCCTTTACATCGATCCACATCATCACTTCAAGCATTTAACAGTTTGTATTGATGAAGTGCTGGCTTTAACTGATGGATTGCCAAAAAAAATAAAAGATACTTTCTTCTCATTACTCTCACAGATATCTCTTCTTGGTAGAGCAACGAAGGTGCACCTGCTTTTGATTAGCCAGCGTTTTAGCAATGATGCTATTCCCATCGCCGTTCGTGAGCAGGCAAATGTATGCTTGCAGTTGGGCAATATCAATAAGAAAACAACACAATTTCTTTTTGATATTGATCCTGATGGGATATTAATACCAACGGGAAAAGGTACAGGTCTTTTTCAAATAACCGACAATACTCATCCATTTCAGGTGTTACCTCTATTAACACCTACGTACAATATCAAAGGAGGAATTTTATGATTGAAAATCATAAATATCAACCCAGTCACATTAAGTTATATTTACCTTTTATGATGTTTTTGGGCACATTGATTTTGACTTCCATTAATTGGGCACTATTTTACTTTTGGAAAGTAAAAATTGCTCAATCATTAATCGTAAATACTATTATTGCTGGAATCTGTTTACTCATTTTAGCAATTCAAATTGTTCACAAAAGTTTAATTAACTATATTAAATCACTTTTGCTGACATTTGATATTCAACATATGTTGGTAATTCCAGCAGAAATTAATGAATTTACAGGCAAAAGAAAAATTAATGCGATCACACAAACATATAATTCTTATCTTTACCAAAGCTATGGCGAATATAGAGATAATAAATTATACATTTGTATTAGATTACCAATCAACATTGCTGCAGCTAAATTGTTGGATGACAACCTAAACAAACTACGTGAATCAATTGTTAGTCAGAATCCTGACTATTCTTTCACAGGTTTTGAACGACAAGGGTATTATCTAATCAGCGAAGGAACCAAATAAAAGGAACGCGAGTGCCGTAGCACGCGTGCCCTGACAAGGGATAACGCGTAAGCGAAGGCACTCGCACTTTTATGTAAAATGTGTTGTGTAAAGTATCCATAATCACTATTGCTCTGGGCTGAGAGCTTGTTATTCAGCCCCTACACAAGATTGTGTAAATTGTGCAAAAAAGGAGAGTGGTAAAGATGAAAAAGGCTGTAAGAGCCAGACAATTCATGTATACCCAAGACATTGAACACCTTCCATTCAAACAGGAAGACTTAAAAGAGCTACTTGAAAAGTCGAATGCCGAACAATGGGCGTATATTCTTCATGACAAAGATGTTAACGAAAAAGGCGAACCAATTAGACCACATTTTCATGTGATTTTAAAATTTAAAGATGCAAAAACAATTTCCCGTATTGCTAAATTATTTAATGATCAACAACAATATGTCGAAGTTTGGCACAATACCATTAATAATGGATATAGTTACTTAATTCATGAGACAACTAATGCCAAAAATAAACATCATTATGATCCTAGTGAAGTAGTTGCATCTTTTGACTTTGTAACAAGGATTAAACAAATTAGGGAAAAAGTTAATAAACCGTCAAGACATGACATAGAGAATTTTATTGATGATTATTCAAATGAACAATTAACCAAAGAAGAACTTCAAGAAAAAATTGGTGTCCTTGAGATGGCAAAACATAAAACGTTGTTGGATCATATTGAAGACATTTTAGCTTATAAAAAACATCAACGATTTTTAAAAGACTTTAAAGGACAAAAGTGTACCACTTATTGGATTTGGGGATCTTCTGGAATTGGAAAAACAAAACTTGTTCGTGAAGTTTTAGAAGAATTACATCCCAACAATTTTATTATTCTTGGGTCTCAACGTGATCACTTTCAAGAGTACAAAGGTCAGGAATTCATAGTAATTAATGACCTTAGACCCAACGATTACGACTATGGTCAATTGCTTACTCTTTTAGATCCTTGGGAAATTGATAAAATGGCGCCTGCACGATACCATGATCGTTATCTCAATGCTCGTTCAATTTATATCACTACACCATATGATCCACTTAGTTTTTATTTTGAATGTAACATTTCAAATCAAGTAGTAGATTCGTTTGAGCAATTGAAAAGAAGAATTGTTTCTTTAAAGTTAACCGAGGATACGTATAGTGATCTAAAAAATGAACTAATTAAAGATGAAGAAATAGCAGAAGCAATTTGGAAGATAAAATCACAAAAAAAATACTAGTCATGCTGATAGCGACAAAAGCATTGACTAGAATCTCGACTAATTTGATTCTATCCCAAAATTGCTTATAAAACAATTTAAGGAGAATAATAATGATCAAATATCTAACTGGTAAAGAATTATGTGAGGCTTTAGGAATTAGTACAACGCTATTGTATAAATTTCGGAAAGCGGGTATGCCCTACCATCAACTACCAGGCGGTAGACCTTTTTACTTGATTGATCAAGTCGTTGATTGGTTAAAAGATGCAGGTTATCACCAAGAAAAAGTTTGGACAAAATAATTAAGAGGGCGGATAATGTAAGAGATCATTATTCCGCTCTCTTTTTATAAAAGAGGTTTAATATGATCAAAAAAATTCTAAAGGGCAAATATAAAGGCCTTTGGCTAGTGCGAATTCAACCAATGGTCAATGGCAAGCGTAAAAGTGTAACAAGAAGAGCTGATAGTAAGCTTGAAGCACAGAAGCTTGAAATTGATTTGAAAGTGAAATATGCGAGCTATAAGAATGGTTTACCAAGTATCACTGATGAATCTCAACTTTTAATTGAGTACACCAAGTTTGTTGAAAAAAAGGCACAGTCTATTACTGCGACAACGAATCGAAGCTGGAAATATTCATTAACTTTGTTAAATGAATACCTTGAGCAGGAAAGAAAGGTAGATATTCAATTAAGAGATATTGACCAGCATTTTTTTAACGATTTTGGACATTGGTATCTTAATAATCATCCGAAGGCTAGTGTAAAGAAAAGTACCGTAATAGATGTAACTTTAGCACATTTTCGAACTTTCTTTACTTTCCTTATAGATAAGGCTGTTCTTGCTGTAAATCCAATTCCTAGAGGTTACCTAAAATTATTCTTTAAGCAGTCTGATTTTAGTACTGGTAGGAAGTGGCACTTATTTTCTAAAGATGAAGTTAGTGCTTTAAGGGAAGAATTACTTAAAGAGTATAAAGGAGCCACGATTGCTAATTCTGTGTCTAGGCTCGCTTTAATTGTTGATACTTATCTTGGATTACGTCCAGAAGAGTTACAGGTATTAAAGTTTGATCAACTAGTAAAGTATGAAGGCTCTTATACTTTTAAAATTGACGATAGCTGGTCTGAAAAAGAAAAAAAGCCTAATGGTTCTTTGAAAGACAGACCCAAAGGCGCTTATAGATATTGTTTGCCAATTAAGAATATTGAAGTAATTGATTTGATTAAAGATTTTCAGATTAAACAAAAAAAGTATCTCGATGAATATGGTTTAAAAAATACATCGGGATACATCTTTCTGAACTTACATAATTATAAATCAATTAGTTCAAATAACCAATTACCGGTAACACAAAAGAGCTTAAATGAAAAATTAAAAGCTGTTTGTAAGAATGCAGGGATTGAAAAACAGAAAGATTCAATTTTAGCTTTGTATTCTTTGAGAGTTTATTTAAGCAGTTTATTAGGTAATGATAATCGCATATCTAATATGTATGCTTGCCAAAGAATGGGAAATACTATTCAAGTTTTTCTTTCAACTTATGTAAAGGAAAATCGTGAATCTTATAAAGAAAATTCTCAACTTTGGAATTGTTAGTTAAAAATGCACTTTATTTGCACTTTGCAAGTATTGTGCCTATTAAAAATATTGATATATCAAGGGTGTTGGCTAAAACCTCTGCGCTTTAGTCAGCATAATTTAAAAGATCCAGTCGAAAGGCTGGATCTTTTTTGTTGTATAAAAATTAAAGGCTGTTTGTCAAATCCTGTTGATGAATAGTTTTGAAAAAGAATCAAGCAACTAAAGAATAGTTGTTTGGTTCTTTTTGTTTGATGATATT
>NZ_CAKE01000023.1 GCF_000296835.1 Lactobacillus hominis DSM 23910 = CRBIP 24.179 | reverse complement strand
TTCAAGGTACTACCTGAACTCGCGATACGAGTCAGCTTTTATATTTTATCACACTCTTTTGAGCTTTGCAAGAACTTTTTGAAATATTTTTTCTCAAGCTCTGCTTTCTCAAAAACAGCTTTTAAAATATATCATCTTGCGTTTGCTTTGTCAACTAATTTTTTCATCTTTTTTATTCCGATGTTTAAATTTTGTTGCCGTCCCAAACAGCAATTAATACTTTACAGGGAAACCGTCTTTTCGTCAAGCTTTTTTTCAAAAAAAGTTCTACTTTTTTGTCACTCCGAACTATAGAGTGCTAATCAAAATTGTTCATTCATGTTTTTTACCAAAAAATATGAATTTCGACTTTAGTTCATTTTTATTGTTCGTTACAAAAAAAGAAGCACTCAACGTGCTTCTAATTAAATCTATTTTTTCTGTTGTAATTTAGAATGTTTAATTCCGTAAAAACTGTAAACCAATAATCCAATTATTATCCAAATACTTACCATTATCTTAGTATTAGTTGGGAGCATGACAATGAAGTAGATACTCAATAATCCAGATAAAATCGGCAATACTGGATAAAGTGGCATTTTAAATCCATTATTTACGATATCTTTTCTCTTTCTTAATGGAATAATTCCAAAAGAAATGAAGGCAAATGCAATTAATGTTCCCGCATTAATCAACGAGGCTAATTCCATTAATGGTATCAATCCAGCAAAAAATGCGGCTACTATAGTAGAAATAATAATTGCTTTATCCGGAATCATCTTTTTAGTATGAACGCTTCCCATCGCATCTGGCAATAAACCGTCGCGTCCTAATGCATAAAGCAGGCGCGATCCACCTAATAGCATCGTAATCATTGCGGTAAAAATTCCGATTAATGCTCCTAAAGTAATTAATTTATTCCAAGCATTTAATCCAACTACTTTTAGTGCATAAGCTGCTGGATCGTCAACATTCAAGTACTTATAGTTAACCATCCCCGTCAATACTAAAGAAAAACTCACATACAAGATTACAGCAATGACAACAGTGCCTATAATTCCTTTAACAACGTTTTTGCCAGGATCTTTTGTTTCAGCAGAATTGGCAGCTAGGGCATCAAATCCGATAAAAGCAAAAAAGACCGTGGCAGCAGCCGTCGAAATTCCACCTATTCCCCAAGGAGCAGAATGAAATTTTTGTGGATAAAATGGAACGTAGTTTTCGGTTTTAACATAAAAGATACCAATTACAATAAAGATGACAATAATTGCTACTTTTAAGATTACGGCAAAATTTTCAATTCTTTTAGATAAATTAGCTCCTTGATACAAAATAAGGGCCACAATTAAGACAATAAAAACTGCCGATAAGTTAATCATGCCACCTTCCAATGGTCCAGCTTGAACCGCCTTAGGCAAATGAATTCCAATCGCATCTAAAATATTATTATTAAAATACGAAGCAAATCCAGTTGCTTCTGCTGAAACTGCTAAGAAGTATTCTAGCAACAATCCCCAACCAATAATCCAGCCAATCACTTCACCGTAAATTACTGATCCAAACGAATAAGCTGATCCGGCAACTGGCATAGCAGAAGAAAACTCCGCATAAGCCATACCAACCATTCCTGATACAACTGCTGCTAATAAAAAGGCAATTGCTACAGCAGGACCTGCATGTTGAGCTGCTTCATGGCCAGGTAAAATAAAAATACCTGTTCCAATAACTGCACCAATACCTAGTGCAACTAAGTCGCGTGCATTTAAATGGCGTGTTAATCTGGAATCTGCGCTTAAAAATGAACTAACGGGAACTTTCTTAAAGAAATCCTTCATTCTCATTCTCCTTAATTTATTTTTAATTATTATACATGATTTCTTTTATTTTGCCATTAAAATTTCGCAATTATAGCAAAAAACTGCTTTTCTTTAATTGAAAGACAGTTTTTCAGCTTTAATAAGTAGCCCAAGAAGTAAGTGGCCAATATCTTAAAATAACTTTTCCTATAATCTTATCTTTTTTAACGTATCCAAAGTATCGGCTATCTTTTGAAACATTCCGATGATCTCCCATTACAAAATAGTCATTTGTCGGCACTTTATTGCCTAATCCTTTAGATTGTAAAGAAAAATCAGTCGTATACGTAGTATCAGGCGAAAATTCTCTCTTACCTTCAGTCAAGTATTTTTCTGATACCTTTTTGCCATTTAAGTATAACTGATCATCTTTATAAGAAATTTTATCTCCCGGCAATCCAATTACTCTTTTAATGTATAAAGCATTTGGATTATCTGGTGCTTTTAAAATTACAATGTCGCCTCTTTTAATTGAGGAGTGCCTCAAAGTAATTACTTTATCGCCAGATTCAAAAGTTGGCTGCATCGATGGTCCCGACACAGTTTCTACTCCTAAAATAACCTTGAAGATGAGTAGATACATTGCCAAAATGATTATTACAAATTTAACTATATCTAAAATATCTTGTTTTAACTTACTCTTTGTAACTTTTTCTTTCATACCAAATATTTTTTATTTCTAAGATTACTAATTTTATACAACATATTACCGAAAAATAATCAAAAAGCAACTCCATATAGCAAAAAAAGACCTCTGCTAAAATGCAGAGGTCTTTTCTAATAGCTATTTCAAACTATTTATCTTCTTTTTTACCAGCTTTTTCTTCTTTTTCAGCTTCTTTAGCGTCTTTCTTTTCTTGTTCACGGGTATCTTTATCAAATAAGATATCTTCCAAAATTTCGCCGTTTAAGTACAAGTGCTTGTCATCGATGCTGAATTTAACTTCTTTAGTATCTGGCTTAGAAACAATCAACTTAGCAGCTGGAGTTTCAAGGTCTTGTTCGACAACTCTTCTTAATGGACGAGCACCAAATTCCTTGTCGTAACCCTTCTTAGCCAAGTACTTCTTAGCTTCTGGAGTAACTTCAAGTTTAATGTTTCTCTTAGCAAGTGACTTCTCCATCTTAGCCAAGTAAAGGTCTAAGATCTTAAGCATATCATCGCTAGTTAATGAGTTAAATGGAACGATTGCGTCCAAACGGTTCAAGAATTCTGGTCTGAAGTATACTTCAAGTGCCTTACGTAAAGCGTCTTGATCGTCGCCCTTCAATAACTTGTCAGAATATCCAGCGTTTGAGGTCATGATAATGATAGTATCTTTGAATGAAATTGTTCTGCCTTGAGCATCAGTCAAACGACCATCATCCATAATTTGAAGCAATGCGTTGAAGACTTGTGGGTTTGCCTTTTCAATTTCGTCAAGCAAAATCAATGAGTATGGTTGGTGACGAATCTTTTCAGTCAATTGACCACCTTCACCATAACCAACATAGCCAGGTGCTGAACCAATTAACTTGTTAACAGCCATCTGGTCTTGGTATTCAGACATATCCAAACGTACCAAAGCATCAGCTTTACCAAACAACTTAACTGCTAATTGCTTAGCCAATTCAGTCTTACCAACACCAGTAGGTCCGGTAAGTAAGAATGACCCAGTTGGACGGTTAGAGTCTTTGAAGACTTGCTTACGAGCAATAGCATCGGTAATGATATCAATTGCCTTGTCTTGGTCAATAACAACTTTCTTCAAGTCAGCAGCTAAGTTAGCATTCTTTTGAGCCTCATTAGTGTTAATCTCACTCATTGGAATACCAGTCTTAGTTTGAATCAAAGAGTACATATCTTCAGGAGTAACTTTAAGTTCGCTAGCTTTGCCTGCACTCTTGAGATCTTTCTTCAAATCTTCGATTTGCTTCTTGATCTTAGCAGCCTCGTCGTAGTTTTCGTCCTTAGCAGCTTCTTTCTTCTTATCTTCTAAGGCACGAATCTTGTTCTTAATTGAAGTTTCATCTTTTTGGTCCATACCTAAGGACTTCTTAGCGCCTGCTTCATCCATTAAGTCAATTGCCTTATCTGGCAAATGACGATCGTTAATGTAACGGTTAGAAAGTTCCGCAGCCAACTTTAAAGCTTCTGGATCATATTTTACATTGTGATACTTTTCGTATTTTGGAGCTAAGCCTTTCAAAATTTCAATAGCATCTTTAATGCTTGGTTCAGGAACTTGTACTGGCTGGAATCTTCTAGCTAAAGCTGGGTCTTTTTCAATTTGTTGGTATTCGCTAGTAGTAGTTGCACCAATTACACGAATTTCACCGCTAGCTAATGCTGGCTTCAAAATATTAGCAGCATCGCCAGAATTGTTTTCTGAATCAGTTGAACCTGCACCTACAATGTTGTGCAATTCATCGATAAAGAGGATAACGTTCTTGTCGCCCTTAGCTTTATCAATAATCTTCTTTAATTTTTCTTCAAAACTACCACGTAATGAAGTACCAGCAACTAATTCATTGATGTTTAACTCAATAATATGAGCTTTCTTTAATTTTTCAGGAACATCCCCATCAACAATTCTTTGGGCTAAGCCTTCTACAACAGAAGTCTTACCAACACCAGCAGGTCCAGTCAAAACAGGATTGTTCTTCTTACGTCTGCTCAAAATCTCAATTACTTGGTCAATAATTGCTGTACGTCCAATAACAGGATCATACTTACCCTTTTTGGCTTGTTCAGTTAAATCAACTCCAATTGGCTTTTCCTTTTGTTGCCCATTTTGAGCACCTTGTTGTGGCATTTGACCACTAAAGTTTCTTGGCTGATTATTAGACATTCTTCTACTGTCATTAAAGAAACCGCTGTTTAATTCGTTAAATAAATCGTCAAAATTGTAGTTTCCATCGTCAAAGTATGCCATATTTTCTACACACTCCTCAATCCTTAAAATTTTAGCACTCGCTAATTTTAAGTGCTAACTCTCACAGATTTAATTATAACTCCATCGCTTTCTAAATCCAACTGTTATGCTTTGATTTTTTCCCGTTCTTAAGCTATTGTGAACACTTTCAAGAAAAATGGCTAAATTACACTAATTATGCAAAAAAAGATTGTGAAAAGTATCTCACAATCTTTATATCTATATAAATCCCATTAAATATATCGTTATTTTTTATCTTTATTCTTTTTATGGAACTGTTTTATCTTAAAGTCACCTGGTACATTCTTATTTTGTCCTTGTTTATTACTATCCAAGAGATATTGCTCAATAAGCTGTACAACTTGCTTATTTTGTGGAAGCGAAGAGTGCTGTGCATCAGCACCGGTAACAGTCATCGTTGTATAATGCTTTACTTGATTTTGAAAAATGTACTTACCAGCTGCTACGCTACTTTCTGGAACTAATCCATCAGACTCATAATTCTCTCCACCGGAAACGGAATAAACATCTAAGCTAGTTGGAATGCGTTTACGATATTTTATTAAATTGCTCAACATCTCTGTCTTATTATTAATATTTTTTTCGTTAAAATTAAACGGCGTACCTACCGTCATAAGTTTTTTGATTTTAATATCAGAAGAGTAGTCACTATAATATTGCTCAATCCAATACGTCCAAATTAATCCGCCATTTGAATGACCAAATGCTTTAAAATTATTAAATTTATATTGTTCAGATAATTTGTCAAAGGCTAAGTCAAACCACTTAGCCTGTTTTTTGATGTTGCTATAGCCATCATGGTTATTTTCAAAGCCAACTACAATAAATGGCTCATTATCGTTTTTATTAATTCGACCAGTATATTTTAACGTACCATCAGTTTTAACTTGCACTTTAAGCAAACTATGTTTTTTATAAGTATCTTTATTTAACAAATTAACTAATTCATTAAATCGTTCAGTAGTAGCGCTTGAACCTGGAATCATAATAACCGGTGACATTTGAGACTTTCTTCGTTCAGCCATATCTTTATTAGAATTTTTCATCCAAAAAAAGGTAGGGATAGCAATCAATATTAAAAATATAAAAGTCCCAATTATAACAGCTCTGTTTTTTCGGCGATTAGTGAACATATTCAAAACCTGCTTCCTCAGCATTCAGATTATCTATTTCTAACTGAACTTTAGCAGCTATTTTTACTACAGGTACATAAAGTAAAATATCTGTCGCAAACAACAGCAAGCTAAAAATTAGCGCTCCCCAGTTACCATTAGTTGCCATAAAAGCAACAATTGGTCCCGGCGTTCCCGACAAGACTTGATAAGCCGATGTCGGAATTAAATGCAGCTGGATAAACAAAGCAGCCACTAACATATTAAAAACCGGAATTAAAACATAAGAAAATAGATATAGCGGATTTAAAATGATTGGTAGTCCCACTAAAGCCCCTTGATTAGAGCCAAACAAAGTAGGAATAAATGACCAGCGCGCTACCTTAGTAGTATTATCGCGTTTATAAACTAGCAAAAGCACAATTAGCAAAGCTAATAATACGCCGCTGCCACCAAATTTACCGTAAGATTGATATAAAGCATTGCCAACAAATTTATTTGGTACATTCCAGCTTGATCCATGTTCCAAAGCATAGTTCAAGTTAGCAACATTCGTCCCACTTCCGACATAAGCAGTTAAAGAAGACAATGGCTCGCCAATTCCCAGCCAATTTAAAAATAGTGCTAGCATAATCAAAGGGATAAACATCCACAAATTAAGATTATTTTGTCCCTCATTTTGAAAAAATTGATAGACATTTGATGCAAAAACACGTACTTGCACTAAGCTAGTCAAAATACCGATCATCAAACTTATTATTAAAGCAATTGCAGTTGGCTTAAAAGAAGCAAATGCTCGCCATTCAATGCGACTAGAATTTTCAGTATGATAGTGATGAAAGTCTACACCCCAAAATCTAAAAATTAATCCAACAAGATAGCCAATTACTAACGCATAAAGAAAACTATGAATACCTAAAAAGCGCCAGTTAAAATTCATCGTAATATTAAAATTGGAAGTATCTCTAAAACGATATGCACATAAAAACAAGCTTAACATTCCTGCAATACCTGCCATTTGGGCATCTTTATGGTAATAGCGTGCAGTATACTGGGCAGCAAAATAGGCAACTAATAAGCCAAAGCTATTAAAAATCACACTAGATAAACCTTGGCTAGCATACCAAGCTGCATTAAAAATGGGGTCCGGCAGCCAACGATCAAAATAAAAAATATTAGAAATTAAACTATCTGGTGAAAAAACACTCTGCCACATAAATTGAAAAATACTGCCGATAATGGCTAAAGGCATTAAAATTGTCAAAGTTCTTTCTGCAATTCTAAAAAAGGATCTTCTTTTAACCCAAATAACCATGTTAAATATTACTTTATCAATCATAGTCTATGCTCTTTTCGCTTAATTTGTTTATGCTTTCTCTTATTATACGGTAATAAGCTATTTTAGCTATTAGTTTTTAAGTATTTAAATTATTAAACGCATGTTATAATTATGCTGAAAACGAGGAGAAAACTATGACCAAAAAAATTTTGAATTAAATGATGATACAGCTCATTTACTCAACTACTACTTAAAACGTTCACAAGCAAGTTGGGATGAGATAATTAATACAGCAATTAAAGATTATATTTGCGATAAATTAACTAGTCAGCAAGTTAAAGAGGCACGACAACATACCGGTAAAGATACTTTTCCTGTAGAGGATGTATTGCGTAATTTTGGTGATAATTGGATGCAAGATTAACACTTAATCCATCTAATTTTTCATGTATCCTATATTTTTTAAAGCTGGCTTTTCAAGTCAGCTTTTTTGATTGATCAAAAAGGAGGAACTAATGCTCACAAAACATTCACAAGATCCCATTCGTTTAATTTGGCTTTTTGCTGGATCATTAATCATTAATACAGGTATCAGCTTCATCTGGCCTTTAACTACTATTTATATTCACAATTATTTGCATGAAACTTTAACCATTGCTGGTATTGTTTTATTTATCAACTCAGCTTTTACCATGGTCGGAAATGCAACTGGCGGATGGTTATTTGACCGCTGGCATCCCTATCAAACTATTCTAACCGGAGTTAGTATCGCTACTGCTTCCACCTTATTGCTAGTCTTCTTTCATGGTTGGCCAGCTTATCCAATTCTTTTAGTCACGCTAGGATTAGGAAACGGAATGGTTGTAACTGGACTAAATTCAATTGCAACTTTAATTAAAAGTAAAAATGCATCTTATGTTTTTAATGTGCTTTACTTTACGCAAAATTTAGGGCTTGTTTTTGGTTCTTTAATGGTTGGTTTTATCTTGCCTTATGGCATTACCTATATTTTCTTACTCGCTTTTATCATGTTTGCCTTTTTCAATATCGTCGTTTTATTTGAATATCGCGGACTAAATAAAGCTCATGAAGGTAAACGTCAAAAATCATTTAATTCTGAAGATACTCACAAGCCTTTGCAAGGATCGACTCAAGCAATTGCTGCAATCTTATTCTGCGTCTTTGCAGCTTGGATTGCTTATGAGCAATGGAATTCAAATATTTCGTCTTATATGCTGTCGCTTCACATGTCAGTACGTTCTTATAGTTTGCTTTGGACTTTAAATGCAATCTTAATCGTTACACTCCAGCCATTTTTAACCCATTTCGATGATTGGTTGACTGAGCATTTACATGGACGTTTATATATTGGTTTTAGTTTATTCGGACTCGCCTTTTTAGTTTTAATTGGTGCAAAACACTATGCACTATTTGCCCTTTCAATGGCAACTTTAACAATTGGAGAAATCCTATCGTTTCCAGCCGTTTCTACATTTGTTAACGATAGAGCTAGCGATAAAGATAAAGGTAAATACCAAGGAATTGTCCAATCGATTACTTCGGCAGGACGTGCATTTGGACCATTAATTGGAGCTTTAATCATCGATCATAGTTCTTATCTGATCTTGTTTATCTTTTGTAGCAGCATTGTTATTTTCTCTGTTGTTTGCTTTGCCTTCATTAATAAAATCAATAAAAGTAAAAAAGTGGATCCAAATTAATCCACTTTTTTATAACTCAAAATTAAAAATGCAACAAAAAAAGCCTAATTCCACCAACATCGGAATCAGGCTCACACAGTGTTAGTACCGTCATTCTGACCACATATACTAAAGATAACACATTTTCGCTACCGGAGAAAATGACTACCTACATGGCGGTACGAGAAAATATTAGCACATAAAATTAAGTTTAACAACTTTTTACTTGCTCTTTTTAAAGTTATTTAGTAATTAGGATGCAGAATAATGAAAAAAGAAATTTCACTTATCGAGCTTTACGACATCATGTATAACCACATTGATCCCAACGGTTGGTGGGTAGCTCGCAGCGACTGGGAAATTATGTGGGGCGCAATTTTAATTCAAAATACTAATTGGAAAAATGTCGCCAAAGCAAATATATCTTTATTTAAGAAAACACAATTTTTACCGCAAAAAATTTTAGCTTTATCTGACGAAGAACTTATTGAAACAATCAAAAGTGCAGGCTCTTACACCAGAAAGGCTAAAACTATAAAAAATTTAGCCAACTTTTTTAAGATATATGATTTTGATCTTGAAAAAGTAACTTGCTTACCCAAAAAAGATCTACGCAAAAAAATGCTCAAAATTTCAGGGATTGGGCCTGAAACAGCTGATGTTATCTTGATGTATGCTTTGCAAAAAGGCGAATTTGTAGTCGATACTTATTGCCGACGTCTTTTTAACTGTTTAGGAGTAGACCTGCCTGCTTATAATAAGGCAAAAGATCTTATTGAAATACAGCTAGACAACTTTACTTTGCGTCATTATCAAAATTTTCACGCTATGATCGTTTTATTTAATCAAGCTTATAAATTACCCACTCAATTTGAAAAATCTTTCTTAGCCCCTTATAAATTAATCATCGCAAAATAAAAATGCTCACAAATGTGAGCATTTTTTTAATGAACTAATCCAGCCATTAATTGGTTAGTAATATTACGTAAGCCATAGTAACTCTTTACAGGGTGATTAGCTTGAACAATAAGTGCCGTCTTTCCATCATTAGAAATGCGAGCATAACAAGTATAACCATAGCCCGTTCCATTGGTTGAATGGAAGGTAGAAAAGTTATAAAAACCGCCGCCGTAGTTGCCACCTTTAACAGTGTCGCTAGAGCCTTGGAACAATTCATCACGACTATGCTTAGTTAATAACTTACCATCAACCATTGCCTTTAAAGCCTTATATAAGTCATGGTTAGTCATTACAACGCTGCCTGTTCCAAATTCTCCATGCAATTCATCAATATTTAAAGAAACCGGAACGAGAGTAGTCTTATCATCTGGCGTATATTGGTAAGAACTTGCAAAATGAATTTGCTTTAATTTCTTAGGACTACTCCATACAAAGGCCGTTTCTTTCAAGTTAAGCTTTTTAATAAACGTTTCAGTAAAGAGGTCTTCATAAGAACGACCAGTAACTTTTTCTAAAACACCAGCTATCAAAGTATAGTTAATTGGTGAATAAGTACGTTTATTGTAAAGTTTTGGCAAGAAAACAATATTTTTAATGTCTTCTTTAATACCGGCTTGATTATTCTTATATGGCGAAGTTCCTAAAACTGTCTTTGGCTTAACTTCTAATCCAGAAGTCATTTGCGTTAATTGGCGCAGAGTAATCTCATCAGCATGAGGAACTTGTGGATAAAATTTAGATAATTTATCAGAAAGACTAAGCTTACCTTTTTCTACCTCTCGCATAAGCAATACGCCAGTCATTGGCTTTTGAACAGAATCAATCAAATAACTTGTGTTAGCACGGTTTGGCACTTTTTGTTCTGCATTTGCCCAACCATTAGCATATTGCAAAATTGTCTTATTCTTTTTAACTACTAAAACAGAACCTTCAAAATTATTGTCAGCTAAAGCTTTTTTAATTTGATTATTTTCTTGTTGTTTAGCAGATAAAACTTTGGCCTTCTTGACGTTAGTCTTATTGCCCCATGCCTTAGTGTAATAATAGCTATTTAAATGATAATCGATCGGAATATTAGGCTCTTTCATAAAAGGACGCACATATTGATCAACCGCAAGCCAACCATTCCAACCTAAGTGGATCGTGTCTTCCATAAAGAACTTCTTACCGCCATCTCTTGATAAGTCAGCAATATTATCAAAGCCTTGGCTAGTTAATTGTTGCTTGATCTTTGAGACAGAAGTTTGATACATCTTTTGCGATAAACCAGTATATTTAGCCCATTTTTCATTAACTGGTGGAATGACGAAGAGCACATTAACGTGTTCTTTAGCAAATTCATTCAATACCAATTCAAAATCAGCATATTCTGGCGATTGCGTATAATCAAAGTTCTTTTGTGAACCTTTTAAGTGCGTAAGCTCGTTTTTATTCAACCGCTTTTTAAAGAAACTATTTGAAATACCAAATGAATTATTAGAAGTTGAGGATTGACCTTGCTGGTTAGCTATTTGGCGCAAATTATCGTAAGCGTAAGTACCCGGCAACTTATGAGCTGCATTTTGAATTTTAGGAATATTGTCAGTCAATTCCATTGAAGAAAAGAAACTATCTTCGTTAGTTAAAATTCGTCTGCGAGCTTTAAGATATAGTACTTGTTCATCTGAAAGTTTTTTACCTGAAGCTAGAGTCATCAAGGCATACTTAGTAGATTCGCTAGAATTACCAGAAGGCATATCTAAAAGACGTCTTGCCGCATAACGCGTCGCAACGCTATCCTTAGCATTCAAAATCCAATTTACAGCCTGCAATTGTGAGAAATACATCCCAAAAGCAGCGGGATTTTGCCCTTGCTTAGTAAACCATTGCGGTGAAATGATGAATACTGCTTTTTTATTAGATAATTGGGCAACAGTTTCTTGCATACTGAAAAAGTGCGTTAAAGACTGACTCCCCGGTCCACCTAATAAGAAAGGTTGGTATTGTCTTTTATATTTATAAGCTAAAACACTTGGGTGCATTGGATCCATACGTGATAATTCACTAGACCCGTAAAATGGCACATATTGTTTTGAAAATGCAGCCTGTTTAATTTCTTGACCCTTAAAAACATTTTGAGACTGTGAAACTGATGCTTTAAAAAGCAAATTATCAGACTTCACATTGCGATGCCATGGTATTAAAAATAGCAAGGCAAGCAAAATAAAAGCACATATAACTGGGCCAAAGATTTGCCACAGCTTGCGTTTATTACTCATTTCTTAAACTTTCTACCTTTTCAATAATCTTGTTTGGAGTAGACCATTCATCACGGTTAAATTCAGAAACTGGTGCAGTAATGCCAGTCTTTTCTTGTAATTCTAAAAGCATTTGAACAGTTGCCATGGAATCTAATAAACCACTATCAAATAAGTTATCGTCCATTTGATCGCTTAAATCTTCACCAGTTAATTCGTTTAAAATATCTAAAACTGCTTCTTTTGTATCCATAATTAATACCTCTCAAATCAAACTAAATCTTAATTCCTAGTGGAACCACAATGTGTCTAAGAATCCTGAGAAAATCAAGAAACTAAGACATACAACATTAAACGTTAAGAATATCGCAAAAGCTTCCGTAAACTTATTATGCGGGATTTGTTTGCGATGCTTACGTTTATACCTTAACCATATATCATTGATAATGATTGCTAAGGCATGGTAGATACCATATACGATATAATACCACGTTAAGCCATGCCAAAAGCCCATGATTAAGAAATCAACTAAATATGCTGCTTGCGACAATCTGATTCTATTTTTAATTAACTTGTGCTTCATAGCAAAGAATGTAAAACGCATGAAGATAAAGTCACGGAACCAGAATGATAAAGTCATATGCCAACGATTCCAGAAATCCTTGATATTTTTGGAAATAAATGGCTTATTAAAGTTCATAGGTGTTCTAATTCCCATGAAATATGACGTTCCTACCGCAAATAATG
>NZ_CAKE01000024.1 GCF_000296835.1 Lactobacillus hominis DSM 23910 = CRBIP 24.179 | reverse complement strand
ATATAGTTTTTCTCCGTTCAAGTGAAATTCAGTAACATCTGAATACCAATGCCTATCAGGAATAACAGCCTTAAAATGACGCTTAATTAAATTGGGCTTGATTTTTCCGATAGTTCCTTTATAGCTTGAATATTTAAATCTACGCCTAATCGCAATGGCATATAAATGCATTTTGACCATCAACCGTTTAACGCGTTTATGATTGACTATAATACCTTCTCGACGCAATTGTGCAGTAATTCTACGATAACCATAGCGATGCTTGTGCTTCTCAAATATTTCTTTGATCCGGTTCATAATGCTTTTGTTCTTCAAATCTTTGTCTTCTTTGCTCAAAGTATAATAATAATTACTGCGTGAAAGATGAGGCAAATCAGGATTTGAGTTGATTGTATCAAGCACAAAGCTCACGGTTACATGGAGTTCTTGCCTTAGCTGCGTAACCGCAGTAGCTATTTCTTGCGCTGTTGGTTTTTGGTTCTTTGGGAGACTAAGGCGCTCAATTTTTTTACAAATTCGTTCTCGACAGTAAGTCTCAAGTTCTGCTGCTTGAGGTCCTTTATTTGCTTTTGAAGCTCTTGAATTTGCTTGTCTTTGTCCTTCATGGGTAGGCCTGCCTTTCTTGTGATTAATGACATTATACCCATCTTCTTTGTATTTGCGAATCCAATTATAAAGCATGCCGTTGCTTGGTAGACCTAGTTCTAGTGATACTTGATTGGCTACTTCATGATTGAAAAGTACTCTTGCAATGGCTTTTTCCTTAAATTCAACTGAATAATTTGTATGACCAGAGTCAAGAATCTCTACTCCATGATGATCTATTAGAGCAATGAGATAGGACAAGGTTGAAGAATTAACTTTATACTCTTTAGCTGCTTGATTAGCTGATATACCGTAATTCTTCCAATTATTGTAAATACCAATTTTGTCTTGTTTAGATAATTTAGCCATAAATAAAAACCTCGAAATTCTTGTCCGAATTTCGGGGTTCATATCA
>NZ_CAKE01000025.1 GCF_000296835.1 Lactobacillus hominis DSM 23910 = CRBIP 24.179 | reverse complement strand
TTATGGGAGTAATCGGTGGATTAATTCCAATTCGTTCAATTCTTAAAGTTGACCCAGCAAAGGCAATTGGTTAGGGGGGTACATAAAATGGCAGTAATTACATTAAAAGACGTTAGCAAAATTTACGGTGAAGGAAGTGCACAAGTTACGGCGCTACACGATGTGAACTTTACCGCAGATAAAGGCAGCGTGGTCCTAATTGTTGGCCCATCAGGTGCAGGAAAAAGCACTTTTCTAACTATTGCAGGAGCCCTTCAAAGACCTACAACTGGTAAAGTTGAAATTGAAGATCAAGACGTGACTAACATTAGTCCACGTCAAGCTGATAAATTGCGCTTGAATAAGATTGGCTTTGTTTTACAAGCTTATAACTTGGTGCCTTATCTGACAGTATCGCAGCAGTTTGAACTTGTTGATAAAGTTAAAAAAGAAAACAATATGAGTCATGAAGACTTAGAAAAATTATTTAAGCAGCTTGGAATTGAAAAATTAGTTAAAAAGTATCCTAAAGAATTATCTGGCGGACAAAAGCAGCGTGTAGCAATTGCTCGTGCCCTTTATGCTAATCCGCAAATTATCTTAGCTGATGAACCAACGGCTTCACTTGATAGTCAAAAAGTTGAAGAAGTTGGAAAATTATTTAAGGATTTAGCTCAACAGCAAGATAAAGCTATTTTGATAGTTACTCACGATATGCGATTAGCAAAATATACAAATAAAGTATATGAGATGGTAGACGGTAGTTTAACTGAGAAAAAATAAAGTTTGATAAATGATGAAAGAACCTTAGTTTTGGCTACGGTTCTTTTTTTGTTGGAGAGGATATAGTTCATAAATTATTAAAAAGAGTTGACATTTAATAAAAACAATAATATCATCATTAAAAATAAATAAAAAAGGAGAGATAAAAATGAAAAGAAAGTTATTATTAGTAGCAACTGCTACATTAGTTGGATGTTCATTAGCAGTATTTTCTTTGAAAAATGATCACTCTACTGTGCAGGCAGTAACCACTAAAACTCAAGGTGGATGGTGGCTTAACTGGACCAAACAAATGGGAGGATCAAACATACCAGGACCAAATTGGGGTAGTATTAACAAAGGTCGAGTGTTTGGGAAAGGTGCACCTTATACTTTTAGGGGAGTAGGTCATCCGTAAATCGATATGCTAATAAAGAGGTATTGATAATACCTCTTTTATTTATATGAGGGAAAAATGAAGACAAAATTTGTTAATATAAATTGGCTGTTTATCTATAAAATTCAACTTGTTTTAAATATCTTGATTTCAGTTGCTTTAATTATAATCAGTGAGTTTGTTGCAATTCCAGTTTACCCCAAGCTAATTCCATATAATAATCCACAATTTTATCTTTTTAATGCAAGTTTTATAGCTTTAGCAATTATTGCTCTTACAATAATTATCTTGAAGAAAAAAATTCCACCAATATTGAATGGAATTTTAATTCCAACTTTGCCGTATTTTTATAGTTACTTGTGGACTACATTAAATAATGTATTGTGGATTTATTTGCCGAGGTTTACAGGCTTAATAGGCATTGTATATTTTCTAGGATATCTTATTTTATATTTGCCACTTTTATTTGTGGAATATCCTGCTATTAAGAATAATATTTTAAGACTACTTTCTTATATTTGCTTATTTCCTGGAGCGCTTCTTTATAGTCCGGTTTTAACTAGTAATAAGATAATAGATTTTATTACTTATATGGGAATTATGTTTTTGATTTTGAGCATAGAATGGCTAATTATCTTGACTCGTATTTGGAATATTCATTTAAAAATAGATTTTCCATTTTATTGTAAAAAATGGCTATGCTTGACTTTTTATATCGTAGTAATAGTTTTCTTTCTTGGGGCTGGCATTCTTCATATTTCTATTCCTAGTGTACAAGGATGGGATCAACTTTGGAGTAATTGGGACCAAATCTTAGCTAATTTTGATGCACATATTTATAATTTTAATCTAACAGTATTAGTTGATGGACTGGTTCCTGGAATTAGCGAAGAGTTAGAGCGGTATTTTTTACTGGTCCTGTTATTATCCGGATTAAAAAATATTAAACTACATATTCCGATTGCAATTATAGTTAGTTCTTTAATTTTTGGATTGTCTCATTGTACTCATTTTTTAACTGAACCAGTTGATACAACTATTTCTCTTATTATAGCTGCGACTGGTGGAGGATTGTTGTATGCAGTAGTTTATCTAATCTCTGGTAAGCTATGGTTAACAATCTTTGCACATACTTTATTGGATAGTTTAGTTTCTGCATTTAGTATTAATGGCACTATTTCATTAGGTATGTGGGAACTATATAGTCGTCCCATGGTAATTATAACTGCGATTGAATTAGCAATCTTTTTAGGATTTACTTTGATTTTGTTGCTAGTTCCAGCGTTTAGAGCTAGCTTGAAAATAAATGCTCAAAATTTAGCTAATTTGGTAAATGTACCGTCAATTAATGAAAATGGTATAGTTCATAAATTACCAAAAAATGTTGACATTTAATTAAAATGATAATAACATTATTAAAAATGGATAAAAAGGAGAAAATTAAAATGAAAAATAAATTATTATTAGCAGCAACTGCCACTTTAGTTGGATGTTCATTAGCAGTGTTTTCTTTAGAAAATGATCATTCTACCGTGCAAGCTGTCACAGTTAAAACACAAGGATCATGGTGGCTAAATCAGACTAAGAGAATGGGTGGATCAAACATACCTGCACCATATTGGCAAGTTAGAACTCCATATCCACCTTATAATCCTTATTTTAGAGGTGCTGGTCATCGGTAAATAAATGATAATTTGAAAAATAATTAAAGTAAGAAAATGCTGATACTATTCCTTAAAACAATGGGTAGATATCAGCCTTTTTTGTAAAAATTAATTTTTGATTAGATTTGTAATTTATTGAAATTTGAACATACCGGAGAGAAACATGGAATTAAAACTAAACAATATAAATTGGCTGTTTATCTATAAAATTCAACTTGTCTTGAATGTCTTAATTTCAATTGCTTTAACTATAATCAGTGAGTTTGTTGCAATTCCAGTTTACCCCAAGCTAATTCCATATAATAATCCACAATTTTATCTTTTTAATGCAAGTTTTATAGCTTTAGCAATTATTGCTCTTACAATAGTTATCTTGAAGAAAAAAATTCCACCAATATTGAATGGAATTTTAATTCTAACCTTGTCGTATTTTTATAGTTACTTGTGGACTACATTAAATAATATATTGTGGATTCATTTGCCAAAATTTACAGGCTTAATAGGCATTGTATACTTTGTAGGATATCTTATTTTATATTTGCCACTTTTATTTGTGGAATATCCTGCTATTAAGAATAATATTTTAAGACTACTATCATATATTTGTTTATTTCCTGGCCCCTATCTTTATATTCCAATTTTAACTAGTAATAAGATAATAAATTTTATTACTAACATGGGTATTATAGTTTTCGTTTTGGGCATAGAATGGCTAATTATATTAGCTCGTATTTGGAATATCCGTTTAAAATTGAATTTTCCATTTTATTGTAAAAAGTGGCTACGATGGGCTTTTTATATTTTTGTAATATTATTTAGTATTGGGTATAGTATTTTCAATGTTTTTATGCCTACTGCACAAGTATTTAATCAGCTTTTAGGTAATTGGGATCAAATTTTAGCTAATTTTGATGCACATATTTATAATTTTAATCTAGTAGCACTAGTTTATGGACTGATTCCTGGAATTGGTGAAGAGTTAAATCGGTATTTTTTACTGGTCCTGTTATTATCCGGATTAAGAAAGGTCAAGTTAAATATTCCAATTGCAATTATAATCAGCTCTTTGATATTTGGCTTATCTCATTATACGCATTTATTAGATAGATCATTCAGTGACAGTACTTACCTTGTTATATGGGCAAGTGGTCTTGGAGTTCTATGTGCAGTAATTTATTTAATCTCTGGAAAATTATACCTGCCTATTTTTGCTCATTCTTTACTGGATATCCTAGTTTATGTGTTTGCAGGAGAAGAAGCAGGCGAAGTACAAGGTATGTGGGGACTATATGGTGATCCGAGAATAATCATAACTGCGATTGAATTGGCAGTTTTTCTAGGATTTACTTTGATTTTGTTGCTCGTTCCAGCGTTTAGAGCTAGCTTGAAAATAAATGCTCATAATTTAGCTAATCTGGTAAATGTACCGTCAATTAATGAAAAAAGAGAATTTGATAAATGATGAAAGAACCTTAGTTTTGGCTAGGGTTCTTTTTGATGAAGAGAAGATCCGCACTGACACTACAGTCTTTGTGAGCGTTTTACTAATACTTTTTCTGAGTAGGTAATACAATGAGAAGTGGATATATTATGTTACTGAAAAGAAAGAGTGAATTTAAATGACACAGATAAATCACAGTGCATGTACTTCAATTTTAGTAGGCAAAAATGCCACAACAGATGGCAGTATTATTATTGGACGTAACGAAGACGATAAGCCAACTTGTGCAAAGCACTTAGCTTTTCATGAAGAAAAGGATATTCCAAATAATCACTTCAAATCTACTTTAAATAAATTCGAAATGGATTTGCCAACTCACCGCTACGGCTATTCATCAACTCCTAACTGGACTGATAAAAAAGGTGTTTATGAAGAATCTGGGATTAACCAATTCGGTGTGGCAATGAGTGCTACTGAAACCACTTATGCCAATGCTCAAGTTCAAGCTTATGATCCATTTAAGAAGACTGGCATCATTGAAGAAGCCATGGTAACTTGTATTTTACCTTATGTAAAGACTGCTCGCGATGCGATTGCTCGTTTTGGTGAAATTATTAAAAAGTATGGTGCTGGCGAATCAGATGGTATATTGTTTGCTGATCCTGATGAAGCTTGGTACTTTGAAATTGGTACTGCTCACACTTGGGTAGCGCAGCGTATTCCAGATGACTGCTATGCAGTTGCTGCTAATGAATTGGCTATTCAAGAAATTGATTTTAACGATCCCGACAACTTTATTACTTCACCAGGCTTGCGTGAATTTGTTCAAAAGCATGATTTATGGCCGGAAAATAAGCCATTTAATTGGCGTCGTATTTTTGGTACGCACAATCTTTTGGACTTAACCTACAACACTGCTCGTGTTTGGACTGGTCAAAGAATTTTGAGTCCTTCAATTAAGCAAGAACCAAGTAGCTTTGAAATTCCATTTATTCAAAAAGCCGATCATCCAATTTCTATTAGCGATGCTGAAAGAGTTCTAAGAGACCACTATGAAGGAACTAAGTACGATGTGGCCGATCCTGTAAATAAAGATACGGCAGTATATCGTCCAATTAGCGTTAACTTTACTGAAGAGTCTCACTTGCTACAATTAAAGGGCAAGAATTGGACTCACTGGTTAGCTTTAGGTGCCAACTGTCAAAGTATTTATGTACCATTCTATCCACAAGGCACCGTTGTTCCAACTATGTATAAGAATGGTAAAGACAAGTATACTTCTAACTCTGCTTACTGGGTTTACAGACATGCATCGGTTTTGGCAAATGCTTCTTGGAAAGACTATGGTTTAACTTTGTACATGACCCAAAACTCAACTGAACAAAAGTTAACTCAAATGCGTCAAGAATATGATGTCAAGATTGCTGCAGAGAGCGATCCAGATAAGAAGTTGAAGTTGATCAATGAAGCAAACAAGGAATTAGCTCATACTGCAATTAAGAATTATCAAGACTTGATTTCTAAGTTAATTACTAAGCAAGTCAAGAAATCTCCTTTGTACTTCCACAGAGATCCATCCCTTTAATTTAGAAGAAATGTGAAATAAAATAGCCCAAGCTTTTGCTTGAGCTATTTTTTTATGCTAAAAGTGTTAATTTTGTTGTTAACAAGCCGCCTTCAAGTAATTCTTGATGAGAAATTTCTTGACTGCATTTTTGATCATTAAAGTTTCTGCCTGCAACGAATTGGTGAGTTTGATCATTATTTTCGTTTAACATTTCAAGCTTCTTACCATTTGGCAACTTGATCGAAGCAAAGTCAAATAGTGGGATGCCGAAGACATATTTTCCACTACCTGGGGCTTGTGGATATAGACCTAAAGCTGACCAGACATACCAAGCACCCATTGAGCCATTATCTTCATCACCTGGGTAGCCTTTAAAGCTGGAATTAAATGATGAAAGAAGCTGACGCACTAATAATTCGGTATAATGCGGCTTACCAGCTAAGGCAAATAAGTAACATAAGTGAAAACTTGGCTGGTTAGAAATGGCTAGTTGTCCAAATGGTTGAGCAACCATTTCCCGCATTTCATGGATTGTTTGGCCATAGCTGCCGATGCCGTATTTAGGTGGTTGGTTAACTAATTTAAGTAAAGTTTGGATAAAGTTTTTGTTATTTCCATATAGCTTAATTAATCCGGGCAAATCTTGGTAGACATTAAAGCTGTTTTGCCAAGCAGATCCTTCAGTAAAGCCGTTGCCCCAGTCAGTATCTTTGAAGTTTTTAACGAAATTGCCATGTGCATCTTTAGGCGTCATTAAGCCAACTTTTTTATTAAATAGATTTTGGTAATTTAAAGCACGTTTTGAGTAATATTTTGCTTGCTCGTCTTTACCCAAAATTTTAGCCAAAATACTAATTGCCCAGTCAGAATAAGCATAATCTAGAGTCTTATTGACGCTTTCGGGATAGTTGCTTGATACATAACCTAGTTTCTTGTATTCTTCTAATCCTTCACGTCCATATTTGGCGTCTTTGCTTGAAGTTTCGGCTCCTTTAACCATGGCGTCGTAGTATTTTTCTAAGTTGGCAACTTTAATTCCCTTAACTGCAGCGTCGGCAATGATTACGTCCAGCATTGTTCCGGGCATCATTCCGCGTTCATCAGGAGATAGCCACCTTGGTAAAAATCCTGTTTCTTGATAACTGTTGAAAAATCCTTCTAAAAATTCGCTGTATTTGTCAGGACACAGTAATGAATAAAGTGGAAAACTGCTACGGTAAACATCCCAGAATCCAACATTGGTAAACATTTTTCCCTTAATCGCTTTTTTCAAAGCAGTAGAGTAGTGAACTGGTGAGTTATTTTCATCTAGTTCATAAAATTGCATCGGGAATAAAAAGCTGCGATAAAAGTTCTCATAAAAAGTGAGGACTTTTTCTTTTTGTGAATCTTGAATATTAATTTTAGAAAGTAAATTATTCCAATCTTTGATAGTGGCTTGTTGAACAGTATCGAAATTGCCGATTCTGCTTAAATTGGTCTTGACTTGAAACTCACTGATAAAACTCGTTGCAAACCGGATCTGATTTTTATTTGGTATAGATAAAATGAGGGCATTTTGCTTATCAACTGTTTGCTCGGCTTCAAATTTCATATGCTTGCAAGAAACAGCGACCCACATTGTGAAATTAGGGTCTGCGCATGCCGAAAAGTTATTAGTTTTAAATATTAAAGTATCGTCTTTAAACCTGACAAAACTTAATTTTTCACCTTGAATGATTAATTTTAACTGATCTTGTGAATAATTAAATGCTCTTAAAACGCCACCGATTTTACTTGCGGTAGCCATGACTTTTATTTGCTGATTAAGGCTGTCTAAAGCGATTAAGTCCGGCCTAAAAATTGCTTTATTTGGGTTATAGTCATCAATTTGTTTTAAATCAAAATTTACATCAGTTTTAAATCTAAATAAAAAATGCTGAAAATCGCCAATCCATGGGCTGGGTTGGTGCGTCAGGCGCAGTCCTGCAAAAGTGTGGTCTTGTGGATTAAACCACCAACTGTCTTCATGCGTAGAAGTTTGGACGCTCAAGTAATTCATACTAAAGCTTTGCCCAGTTAATGGCAGGGTATTGCCATGAGAAAATTCGTATTTACTTTCAGTTCCGACACGTGTATCAATACTAGCTACATCCATTTTTATTTCCTTTCAGTAGATTCGCGTTTAATTAGCCTTACATCAACCATTATTTGTTTATCAAAAAGTAGGTTTGGGTCGTTGATCTGGCGCAAAAGTAAATTAATTGCATTAGCACCTAATTTGTTGAAGTCTTGGCCAATGCTGCTTAATTTTGGCAACGACAGTTGCGTAATTGATAGATTATCAAAGCCCATTAGAGCTACTTGCTGCGGCACTTTGATATTTTGACTTTGCAATGAATTTAATAAACGAAAGGCAGTGACATCGTTTTCTGCCAAAATGGCATCTATTTTTTCTTTTTGAATAAAAGCGGTAAGATTTTCTTCTTTGATATTTTTTAATTTCAAATACAAATCAATGGGGTCAAAGTGTTTAACTTGATATTTTCTTAATGCCTTTATATATCCGGCAAACCTATCTGCAGTTGAGCCATTAAAATCACTCATAAAGTCCGTAGCGCCATAGAAAGCAATTTTTTTGCGTTTATTTTGAAGTAAGTGTTTGGTAGCTAAAAATCCTCCGCCCACGTTGTCGCTGATCACGCTTGGAATAATCGAATGGGCAATTGTTTGATCCAGTAAAACTAAAGGAAACTTAGCTAGGTAAATCTTAAGCAGTCGCGGGATATCATTATGCAAATTTTGTGGATAATAGATGGCCCCAGCATAATTTTCTTTTAGTTGGTCAATATTTAATTTAAAAAATTCGTCGTTAGTGATTGATAGCAATTTCCAAGTAGTATCTTTTAAAATATCTTGAATACCTGCTATATAATTGCCTAGATCTTGATTGCCAGAAAAAGGTAAAACTAATAATAATTGTCGATTAGTTAGATTGCCATGTTCTTTCACAAAACTGCCACGACCTTGAATCCGATAAATTAAACCTTCTTTTGCTAATTCATTTAGAGCTCTTTTAGCAGTAATGCGGCTAACATTATATTTAATAGTCAGAGCTTTTTCACTTGGGACAGCATCGTTTGGTGCAATCACGCGGCGCAAAATTTGCTTTTTTAAGTCCTCATATATCTCTAAATACTTCACCCAATCGCCTCACTTGGTATATCGATAAATACCTACTTTTAGGCATTGTTTCCGCTTTCAATGCTAATTTAAGCAAAATAAATGATATATTTCAAGTAGAGAAATATATCAAGGAGGAAGTAAGCATGAAAGAGATTCCCGCATGCGTTGAAAATTTAACTGAGGAAGTTAAAAAAATGTGTGGCTCTGAGCATAAACAATGGGCCCAAGTATTTGAAAAAACTTTTTCCGATACGATTACGAATGCTTTAGTTGAAGATGAAAATGGAATATTTGTTTTAACTGGAGATATTCCAGCTATGTGGCAAAGAGATTCTACCGCTCAAGTTAGACCATATTTAATTGCAGCTCAAAAAGATAAAAAGACTGCTGACTTAATCAAAGAAGTTCTAAAGCGGCAATTCTTTAATATGAATATTGATACTTATGCAAATGCCTTTAACCAAATTGCAAATAATAAGGGGCACCAAAGCGACAAGACTAAGATGAGCCCGTGGATTTGGGAGAGAAAGTATGAAATTGATTCTTTAGCTTATCCAATTAATTTAGCTTACTTATATTGGAAAAACACTGACGATACTTCAATTTTTGATGAAAGTTTTATCAATGCAACGCATAAAGCAGTTGAAACTTGGCAGACTGAGCAGCACCATAATCAATCTGATTATACTTTTGAAAGATTTATCGACCGTCCAGAAGATACGCTGATAAATAATGGACGCGGTAGCGAGGTAGCCTTTACTGGCATGACATGGTGCGGCTTTAGACCAAGCGATGACGCCTGCGTTTATAATTATTCAATTCCGGAAAACATGTTTGCGCATAAGGTATTGCTGCAACTAGCTGAAATATATCAAGATGTCTTGCATGATAAAGATTTTGCAGTTGAATGTCAGAATTTGGCTGATGAAATTTTGGTTGGCATTAAGCAATACGGCGTGATCAAAGACCAAGATGGCAATGATATTTATGCTTTTGAAGTTGATGGCTTAGGACACCACTTATTTATGGATGATGCCAATGTACCGAACTTGATTAGCTTACCTTATTTAGGATTAGTAGATAAAGACGATCCAATTTATCAAAATACTCGTCGCGCATCTTTAAGTAAGCAAAACAAATACTATTACACAGGAAAATATGCTTCAGGCATTGGCTCTCCTCATACGCCAGAAGGTTATATTTGGCCAATTGCTTTGGCAATTGAAGGGATGACGACTGACTCGCAAGATGAAAAAGAGCAGCTGTTAAATACCTTGGTTAATACAACTAATAACACGCAAATGATGCATGAAGGTTTTGATCCGAATGATCCAAGCAAGTTTACGCGACCATGGTTTTCTTGGGCAAATATGATGTTTTGTGAGTTAGTTTTAGATTATTTTGGCTTGAAAATTAAGCAATAGTTTTTAGTTAAAGGAAAAAATCATGAAGAAAAAACGAGTATTTATTATTTCGCATAGTCACTGGGACCGTGAATGGTATATGAGCTTTGAAGAACATCATATGCGTTTAGTTAAGCTAATTGATGACTTGCTTTATTTGTTCAAACATGATCCTAAATTCAATAGTTTTCACTTGGATGGTCAAGATATTATCTTAGATGACTATCTGGCCGTTCGCCCTGAAAAACGCGATGAGATTCGCCACTGGGTGCAAGCAGGAAAACTAAGAGTGGGACCATTTTATATTTTGCAAGATGACTTTTTAATTAGTCCTGAATCAAATGTCAGAAATACGCAATATGGGATGCAAAAAGCGCGCCAATATGGTCATGCACCGGTTCCTGTAGGGTATTTTCCTGATACTTTTGGCAATATGGGGCAAGCTCCGCAAATTATGAAATTAGCTGGCCTTGATACGGTGGCTTTTGGACGTGGAGTGACGCCAACAGGTTTAAATAATAAAGTGGGTTTTGGTAAATTCGACTCCACTTATTCAGAAATGTGGTGGCAAGGAGCAAATAAAGACAAGGTCTTAGGAATTTTATTTGCCAATTGGTATTCTAATGCCAATGAAATCCCAGTTGATGAAAGAAAAGCCAAAAAGTTCTGGGATCAAAAACTAGCTGATGCGGAAAAATTTGCTTCAACTGATGATTTGTTAATGATGAATGGCGTCGACCACCAGCCAGTGCAAATGGATTTAACTAATGCCATTGCCGTAGCTAATAAACTTTATCCAGATTATGAATTTATTCACTCTAATTTTGAAGACTATATCAAAGCATTAAAGAAAGATTTGCCTAAAGATTTATCAACTATTTCTGGCGAATTAACTTCGCAAGATACTGATGGCTGGTATACGTTAGCTAATACGGCTTCGAGTCGCATTTATATGAAGCAAAAAAACACGGCAATGGAGCGCTTGTTAGAAGATAAGGTTGAACCGATTTATTTATTAAATCGTAAAATTGAAAAAACAGATCAAGATCGCTTAGATTATGCCTGGCATGAATTATTGAGAAACCATCCTCATGATAGCATTAGCGGCAGCGGCGTTGATGAAGTCCACCGCGGGATGATGAATCGCTATGAAAAAGTTAAGCAGGTCGGACGCTACTTAGCAAATGCGGGTTTAGATAGTTTGGCAAAGAAAATAAATACAAGCACTTTACCAAAAACTGCCCGCGCTTTTTTAGTAATTAATCCAGCTGATGATGATAAAAAAGATGAAGTCAAAGTCCAAATAGAAGTTCATAGAGAATTATTTGCTGGCAATACCCCAGATGGCGCCTATAGGAAATGTGAGAAATATTTACAAGAAAATCCTAACTATCAGTTATTCGATGCTTACGGCAAGCCCGTTTCTTATCGCATAGTTAAAAAGTTTGTTCGTTTCGGCTATGAATTACCTGAAAGAACTTTCAGAATTCCATATATGGCTTCTTATGTAGAAGTGGCCTTTAGCCCTAAAATGAAGGCTAATTCGTGGCAGACATTTTACTTAGATAATATCGAGCAAGATCATGGCGTGGTTGTAAAGAAAGACAGTAAGAATTTGTTAGCTAATGATTATTTGAGCGCTGAAGTTGCAACAAATGGCGAAATTAAGATTTTTGATCAAAACCATAAATTAAATAGCCGTATGCAAATCGTTGACACTGGCGACATTGGCAATGAGTATATCTATAAGCAATCCGGCGATGGTAAAAAGATCATCTTTGATACACCAATTACTAATTTAAAGCGTGAAAGCTTAATTGATGGTGAAAAATTAAGTTTTGATCAAGCTATCCCACTGCCAGTAAGTGCTGATGAGTTGCTTAAAAAAGAGCAAGAAGAGGTTATTGATGTCACTCATCGTCATGCTGGACGCAGTAAAGAATTGCGCGAATTTAAGGTTCATGTGGAATTAACTTTAATGAATGAATCAAAGAATTTAGCAATTAAGATTAGCGGCAATAACCAAATTAAAGATCACCGCCTGCAAGCTATCTTTAAGACGGATATTGAATGCGAAACTCACAGCGCTGATTCTATTTTTGAAGTTGCAGTTAGAAATAATAAAGTTGGCAAGAATTGGAAGAATCCTGAAAATCCGCAGCACCAGCAATGCTTTGTTTCGGTTCATAAAGATGGTAGCGGCATTGTAGTCGGCAACTTCGGTCTGAATGAATATGAAGTAAGTCCAGACGGAAAAGATATTGCTGTCACTCTGCTTCGCTGCGTTGGAGAAATGGGCGATTGGGGGTATTTCCCAACCAAAGATTCTCAATGCCAAGGCGACTTTACTGCTAACTTATCAGTTGCTCCAACTGATGGTAGTAAGCCTGTCCAAATAGCAGCTTATAAAAAAGCGCAAGCTGATCAAGTTAAGTTAATTACTAAGCAAGTAAAACACCAACTAGGTGAATACGATTTAAATAAGCAATATTTAAAGATTGATAATCCAGCCTTTAGCGTTACAGCTACTAAAGTTACGCCTGAAGGAAAGATGTTTGTGCGTGGCTACAACTTAACCAATGAAAGGCAAGATGTGCACATCACTTTATTTGATAAGAAGCCAAGTAAGATAGTCGATTTACATGAAAATGATTTAGGCATTGATGTAGATAAGCCATTAGCTGGCGCTGAAATTAGAACTTACGAGTTTGAATGAAAGTCTAGGTTTTAAAATGGATAAAAAATTTGCTCTGCAGGAGCTAAATAAGTTTAGAAAAACTGGCGATATAAGTGATTATCACTTTAGTTTTGCTAAAAAAGATTCAGGATATAGTATTTCAAAAAAAGAAAACGATATTAAGATTGCTGCTAATACAAATGCTGATTTGCTTAGAGCGTACAATTATGCGCTAGGGCTGGTCAATGAACAAAAAGATCAAGAAGTCAACGTCACAGCTAACTTTGATCAAGTAATTGCGATGATTGATCTAGCGCGCAATGCCGTCTTATCTGTAAAAACATTAAAGAGTGAAATTTGTCGTTTGGCTGGCTTAGGTTATACGGAGATTTGGCTTTATCTAGAAGATGAGTTCGAAATTCCAGATGAACCTTATTTTGGCTTAAGTCGCGGACGCTATAGTCAAGACCAGCTTCATGAATTGGCGCTTTACAGCGATAAGCTAGGCGTTGATTTAGTGCCAGCAATTCAAACGCTAGGCCATTTGAAGAACGTCTTTAAGTGGCAACATTATAACAATACAATTGCTGATACTGACAATAATTTATACCCTGGCAAAAAAGAAGTTAGAGATTTTGTCGAAAAAGAATTAAAAGCAGCGACTGCGCCATTTTTAACTAATAAGATTCATATTGGAATGGATGAGGCTTATTCAATTGGGCTAGGCAAGTATTATTTTGACCATAAAGATCAAGTAATTAACCAAGAAGAATTGATTAAAGAGCATGCCCAGATGGTTTTTGATTTATGTAAAAAGCTAGAGTTAAAACCAATGATGTGGAGTGATATGTGGTTTGAAATCGGCAGTCCAACAAATATGATGTATGATCCAAAAGCTAAATTAGATCAATTTAAGGTTGATCCTGAAATAGGGCAAGTTTACTGGGACTATTACTCTACTGACAAGAGCCACTATTTGCCAGTAATGAAGAAGCATTTTGAATTAACAGACAATGTTTACTTTGCTGGCGGAATATGGACTTGGGGACGTTTGGCTCCAAATCAAAGCAAAATGAAAGCATCGATTAAAGCAGGACTTGAAGCAGCTAAGGCAGTTGGAATTAAAAAAGTCGCTGCGACTGCTTGGCGCGACGATAGCGCTGAGACGCCATTTGCTGCATCTTATTTGGGCTGGCAGGTATTTTCTGAATATCAATATTTAGATGAGCCAACCGAAGCTGATTTTGAGCAGGACTTTAGATTGCTTCAAAACGAAGACTATCAGAGCTATTTGCTGTTAGATAATTTTGATAACTTTAGAGCTGTAGTAAATGAGAAAGACATGATTCCAAGCAAGTTGCTACTTTATGAAGACTTAATTCAGCCAAGATTTTATCAAAACTTCAAGAAAGTTCAGCTGACTGATTATTATCATGAATTAGCAGAGAGTTTGTCTGATGCAATTCCTTCAGAAAACTCGGCCTTGATGTTTGATTATTATATTCAGCTAGCTGCAGTATTGAGTGAGAAAGTTCAGCTGTTGAATGACTTGTCGCGAAAACGTGCAAAGCAAGAAGAACTTGAAGATTATAAGGATAGTTTGCAAAAATTAGCTAAAATTCGCCGGATGCTTTGGTTTAGAGAAAACAAGGCAAGTGGGTCAGAAATCATGGATATTCGCTTTGGCGGGATGATCGAACGCATTAAGACGGTAGAATATTTGCTTAGTCAAGGAACTTATCAAATGGAGATTCCTGAAGTTGAAATGGATAAGCATATTGATGATGACTTTGGCAATGCGAGATATTTTGAAATTGTCAGTCCTAGTGATATTTCTTGGTAGAGTTGAATCTTTAATTTGTAGATTTATTAAAGTAGGTTGTAGTTTTTATACATTGCAAAAACTACTTTGAGAATATATAATTGTAAAAGAAAAGGGGCTAGCGAGTGTCAGTCACTAGTCCCAATCGTAACTCGATATGATGAAGAGATGCTAACCTTTGCGGTTAGCTTTTTTTATTATCGCGTAAGCGTGAGCCAAACGAATGGCAAAAATGCCAAGTTGACGTAGCAAGATGCTTATCGCAACTATCCATGGTAGCATTAAGCCGACCAAGTCTCCCATCTATCCAATAATTGTGCATGACGATCGCCTCCATAACTCTAAAATACTTGAGGGGTGTGGTCATACAAAGTTACTAAGCTAACGTGAGCGTCCTCACGAATTACAGCCTGTAAATATTTTACCTGAAAATCAATTTTAAAACCGTATATAATCAAAAATTTATCATGACTATTTAATTAATCTACTTGTGAAAAAAGAGAAAACTATCAATATATCAATGTCCTAACTTAATGACATTGTAAAAATAGACTATAACCTCTTTTTCTATGTAATAAATACTGTCAATAAAATATCGTAGAGATCCACAACAGAAATATTTATTAACTTAAAATAAATTGATTTCATCAAATGTAAACGATTACAATGCAAATATAGGCTACTTGTAAAGATACGGAGGATGCAATATGAAAAATAAAAAATGCATCTCAATATTATTAATTATTTTAACCATCATCACTTTGCAAGGATGCAAGAATGAAGAAAAGAGTTCTGAGGTCCGCGATCCCTTGCAAGCAAGTAAAGTAATCGATTATGTAAATAAATATGGCTTGATTGAAGATAAAAAAGCTTGGAATAAGGTATTAAAAGATACAGATAACGGCAAAGATATTACGAGCTACGAAGAACTAAATCGAGCAGTCCGAGTTGCCAATCATCATGCCTCAATAGATAAAACTGGCTTAAAAACGTGGGAGAATATGCCAACGATGTTTACGGATAAAAAGCATAATTTAAAGATAATAAATCTGCCGTCTACTTATCCGTCTTCAAATCCAAAAAGCAAAAGATATAAAACTTCGAGTACTAACTATATGACTAAGGCAAAATCTTTAATTAAGCAAGTTCCAGCCAATCAGCCTTTAATTCTTAACTTGGCAAATAATGTTGGCGGCGATCCTTATGAAATGATTGGCGCAGTAGCTGATTATATCCCAAATGGCTTGCTTTGGAGCGAAATTCCAAAGCGTGGATCAACAACTACTGTTAGTCTGACTTCTAAATCGATTGCCATAAAAACAAGTAAAAAAGTGAAGAAAGTTCCAATTTTACGTCATAGTTTTAAGCAAAGAAAAATTTATGTGATTATTAACGAATAAACAGCTAGTGCTGCAGAGTTTACACTGCTGGCTTTGAAGAAAAATAGGCAAGTAGTTACTGTAGGCCACTCAACTGCAGGTGATATTAGCGTTAATGGTGGTTTGTTTTTTGGTAAAAACAAGAGGAGCAGCGCAATTATACCGATTGCTTGGGTAAGAACACCTATAAAGATTAATGGTAAGGATAAATTTGATAGTGAGCCACTAGCGCCTGATATTATGATTAATTATCCGCCTGTCAGCGATCGCTCTATGAAGCAAGAACCAATTGATGAAGATTTCCTTGATGAATTGAGTGAAAAAACAAATAACTTTCAAAATAACTAAAATTCTTTTCGATGTTTAATTTGTGTAGATCTTTAATTTGATCATTAAGATATACAGATTAAAGATTGATATTTGAATTTTTAAATATAAAAAGTAATTTAGAATAGAAGCTAATCCCTTAGTATGAGTAGTAATCAAGGAAAATAATCTTTTAGAAGAGTAATTCAAAATGAATTACTCTTTTTTCTATATAAAACAAGAAATCTTTAATTTGTATATGTTTTAATCAAATTTAGTAATTTCTTTCTAATGAAAGCGCAATCATAATAAATACTGTAAAGAAAGGAGGTTGGTGATATGGTTAAAAAGAAAAAGAGCTTTTGGCAGAAGTTGAAAGATAACCGGGTATATCTATTATTAGTGGCACCTGGTACATTATTTCTGATTATATTCTTCTACATTCCAGTTTTGGCAAACGTAGTTGCGTTTCAGAACTTCCAATATTCTGATCAAGGCTTTATCTATAGTTTGCTTCATAGTCCATGGGTTGGCTTTAAAAACTTTGAGTTCTTCTTTAAGTCGGCAGACTTCTGGATTGTATTGAGAAACACATTAGGCTATAACTTGGCGTTCTTATTCTTAAACTTCTTCTTTGCAATATTCTTCGGTATTGTAATGAGTCAATTGAGAAATAGAAAGCTTTTAAAAGTATATCAAACCTCAATGCTGTTTCCTTACTTCCTATCTTGGGCAGTGTTAGCATTCTTCATTTATGCATTCTTGAGTCCAGATAAAGGAATCGTTAACCACATTATTCAATCCATGGGAGGAAAGCCAATAGACTTTTACAACACGCCATCAATATGGCCAGGTTTATTGATTTTCCTAGGAGTTTGGAAAGGAATCGGTTATAACAGTATTTTGTACTTTGCGACTGCGATGGGAATTAACCCCGAGTACTACGATGCTGCAATGATCGACGGAGCAAACAAATGGGAACAGATTAAAAATGTAACTTTACCAGCTATTTTACCTGTTGCTACTTTGATGTTGATTTTAAATATTGGTGGGATTTTCAGAAGTGACTTCGGTCTGTTCTACTTAATTCCACGAAATTCAGGAACATTAATTAATGTTTCTCAGACTTTCGATACCTACATTTATCGTGCATTGACTACGACTAATGATATCGGAATGTCAACTGCCGCAGGTTTACTCCAGTCCGTTGTCGGAATGTTATTAATCATTATCACCAACATGATTGTTCGTAAGAAACAACCAGACGCGGCTTTGTTCTAGGAGGCGAGTTGAATGAGAAAAAAGAAGCATATTAGTGCTGTTGACATTAGAAGCTTCAGTAAAGGACCAAATATATTTTTCAATATTCTGCTTGCAATCTTAGCTTTAAGCTGTGTGTTACCGTTCTTCTTCATCATTGTTCTTTCTTTAACTAAGGAAAGCGATATTACTACTTATGGCTATCAATTCTGGCCAAAGCATTGGACATTTGCTAGTTATGAATATTTAGGAAAAATGGGAGGTCAGGTTCTAGAAAGTTTCGGAGTTTCAATCTTTGTTACTGTTATAGGTACTTTAATGAACAGTTTATTTAGTTCAACTTATGCCTATGCTATTTCTAGACGCGACTTTGCATTTGCAAGATTTTTTACTATTTTTGCTTTAGTTTCAATGCTTTTCACACCAGGAATGGTTCCAACATATTTGGTTGTTACTCAGATGTTGGGCTTAAAAGACAATGTTTGGGCTTTGATTTTGCCAGCATGTTTTGGTGTTTATAATGTTTTGATTATGAGAACATTCTTTAAGACATCAATTCCTGAAGCTATTCTTGAGTCTGCAAGAGTAGACGGAGCTGGTGAAATTAAGATTTTTGCTGATATTGTTGTACCAATGGCAATTCCAGGTATTGCAACGATTAGTTTGTTTACCTGTTTGAGCTATTGGAATGATTGGTTCAATGCAATGCTTTACATGACCAACACTAAGATGATTCCATTGCAATATTTGTTAGTTCAAATTTCTAATAATATTCAATATATGAGTCAAACAATTTCTGCTGGTGGTTCAGCATTGGCAGCTGGCCAAACTCTTCCTAGCGAAGGAATGAGATTCGCTATCGTAGTTGTAGCTACGCTGCCAATTGCATTAACATACCCATTCTTCCAAAAGTACTTTGTTAAGGGTATGACAATCGGAGGAGTTAAAGGATAAATAAACGAGGAGGTTTATGTAATGAAAAAATGGGCAAAACTTTTAACTGGTGCTGCTGCATTAGTTGGGATAACCACTCTATTAACTGGATGTGGCAATAAAGGTGCAAGCGATGGTAAGACAGTTGTTTCAATGTATATGCCAGGCGATAAACCTAAGAACTATACGCAATTAATTAATAAGGCTAATAAGGAAATCCAAAAGAAGCATCCAAATATTGAACTTTCAATGAAGTTTATTGGTTGGGGAGACTACGAAAAGAAGTACAACGTTATGGTAACTTCCGGCGATGACTATGATTTAGCCTTTGCTCAAAATTATGCTTCTAATGCACAAAAAGGTGCATATGAAGATATGACCCCATTAATTAAGAAATATGCTAAAACTGCTTATAACAAGGTAGATCCTGCATATTGGAAAGGCGTAACTGTAAATGGTAAGATTTACGGCTTCCCTGTAAATGGTAATGTTTACGCTACCAATGGTATTACCTTTAATCAAGCATTCTTAGATAAATACAATATTAAACCAGGCGATGTGAAGACATATGCTGATATGGAACCAGCTTTAAAGGCATTTCATGCTAAGAATAAAGGTGTAGCTGCATTTGCTATTGGTCAAGGATTTAAAGCAAGTCCAGCTGCGATGGAATTCCCACTGGGTAATGGTCTTCCATTTGCTATTGATTCAACAGGTAAGAGTACAAAAGTATTTAACGCATATGACACTGATGAAATGAAGTCAATTTTGAATACTTTGCACCATTACTACAAAGAAGGCTACATTCCTAAGGATGCTGCAACTTCAAGTACTCAATATAACTTGAATGAAAACACTTGGTTTACTCGTCAAGAAACTCAAGGACCTTTCGACTATGGTGATACTGCCCTTGAAAATGCTGCTGGTGGCAAGAAGATGGTAACTTACCCAATTACTAAGCCATTTAAGAGTGAAGCTCAAGCACAAGTTGCTATTTGGACTATTTCTAAGACTTCTAAGCATAAGAAAGAAGCTATGCAAGTTCTTAACATGCTTAACACCGACAAGACTTTGTTGAATAACATTGTTTGGGGTGTCCAAGGAACTCAATGGAACTTTACTAATAAGGCACAAGGTAAGATCAAGACTACTGATAAATATAAGCCTGGTACATTCGTTGCTGGCTGGATGATGGGTAACAATGACTTGCTTTACACTCAAAACACTATTACTCAAAAGCAAATTGATGAACGTAAGCAAAGCATCAAAGATGCTAAGGAGTCTAAGGGACTTGGCTTTACTCCAGATGTAACTAAGTACAAGACTGAAATTACTAACTGTTCTAACGTTATGAGTAAGTATCTAGACATCTTGAATACTGGTACGGCCGATCCAGAACCAACTATTAAGAAGATGGATAAAGAATTGAAGAATGCTGGTTATGACAAAGTTCAATCTGCTCTTCAAAAACAATATGATGCTTTCTTAGCAAAGAACAAGTAGTAAAGACACGATCATAAATTTATCCCCTTTAAAAATCGCCTGACCTGTAAGAGATCGAGCGGTTTTTTGTGATAATATGAAGTGTATAGGATAGATATATAGAAAAGGAGAAAGCAAAATGCTGGGAAGAATGACGCAAAGAGCTTTCGTTGCAATTTATGTGTTAATGATTTTAAATCTAGCCTTCTGGCTATTTTCATTAATTGGATTATTTATATTAGGAATTGGACCTGCGCTACGCACAATTACCGAAGTTTTTTTAAATCATAAATTTGAATATCACAACTATCATTTTAAAGAGATGTGGCAAATTTATAAAAAATACTTTTGGATTGCAAACGGCCATTTCTATTCTTTCTTTGGCATTGAACTTTTCTTATTCTATGATCTATATCTAACTTCTCAGATTAAAAATATGTGGATGCTTCCGGTAATCTTTTTGCTTGTTTTTGTGATGATTACTCTCACAGTTGTAGGCATTTATACTCTGATTATTGAAAGTACATTTGATGTTGAATTTAAAAATGCTGTAAAACTTGCATTTGTCGCTTTCTTTTCTGATTTTAAAGACTTATTGAAATTTATAGCTGGTTTAGTTGTTATAGGTGCTTTAACCAAATTTTGGCCAGGATTTTTATTGTTTTTAACAGTTTCAACAATCATTGTTTGGGGTGCTTTTTCATCTAAAAAATGGATTGGAGCAATTATTGATCAACTTGAGGCAGACTAATGAAAAATTTATCCCTTTACAAGTTGATGAAAATATTTATCGCTGTCTCTGCTGGCGTAATTTTATTGGCAGCTTCTTTTTATATTGCGACTGTTATAAATAATTTCACGAGTGAAAATGCACAAATCCAAACTACAGCTGCAAATAGAGTCTCAATTGAACTTCAAAAAAATATATTAATTACTAATAATGTTAGTGATTATGTGTCTGAAAATACTCAGAGAATAGATAATATTGAAAGCTATTTAAAGAATAATCCAAGTGAGTATGCCGAATATTGTTTAAATCATGAGCCTTATTTTAATTGGCCAGATACTAGTAAGGATTTCTTTATTAAGAATCCTACACTACAGAAAATTGAAATAAGACTAATGGATAGTAATAAAGAATTTCAAGCTACAACGCAAAATACTAGTGGACGTATTGTTAACACAAAAAGAAAAAATATTCATAATATGTTATATAGCTCAATTATTAATCCTCAGCAAGAAACGGTTGTGGGTGTGGTTGGAGCGCAATTTAATGATGACACTATCAAAGAAACTTTATCTCAATTAGAAAATACCCGTCATATGCAAGTCTGGGCTTTAACTGAAGATGATCGGCCAGTATTTCAATATTTCGATAAAAATGTGACACAAAAAGAAAAAGATCTTGTTAAAAAGGCGATTGATAGGAAACAAACTAAAAATATCCCTGGCTTTGTTGAAAATGTCCGTACAGTTGATAATGAGTACCGTATCTTAGTTTTATATGATAAACAAGCACTAAATCTAATCTTAATAAATAGAATTGCTGGTGTTATCGCCATCGCAGCGATCATATTATTTGCTTTATTTGTTAGCTTTATGGCAATTTTTGATCATTATCGCAAACAATTAAACTTGATTATTTCAACAACACATGCTGTCAGTGAAAATGATTCAGAAGCAAGAATTGATACGACCGATTCTCGCTTTGAAGATTTAACAATTTTATCAAACAGCATTAACCACATGCTGGATGAAATTAACAATAATATTAATACTATTTATAAATTAAGAATTGCTCAGCAAGAAGCGCATATGAAGTCTTTGCAAGCCCAAATTAGTCCGCACTTTATGGCTAATACCTTGGAATATATTCGTATGTCAGCTCTTGATATTGGTGCTAGCGACTTAGCTAAGGTTGTTTATAATTTTGCAGCCCTGCTTAGAAGTAATGTTAGTTCGCAGGTTCAAACAACTTTAAAAAAAGAAGCTAAGCTTGTCGGAAACTATGTTTACTTATATCAGGTCCGCTTTCCTGATAAACTTGCTTACCAAATTGTGATACCTAAAGAATTAGAGCAGGTAAAATTACCTAAATTTTCACTGCAGCCACTAGTAGAAAATTACTTTATTCATGGCGTTAACTTCGCTCAAAATAATAATGCTTTGGAAGTTAAGGCTTATTTAAAAGATAAGCGCGTAGTTATCGAAGTGATTGATAATGGTAAGCATTTAAACAGTCAAGAATTAGAAAAGATCAATAAGAAAATCAAGCAGCCGATTGTGAGCGATATGTCAATCGGTCTGCAAAATGTATATGCAAGAATGAAGAATTACACAAAGAATTTTGCAATGGAGATTAGTAACAATATTTACGGTGGAATAACTGTAAAGTTGTCGTTTGATTACGAAATTTAGGGGATAAATATGTATTCTTTAATGATTGTCGATGATGAATATATGATTCTCAGAGGGATGAGCAAGATCGTTGACTGGGAAGCGCTAGATGTCAAGATTGTAAAAGAAGAAAGAAGTCCACTTGAAGCTTTAGCTTATTTAAAAGAACATCCGGTTGATATCTTAATTTCAGATATGAATATGGATGAACTTGAAGGAACTAAGTTTTTGCCAATGGTGAAAAAGCTGCAGCCTGATATTCAAATTATTGTTCTATCTGGATATAACGATTTTGAATATGCCAAAATCAGTCTTGAGCAAGGAGTTATTGATTATTTAAATAAGCCGGTAGATCCTGACGAATTAGAAGAAGTAATTGAAAAAACTAAAGGCATTATTGATCGAGCTAAAAGACGTAAAGAAAATTCACAAATGGCCAAAAGCATGCGCATTAAAGATGTACTGAATGGACGCAATTCAATTGGTGAATTAGACGTTGATAATCATCAATATTATGTCATTGCTGCTTTAAATGCTGATCAAGACTTAGCAGATATCTTGCCTAGTCAAGAACATATTATTGGGACTTACACTAGCAATCATGATGTTTACATAATTTTTGCTAGTGACGAAACCGAATTGCGATTATTTGCTAACAAAATGCGCAAAAAAGAGATTACTGCTTTAATTAGTGAAACCGTATCAGAAGATGAAATTGCTAGCGTGGCAGCTCTTCTTGAAAAATATTTAACTTGGTTTCATTTTTACGGGCCAAGTAAGCAAGTGACGAGTTTGCATGATTTTTCTTATACTAAAAAGCCTCTCGACGTAGCCAAAATGAGCAATGATCTTGATTTTGAAGATATGCCAGTAGCGACATTTCGTCAAAAAATTACTAAAGATCTGGAATGCTTGCGCAGACACTGCAATGCTATTGAAGATGCTAAATATTATGCACGTTTAGTTTTGATGGCGATTTATGGTACAAATCAGTTAGTAGATGCTAATATTACTGATGCAGTGGCTAAGATTGAACATACGCCATCATGTAGTAAAGTTGCGGATTTATTGACTGATTTTTATACAAATTATCGCAAGAATGAACAAATTTACCCTGAGCCAATTAACTCAGTGGTCAAGATCATTAAACACCGCTATCAAGAGTCATTAACCTTGATCCAGGTGGCAGGCGAGCTGCACTTAAGTCCAGTTTATTTAGGTGCTTTATTTAAGAAAAACACCCAGGTCAGTTTTGCGCAGTATTTAAATGCACATCGCATTTCAAAATCAATTGAATTAATGCGTACAACAGATAAAGATATTAACGATATCGCTTTAGATTGTGGCTATCAAAACGCTAACTATTTCTTTAGAGTCTTTAAAAAGCAGACGAAGATGGCACCGAGTGAGTATAAGCGGATGATTAAGAAACATTAGGTGATAGGATGAAATTTCAAAAGTTAAAAGAATTTTTCCCAGACGCGCAAAAAAATATTTTTCCTAATAGCTATCAAGTAAAGCTTGAAGATGGTGATGCTTATTTAGATGAGGGTGATCTTACTGATAGAGAGAAAGTGTTGCTATCTCTTTTAACTAATAATCAAGTAATTAAGGTTAACTTATCTAATTGGCAACGATATTTATATGATCAAGGTCCTCAGCCTAAGCTTGAAAAGCATGTGCGCTTTTTATATTTAGAAGTTAAAGATCTAAAAAAAGAAAATCGCAAGCAGTGGCAAGACCAAATACTGTCATTTTTTAATAATCAGGTTGCTTGCTTTTGGCAAAATGACGAAAATCTAGTGATCGTTGATCAAGATTGCAGTTTAACGCAAAAAGATTTTGCTGGGATTTTGACGACCATGGACACTGACTTTTCCACAAAAACTCATTTGCTAATGGGGCTAGTTTGGCCTGAAAATGCGGATTTGGTAGCTTTATTTAAAGAAGAAGAGAAGATTAATGATTCTATTTCTTGGCAAAATAAAGTGATGACTATTATGCAAGCTGCACTAAATTTTTATACGCAGTTTAATCGTAATCGCAGCGTGATCATCAAAGCTTATCAAGAGTATTTTAAAGATAAAGATGACATTAAAGAACTGGTTACTAATCTGTATCAAGTCGGAGGCAATGTAACTCAAGCCGCTAAGAATATGTTTATCCATCGCAATACTTTGGAGTATCGCATTGATAAAATTGCTCAAAATTATTATTTAAATCTGCATCAAATGGATGACTTAGTATTTTGTTACTTGATTTTTGTATAAAGTGACAAAATTTAGCTTCAGTTTTCGTCACTTTTTAGTAAAAGCGCTTTCAATTAAAAGCTATGATTAACATGTAAAGATTTTAAAACACTAGAGGTAAGAAAATGGTTGAAGTAGATTTAAATCACATTTATAAAAAATATGACGGCAATGACAAGTATTCTGTAAATGATTTTGACTTACACATCAAAGACAAGGAATTTATTGTTTTCGTTGGACCATCTGGTTGTGGTAAGTCAACTACTTTAAGAATGATTGCCGGACTAGAAGATATTAGCGAAGGAACTTTGGAAATCGATCATAAGGTGATGAATGACGTTGCACCTAAAGACCGTGATATTGCCATGGTTTTCCAGAACTATGCTTTGTATCCACATATGACAATTTACGATAACATGGCCTTTGGTTTAAAATTGCGTCACTACAGTAAAGAAGATATTGATAAGCGTGTAAAAAAGGCTGCTGATATTTTAGGCTTGCAAGATTATCTAGATAAAAAGCCTTCAGAATTATCTGGTGGTCAACGTCAGCGTGTTGCTTTAGGACGTGCGATTGTACGTGATGCACCAATCTTCTTAATGGACGAACCTTTATCAAACCTAGATGCTAAATTGCGTGTTGTTATGCGTGCTGAAATTGCCAAGTTACACCAAAACTTAGGTACTACTACAATTTATGTTACTCACGACCAAACTGAAGCCATGACTTTAGCTGACCGAGTAGTTGTAATGTCAGTTGGTAAAGTTGAACAAATTGGTACGCCACTTGAGGTTTACAACAAGCCAAAGAATATGTTCGTTGCAGGATTCATCGGTTCACCACAAATGAACTTCTTTAACGTTCACTATAAAGATGGACGTATTAGCGACGGTAAAGGGTTAGATATTGAAATTCCTGAAGGTAAGGCAAAGGTCTTAGAAGATAAGGGTTATGCAGATAAGGACGTTGTCTTTGGTATTCGTCCAGAAGATATTCATGCCGAAGAAGCTTTCCTTGAAACTTGGCCAAACGCTACTATTAAATCTGAAGTTGTTGTTTCGGAACTTTTAGGTTCAACTATTCAACTTTACCAAAAAGTTGATGGAACCGAATTTGTAGCAATTGTAAACGCAAGAGATTATCATAAACCTGGAGACAAAGTTGAAATGGGCTTTGATGTTAACAAGGCACACTTCTTTGATAAGGAAACTACAAATGCAATCCGTTAGTAATGAAAGAAGTTAAAAAATGGCTGACTCAGAACTCCATATCAAGAAATTATTGTCAGAATTAAAATTCAAGTTTAAATGTCCAAAGTGTAAGGCAGTTTATGACGCTAAGTTCGGTAAAAACACTTGTCCTAATTGTCAAACCATCGTTCACTTAGAGCCAAAAAACGACTGGGGCAACTTGCACTATATGTAAACAATTGAATATTAAAAATTATCCCAATGATTTAGAAAGATCATTGGGATTTTTTAGTTAAAAAAGTTTGAATTTTTGTTGTCTTTATTTATATGAAGATAGCGATAAAACAATAATATTGCCAACTGGTTCGGCAAAGATTATTATTAATGCAAAATAGCTCTAAAGGTTTGAAAAACTTAGTCAAACTAATGAGGGGCGAGCAAGTTACTGGTGATAAATATTTTGATTATGCTCAAGAAAAGATTTTGAAAATTAATCAAGATCCACAAAGGCGGGTGCAAATTATGGACTATGAAACTAAGCTATTAGAAAGAGAGCAATTTGGAGAACGAGTTGCGACTGAGTTTGATTTGAAGAATTCATTGAAAAGATACATTGATTTAGGATTATCAAAGTCTCAAATTTTAAATATTTTGCTTGAAGATTATAGTGATACTTTAGGTGAAGAAGAAGTAAAGCTGCTTGTAAATAAGGCATTATAAGAGTGATTTGTTAATGGCAGATAAGCTGTTATGTTGATATGAGTAAAATTCAAAAATTTATCAAAAAAGATATTAAAAGACATCCAGAATTAAAGAAAGAATACGAGCAAGTAGACCTGAATTTAGATGTTGCAGTATCAGTTAGACAGATGCGTGAAGATTTAGGTATGACTCAAAAAGAATTCGCTAGATATGTTGGCAAGCCGCAATCTACAATTGGGAGAATTGAAGCAGGATTAATGAATGTTTCAATTGGCTTATTAAATGAAATTGCTAATGCCGCTCATCGTCAAGTGAAATTGGTACTAGTTTAATTGCAAAATTTGCAAATATGCAAAAAAGTAGGCGTGCAACGAGGCAGCTGATTACTTGCTGAAAAGACGTCGTGTAGGTGGTTATTAAACCACCTTTTTTATTTTTGCTCTTGTATCACTTAAATACTCTCATTAAAATAATTATTAAATTATTTTTAAAATAGTAGAGGTGATTTCTGTGACAATAGGAGATTTACTCAGAGAATATAGAGTTAACCAAAATAAAACCTTGCAAGAATTTGCAGCTAATATAATTGATCGATCTTACTATGGAAAAGTAGAAAGGAATATTCACCAAATTTCAGCAGAAAACTTAATTAATTTGCTTAAATACAATCAAATTGATGCTGCAGAATTTATTAAAGCTTTAGAACCAAATTATGAAAATTATCAAAGTCAGATTCAAATTCAAAGAAAGATAATGGAAGAAGCATATTATAAAGTAGATAAAGACAGACTGAAAAAAATTAAACTAATGGTTGCAGAGAGTAATTTATCTGAAAAAGATAAAGAAATTCAAAATTTGATTGCAGATGGCTTTTTAGAGTTGCTTAATTCGGATAAACCCAATCAGAAAATTAGAAATGAGATTAAACAGAAAATTTTTGAAATGCCTAAATTCAACAGTACTAAGTTTATGCTGTATTGCAATTCGATGCGTTTCTATAGTTTGGCTGATAACGAAGCAATTGTTCGAAAGATAATTGAAAGGTATCAAATCTGTGAATCTATAGTTGTTAAAAAATCTCTGCTTTCTTTAGTTATAAATATTCTGGTTTTTTCTATTGAAGAAAATAAGTTTGAAAACATTGATTTTTATATTAATTTTGCTGATAATGTTCCAACTACTCCTGATCTTTTCTTTTATAAAAGTGTTATGGTCTTTTTTACTTATTTCATTCAATATAAAAAGAATCAAGATACGTCTGCGTTGCAATATTGCGATGCTATAATAAAAAATTTCTGTCTTGTGGGTATGCCTGAGTATGGGGAAGAGCTACAAAAGTTTAAGGATAAATATAAATAATGTAATATTGGGTAAATACGCCCATTTTAATTTTTTTCACTCTTTTATAATTTACACTTAATATCAACAAAATAATTAACTGAAAGGAACGATTATATGAGTTTATTAGATGTAGTTATTATTATCGTTACTGGAAAATCAAAAAAGAAAAACAACCTATGGAAAATATAAAATTGATCAGTTATTCTTATGATGTAACACTAACTTTTACGCTATTAGCAGTACTAAATTTAATATCATGGCGGGGAAGCTTACCGTATCGTATGGTAACGGTGTTAATGAATGTAGTTGTTGGTGCGAGTATGGAGTATTTAGTTAATAGATATTCTGTTACAAAGAGAAAAACTTATTTAAAGGGGCTAGTAGCTTTGATATTACTGGTTACAAATATAGTCTGGATCGTAGTGACACTTTTTAATTAAAATATGTTTTTCTTCTAAAGATAGTAAGGAGTGCAGTGTGGTTGGAATGAATTTCATTAAATGGATATTAAGCTTAATAGCTATCAATGCAGTTGGATTAATATTGATAACAATCTATTCTGCCTATTATAGTTTTGGAACTATGATATTTGGTGTTCATACTGCAGCTGCAGTTAAAGACTTTTGGAATACTGAATTTTTAATGGGCACTATATTTCTTATTGGTGTTAACTCGCTGGCGATAATTACGGCAGTAGTTAGACATTTCAAAAAATAAATTATATTTGGTGGACAGCCTATGAAAATAATGCAATTAGTTCTATATTTCATCTGTTTAACATTAGTAATAGAATTATACAATTTCATGATTGCGACACATGTTACAAACATACTTTTAAATATTGTATTAAGTGCTATGTGTGGTGGATTTACTACTTTTATAATTTATAAATTTACTAAATAAGAAATGATGTAGTTATTATTATCGTTACTGGAAAATCAGAAAAGAGATCAAGAATAGTCTATAGATAAATATGGGCTGTTAAGCGATACAAAAAATAATAGTAAATATGCAAAAAGAGAATCCATGAATTGATTCTCTTTTTCTGTATATTGTATTTTTATAAATTTGGATCCATCTTAAAGCGCAATGGCGAATCAGCAGTTTGCATCGTAATTAATTGAGCGTTTAATTTTTGGAAGTTTTTAATAGCAGTGTCAGCTAATTCTTTGTTTGCTTTGTTAACCAGTTCAATTTCTTTATCAGCATCTTGTGCAATTAAAGTGTCATATTTAGTTCTAATCTTATTTAAAGCTAAGTTAGTTTGCTTTTGGGTGCTACTTAAATAAGTTGCATATTTGCTCCAAGAGCGGTCAACTAAGACGCTGGTAAGTTTAAATACCCAGTAAGCAGAGTTTGCAGAGTAGGTTTCCTTGCCATATTTAAACATTGTTGGGACCTTCGTACCTTGCGGATAAAATGGAATATAAACGCTTTGAGCAGCAACACCCATAGCTAACCAGTGAACCATATTTTCACCATTTAGCTGCAATAAATGCGATTCTTGAGTGGTTGCAACAGTGATTGGACGATAAGTTGCCTGATTTTTGTTTTTAGGATTAGTGAGATCATAAGGTGTATTGTTGTAGTGATCGCTTAAAACGCGTTGGGCATCTTGAATAGAAATTGGATGATCCGGCTTTCTGATAAATGGCAAGTTAAAGCTTTCAGGATCTTGCACTACTGAGGCAGTAAGAAGCTTTTGTCCGATCCAAACGCGTGGCGTGTTGTAAGCTAAGTCGGAATCATCATGCGTACCAAAGATTTCACGGAAATTAAAAGCTTTATTTTCTGGCCAAAGGTGGTGCGAGTAGACGAATTCTTGAATACCTTTTGAATATAAAAAGTTATCTGGGTCAGAAAAATCGATTTCTTGAATAGCAAGCTGATTAGCAACTACAGCATAAGAGTCATCTGGAATTCTTTGACTCACCCAGTGGTGGCCTGAACCGATTTCCAAATACCAGGCTTCGTTTTGATCTGCAAATAAAATACCATCGGCTTCAGCTGCGCCATATTTTTCAACAATTGCACCTAAACGTCTAACGCCTTCTTTAGCTGATTTGATATAAGGCAAGACAACACTAACCATGGCTTCTTCTAAGATGCCTTTTTCAGTATCGAAAGGATCAAAACTTTGAACGCGATCGTTAGCATAGGCGCTTTCTGTAGCGCTCATTGCGACATGATATTCATTAATGCCGTCTTCTTCAAAAACGCCGTATTTATCAGTCCATTCTGGCGTACTAGAGTAAGAAAAGACTTCGCTTGGAAGATCTATTTCAAACTTATTATCTTTTGATTTGAAGTGGTTATTTTCGATAATTTGGTGCTTATTAAAGGCAAGGTGCTTTGGCCAAGCGGTTTTAGCGTCTTCATTTCGTCCAATAATTACACTTTGATCAATAGTGGCGTTTTTGCCCACTAAGATAGAGGTACAAGATGAACGGCCGATTTTTGTTTGCATAGATTTCACTCTTTCTAATGATGTAATATAATTAATATTGTACAATGTGTTAAATGTAAAGTGTTAACTGTTATTTGTATAATTAATAAAAATAATGAGGTGTGCTTATGGCTGATATGCCCGAAAATAAAGAAATAAAATTAAGTACTGATTATGAAGATCATACTATTAATATGGAGTTTTCTGATAATTTAGTCGACGATCGTGAAAAAGGCTATATTTTATCTGCAGCATTCTTTGCATTTGCTGCAAGTCAAGGCTTAGACAAGCAAGAAGTTATTGAAATGGTAAATTCACATTATGACCAATTTACTGGTGATGATGGCGCCAGCTTGTTTAAACGTTTATAAAAAAAGCTAAAAATAAAACTTACCTCTATACTTTTGTTATTTTTTGGTATAATATTAGCTATGAAAGAAATAACACCTGTTGGGTAATTTTTAGGCGTTATTTCTGGATGATCTTCTATTTCATACAGTGAGGTTATAAAAGTGGCTAGGAAAAAAGAAATTGACAAGCAAAAGATTTTGGATGCAGCTTACAAGTTGGCAGTTCGTGATGGAATTGAAAGCTTAACTGCAAGAAATATTGCTAAGGCAGTACATTGTTCAACGCAACCAATTTACTTGGAATTTGCGAACATGACTGATTTACGTACACAAGTATTGAAGAGAATTACTGATGAACTCAGAAACAATACTTTGCAACAAAACTTTACTGGTGATCCATTGATCGACCTTGATTTATCTTACATTTACTTTGCTAAGGAACATGTGGGTTTGTTCCGCGCAATGTTTGTAGATGGTAAATTTGGTAGTCAAATGATTTCAGATACTTTAATGGATTTGGGAATCGATAAGTTCAAACAACAATTTGACGCATCTGAATTTTCAAATGAACGTATCCGTCATATCGTAATCACCAATTGGGTTTCAGCAACTGGTATTGCTGCTTTGCAAATTAATCAAATGGTTGACTTTAGTCAAGATCAAATGGTTAACGTCCTTGAAGCACAAATTCACGACGCTATGCTTAATGATCGTCTTACTAATACTGAAGAAAGTCCATTGTTTGCAGCAGACGAAGATGCTTCATTAGCAGAAAAGTTGGGCTAGTTTTTTAATTAGCAATTAAGACGCTACTTAGGTAGCGTCTTTTTTTGTCTAATTTAAGAAGTGATTTTGCAAGTTGAAATCAAGTTGTATAATTGATTGTGAACAGATTTTTTTAAAGAAGAAAAAGAAAGGTGAAATTTATGAAATTGCTTGCTATCGTGGGAAGTAATGCAGATCACTCATATAATCGTGATTTGTTACATTTTATCCAAAAACATTTTGAAAATAGATATGACATTGAATTGGCAGAAGTAAGAGATTTGCCAATGTTTAAGGAGGGGATGCAAGAGCCTGAAAGCGTAAAAAACTTGGCTCAAAAAGTTGCTGACGCTGATGCAGTATTGATTGCTACGCCAGAACAACAGCACTCAGTTCCTTCCGCATTAAAGAGTGCACTTGAATGGCTTTCTTCAGCTGAACACCCATTTGAGAACAAGCCAGTTGTAATCGTTGGTACTTCAGTTTTGCCACAAGGTTCATCTCGTGGTCAAAGTCATTTGAAGCTTGTTTTATCTTCTCCAGGATTCAGTGCCAAAGTATTTAACGGTGATGAATTTATGATGGGTACTGCTCCAAAGCAATTCGACGAAAATGGTGATTTACCAGAAGGAACAGTTAAGTTCTTGGATCACTTCTTTGACGAATTTGATGAATTTTACAATGAAGTTAAGTAAGAAAGGAAGATAAGCTAATGAAATTACTTGCAATCGTTGGAACAAACGCAGATTTTTCATACAATCGTTTTTTAGAGCAATTTATGGCTAAACGCTACCAAGATCAAGCTGATATTGAAGTGTTTGAAATTGCTGATCTTCCTCAATTCAAAAAAGAAGCTCAACCTGATAGTAAGATTGACGAATTTAGGGATAAAATCAGAAAAGCAGATGGTATTATCATCGCAACTCCTGAATACGACCACGGCATCCCTGCTGCACTTAAGTCAGCTATGGAATGGACTGGAAGCCATGCTCAAGGCGATGGCAACGTGATGAAGATGAAGCCAGTAATGGTTTTGGGTACTTCATACGGTATTCAAGGCGCTTCAAGAGCCCAAGAAGAAATGCGTGAAATTTTGCTTTCACCAGATCAAAGCGCCAACGTTTTACCAGGAAATGAAGTTTTAATTGGTCATGCTGCTGATAAGTTCGACAAAAACACCGGCGACTTGCTTGATGAAGCCGAAATTAAGAGCGTAGATGCTGCATTTAAGAACTTCGTAGCTTTTGTAGAGCAAAGTAAAAAATAAAAAATGCTTTTTTTAAAAGAAAACTAGGTTTTTATCTGGTTTTCTTTTTATTTATGCTAAAAATAGTCTAAAATTAGCCATGAAGAGAATTTAATATAAAAAATAATTATAAAGGATGGTGAGTGGATGATAAAGCCACTTAACTTGCCATTAACGAAAGTTAACAATGCACGTGATTTAGGTGCATATGAAGGTATTGATGGCAGAAAAATAAAGAGTCATCGTTTATTAAGAACTGGTAAATTGGTGAATATGACGCCTGAAGATGAAGAATATTTGGTAAATTATGGTTTAAATAAAATCGTAGACTTGCGTACGCCAAGCGAAATTCGCACGGCTCCCGATAAAGTTCCGGTAAATGTAGAGCATTTTGATATGTCAGTACATGAAGATGAAAAAGTGGGCGTTCCTGATGAAAAAAGAGCAGCTTTACGTAAAATGTACGATAAGGATCAATATGCGGGCTTTAAAGGGATGTGTCACCAATACGAAATTACGGTAAATTCAGCTCATTCTCAAAAAGCTTATCATGATTTATTAGAACTTTTAGCTAATAATGAAACTGGCGCCACTATTTATCACTGCTCTGAAGGCAAAGACCGTACTGGTTTTGCTAGTTTATACATCATGCATATTTTAGGCGTTGATTTGACAGTTATTCGTGAAGATTATCTTTATTCTAACTATGCTCTAACTGATTATCGGGCACGTTTAGATAAAAAAATAATTAAAGAAGGCGGCAATGATATTTTAAGAGCTTGCATGCGTTCTTTAGGTAGCGTTGCTAACGAATATTTAGATACTGCTTTATTATTAATTGATAAAGAATACGGCGGGTTAGACGAGTATCTTAAAAATCAAATTGGCGTAACACCAGATATGGTAGAACAATTACGTAATCTTTATTTAGAACCAAAGAAGGCATAAGATGATCGAAGATTATTCACAAAAACAAATTTCTAAAGTGGGACGCGGTTTAGGGACAGTTATAACCCTGCAAATATTTGGTTCACAAGACGAATTTATTTTGGATCAATCATTTAGATTAATTGCAGGCTATGAAGATCGTTTGACTGTCAACCGCGACAAGTCAGAAGTTATGGATGTTAATCACGCAGCAGGACTTCACCCCGTGCAAGTTTCAACCAGTACTTATCGCTTGATTAAATTAGCCGTTGAAAAAAGTCGCGAAAACTTTGGCTTTAATGCTTTGATTGGTCCAGTGGTAAAACTGTGGCATATTGGCTTTAAAGGCGCACATGTTCCAACTGATGTCCAAATTAAAGAAAAAATGGTTTTGACTGATCCAGACGACGTTGTCTTAGATGATAATAACCAGACAGTCTTTTTAACTAAAAAGGGCATGGAATTGGATCTTGGTGGAATTGCTAAGGGCTATATTGCAGATCGAATTAGAGATTTATGGCATGCTTACGATATTCGCGCCGGCATCATTAACTTGGGCGGCAATGTCTTATTTGTTGGTTCAAGTCCGCGTCGTGAAAATGGTAAATGGGTTTTGGGCGTCCAAGATCCTAAGAAAAAGCGTGGCGATAACTTAACCACTGCTACAGTTGGAGAATGTTCAGCTGTTACTTCTGGTACTTATGAAAGATTTTTAGAAATCAATGGTAAAAAGTACCATCACATTATTGATCCTAAAACTGGTTATCCAGTGCAAACTAACGTAGCAGGCGTTACTTTGTTTACACGCGATTCAGTTCAAGCAGAACTAGAATGCAAGCGATTATTTTTTGCCGGTCATCCAATTAAAGATTGGAAAAATGATGCAGAAGGCAGATTTGGTGCTATTTTCATCTATAATGATGACCGCATGGAGCGCGTAGGCGTATAAGAGTAAAAAAGAGCTTCACTATTTTTAAAGTGAAGCTCTTTTTGTTTTATCCTAAAGTTCGACTGATACCAAAGACTGCCTTGAAAGCTCCGTTAGATAAACCAGGAGTGTTATAGATGATAACTCTTAAAATTGGCGAATCAATCGTTTGCTGAATAAACCACTGGTTTTGAAAGACATTGCACATTGAGAGCACAACGTATACAACAAAGTAGGCTGCGACAAATGAAATGATTGCGCCTAATACATCATCTAATAAAGTACTAAAGCTCTTTTTCTCTGGATCTTTAGTTGGCAGCCAGCCTTTAATAATTTTGACGATCATTTTACCAATAAAGAAAATGATAAAGAAGGCTAAAAAGCGATATCCCATTAATTCTAATGGTATATTTCCAGTAGTTGGAACGACACTACCCGAAAATTGCGTGTAGAACCAATTTCCTAAATCGTTTTGTCCCAAAATAGCAGCCGCAAAGATAATTGCTGCAAAAATCAAATTAATAATTCTTCTTGAAAAACCTAACTTGTATCCTTTATAAGTTTGGTAGCCTAAATACAATAAAACCAATAAGGTAACAATCAAAGCAATCCTCTCCTTTGGCTAATATTATAACCGATAAAAATTAGTTTGAGTGAATCCTATTAGTTTCTTTGACGATTTATAAAAAATACTCCATAATTAATACGTTAAGCATAAAAATCTAATTGTTATTTATGCATTTTTGAGGTAAATTATAGAATGTGAAACAAGGTTTCACGGGTGAAAAATGAATCCAGATATTTTTGAAAAAGCTCTTGCTGAAAATGGGATTAATCTTTCCTTGCAGCAGAAACAGCAGTTTGCAATATACTATCAAGATTTGATTCAGGTAAATGAAAAAGTTAATTTAACGCGCATTACTGATGAAGATGAAGTTTATTTAAAGCACTTTTATGATAGTGTAACGCCATTATTTACTTTTCCTGAAGTTTTTAAAACAGATGCTAGTTTGTGCGATGTTGGTGCAGGAGCTGGTTTTCCATCTTTACCAATAAAAATTTTGCGACCAGATTTAAAGGTCACAATTATTGATTCTTTAGGTAAGCGTCTGAAGTTTTTAGACAGTTTAATTCAAAAATTAAATCTTGAAAATATTACTTTAGTTCATAGTAGAGCTGAAGATGCCGGTCAAAATCCAGCTTTGCGGGCAAAATTTGATATTGTGACTGCAAGAGCAGTGGCGAAAATGAGCGTTTTAAGCGAATACTGTTTACCATTAGCTAAGATTGGCGGAGATTTAGTAGCCTTAAAGGGACCTAAAGCTAACGAAGAATTAACTGATGCTAAAGATGCAATTAAGATTTTAGGTGGGAAAACCAAAAAAATCGTTGAATTAGCATTGCCAAATACTGACGATGAAAGAAATTTAGTATTAATTGAAAAAGTAGCTAAAACTCCGAAGAAGTATCCGCGCCAAGCTGGTACGCCAAATCGTAAGCCACTATAAAGTTATTGGAGGAAGAGGACATGGCACTATTTTTTGGACATAAAAATAAAGTCCCAGAAAATAAACAAGTTCAAGAAATTGAATTAGATCAAATTGTTCCTAATCGTTATCAGCCAAGAAGAACTTTTAATGAAGAGTCAATTGCTGAGCTTGCGCAAACTTTAAAAGAGCAAGGGCTACTGCAGCCAATTATTGTTCGTAAAGATAGTAGCGAGCCCGAAAAATACGAAATAATTGCTGGTGAACGACGCTATCGCGCAGCACAATCTTTAAAATGGGCTAAGATTCCGGCAATTGTCGAAGAAATGGACGATGAAAAGGTTGCTTCGCTTGCTTTAATTGAAAACTTGCAGCGTGAAGATCTTAACCCAATTGATGAAGCCCAAGCCTATCTTGAGCTAATGAAGGTCAATGATTTGACTCAGACTGAATTAGCCAAGCAAGTTGGAAAGACGCAATCATATGTTGCTAATAAGATTAGATTATTGCGTTTAACTCCGAAAGTGCAGAGCTTTTTAGTTTCTAAAAAGATTAGTCAGCGTCATGGACGAGCATTGCTTTCTTTAAGTAGCGAAGATCAAGACCGTGCAGTTAGCGAAATTGTTAAAAAAGGTTTAACTGTTAAAGAAACTGAATTAATGGCAAGCGATGTTGATGGTTATTTTGCAGACCTTGAAAAACAAGAGACAAAGCAAGACAAACCTAAACAGCCAAAGAAAAAGACAGTTATTAAGACCGGCAGCGACTTTAAAGTGCAAGTTAATACAATTAAGCAAGCAATTAAAATGGCTCGTGAATCTGGTTTAGAAGTTAAATATAAAGAAGATAAAGAAAAAGATTCTTACAAAATTACGATTGAACTGCTGAGAAAGTAGGGATTAAGGAGACAAAATGGTTCAAATTATATCTGTTGCAAACCAAAAAGGTGGCGTAGGAAAAACAACTACAACCATTAACTTAGGAGCAAGCATTGCTGCTCATGGTTATAAAGTATTAATTGTAGATATTGATCCACAAGGAAATGCCACTTCCGGCTTGGGAATTGAAAAATCATCAGTAGATAAGGATGTCTACAATGTCTTAATTGACGAAATTCCAATTTCTGAAACAATTCATCATACTTCGGCTAAAAATCTTGATGCAGTTCCTGCTACGATTCAATTAGCTGGAGCTGAAATGGAATTAACGTCTTTAATGGCTAGAGAAACTAGATTGAAGCAAGGAATTGATGAAGTCGGCGACCAATATGATTTTATTTTTATTGATTGTCCACCATCTTTAGGTCAGCTTTCGATTAACGCTTTTACTGCATCTGATTCGATTTTGATCCCAGTTCAAAGTGAATACTATGCTATGGAAGGTTTAAGTCAATTATTAAACACCATTCGCTTAGTTCAAAAGCACTTTAACAAAAACTTAGGCGTAGAAGGCGTTTTGTTAACAATGCTTGATGCACGTACTAATTTAGGTGCAGATGTTGTTAAAGAAGTTCAATCTTACTTTAGTAAGAAAGTTTATAAGACAATTATTCCAAGAATCACAAAATTGGCTGAAGCTCCAAGCTATGGTAAGCCAATTACAGAATATGCACCTAAATCTCGTGGTGCACAAGTTTATGACTCTCTAGCAAAAGAGGTGCTAAAAGCTCATGGCAAGAAATATTAAAGATAAAGAATCTAAAAAAAGAGGCTTAGGTAAAGGCTTAGAAGCCTTATTTGAAGAAAGTCCTCAAGTTCAAGAAACTGAAGAAGTTAATGAAATTGCTTTAAATGAAATTCGTCCTAATCCTTATCAGCCACGTAAAACTTTTGATGATAAGAGCTTAAAAGAATTGGCTGAATCAATTAAAGAAAATGGCGTTTTTCAGCCAATTATTGTTCGTAAGTCCGCAGTTAGTGGTTATGAAATAATTGCCGGCGAACGACGCTATCGTGCTTCTAAGCTTGCTAAAAAGAAGACTATCCCAGCTATTGAGCGTCAATTTGATGAAGCTCAAATGATGGAAGTCGCAGTTTTAGAAAACTTGCAGCGTGAAGATTTAACTCCGCTTGAAGAAGCCCAAGCTTACGAAATGCTTCAAAAAAATCTTGGCTTAACCCAAGAAGAAGTATCTAAGCGTTTAGGAAAGTCTCGTCCATATATTGCTAATTACTTGCGTTTGTTGACACTGCCACAAAAAACTAAGCGTTTATTGCAACATGGCGAACTTTCTATGGGGCAAGCTAGAACTTTATTAGGTTTAAAAAATAAAGAAGGTATCGATGCCTTAGCCAAAAAGGTTGTTAAAGAAGGCATCACTGTTCGCCAGCTTGAATCATTAGTCAATAAGATGAATGAGAAAAACAAGCAACCTAAGCCAAAGCGGATTAAAAAATCTACTTTCATTAAAGCTAGTGAAAGTCAATTGGCTGGTAAGTTCGGCACTAATGTTAATATTACTGAAAGCAAAAAAGGAAACGGTCATTTAGCAATTGAATTTGCTTCGACTGAGGAATTGAATAGAATTTTAGATCTTTTAGGTGTTAACTTAGATAAGGAATAAAAATATATAATTTTTGGAGGTTTTTCATGTATCATTTGGGTGACTTAGTTCAGATGAAAAAACCACATGCTTGTGGCGAAAACAAGTGGGAAATCTTAAGAATGGGTGCAGATATTCGACTTAAGTGTATGGGATGTGGCCATATTGTGATGATGTCGCGGTCAGATTTTAATAAGCGTTTGAAAAAAGTTGTTACGATGGCGGATGATCCTAAAGCTAAAAGTTTAGAATATTATGTCCCAACTAACGAAATTGCTGTACCACATTTCGGAGATTAGATAAAGGAGAAAGAAATGGCATTAACTGCAGGTATTGTTGGCTTGCCTAACGTAGGAAAGTCAACTTTGTTTAACGCAATCACTAAAGCGGGAGCTGAAATGGCAAACTATCCATTTGCGACTATTGAACCAAACGTCGGGATGGTTGAAGTTCCAGATTCACGTTTAGCTCGTATTCAAGAATTAATTCCAGCTAAAAAAATCGTTCATACTACCTTTGAATTTACTGATATTGCTGGATTAGTTAAGGGTGCATCAAAAGGCGAAGGTTTAGGTAATAAATTCCTTGAAAATATTCGTCAAACTGATGCAATTGTCCATGTTGTTCGTGCATTTGACGATGACAACATTACTTCTGTAACTGGGAAAGTTGATCCGGAAGAAGACATTAATACTATTAACTTAGAATTAGCGATTGCTGACTTAGATGCAGTTAACCGTCGTATTGGTAAGGTTCAAAAGGTTGCTCAACAAGGCGATAAAGAAGCTAAGGCTGAAATGGCCGTTTTGAATAAATTAAAGCCAGTTCTTGAAGAAGGAAAAGCAGCTCGTTCAATCGACTTTAACGAAGATGAACAAAAGATTGTTAAGGGCTTGTTCTTGCTTACTTCTAAGCCAGTAATTTATGTTGCTAATATTGCTGAAAGCTCAATGGCTGATCCAGAAAGCGACAAGTACTACCAAATCGTTAAAAAGCATGCAGAAAGCGAAAACGCTGAAGCTTTGGGTATTAGTGCTGCTACTGAAGAAGAAATTGCTGCAATGGATGACGATGAAAGAAAAGAATTTCTGGAAATGGAGGGCGTTGAAGAATCTGGTCTTGATCGCTTGATTAAGGCTGCCTACCACATTTTAGGCCTTCGTACATTCTTTACTGCTGGTGGTCCTGAAACTCGTGCATGGACTTTCCATGAAGGAATGAAGGCCCCTCAGGTTGCCGGTGTCATTCACTCAGATTTTGAACGTGGATTTATTCGTGCAGAAGTTGTTTCATTTGATGATTTGGACCAACTTGAAACTATGCAAAAAGTCAAGGAAGCCGGAAAACTTCGTCTTGAAGGTAAAGATTATGTTGTTCAAGACGGTGATATTATTGAATTTAGATTTAATGTTTAGGAGAATTTGATGGATTCAAAAAAAGATCAAGAAAAAGAAAATCTCCAAAGTGCTGCTAGTCAAGAAAGCAAAAAAAATAAAGCTACTAATGTAGAGCAACAAGAAAAGTTAAAAAAGAGGGCGCAACAAGCGGATCAAGAAGAAAGTATTAAAAATACTGATCCTAAAGAATTACGCAGTAAGCTCAGCAACAAAAATTCAGACTACGTTTTCCGCTTAGAAAAGTTTTTGCTTGATAATGAAAACTTCTCAATGAATCAAGTAGAGCCAGTAATTGATAATATTTTGCCAGAGATCATTATTGCGCAACATAAGGGAATTCCAGCAAGTACGCTTTATCAAATGGCACCCAGTCAAAAAGCTCACGAATTAGCTCACCCTAAAGCTAAACCCGTGAAGCAAAACTTTTGGCTTCAAGTAGCTGACAGCAGCTTGCTTTATTTGGCACTATTTGGTGGTCTTTACGGCCTAGTAGAATTATTCTCTGGTCCTAAAGCTCAAAAGCAAGGACAACTTGGTGTTATTACCTTAATTGCTCTTGTCTTTGGCTTAGGATTACTGATGACTTATTACAGTAATTGGCTGGTTAAGCCTAAATCAGACCGTCAACCTACCTGGAAAATTGTTTTAGGAGGAATTGGTTCGATTATTTTAATGTTTGTTTGGGTAACAGCAACTAGTTTAAAACCTGTGCAAACAATCAATCCGCCGCTTAATCCGTGGGTTTTAATTGTGCTTGCAGGAATTGCAATTGCAGTTAGATATTATTTAAAAAAACGCTATCACATTGTTGATCCAGCACGTCAAGCACGTATTGATCAAGCAAGACAGCGTGACGAAAAATAAAAAAAGAGCTAATATAGAAAGTTAACAACTACTTTGTAAGTTTTATTGTTAGCTCAAAAACTAATAAATAGGCGCAGAGTCGTCTATTTATTTTGTTTTTAAGGACTGTTTTTAAGAAGGAGGGCGTTTATGGTTAATACGTTGCGAAAGTCAATTCGACAATACAAGAAGTTGTCATTGACATCGCCAGTTTTGGTAGCCATTGAAGCGTTAATTGAAATGCTGATTCCATATTTGGTAGGTATTTTAATTGATAACGGAATTATGAAAGGAAATATGGGCTACATTAATAAGTGGGGATTCATTCTCTTTGTAATTACCTTGCTTTCTCTAGCTACTGGGGCAGCTGCAAGTTATGTGGCTGCACATGCAGCCGCAGGATTTGCCGCCAATTTACGTAAGGATATGTTTTATCATATTCAAGATTTTTCTTTTGAAAATATCGATAAGTTTTCAAGTGCAAGTTTGGTTACAAGATTAACTACTGACGTAACTAACGTGCAGAATGCTTATCAAATGCTAATTAGAATTGCCGTACGTGCTCCATTGATGTTGATTTTCTCAATTATCATGTCATTTATTGTAAGCCCACGTTTAGCATTAGTCTTCGTAGTTTTAGGACCAATTCTAGTTATTGGATTATTTTTAATCATTAAAAGTGCTTATCCATATTTCCCAAGAATTTTTAAGGGATATGACTCTTTAAACCAAGTTGTTCGTGAAAACGTACGTGGGATTCGTGAAGTTAAGACTTATGTTCAAGAAGAATCTCAAATTGAAAAAGCTGAAGAATCTACTGGATTTATTTATAAGCTTTTTTCAGCCGCACAAAAGATCATGTCGCTTAACGTACCACTATTGACATTTATTTTGGACTTGTCGATGCTGCTTATTTCTTGGTTTGGTGCTAAAGAAATTGTGGGTGGCAGCCTGCAGACTGGACAATTAGTGTCAATGTTTTCATATTCAAACTCAGTTTTATTTAGTTTGAATATTTTGGCCATGATTGCAACGCAATTGGTTATTTCAAACGCTAGTGGTAAGCGTATTGCGGACGTTTTAACTGAAGAACCTGCAATTGAAAACCCAAGAAAGCCATTAAGAGACGTTACTAATGGTGAGATTGTTTTTGACCACGTTAACTTTAAGTACGAACCTGGTGAAAAGCACTTGGCTTTAGATGATATTAATTTAAGAATTAGACCTGGTGAAACTATCGGAATTATCGGTGAAACTGGTTCTTCTAAATCTACTTTAGTATCGATGATTCCGCGACTTTATGATGCAACTTCTGGTGCTGTAAGAGTTGGAGGACATAACGTTAAGTCTTATGATTTAAAGACTTTGCGTGATAATGTGGCCATGGTTTTACAAAACAATGTTTTGTTCTCAGGCACTGTTAAAGAAAACCTCAAATGGGGTAATGAAGATGCGACTGATGAACAAGTGGTAGCTGCAGCTAAGGTTGCTCACGCAGATGGCTTTATCCGCGAAATGCCAGATGGCTATGACACAATGGTTGAACAAGGCGGAAACAACGTTTCTGGTGGACAAAAACAGCGTATTACTATTGCTCGAGCATTGTTAAAGAATCCAAAGATTTTGATTTTGGATGATTCTACTTCGGCTGTTGATACCAACACTGAAAGAGAGATTCGTTTAGCCTTGCGCGATGATATGCCAGAAACAACGAAGATTATTATTTCGCAAAGAATTGTTTCAATTAAGGATTCTGACAGAATTATTGTCATGAACCACGGTAAGATTGAAGATATTGGTACGCATGATGAATTGATGAAGAAGAATGAACTTTATCGTTCAATTGCAACTTACCAAGACGATCAAGGAAAGTAGGTGAGATAAATGGATCAAACACAAACTCAAAATAAAGCTAAAGGCAATCATAAACAAGTCTTAGGCCGTTTATTAAAAGTTGTTTATCGCACTTCTCCAGCGATGCTGATTATTTCAATGATCAGTATTGTGCTTAGTGCTGGTGCAGCGGTTTATGGATCGCTATTTATTGAGCGTTTAATTGACCAATATATTGTTCCACTTACTCGCCAAAGCAATCCAAACTATACGCCTTTACTTGATGCAGTATTGTTTATGGGTTGCGTATTCTTAATTGGGGTACTGGCAGGCTATTTATTTAATGTTTTGATGGCCATATTAGCTCAAAAGGTTCAATTTAACATTAGAAATAAAATGTTTGCTCACATGGAGTCACTGCCAATTTCTTATTTTGACCAAAATAACTACGGCGACATCATGAGTAGATATACTAATGATATTGATACTTTGATGCAAATGATTTCGCAGTCTATTCCACAATTTATTAATTCATCTTTGAGTTTAATTTTTGTAGTGATTGCAATGTTTTCTTTGAGCTGGCAATTAACTCTGTTTTCATTTTTAATCTTTGCCCTTTCAATTGGTATTGTAAAATTCTTAACTACAAAATCTAGTTATTACTTTAAAGTTCAGCAAAAAAAATTAGGACAAATCAATGGCTACGATGAAGAAATGCTTAATGGTTTGAAAGTCATCAAGGTCTTTTCACACGAGCCACAATCTAAAGCAGGTTTTGATGGATTCAATGATGAATTAAGACAAGCTTCCGGAAAAGCCAACACTTATGCCACAATTTTGTTCCCAATTATGGGTAATATGGGGAATTTACTCTACGTTTTGATTGCCTTTTTAGGAGGCGCGGCTGCAATTAATGGCTGGGCTCCGTTAACATTGGGTGCAATTGCATCATTCTTGCAATTATCAAGATCATTCGCAATGCCAATTTCTCAAATTTCACAGCAGTTGAACTCAATTGTTTTGGCATTAGCCGGATCTAATCGAATCTTTGAATTACTAGACCAACCTTCTGAAGTTGATAATGGCGATGTCATTATTTCTAAGGATGAAAAAGTCAAAGGTCAATGGTACTGGAATGTTCCTGAAAAAGACGGTCAAATTAAGAAAGTTCCAATCAAGGGCCATATTATTTTTGACCACGTAAACTTCTCCTATGTTCCAGGACATCCGATTTTACATGATATTAATATTAATGCCAAGCCTGGTATGAAAGTTGCCTTAGTAGGTGAGACGGGTGCCGGTAAGACCACTATTTCTAACATGCTTAATCGTTTTTATGAAATTGACTCAGGTACGATCACTTATGACGGTATTCCAATTTCTCAAATTAGAAAAGACGATTTGCGTCATTCATTATCGATTGTTTTACAAGAAACGCACTTGTTTACAGGAACGATTATGGATAATATCCGTTTTGGTAAACCGGATGCCAGTGATGATGAAGTTTATCAGGCAGCTCGTTTGGCTCATGCTGATGAATTTATTCATGAGCTTGATCATGGTTATGAAACTGTCATTGATGGGGATGGTAGTGACTTATCTCAAGGTCAAAAGCAACTTTTGAGTATTGCCCGTGCGATGATTGCTGATGAACCGGTAATGATTCTAGATGAGGCCACTTCAAGTATTGATACTCGAACTGAGAAAATGGTTCAAGCAGGGATGGACAACTTGCTTGCTGGAAGAACAAGTTTCGTAATAGCCCACAGACTTTCAACTATTGTAAATTCAGATTTAATTTTGGTACTTGATCATGGTCGAATTATTGAACGTGGTAATCAGCAAGAATTGCTGGCACAAAAAGGTTACTATTACGAACTATATACAGGAAAACGTGAAATCCAATAAAAAGATGTGCTCAAAGTGCACATCTTTTTTTATAATTTTATTAAGGAAGACGCTATTTTTAGTTTAGCTACAAAAAATATGTAAAATATTATTAATAAGTTTTAACGAAATATAATTCATAGTAGGGAGGATTTATCTCTATGAAAATCTTAGTCGTTGATGATGATAAGGAAATTGTAGAACTTTTAAGTATCTATCTAAAAAATGAAGGCTATGAGCCTTTAGCTGCTTACAGCGGGAAAGAAGCATTAACAAAATTATCTACTAATCCCGATATTGCATGTATGATTTTGGATATCATGATGCCACAAATGTCAGGTATTGAAGTAATCAAAGAAGTTAGAAAAGATTCTGAAATTCCAATTTTGGTAGTTTCTGCTAAAACTGGCGATATGGATAAAATTCAAGGCCTTATTACCGGGGCTGATGACTATGTGGTAAAACCATTTAATCCACTAGAAGTTATGGCTAGAGTTAGATCGCTTTTGCGTAGAAGCCAAAAAGAAGTTAAGACTGATAAGCCAGATATTTTGGAAGTTGGACCTTTAATTATTAATAAAGACTCTCATGAAGTTAAAACTATCGATGGCACAACGATTCAGTTAACTGCATTAGAGTTTGGAATCTTATATATGCTTGCTAGTCACCCTAACCGCGTATTTAGCGCTGATGAAATTTTTGAACGCGTATGGCAGCAAGAATCAGTTGTTTCAGCTAAGACTGTTATGGTTCACGTATCGCACTTACGTGATAAGATTCAAAAAGCAACTAATGGCGAAGAAGTTATTCAGACTGTATGGGGCGTAGGATACAAAGTAGAAGCTTAGCCAATGAAAAGACAAAAAGTTAAATTAACTACCAGGGAAAAAAGTGAATTATTTGGTGAAGGAGTAATTACGGTTATTCTTTTACTGCTACTCAATTTATCCATAGTTATCTTAATTAATTTAGCTGTTTTAAATGATCCGCGTTTAGAAAATAGTATCTATTTTCTAAAAAAGACGATTACCTTGTGGAATGGCGCACATTTGTGGTCTTGGCAGCGTGGCTTTATTATTATCATGCTGATTTTTGATGCGATTGTAGTGTATTGGCGTTTAATTAGACGCTATCACCAAATGCAGCTGCGGCATGTAATTAGCGAGCTGCACTATATTGCGGACGGTCACTTAGATCATCGAATTCCTTTTATCGTAAAGACTGATTTACAAAAAGTTATCGATTCGATCAATGCTTTAGTTGATAGTACTGTGGCTTCTATGGAAGAAGAAAGACAGATTGAGCAGTCTAAAGATGATTTGATTACGAACGTTTCGCACGATATTCGCACGCCACTGACATCGATTATTGGCTATTTAGGGCTTTTAAAAACTCAACCTAATATTAACGATGATGATGGCAAAAAATACGTAGCAATTGCTTATGATAAGGCTTTGCAAATGAAATCTTTAGCAGATGATTTATTTGAATACACAACTTTACGTTCTTCAACTAAGACAAAATTAGTTTTAGCACCACTGCATGTAAATTCGATGCTCGAACAAGTGGAAGCTGGATTTGAATTAGAAGCTGAAAAGAAAAATATTGGTTTTGAAGTTATTTGTCGCCCGCATGATTTAACTATTCAAGCAGACGCTAAAATGATTGTGCGTGTGTTAAATAACCTTATTTCTAATGCTCTTAAGTATGGCCATGGCGCGACAAAGATTAGTTTAATTGCCAATAAGGTTAATAACGACCAAGTAGAATTACGCGTTGAAAATAATGGTGAACAAATTCCAGCCAAATCTTTGAAGAAAATTTTTGAACGTTTTTACCGTGTGGAAACTTCGCGAAATCTAAAAACTGGCGGTACTGGATTGGGCCTTGCAATTACTCAAAGTATTGTTGCCTTGCATGGCGGTGAAATCACTTGTAAGTCTGATGCCAAGTTGACAAGTTTTATTATTCGTTTACCTTTAAATGGCCCCCAAGCGCAGTAGTGGTTGTGCTATAATTTATGCTGAATTGATTTAAATTTGGAGAGAAATAATGAGCGAATCTAGCATTACATTAAATACGTGTATTTTAATCTTGAAAGAGCATCATTTGCTTAAGTCAAGTGCTGTTCAAGATGCAGTTCCAACTAAGATGGACTACATTTCTTATGACTCACGTGATATTAAAACTAACACCTTATTTTTCTGTAAGGGAGCCGGTTTTAGACCAACTTATTTGTCAATGGCAAAAGAAAACGGCGCAATTTGTTACGTTGCAGAGCAGCCTTATCCAGAAGGTAAGGGAATGCATGCCTTAATTGTACGTGACGTATCAAAGGCAATGGCATTATTGTCAGCAGCCTTCTTTAGATTTCCGCAAGATGACTTATATGTTGTTGCCTTCACTGGTACCAAGGGAAAAACCACTTCAGCATACTTTTTGAAAGGGATGCTTGATGAAATTAATGGCGGACGCACTGCTTTGATTTCATCAGTGGATGATGTAGTAGGTCCTAAGCCTGAAGATCGCTTCAAGTCAAGCCTAACTACGCCTGAAAGTTTGGACTTGTTCCGCGATATGAGAACTGCTGTTGATAATGGTATGACTCACTTGGTAATGGAAGTTTCTAGTCAGGCATATAAGAAGAATCGTGTATTTGGTTTAACTTATGACTTAGGCTTTTTCTTAAATATCACGCCAGACCATATTGGACCAAATGAACACCCTAACTTTGCGGATTACTTGCATTGCAAATTGCAATTAATGGTTAACTCGCGTAAGTGTATTATTAATGCAATGTCTGATCATTTTGATGAGATCTATGCAGCAGCAACCACAACTACTAATCCAGATAGTATTTATCTATTTTCAAGCAACGACTTTGAAAATCCTAATTTAAAACAACCAATTGATTTCCGCTTCCAATCAGTTGAAACTGACATGGTTGAAACTAAATTTAAGCTATTTTGTGCTTCTGAAAAAGCTAAAAAATTACCAATTGCTGGCGCATATACTTTGCAAATGATTGGTGACTTTAATGAAATGAACGGTACTGCCGCAATTATTGGGGCTGGACTTGCCGGCGAAAATCATGACCAATGCGCTAAGGGAATTCGTCACGTTACTATTCCAGGACGTATGGAAGCTTTGCCTTCAGATGGTCACGGCACAGTCATTGTGGATTACGCCCATAACAAGGCCTCAATGATGGCGTTAATGAGCTTTATGAAGAAAGAATTCAACAACCCTAAGATTATCGTAGTTGTTGGAGCTCCTGGAGATAAAGGCGTATCACGTAGACCTGGCTTTAGCGAAAGTTTAACTGCTTATGCAGATAAGGCATTTTTAACTACAGATGATCCGGGATTTGAAGATCCACAAGATATCGCTGAAGAAATCGATGCTGGCATTGACCATACTAAAGTTGATGTAACGATAGAATTAGATCGTGAAAAGGCTATTCATGATGCTATTGCTATGGCTAATAAAGACGATATTGTTTTAATCTGTGGTAAAGGTGCAGATCCTTTCCAAAAGATCCGCGGCGTAGATACTCCATATCCAACTGATATCAAGGTTGCTGAAAGAGTTATCAACGAATTAGAAAAAGATGCAGATAAAGAAAACTAGTTAGGACATAAGATGAAGCATTTTTTCTCAATTATCGGCGGGATGGGTACAATTGCGACTGAAAGTTATGTTCGCTTAATTAACCATCGCGTTAAAATCAACAAAGACCAAGATTATTTGAATTATATTTTGGTAAATGATGCTCAGATTCCTGATCGAACTGCTTATATTAAGGACCATAGTAAGCCTAATTTCTTTTATGATTTAAAAGAAGACGTTTTAGGTCAAGCCAAATTAAATCCTGATTTTTTTGTGATGCCATGTAACACAGCCCATTATTTTTACGATGATCTAGCTGCATTGACTGATGTGCCATTTTTACACATGATGCGAATTGCGGTGCATAAGTTTGTGGAAGATTTTCCAAAAGAAGAAAAAATTGGTTTAATTGCGACCGAGGGTTCAATTTATGATCACTTATATGTGGATGAATTAAAGCGTGTTGGCAAAAAGGCTGAGCTTGGCGGAAGCGAAATTCAGCCAATGGTAAATGAATTAATTTACACTGATATTAAAGAAAAAGGAATTGTGGATCACGATCTTTATCATAAGATTTTGCAAACAATGCATGATAAATATGGTTGCAATGTTATTTTACTGGGATGTACTGAATTGTCCTTAGCACAAGAAAAAGCACCTGATCATCCTTATAATGTGATTGATCCACAATCTATAATTGCGGATGTTTCAATTGAACTTGCTTTAAAGATCCGCAATGGAATGGATCCTAAAGAGGCCACTAAAAAATACATGTATAAGTAAACAAAAACTCTGCTGTAGTAAGTAAACGCTATTGCAGAGTTTTTTTAATATAGTCATGAAAAATTAAATAATACTATACAAATTATTTAAAAAAGTCATTTTTGCATTGAAGTACAGAATCATCATACGTATTCGCATATATGTAAGAATGAAGTAATTGCTTTATAACCCTAGAAAAGTGTTATAGTTTTATTGTGTTAAATGTTAATGTTATTTAATTATCAAAGTAAGAGATATTCAAATGGGCAAATTTGGTGATCGTAAGAATCATTATAGTATTAGAAAATTATCTATAGGTGGTGCTTCTGTTTTAATTGGTGCAACAATTTATTTAGGAGGAGTGAATGCTCAAACTGTTCACGCTGCTAGTGTTGATGGAGATGCAGCCGAGCAAGTGGAGAAGAATAATGAAGTAAATAGTGAGACAGCGGATGTAAAGAATGCTGATCAAAAGCAAGGGGATAACAGAGAAGTAACTTCTGCTGTTATTAAAGCTGATTCAGCTAAAGCAGTAGATAGTACTAATGATCCAGCAAACAAATCTGTTGAGGCTTCAAATGAAGAGCCTGATGGTCCTGAAGAACCCGAAGATCCAATGGATCTAGCAAAAAAAGAGGCAAAAATTCTTCCACAAATTGCGATTAAAGGGGAAGTACCAGAACTTGATCCTAAGGCATTAATGAATGGTGCCTATATTTATGCTCATCAAATTAGTCAATCTTCAATTGAAGAGGGTTCAATCTCTGCTAAATGGATTGAAAATCCAGATGTGTCTAAAGTTGGTACTGTAACTGGTAAAGCAGAAATTTCATATAAAACTTACGATGACGATGACGATGGCAACGAGGTAACTAAGACTCTTGATATCGATGTTCCTTTAGAAGTCAGAAATGGTGAGGCAAAAAAGGCAGGTCAAGTTAGAAATACTGTTAACTTTGTTGATAATGATTCTAATCAAGTTGTTTTAAGTCATAGTTGGATTGGCAAAGCAAGTGATGATGAATATAGCTCTCCTGTTCCGGGTTTTGATAGTGCAGGTCAATTATTAGAGAATTCTATTAAGCTTCTCGGTTATAAAGTACATAGTGATGAAAACTTTGGGAGTAGCGCAAATATTAATCAAAAATTATATCCTCTTGGCTACTTTGGTAAAAAAGACAAAACTGTTAATGTGTTAGTGGAACCAACTGACGCAATTAAGAATGATAAATACGGCGTTATCTATGATAGCGACGATGAGAGCCAACAAGAAAGCGAAGTTATAAGTCCGTCTGATGACCCTTATGGAGGCCCATTAAATGAAAACAATATGGATCCAGCTAACTTTATTTATGGCTTGGGTAAGCTTCCTGAAGGAGCAGTTGTTAAGTGGACAACTAAACCCGTACTTTCTGAACGAGATTCAGAAGGAAATTATGATACTGAAGATGGTCTCCCTGCTTTAAAGAATCCAAAAGATATAGCTATTGAAATTGACGATATAAAGGGCAAAGTTGTTAAAACTTTTAAAGGAGATATATTAAATAAGCTAGTAAAAAGAGCATATAGTAACTCACAAGATGGTGCTATTTCAGTAGGAAGATTGGATGCTGTTCAAGGGGCTGAATTACCTAATGCAGTAGATGCTTTTGCTGGAATTGAAACTAGGTCGGGAGATCCAAATACTGATGTTTTAGTTGAAAATTCATCTGAACTAAAGAATTTGCTCAAAAATTATAACTTTACCTGGGTAATCGCTCCAGATATGCAAATGCCAGGATATCAATATGCTTACTATACAGTTACAAGAAAAGATGCAGATTCGACAAATTATGGTAGTGCATTTTATGCAACTGATGAAAATGGTGATGATAACGGAGAATCACTTGCTGATAGCATGGATGGTCTCACAGGCAGTACGGTCAACCGAGTTTTAGTAAGAATAGCACCATTAATTAAGCCGGATGCTGATAATCCAGCCCAAAAGACAGTAACTCGTACTATAACGTTTACGGGTGTACCAGCAGATAAGGCAGACCAATATCAAGATAAATTACAAACAGTTGAATTTACTAGAGCCGATGAAGATGGCTATATCGGTCACCAAAATGCATCAGGTGATGGCATTACTTATAATAATTGGCATGTTGTTAATAGCACTGCAGGTAGTGGTAGTTTTGAAAGTGTAGCAACACCTGTAATTAAGGAAAATGATGGTTCTGAATATACTGCAACAATTACCGACAAGTTTGTCAGTGAAGTACCAGCAGTAAAGAATGTCACTGCTACTACCCAGAACAGCAAAATAACTGTTAAATATGTTGAAACTAAGACGCCAATTAAACCTGATGATAAAAATCCAGCCCAAAAGACCATAACTCGTACGATTAAAGTTAATTATCCAGAAGGTATAAGTGGGGATCAACCAGCTCCTCAAGAGGTTAAATTTAATCGTAAAGATGCAAAGGGCAATGTTGGTTACATTATTACTAATGCCGATGGGACTAAGACTTATCAGTGGAATGACTGGAAGGCCGAAGGTACTAATAAGTGGCCAGCATACTCAGCTCCAACAATTCATGGTTATACTCCCAATATTACAATTGATGGAAATAAGGTTTATTCAGTTGCTGAGGTAGTCGTAGATCCAGATAAGACTAAGGATTCTATCGTAACTGTGAACTACGTGCCAAATACCCAAACAGGAAAGATTTCTTACATTGATAAAGATAAGAACGAAGTTGGTAAAACTACATTAACTGGTAAAACAGGTGAAACTGTTGCTATTAAGCCAGTAGCTCCAAAAGGCTGGAAGATTGTGCCTGGTCAAAACCTCCCAAAGACTGAAAAGGTTACAACCTCTGGTATCCCAACAGTAAATGTTAAAGTAGAACACGCTAAAGTTGTTGTTCCACCAACAGATCCAAAGACTCCGAAAGACAAGCTTCCAGATAATCCAGACAAGCATTATCCAACTGGAGTTGCCAAGGATGATTTGAACAAGACAGTAAAGAGAACAATTACTGTTATTAAGCCAGACGGCACAAAGATTGATGCAAGTCAAACAGTTAACTTAACAAGAACAGCAACTGTTGATGAAGTAACTGGTGAAGTAACCTATAGTGATTGGACTACAGGATCATTTGCCGAATATGATGCACCAGAAGTAGCAGGCTACACTCCGAGTCAGGCAAAAGTTGAAAGCGTTGATCCAGTTAAAGTTGATTATGTAGATCCTAAGATTGTAATTACTTACTCTAAGAATCCAGACACTGGTAACCCATCAACAGATCCAACGACTCCAGATGGTAAAACTCCTGAAGATAAAACTCCAGATGATACTAACAAGACACCTTCTGAAATAGAAACAACACCACAAGTTGAAGATAAGTCGAAACCTGTTGTTCATAAACTTGCTAAGCGTACTATTTCAAAGCCAAACTATGCTACTTCACGTATGGCGCGCGTTCAAAAGACTGCTACCAGAAAAGCGGTTAAGAAGAATAGTCGTACTTTGCCACAAACTAATGCTAAGCATAATATTGCAGCTGAAGTTGCTGGTATGCTGTCATTAGGCTTAACTACTTTAGTAGTTGGTTTTGAAGAAATTAATCGTAAGAAAAATAAATAAACTATTTTGAATAAATAGAAAAAGAAGATCTGACACACATAATGTGAATCAGGTCCTCTTTTTTTAGCTCTTTTTTGTTATGATAAAGGCGTATTGGAAGCTGCAAATAATCGAGGTCAGATTATGCAAAATTTAAGTTATAAAGTTGATGGACAAAGAATATTTATAGATTGCGCTACTAGTTCATTTGAATTAACTGTGCTGACGCCAGAAATAATTCACGTATTTCAAAATCATGGCTGCACGCAAAATTCATATGCTATTGAAGGAAACAAAGTTCAAGAAACAGACTTTGAAATTACTGAAAATCGTGATCATATGGAATTAAAGACCAGTGCTTTAATTGTGAATATCTTTGCTGATGGCAAAATTGATGTTTATGACAGGGATAAAAATCCTTTAATTCTTGATTATCGTCATGCGCGCCAGCCACTAGACCGGCAAATGAGTGAAGATCAAAAGCGCTTAGCTGAACAGGAAGGTCACGATGTCAGCGGTAATTTACTCAACAGCCCAACTTATTTTGAAGTGGTAAAAAAATTGGCTGATAATGAAGTATTTTATGGTCTAGGCGATAAAACTGGTTTTTTGAATAAACGTCATTATGCTTACGATAACTGGAATACCGATAATCCTGCTCCACAAGTTGAAAACTTCACTCGTCTTTATAAATCGGTGCCATTTTTATTAGGATTAAAGAATCAGCATCCCTACGGAATATTTTTTGACAATACTTATAAAAGCCACATTGATCTAGGCAAAGAAAGCAATAACTATTACTTTTATTCTGCAGCTAATGGAAATTTGGACTACTATATTATCGGTGGAGCTAGTCTGAAAAAGGTTGTGGAAAATTATACTTATCTAACTGGGAAAACGCCGCTACCGCAAAAATGGACATTAGGTTATCAACAATCACGCTGGGGTTATAGCGTTAGCCAAGAAAAAGTGCTGCAAATTGCTGAAAAATTGCGCGAGTATGACTTGCCTTGCGATGTAATTCATCTAGATATTGATTATATGGACGGATATCGCGTTTTCACTTGGAGAACGGATACTTATGAGGACCCACGAGAATTTGTCTCAAAACTCAAAAATATGGGATTTAAAGTGGTCACGATTATTGATCCTGGCGTTAAAAAAGATGATCAATATGGCATTTATCAAGAAGGGTTAGCAAAAGGCTATTTTGTGCAAAATCCTGATGGCACAATTTATGTAAATCGTGTTTGGCCAGGCGATGCAGTTTATCCCGATTTTGGTCGCAAACAAGTTCGCAAGTGGTGGGCAGATAATTGCCGCTATCTTGTGGATATTGGAGTTAGTGGTATTTGGGATGATATGAATGAGCCTGCTTCATTTAATGGTGATATTCCGGAAGATATTGTTTTTAGTGATGAAGAAAATAAGTCTACGCATGCCAAGATGCACAATGTTTATGGCCACAATATGGCTAAGGCAACTTATGAAGGACTAAAGAGATATTCTCATAAACGTCCTTTTGTAATTACCAGAGCGGCTTATGCTGGCACGCAAAAGTATTCCACAATTTGGACCGGAGATAATCACAGCCTGTGGGTACATTTACAAATGATGATTGCGCAACTATGCAATTTAGGTTTAAGTGGCTTTAGTTTTGCCGGAACTGATATTGGTGGTTTTGGCAGTGATACAACGCCAGAATTGTTAACGCGCTGGATTGAAGGTGCACTTTTTAGCCCACTATTTAGAAACCATTCAGCTTTAGGTACGCGCAGTCAAGAGCCATGGTCATTTGGCGAGCCAACTTTATCGATTTATCGCAAGTATTTGAAGTTGAGATATCGCTTTATTGATTATTTGTATGATCAGTTTTACCAAGAAAATAAGACTGGCCTGCCAATTATGCGACCACTTGTTTTGAATTACGAAAACGATCCACAGGTGTATAACTTAAATGATGAGTATTTAGTTGGAGATAGCATATTAGTTGCTCCAGTTATTCAGCAAGGTAAGACTAAGCGCATGGTTTATTTGCCGGCTGGCAAGTGGATTGATTTTTGGGATAAAACAGAATATGAAGGACAGACGACGATTTTAGTTGATGCGCCAATTGATAAATTGCCAATCTTTATTAAGAAAAATACGATTTTGCCTTGGAGCAAAGAAGTTGATCATATTAGCACCGAACCTCAAAAAGAAATTACATTTAAGCTTTATGGCGATCATACAAGCTATCAGCATTATCAAGATAATGGGACTGATTTTTCTTATGAAAATGGTAAATATAATCTGTATGACTTAAATGTTGGTTCAGAGAGTATCGATATTAATTTACTTCATCATGATTATCCACTATATCAAAGAATTAAGGTAGAACTGCCTGATAAAACAGTTGAATTTAAGTTAGCGCATGACAAATACGTTCTAGCGTAAAAATAAAGCGTCCAAATAGGACGCTTTATTTTTTTATACTTTTTTTGTCATATATAGTTGACATTTATGCAGAAAAGTCTATTATATATTACATAAAGAATGTCACATATATTGGACATATGGAGGAAATGATGAAAATTTCAATAATAAAAAAACTGCTTATTTACGTGCTAATAATTTTGACTGCAAGTGGCTTGTCTGTTCAATTAGCGATGAATAGCTTGCTAGATTATAAAACTGGTTTATATTTATTAGCCCTGATTCTTTTAGTGATTACTTGCGGGCGCATTAAGGAAGATAAGAAAGATTCGCAAGAAGAAAAAATTATTGATTAACATGTAAAAAAATGTGAACTAGGTGAATTACTTTGAATCACGTAAAAGAGTATCGCAAACAAAAAGGCTTGTCACAGATGGCTCTAGCCAAAGAGATTGGAGTTGCACGTCAAACAATAAATTTGATTGAAAATGACAAATATAATCCTTCTTTGGATTTATGTTTGCATTTAGCGCATATGTTAGATACTGATTTAAATTCTTTGTTTTGGGATGGTGAGGATCATGGAAAAGAATAGTTTAATGGTCAGATACATGAAGTTTTGGTATGGAATTGAAGGGCCGCTTGATGAATATAAGCGCCAGCAAATGGAGCGTATTGGTAATAACTTGTTCTTCTTAACATGGATTCCGATGGACTTTTTAGTTTTACTAGGTTTAATTCTTAATTCGCTGGTTAATGCCGAAGTTGCATTTTGGACAGTAACGATTGGTTGGTTTATTACCTTTATGACTTTTAGTTTTTATGCAATGCACCAAATTAAAAAATATCAATTAGATTCAAACGAAGTCGAAGAAAACGACTATGCTCAAGCTAAAAAGCACGCGCATCTTAGAGGGTGGATCAGTGGCTTATTATTTGGAATTTTTGAAACCATCTTTTTAGCCCTAACAAATGACCTTCCATTAATTTCTTGGGATTCATTGATTATTTTTGTTCTCGGAACTGTTGTCTTTGGTTTTTTTGCAGGATTCATGTTTGCTAACCGCATTAAAGTGGTTAAAGATAATAAATAACCCTAAGAAATACTACTTTCGATGCATTGAAAGTAGTATTTTATTTTGACTTAAAAACAATTATGATAGTATCTAGATGGAAGAAAGAAATTAAAAGATGAATTAAACTTAATTCAAGTTAAGGAGGCTTTGTGATGATTTACACTGTTACTGTAAATCCAGCACTTGATTACGTAATTCAATTAAAAAAAGTAAAAGCTGGAAAAGTAAATCGCTCGAATGATTGTCAATTTTTAGCTGGCGGCAAGGGAATTAATGTCTCGCAAATTTTAAACCAATTAGATGTTGATAATACTGCCTGGGGCTTTGTCGGTGGCTTTACGGGAAAAGAATTAGTGCGCCAATTAAACGTAAAGCAAATCGTCAATGACTTTGTCACAATTTCTGACGATACACGCGTTAATGTTAAAGTGCATGCTCAAAAAGAAACTGAAATTAATGCAGCTGGTCCTGAAATTGATCAACAAGAAATAACTGCTTTTAAAGCACGCTTAGATGATTTGAATAAAGGCGACATTGTTGTTTTGAGCGGTAGTTTAACACCAAGTTTACCAAGCGATTTTTATGAACAATTATTGCCAACAATTAAAGAAGCTGGCGCTGAATTTGCCATTGATACTACTGGTCAAGCTTTACTAGATAGCTTAAAGTATCATCCTTTAGTAATTAAGCCTAACCAACATGAATTAGCTGAATTATTTGATGTTGATTTAGTTAATAAAGAAGATATTTTGAAAGCTGCTAAAAAGCTTCAAGAAATGGGTGCGCAAAATGTCTTGATTTCACTTGCTGATCAAGGAGCATACTTGCTAACTCATGACCATGTTTATTATGCAAATCCTGCTCGAGGAATTACTGTCAATTCTGTGGGAGCTGGCGATTCAATGATTGCTGGTTTTGTTGGCACTTATTACCAAACTCAAGATCCAGTTAAGGCTTTGCAAGTTGGTGCTGCTTGTGGTGGCGCTACAGCATTTAGTGAAGGTATTGCAGTTAAGAGTCAAATTGATACGCTGCTGCCACAAATTAAGGTTCAAAAGATCCAATAAGAATTATTTAGATTCATATTATTTAAAAAACGCTACTTTCTGGTAGCGCTTTTTAGTATAGTTAAAATATAACTAGTAAATAAATGGAGAAACAAATGATTAAACTAATTGCAACGGATATGGATGGCACTTGGCTGAAAGCTGACAAGACATATGATATGGACTTATTTAAAAAAGATTTTGATTTAATGAAACAAAATAACGTGAAGCTTGTGATTGCGAGTGGTAATCAGTACGAAAATATTTTTGCACGTTTTCCACAAGAATATAGTGAACAAATGTATTTTGTGGCTGAAAATGGAGCTTTAGTTGCTCAAGGTCGGCAAGTGCTTAAGATAGATAATTTGAGTCAGGATTTATATGAATTGTTGTTAAAAATAGCTGCAGAATCAGGTTATCCAAGTATTGTAGCTGCTTTGACGAGCGCTTATGTTCTAAAAAAAGACGGTAAAGAACATTTTGAAAGCAACCAACGCTTCTTTAAAAAGCTTAAGCAAGTTGACAGCTACGGTGAAGTTAATGATCGCGTCTTTAAAGTTAGCCTAATTGTTCCGCCAGATGAAATGCCAGAATTTTTAGCTTATTTAAAACAAAAATATCCACAAGTCGGATTCGTAGCAGGAGGATTTGATTCTATCGATATGTCTACTCCTGGAATGAATAAGGCAGTCGGCTTAAAATATTTAAGCCAAAAATTAGGCATTAATAGCAAAGACATGGTTAGTTTTGGCGATAGCGAAAACGATGTTGCAATGCTTAAATTTACTGGTCAAAGTTTTGTAACTGCGACCGCTTTACCAGTTGCCAAAAAAGCTGCTAAGCAAATAATCGGCTCAAGTGAAGATAGTAGCGTGCAAAAAGAAATAATTCACTTACTTGACATAAGTAAATAATTAGTTTATTCTGGTAAGATTTCAAAATTCAGAAATCAATAATTTATATTTAGTAAGGAATTAACAATTATGAAATTAAGAAAATTTATTGCTTTTATAGCATTAATGTTAGGGGCGGCTCTTACTTTAAGCGCCTGCTCAAAGTCAAATAATAATAGTAATGGCAAAATTAAGATTGTTACTACAACTAATGTATATGCCGATATTGCTAAAAATGTTGTAGGTAAATATGGTCAAGCTGATGCCATTATTAAGAAAAGCTCAGTTGATCCACATGATTTTGAACCAACTACAGCTGATGCAAAAGTTGTCAGCTCAGCTAATATCGTTGTGGCCAACGGTTTAGGCTATGATAGCTGGATGAATAATTTAGCTAAGTCTTCTGGTAAAAAAGTTGTTATGGTTGGCAATGACTTAATGGGACTTAAAAAAGGCGATAATCCTCATATTTGGTACGACTTAGATATGCCACAAAAGTATGTCGATTACCTAGTTAAGAAGTTGTCTAAATTAGATAAAAAGCATGCTAAGTACTTCCAAGAAAATGGGGAAAAGTATTTAGCAAAAGTTAATAAGATCAAGAAATTAGCAACTTCAATCGACGGCAAGAATAGTAAGCCAGTTTATGTAAGTGAACCAGTTTTTGATTATGCTTTGCAAGAAGCCGGATATAAGATTGGCGATAAGGGATTTGAAGAAGCTGTTGAAAATGGTACTGATCCAAGTCCAAAAATGATTAACGAAATGAATAATGCAATTAATCATCGTAAGATTGCCTTTTTTGTAAATAATACTCAGGCAAGCAGCAGTACTGTTAATACTTTAGTTAAAAAGTGCAAGGCAAACGATATTCCTGTTCTAAATGTCAGAGAAACTATTCCAACTGATATGACTTATTTAGCTTGGGTGAAGGAAAACTACACTAAATTAGCTGAAATTTCTAAAAAATAGTACTATGTAAATATTAGAAAGAGGGGCGAAAGTGTTTGAATGATATTTTAAAGGTCGAAAATTTAACAATGAAATTTGACTCTAAAGTAGTGTTTAAAGACATTAATTTTAGTCTCAAAAAAGGATCAATGACAGCTCTTTTAGGGCCTAATGGTGCTGGAAAAACCACTTTAATCAATATTTTGATGAATTTGCTTGATCCGACTGCTGGAAATTATGAATTTTCAGATAATGTTAAGTTAGGCTATGTACCGCAATTTAGAAATATAGATAAGGATTATCCTTTGTCTATTAAGGCATTTATTGGCTTAAATGCCCCACTTTTTAAAACTAAAGAAGTCAAAAAACAAATCGAACATGAATTACAGGAAACGCATCTAACAGCAATTCAAGATACGCGAATGGGTAAAGCTTCAGGTGGTCAAAAACAACGTGCTTATTTAGCTCAAGCGTTGTTAGATCATCCGAATATGATTATTTTGGATGAAGCAACTGCCAGCTTGGATCCGGTAGCTAAAGAAGAGTTAATGAACTTGATTGATCATTTGAATAAAAAGCATGAAATGACTGTCTTGTTTGTGACTCATGACGTTGCTTTAGCTAAAAAGTATATGAATACTTATCTTTATTTAGATCATGAAAGCATTCAGCAAGGAAAAATGAGCGATTTTGAGGAGGATTACGAATAATGTTTCAATTTGATTTTATGCGTTATGCCTTCTTAGCAAGTACTTTTATTGCAATCACTTGTGGAGTTGTCGGAGTTTATGTTGTTGCACGAAACTTTAGTTTTTTAGCCCACACCTTATCTGAAATTGGCTTTGCCGGAGCCGCTTTTGCTGTATTTATGGGAATCGCACCTTTATGGGGGATGCTTTTATTTACCTTGCTTGGTTCAATTGGTGTTGGTGAATTAACCATGCACAGCGATCAAAAAGAAAGTTCAATCAGCGCTATTTCAGCCTTATTTATTGGGTTGGGAGTTTTGTTTTTAGCTATTTCTAATTCCAATAGTCGCTACGCTACTAATATTTTATTTGGTAGTATTATCGGCGTAGATCGGTCTGGGGTAGTGCAATTAGTTATTTTGTCAGTGATTGTGCTTTTGCTTATCTTTTGCGTGCAAAAGCCGCTGAACTTTGATTCGTTTGACCATATTGGAGCCATGGCTCATGGCGTAAAAGCAGGTGCCGTTGGCGTTGTATTCTTAATCGCCTTAGCGATGTCAGTTTCGATTGGTTCGCAAATAGTTGGTTCATTATTAGTCTTTATTTTATTGACACTGCCGGCTTCAAGCGCGCGTTATTTAGGACGCAGCATCGGATCAATGATTTTATGGTCGATTGGAATTGCTTTAATTGGGGTATGGGCTGGTCTTTATTTAGGATTTTTAACTAATTGGCCAGTAACGTTCTTTATTGCAATTATTGAAGTATTTATTTACTTAGGCACATATTTTGTTCAAATGTTTAGAAGTTAAAAAAACAGGATTTCCGTTAAATTGGAAAGCCTGTTTTTTTTGCGTTTTAATTTAAAGTTGATCGATAAGGCCTTCAAATTCGTTGAGACGCTTTTCAAATGTCTTAAAGGCTTCTTCTAAATAGTCTGGCTTAGTCATGTCTACGCCAGCTTTTTTCATGATCTCAGTCGGATAATCACTAGATCCAGACTTCAAAAAGCCAATGTAAGCTTCTCTTTGTTTGTCGGTACCATGAACCACATTGTTAGCCAAAGCAGTAGCAGCGGCAAAGCCAGTAGCGTATTGATAAACATAAAAGTCATAGTAAAAGTGAGGTATTCTGGACCATTCTTTAGCAATATCGCCACCGGGTTCAACACTATCTCCGTAGTAACGCTGGTTTAAATCACCATAAAACTTGTCTAAAACATCAGCTGTTAAAGGTTGTCCTTTTGCGTCAGCTTCGTGGATAAATTGTTCAAATTCAGCAAATTGAGTTTGGCGATATAAAGTACCCTTAAATGAATCAAGATAGTAATTTAAGACAAAAGCACGAGTTTTTGGATCTTGAATATGATCTAAGAAGTATTCAGTTAAAATATTTTCGTTAGTTGTTGAAGCAATTTCAGCCACAAAAATTGGATAATCGCCGTATACGTAAGGCTGTGTATTTCTAGTGTACCATGAATGCACTGAGTGACCTGTTTCGTGAACTAAAGTATAAAGCGAATCAACATTATCTTCCCAGTTTAACAGTTCATAAGGATCGGTATCGTAAGAGCCACCAGAATATGCACCAGTAACCTTATTTTGCGATTCAGCGACGTCGATGACGCGGTTATTAAAGATGTAATCAACATGTTTTAGGTAGTCCTTACCCAAAGGAGCTAAAGCTTTTTTACCTTCTTTTTTAGCTTCTTCAAAAGTATAAGTTAAAGAAGGCTTGCCAGTTAAAGGCACGTACATGTCGTACATTTGTAGGTCTTTAAGACCTAAGATCTTTTTACGCAAAGCAACATAGCGATGAAGCAAATCTAGATGCGCATTAACTTCTTTAATTAAAGTGTCATAAACAGTTGTAGGGACACCATTTTCATCTAAAGCAGCTTGACGAGCTGAATCATATTTATGAACTTTAGCATTATAGTTATGAGCTTTAGTGACGCCAGATAAGGTAGAAGCAAGCGAATTTTCAAATTGTCCGTAAGCATCATACATTGTCTGGAAGGCGTTTTTTCTAACATCTCTATCTTGAGATTGAATTAATAAAGAATACAGTCCGTCAGATAATTGCACCATTTCGCCGTTTTCGTCTTGAGTAAAGCCATATTCCATGTCTGAGTTAGTTAAAACGTTGAAGGTGTTAGATGAAGAACCTAAAGCATCGCTTGCGTCAGCAACTAATTTTTCTTGGTCAGCTGACAAAGTGTGTGGGCGCTTGCGCGTAACCATTTCTAGGCGGTGTTTATATTCGTTAAGACGAGGTTCGTCTTCAATAAACTTAGCTAGCTTTTCTGGGGAAATACTTAAGATCTCTGGATCAACAAATGAGATAGCAGCGCCGAATTGACCAGCTAAAGCTTGAACTTTAGCGCTGTAGCCTAAATAATGGCTATCGCTTGTGTCTACGTCGCTAGACATAGTGGCATAAGTATACACCTTGTCTAATCTACGACCGACTTCAAGCATGGCACTAATTGCCTCATAGAGATCTTTTCCTGATTTAGAAAGTTTTCCTTTAAAATTAGCAAGATCTTGGATATCATTTGCGACATTGTCGTATTCTTTCTCCCAAGCAGCGTCATCTTTAAAAACGCGACTAAGATCCCACTTTAAATCTTCGCTTACTTCACTTCGTTTTGGTAAAGCCATAAATCTTCCTTCTTTCTTAGTTAAGCAGTAATTAGGATTAATTATAGAACATTATTTCGCTTGCGAAAAAGTAAAACTTTTTTAATAATTAAAAACAAGTAAAAATTGTCGGCAAAAATATGTTTAAATTAGGTGTTAGAAGAAAAGAAGAAGGAAAGTTAAGATGGATCCAAAAAATCCTAATACTCGGGAAAATTATCGCCAAACTCAAGACGATACGATAAAAAAACTGTCACATAACCGTGTGTTTGCGGCAGAAAAAAATAAAAGCAACAAAAAGCACCTAATTGGAAAAATTATCGGTTTAGTTGCCGTGTTTATGGTGGGAATTGGCTTAGCCTATTTTGGAAGAATTTATTTTGCAGCTATGACTACTGCGCGTCAAGCTTACCATGGCTCCGGAAAAACGTCAGCTGCGATTGCGCAAAATAAGCCTGTCTCAATTTTGATTTTAGGAGTAGATCAGGGAATTGAAGGTCGGCATGATCGCGGTAATTCTGATACTATGATTTTAGTGACAATGAATCCCCAAAAAAAGCAGGCTACGATGACGTCTATTCCGCGAGATCTGTTAGTTGATGTTTTAGGCGATCAAGGAAAATATTATATGTTCCGCGTTAACTCTGCTTATCAAGTTGGAGGTAGTAAAGCTGCTCAAAAAACGGTCTCTCATTTAGTAAATGCACCAATTGATTATTATATGGAAGTTAATATGCAAGCTTTAGAAAGTATGGTTGATGCATTAGGTGGCGTAGATGTTAACGTGCCATTTAGTTTTACTTACAATACCAAGTTTAAAAAAGGTAAGATGCATTTAAATGGTAAACAAGCTTTAGATTATTCCCGAATGAGAAAAGAAGACCCTAAAGGCGATTATGGACGTCAAATGCGTCAGCGACAAATTATCACGCAAATAGTGCATGAGGGGATGTCACTTAACTCGGTAAATAATTATCGCAAGATTTTGAATGTTTTAGCTAAATACGTAAAAACTAATTTAACTTTCAATGATATGATGACGATTGCAATGAATTATCGAGGCTGCGCATCTAACATGCAAAGCGGTTATATTCATGGCCACGATGCCTGGATTGGCGGAGCTTCTTTACAAGTAGCGTCAACTAAAGAATTACAGCGTGTGTCTGATCTTATTAGAAGCAGCCTAGGATTACCTAAGCAAAAGCTGAAAAACGAAGAGACACGTCAAAATAGCTTACAAAAAGGGCTGAAGTGGAGTGATCCAACTGCTTTTGAAAATTACGTAATTTATTCACAGCATTCTGACACTATTGCCTGGGATGGAACTAATTAATTTAATGAAAGGCAAAAAGAGAACCAATCGAAATAATTGGTTCTCTTTTCTTATGTATCTGTTGACAGTATTATCTTAGTTCTTTTTTAGTTAAAGTCAATAAGCTAGATATTTTGTAAGATTTCTAATTCATTTTTTGAAATTTTCTCTGAGTTTTCTTTAACATATGATGGGATTTCAAAACTATGAGAAGTTTTCTTGTTATCATAACTGATAGATATCATCATTGAAGCACCATCATCACTAGTCGTATTCATATCTATATTGAAATAGGTGACCTCTTTTGTTTTAGCGTCAACTTTTGCTTCATAAGAAAAACTATCAAATTTAGCCTTTTCAAGAGTAGTTAAGGCTTTATCGATTTCTTTGGATCGAATCAATGTCTTTCTAATAATTGGAAGATAAACATGAGCTAATTCAGTACTATGTTTTTTGGAAGAATCGATATCCATCTCAATATTGTAAGTAGTCTTGCTTTTCCCTTTAACAGTTTTAGTTGATTTTTCAAAGTTAGCTTGTTTTGCTAATGCATCTGGCATAATAGTTACATTTTTATCAATTAGGATATCTTTAAGATAGTCATAGTTGACGACAGACTTGAAGTCGCTAGTGGCTGCTCTGTAATTTCCATCATCATTTTCAGAGTCGTCATTTTTTTCTACATGAAGACTATCAATATAGGTTGTTTTTTGCCCCATATATGCATTGTAACCCACATTATAGTCAATCTTTGAATCTTTGCGACTTCCATAAATGTCAGAGAAAAAGAGGGGTTTTCCATCTTCGTCTTTGCCAAATTCTATATCGTTAGAAACAGATGCTGAAGTTTCTTTTTCGACATTGCTTTCTTTTGAAGCTGAATGGCTATTTGAACAGCCAGATACAAGTAAGATGGCCACAGCACTGAACCCAGTAAGGAAAGCTTTTAATTTCATTTGTCGTCTTCCAATAGAATATATAGTATTGAAATATCTTTATTAATAACAGTGGCTGTTCTATCAAAATATAATATAAAGTAAAAGAACTTTCTAGGTTAATATCTAGAAAGTTCTTTTTGTAATTATTCATTTATTTTAGCCAATCACTTCAACTGTTGCCATCAAAACTCCGGCAGCAGGAACTTGACTGTTAGGCATTGCAACGTCTAATTGACGTGGGTTAGCAGCAGCAAAACCACCAGTATCATTAACTACACGAATCCAGACTGTGCCATCAGGCAAGGTAATCTTTAACTTAGTTCCACGAGGAAATACTGATAAGTTAGCGGCAACACCGCCGTAGCCCATATTTGAACCCATTGCAGCTGGATCGTAGAAAGAAAGCTTGAAAGTTCCTTTATTTACGCCAGAGACGCTTTGAGATTGGTTATTTTGAGCAGTGTTGTTGGCACTTGGAGCTTGCGAAGAAGCCTGTTTTTGCTTAGCAAGTTCTTGCGCCTTGGCTTTTTCTTGAGCAGCTTTTTGCTCAGCTTCAATTTTTTCTAAACGAGCTTGTTCAGCTTGAACTTCCTTAAGTTTAGCGTTGCGAATAGCTTCGTCTTTTTTATCTTGAAGTTGCTTTTTCAATAATTGCGGCTTCATAGTTTCCTTAACTAATTCGCTAGAAACTTCGAAGCTACCATCAGCTTCAGCTGATGATGTAGATGTATTAGTAAAACCAAATAAAATTAAAAATGAAATTGCAGTTAAAAGGACTGCGAATTGACGCTTAAACAAGATATTACTCCTCCTAAGTAAATACTTTTTATAAATTCTAAAAATTAAGTGCAGATTAAGTAATAAAACTGTTATCCTTTAAATAATCGATACTTACATTATAAAAAGCATTTATTGCACTATTAGGACACAAAAATTACAGATTTATAGATGCTTGTAATAAATTGTTAAGATAATGTCATCTTGTAACCAAAGTGTAATATTTTTTTTGCTTAGAAAAGGTGAAACTATGAAAGTGAGAACTCTTTTTCCAGTAATTTATGGCGTTATATCGGCTTTAATTGGTTTTATTGCGGCTTTATTTATTTGCTTGCGTACTTTTAAACTGAATTTAACTGTTTCAGTTGGAATTGCCGCAATCTTCGCTATTTTCTTTTATGTATTGTCTTATTTTAGGGGGCATGCTTCTTATGAAATTAAGCGTATTGCTGCTAAATATCATTTAACTGATCAAGAACTGGCACAAATTACAGGGATGCAAGCTAGTGATTTCCCTATATACAACAATAAACTGCAATTAATTATTCCTAAGCGTCACTGGGCTAAAGTTTTATATCAATTGCAAGAATATGATAAAAAACAAACTGAATTAAAAAATAAAGAAGGAAGGCGACAGCAGTGAGTCTATTAACAGTAAAAGACTTAAGTCAAACTTTTATTGATAAAACTTTATATGAGAATGCATCTTTTGTTCTAAATAAAGAAGATCATATGGGCGTTACCGGTCAAAATGGTGTAGGCAAGTCGACGCTGATTAAGATTTTAACTGGCGAAATCACTCAAGATGATGGCGTTGTTAAATGGCAAAACAAATTGCATGTAGGCTACTTAGATCAGTATGCGCATTTGGAGCCAGGCTTAAGTATCAAAGATTTTTTGAAAACTGCTTTTGATTTTCTTTATCAAAAAGAAAAAGAATTAAACGATCTTTATGTTAAATATAGTGAAAATAGCGATGAATCTTTATTAGATAAAGCAGGTAAAATTCAAACTTTGCTTGAAGAAAAAGGATTTTACGATATCGATACCGAAATTGATCGAGTAGCTAGCGGCTTGGGCTTACTTGAATTAGGGTATGATCGCGATGTGTCCAAATTATCAGGTGGTCAAAGATCTAAATTGATTTTGGCTAAGCTTTTATTGCAAAATCCAGACGTATTGGTATTAGACGAGCCGACGAACTATCTCGACGTCAATCACATTGATTGGCTAGCAGATTATTTAAATAATTTTGAGGGCGCCTTTATTGTGGTTTCTCATGATTATGATTTTTTAGGCAGAATTACGAACTGTATTATTGACATTGATTTTGGTACAATCACTCGTTATACTGGCGATTTAAAACATGCCTTGCGCCAAAAAGAAGCTGATCGTGAAAGCTATTTAAAAGCATATGCCAACCAGCAAAGAAAAATTAAAAAGACGCAAGACTATATTCGTAAAAATAAAGCTGGATCAAGATCTAAGAGTGCGAAGTCTAGAGAAAAGCAATTGGCTAAGATGGATATTTTGACGCCACCACAAAATAATAAAGTAGCCCATGTAGTTTTCCCTTATGTAGCGACGGCTTCGAATTTATTATTGCAAACGCAAGATCTAATTATTGGCTATGATAAAGCTCTAGTAAAATCCGCCTTTAATTTTAGCGTCGGCAACGGTGAAAAAGTTGCTGTAACTGGATTTAACGGTATTGGTAAGACGACATTGCTGAAAACTTTATTGGGCAAACTCAAGCCAATCTATGGCAATTTTGAATTATCGGCAACTGCTAAGCTTGCTTATTTTCAGCAAGATTTAGTTTGGCCTAATAAAAATATGACGCCACTGCAATATCTGCAAGAACAATTCCCACGTTTGCGTCCGCGCGAATTAAGACAAGCTTTAGCTAGAATGGGTTTAACAGCCCAACAGGCGATGAGTCCGCTAAAAGAACTATCTGGTGGTGAACAGGAAAAAGTCAAATTAGCTAAGATGCAATTTGAGCCAAGCAACTTATTATTCTTAGATGAACCTACAAATCACTTAGATGTAGCAACTAAAGATTCGCTTAGAAAAGCAATTATCAACTTTGAAGGTGGCGTAATAATTGTTAGTCATGAGCGTGATTTCTTTAGAGGCAATTGGGTAGATAAGACAATAGATATTGAAACCATGAATTAAGGATAAGCTTCAATGAGGTAAAAAATGGACCAAAAAGATTTGGAGCCGCAATATGTGGCTGAAGTGTTAGATACTTGTTTAAAAGCTGGTAGATTAATGATTCAAGGTGGCAGTGAAATGTATCGCGTTGAGGATACAATGCGACGAATTGCATCTAATGCCGGAATTGAAGGCGCAAGATGTTTTACCACTCCAACTGGAATATTTATGAGTTTAGGGCCGCATTCTTATACTCAAGTTACCCAGATTAAGGATAGAAATATTAATCTGGAATTAGTTGATCGAGTTAATAATTTATCTCGAGAATTTGCGGCTAAAAAAATTACTTTAAAGCAGTTGCAAACCAAATTGCAGGACCTATCTAATTCCACGCCTAATTTTCCTATTTGGCTGCAAATTTTTGGTGCAACTATTTTAAGTTGTACTTTAATGGTTTTATTTATGAATGACTACGACTGGATTGATTTTCCAGCGGCCGCTGTTGTTGGTGGTGTTGGCTATGGAGTATATTTGGCAATAAAAAAATACACCAATATTCGGTTTTTGGCTGAACTTGTTACAGCGATTTTTATGGGCTTTTTGACTATTGGCTTGTGTAAAATTTTTCCCAAGTTATTAGTAGATAATATTTTAATTGGCTCTTTGATGACCTTAGTGCCGGGAGTTGCAATTACAAATGCCTTGCGCGATTTATTTGGTGGCGATATTTTATCAGGAATTGTTAGGGCTACTGAAGCTTTATTGACCGCTATTGCATTAGGTGGCGGAATCGGTATTGCGATTAAACTTTTATGGGGGATCTTGTGATGCCATATTGGGTTGAAATAATAATTAATTTTACATTTGCATGGATTTCTGCGGTAGGTTTTGCCTTAATTATCAATGTGCCACATCGTGCCTTGATTTTATGTGGCTTTAGTGGAACCGCTGGCTGGATGGTATATTGGTGGGGCTACCAATTAGGCTTGGGACGTTTGGGATCAAATTTGTTAGGTGCGCTTTTAATAGGAATCTTAGGCGTTGTTTTTGCCAGAATAAAAAAGTGTCCTGTTACAGTCTTCAATATTCCAGGAATTGTCCCATTAGTACCAGGTGTTCCAGCATATCAAGCAGTCCGCGCTTTAGTTGATGGTCAGCTTTCTGATGCAGAAGATTTGATCTTGCGGGTAGCGATTGTTACGATTGCAATTGCAATGGGCTTTTTGCTAGCACAATTAGTAGCTGAGGTGTTTTTTAAGATTCGCAAGAATAGAAAAAGTAAGCAAAATTTTGTATAATAATAGGTGCGACGAGTCGAGGAAAACGCGAGATGCGTTCTTTGACAGAAGACATCTTGATTTAAATATCAAAGTACGGGAAGTACTGATGTTGGGCTCCTTCGGCTGTGAAACGAAGACCCTGAGATAATTTTTTATCTTCTTCGCCAAAAGCCAGCTTTTTAGCTGGCTTTTTTTGTTGAATATAAAAATATTTGCAAGAATATACATAATTAGTTATCTTATTAGTGATGCTATAGATTATGAAGGTTTTTTATTGTGAAAATTAAACAAGAAGAAATTACTAAAAAAATAGAAGATCAAGATTATCTTCAAGATCTTGAAACAATTAAATATAGTGAATTAAACAAAACTAAGATTAAAGCATTTGCTAAAAAAATGATCCAAGAGGTCGTTCAAGCTGCCAAACACAATTCTTTAATTCAGACGCAATTGGCAGTTGCAGGTCAACGCCCAGTTACCTTTGCTTTAGAAAGTAATATTATTAATTTGCCATTTGCTAATTACAAGAAGATTAGCAATTTCTGCAATGACGAAGATGAATATGAAGTAAATATTTATTTTGAAACAATTTCTGATTATATAAATGTATCTCATTTCAGAATCGATATTTTAGCTTCTGTAAGCGAAATTGAGGCCGATACGGATAAATACACAGATCAACTTGCTAGCGATATCAGCGAGAAATTAAAGGTCGTTAGAAGCTATGATAAAGATGCCGATAGCAAAAAAGACGATAAAAAATAAAAGTCATTTAGATCAACGAAAATTTGTCGATTTAAATGACTTTTTGTTTGTTTGATTAATTCAGTTATTCATCGAAATGTTTTATTTCACGAAATTTAGTTAAAGCATGGCGGTTAGTGTAAAAGAAGAAGTCTTCGCCATCAGCACTTTCAACTAATCCTTGCATTACAACTGGGTCGATATTATCAGCTGTTTCAGGGTATTTGGCGTCTTGTCCTAGATTCATTAAGGCCTTGTTAAGGCTGTATTTGACGTAGTGATTTACCATGTCAGCCCAGCCCGTATTTTGATACATATAAGCAATATGCTTTTCTTCATTTTCATACATCTGATCAGCTAAGTCATAAATCCATTCATGAAGTTTTTCTTGCTTATCTTTAGAAAGTTCGTTGAAGGCAATTCTAAATTTAATGCCCGGATACATCCCGTTAAAAGAAGTTACTCTCAAAGCGCATTTAATTAATTCTGCTGTTCTTGGCAATTTTCCTTGTCCAAATAGATATAAAGAAGCAAAGAAGGCTGAATGATAAAGCGCTGTTGAAATAAAGACCTGCGCTACCTTTTTTTGCAAGGAAGTACCACTTTGATAGACAGTATTTAAGAAATACATTTTTTGTTGGAGATATGGGTTTTCGTCGGCCCATTTATAGGCTTCATCTCTTTGATCGGGCGTGCCTAATTGGTCTAGAGCGTAGCTATAAGATTTATTATTAATTGATTCCAAATATTGCAGTGCATTAAAAACCGCTGCTTCTTTAGCATTTACAGCATCTTGTTTAATAGCACTAATGCCTTTTTGCATTTGCAAAGTTGAACTTAAAGAAAGAGAGCCAAAACTGTGTAATAATGTTTTTTGCTCAATAGGTGAGAGAGTTAAAAACTCTTTTTTATCTTTATGAAGGGGAATTCTTCCTGGTTCATAAACAATATCATTTAAACGCGACCAAGCAGATTTATCTACTTGTTGCTCCATAACATTCCAGTTTGCTGCTTTAAAATATGGTTTAGTCATCTTTACTGCCTATAATCACTCAAAAAACTAATATTACCTAATTCTTTAGGCTTTTCAACTTCTTTGGCCTTTTGTTGAGCAGTTTTATCGCTTTGCGAAAGTTGCTCAATAATTTGGCGCACATTTACTACATCTTCGCTGTTACCGCTTAATTCTAATAAATAAAGTATGGGAACATGTAAAGTAACAGAAATCTTCTTAGCAGTTTGGGCAAATAAATCGTTAAAGTTACGGTTTCCGCATCCAATCAAACCAATAAGATTCTTTTTATTATTCTTGTAGGTTAAAAAATCTACGACTGAGTCCATCATAAAATCTTGATATGAAGGTAAAACTAGAACATATTTTTCCCCCATATCATAATGTGGATTTGCATCTTCGATTTGGTGGGCAACTAAACCGGTTTTATCAATAAAGTGCGCGGTTTGCCCAGTTATTGTATAAAAAGCTACTGCAACCATAATCTGCCTAACTAATTTTTTAACATATTTAATAACATTACATGTTAATTGTGAAATTGTTTTCAAAACTTGTCAACTATTCTTTAGTGAGAAAAAAATTACCCCAAAATCATAAAATTACCGTATACTTAAACTATTGAAAAAGAGGGGGTTTTTTATCTATGACAATTGGCTGGAATATCTTGGGAATTTTGGCGTGGTTGGTTATCGTTTTATATTTAGTTTTTATTATTCAAAACATTCGAAAAAGACACATAATGATGATTGTTAAGGATCGTAAAAGATTTAAATGGAGTACGACCTTGCTAGATGCGCTTGAGGTAATAATCTTTTTAGGTGCTGTAATTTCTATGTCATTTTTAACTTTCTTTAGCCATCCTGATTTACAAAATAAGTCATTGATTGATAGTAAAGTAGAGTATGAATCCCTAATTTTAAGTACTGATAAAAAAGGTTCGTATTATGTTACTGCAACTTCGAGCAATAATACAGCTCCACGGCAAAGCTATCGCTGGTACAGTAATGGTACTAAGATGACAGTTAACAGTAACTATGCATCTATTTCTGACGGTACAAATCCATTATCTGTAGCAGCTAGTGCCATTCCATATTCTGAAAAAGAACTCAAAAAAGCTGATAGCCATTATCAAAATGCCTATGTCGCTGTTTATACTGCAACATATAAACGCAACTGGTATAACGGTTTAGGGTTACATGCGGGAAGAACTGCAACGCAATATTATTTGATCAGAGTGCCAGATCAAACATTTGTAAGACAAGTAAAAAAATAAGAGAATTGCCAGGTTAGGCAATTCTCTTATTTTTTTTACGTTCATTTACTTGGCTGAGCATATAGCCGTTAAAGAATCCTAAAATGATAGTTGCAGTTAAAAAGTCCATAACGTTTCCTGAATAGTAAGCTGCAGCAATCGCTAATCCATTTGCCAAGATTAAGCTTGAAATCAGCAATGTACGACAATTCTTTTTGATGAACCAATAAACTATCGCATAGATTAAAATTGCAACATATACTCCTAAAAAGAGGATTGTTCCAATAATACCTAAAGTGTAGCGCTGGGACTTAAAGTCGCGCTCTAAGTTGAAGATGTTCGACATTCTTACATAAGAAATACCTAGCCATTTATCTAGTGAGCTATTATTTTTATGGATGATTTGATCGAGCATTGCTTGTTCAACTTGACGATTGTTTAATCGACTAGCAACAGGCCACTTCATTACTTTGTGCCAAAATTCGGGGTCGCGCTGATATGGATAGCTCTTATGAACGAATTTTTGGTTTAAAGAATAGTTTGGATAGTACTTTTTAATAAAAGTAACTAAGAATTTACGGCGTTTAGCACCCTTGTTTTTCTTTAATCCTTTAGCAAGTTTTTTATTTAACTTGTCTTCGCTTTCGGGCTTTTTAGATTTTTCACGCGTTTCAGTGATTTTAGCATCTAAATTAGATCTTGAAAGCATTGGACTTTTTGGTAGCAATGCTGCATATAAACCACCAATTACGGCAACTGTTGCAACAAGTTTCCAAGAAAACTTGATATCTTTAACCAAAAAGCAGTGAACTAAGTATGCAATTGCAAAAATTACGCAAGCTAAGCCAAAACCTAAACTTGCAGTCTTGGTTCCTAGCATTACCATTGATAAGCCTTGGAGCGTAAAGAGCGTAATGTTGATCCAATTAAATTCTTTAACTAGCACATAAGCCATTAATGGTACAAGCATAAACAAGATAGCTGAAGTAGTGTTAGCAAAATTAAAAAATCCCTTAGAAGCAGTGTAGAAAAAGCTCAAGTGCGGTCCAAAGAACCAGCCGAAAATATTTTCTTTAATCCAGCCACCGTAAGAACCTAGAGAAAAAGTAAATAGGTTAGTAATTACAATAATTCCTGAAAAAGTTCCTACTAAAGCTTGGATAGTGCGGATAACAGTTTTTTCGCTAAAGTGGCTAGCTTCAGTTAAATAAATAATGACTAAAGGTAAGAACATTCTAATTAAATAGAAAATTTCTTGACCAGCTGAGTAGCCATAACTGTTTGGCGAAATACTGTTAAAGTGACGAACATGCCATAAGTGGACAATCGTATAAACAACCATTAATCCAATATAAGCAATAATCCACCATTGTTTTTTAAGAATTTGCCAGCTACGTTTTTGGCTAAAATACAGCCCCACTAGTACGGCAACCGCTACTATTCTGAAGATTGTTGGGATTGAGAAATGGAAGATCTCAGATAGTGGAGGATTATAAAACCAGTAAAAATCTAAAAAAGGTTGGAGTAAGACGAACCAAAATAAGCCCGCGCGTATCTTCTTTTGCAATGTCGTGTCCTCTAAAATTAATTCTTTACTAAAGTATAAGTTAGAAAAGCCATTAAAAAACGAACCGACTGTCGATTCGTTTTAATGAAAACTATTTATCGCTGTCTTTTTTATCTTTAGCATTTTTTGTTGGTTCAACTTTAGAAATTTTAACATCATTTGTAGAGGCAGTTTTAGTGTTTGCAGGTTTTTTAACCTTTTTTAGCTTTTTAAAGTTAATAACCATTTTATTGTTTAATTCGCTCACAGATGCTTCATCTTCAGGATCGTAAGAAGTGATCGCTAAAAGAGCTGAATTTTCATAAATTTTTTCCACTTTGCCTTCAAAGGGATGCTTTAACTCTTCTTCGGACTTTGCTCCGACAATTTGACCTAATTTAACATCAGCTTTTTTCATTATAATTGCCCTTTTCTGTTAAGATTTGTTCTACAATAGTGAAATACTATTATAGTTAGGATCGAATTTCAAGCAGGAGAGAGATATTTTGCAAAGAATTATTATTATTGCTGGTCCAAGTGGAGTCGGAAAAACAACTGTATCGAATTATTTAAATGAAAAATACAATATTCCGCGAGTAATTACACATACTACAAGACCAATGCGAAAAGGAGAAATACAGGGAAAGTCATATTATTTTGAAGACGATGACAGCTTTAAGAAATTGCATTTTTTTGAACATGTTAAATATGGTCAATATCAATATGGCTCAAGTAAAGAAGCATTAAAGCATGCTTGGGATAAAAATGATATTGTGTCTTTAATAGTTGAAACTGATGGGGTAAAGTCCTATCTAGATGTTTTAGGAGATCAAGTATATTTCATTTATCTGGCTGTTGATGATCGCGATGTTTTAAAAAAGCGTCTGGTTAAGCGTGGCGATGATCCTGCAGAAATTGAAAAAAGGCTAAATAGTGCTGAATTTAAACGCGATTTAAGTTTACGTCCAGAACTAGAAAAAAATGCGCATATTTTAAAAAATAATAACTGGCAAGAAACAAAAAGTTCTCTTGATAAAATAATTTCTAGCCTAAGAAATGCTTGATATATAAGCTTTTATTAAGATTTGTTACAAAAAATACTAAATATTTGCAAAAATTGTAACTAGCTCGGTTTAATTCTGTAACACGTCTGTAACAATTGCATCTTACAATAGACCTTGTCAATTGAGATTACAAAACGTAGCAACTGATAAAAAACATTTTCGCTACTGAAAATTAATAAAAGAAAAAAAGATAATTATTTTAGGAGAGAATGACTTTGAATTTTAAATCTAAATTTGTTAAATTAACTGCCGCAGCTGCTTTAACTCTGACCGGTGTAGCTGCTACTAATTCTGTAAAACCTGCTGCTCATGTTCAAGCAGCTAGCCAAGTAGTTAAAGTTAACTACGTACCAGGTTATGGTATTGCTGTATGGAGCAACTACGAAGGTGGACATACAACTGGTCAATATTTACAACACGGTTCAAGTTACAAAGTAATCAAAACTGTTAAGGACTCACAAGGCAATACTTGGTATGATTTAGGTTTAAATCAATGGATCATGGCTAAGTACACTGTTTCAGCTAATACTGCTGTATCACAAGCAGCTTCAACTGCAACTACTAATGCAACTAGCCAAGCACAAGCCGTAATTAACATTGCTAAGCAACAAATTGGTAAGCCTTACGTTTGGGGTGCTGCTGGTCCAAGTAGTTTTGACTGCTCTGGCTTAACCTCATACGCATTCAGCAAGGGTGCTGGCAAGAATATTGGCCGTACTACTTACACTCAATTAAACGCAGGTAAGCGTGTTTCTGTAAGCCAATTACAACCAGGCGACTTAGTATTCTGGGGCAACTACCACGTAGGTATCTACTTAGGTAACAACCAATACATTCACGCTCCACAACCTGGTCAAAACGTAACTGTTGCTTCAATCAGTAGCTACTTCTACCCATCATACGGTGTTCGTGTATTTTAATTAATAAATGAATATTAAATCAAAGACTGCTGAGTTTATTGGCAGTCTTTTTTATGTTATAATGTTACGCAATCCAAAAAGTATGGAGCGTTAATAAGAATATGAATCAAAAGACTAATAATCGCTATACTAATTTGTTAATAGCTGTAGCTGCTATTGTTGTGATTATTTTGGGTGGCTTTTTAATTTTTCAGCATCATAATAATGCTAAATTAGCTGCTCAAGAGAAGTTTAATAAAACGCATTTCAATCAAAATGTTACTATTTACGATGTTAATGTTGGCAAGTTAACTAAGAATAAGGCTTATATTAAAGTTAATAAGAACGCTAAAAATAGAGCAACTTTAGAAAAGGACAAAATTTCTTTTTCTAAGACTGATAAAGAGATTATTTCCAAAAAAGAAATCCAAAAATATTTTGATGAGCAACATACAAAATATGACTCAAATAAAAAGTATAATTTTGAAAACAAGGATTTGATTACAGCTGAAAATAAGCTAAATGCTATCAAAAATAGAAGCGTAACTTACCACATTGACGGTAAGAGTTATGTTTTTAAACGTGATAAATTATTGCCAAAAGTTTCTTATTACGAAGGTCAATATCATTTTGAAAATGTTGAACCTTTAAAAGCAAAAATCGAGTCAATTAATAAGGAAGTTACTACTTTTCACAAGTCTTATCCATTTAAACTACCTGATGGCAAAACTATTACCGTTAAAAATGAAAGCTATGGCTGGGCAATTAACACTAAGCATTTGATTCCAGCAGTTGAAAAAGCAATCATTGATGGAAAATCAGAAGTCCAAGGTAAGAATTATATCTATGGCTTAGGCTTTAGTACTTATGGTACAGGCTACGGCATGTCAAATCATGGCATTGGCGATACCTATATCGTAGTTTCTTTAAAGCAGCAAAAAGCCTGGTTCTATAAAAATGGTAAAAGAGTACTTGTTTTAGACGATGTGGTAACAGGAACTGCAGCTAAGAATCCACGTACTCAGACAAGCGATGCAACACCGACTGGGGTTTGGTATATTGAATATAAGCAATCTCCAAGCGTATTGCGTGGATCTAACGATGACGGTTCTAGCTATGCTTCTCCTGTTAAGTATTGGATGCCATTTACTATTAGTGGATGTGGCTTTCATGATGCTAGTTGGAGAACGGATTGGTCTAAGACAGCTTATCTTAAAGGCGGTTCACATGGCTGCGTAAATGTTAAGCCTAGTGAGATTAAAAAGGTCTGGGATGTAGTTGAAGAGATGGAACCAGTAATTATATATGACAAATAAAAAAACGGCCCTTGGGCCGTTTTTATTTTAGACTTGATATTTTTTATATCTAATTAAGTCACTAGGGGAAAGTTGAGCTGTGATGTGAATACCGTCGTCTTCGTAATCTTCTTTAGTGACTTTGCCATATTCGTGCATGTAAGATAGTTCTTTACCTGCGCTTAGTGGAATTAACAGATTTACTTTTTCATAGTTAGAAAAGATCTTTTTAGAAATTAACCTTGCTAATTCTTTGATTGAATCTTTATCTTTAGCGCTATATAAGATATCGTTTCCTTCAATTTGTGGAAATTGACGCTCAGTTAAGTCGGCTTTGTTATAAGCTGTAATCATTGGCACGTTTGTAATGCCGATTTCTTGTAAAACTTTTTGCGTAGTTTTAGTCATTTGAACCATGTTGGGATCAGAACTGTCTACTACATTGACTAATAAGTCAGCTTGCTTTGCTTCTTGCAAAGTTGCTTTAAAAGACTCAATTAAATTGTGTGGCAGTTTTGAAATAAAGCCAACCGTATCAGATAAGATAAAACTGCGATCGTCAGGTAAATCGATGCGCCGCACGCTGGTGTCTAACGTAGCAAAAAGCATATTCTTTTCAAAGACTTGCTTTTTGTCGCTATCTTCACTAAATACTTTTAAAAGTTCATTGAGCGTTGTGGATTTACCAGCATTCGTATAGCCGACTAATGCAACTTGTGGCAGGCGAGAATTGTTGCGACGTGCAGATTTGACGTCTTCTTGTTTAGAAATTTCTTTAAGTTCTTTTTTAATAGCGCTGATTTGTTTACCAATTGTTCGCCTGTTTAATTCAAGTTTTGTTTCACCAGAACCACGGTTGGCAAAACCACCGCTTGCACCGCCAGAGCCACGTTGCTGATCAAGACTGTTTTCCGAAGGATGCAGGCGTGGAAGTTCATATTGCAAGCGAGCTAGTTGTACTTGAAGCTTGGCTTGCTTAGTTTTAGCACGATTTGAGAAAATTTCTAAAATTAATTCAGTACGGTCGACGACTTTTAATTTAGTCATCGATTCCAAATTTCGGATCTGCGTAGGAGTTAGCTCATCGTTAATCACTAAAGCTTTAGCCTTTAATCCCTGAGCCATAGCCTTAATTTGATTGATTTTACCAACTCCAAAATAAGTTCCAGCTACAATATTTTCTGCATTTTGGCTAGCTTGACCGACTACTTCCATGTTATTAGCACGAGCTAATTCACGCAGTTCAGTCATGTAGTAGTCAAAATTAGGATCTTTCAAGTTAACGCCAGCTATGAAAGCTTTGATTTGTTTAGACTTAGTTTCTATCAAAAAATCACCTCTGTCTAAAAACTATTCAATTGTTATTTTGATTTTTGGGTCCAATTAAAGGACAATCCACCTTTTTTGAAAAATCAATTTAATCACATCCTCATAAGTTAGTATCAAAATTATAAGTTTTTTTATAGTAAAAAGCAATAAAACAAAATCCACGACCTGTGATAAGTCGTGGATTTTTTAATAGTTTGAATTTACTTGATTGCAGAATCGTGTCTTCTTTGCCATTTAGCAATTAACGGTAAGACGATCCCTAATCCGATCATAAATAATGGCTCAACAATATTCAAAATTAACATATGCCACCAAGTGCCAGACCCAGCCTTGGCATCAATTGGGACGATGCCAAATGTCGCACCAACTAAGGTGATGATCAGGCACCACCAACCAACAAAGATCGCAAATTTGCGGTTTTTAATATAAACATATTCAGATGGGTATTCATCTTCATGTACCCGGATCTTGATAAATGCCCAAAATAGCAGACCAGTTACATATGGTGAAACAATTCCGTTTAAGTTCAATAATTGGTTAAAAATATCGTTTACTGAAGGAAGAGTTGAACTCAAAAATAAAAGTACTGAACAAATAAATGTTGTAAGCCAATAACCATTAACAGGCAGACCATTTTTATCAGTCTTAGTAAGTTGGCGTGGAAGGTAGCGTTTGGCAGTATCAGATAAGAAAATTCTCGCTCCACCGTCAACCAGCACTGCTAATTGAGCCAGCATGTAGATGGCTTGCGTGATGATAAATAAATATAAAAAGAAATTGCCTAGACCAAATTTAGTTCCCATTGCTTGAAAAGCATAGTAGGAACCGTTCATTTTTAAGTCGTTTGGCAAGTGATGAGCGTTGAAAAATACACCTAAAGCAAATGAACCAAAGATTGTCAAAAATCCAGTCATGATAGCTAGCATGTACATTGCCTTAGGAAAGTTCTTGGGGCCATCTTTCATTTCAGTGACATATGGTGCAACAAATTCAGCACCATTCATGGCAAAGATTAGTAGGCCTAGTGACATTAAGAATTTCATATCAAAGGTTGGCAAGAAATTCTTAAAATGAAATGGCTGCGTTGCAATTGGACGACCTTGTCCCAAATAAACAATTGTCATAATTACAAACAAGACAGTTGCGATAAACATGGCGCCACCGCCAATGATTGATAACCATTGCAGTGAGTTTGCAAAACGGTGTTGGAAGAATATAAAGACCACAAAAATCAAGGCAGTAAATAAGGCAAAAGCCCAGTTGCTCATTTCGCTATCGCTTAATGCGTGACCCTTAAATAGCCAAGCAAAAGAAACAACAGTTGAATTTGCGACGTCAACTAAGTATGGCAAAGATACTACCCAATAACACCATGCTGTAATGTAGCCCATTTTGTCACCGGAGGTGTGTCTAATCCAAGATGCAAGACCGCCTCCGTCGTCAGAAAATGTCGAACCTAATTGTCCCACGATTAATTCATAGGGAATAACGAATAAAACTAGCAATAAAATCCAGTCGCTGACAACAGCTAAGCCCTGGTTTTGAAAGTTATAAATAATATCATCAAAACCAATTACTGTGACAAAGTCCATTAAAGCAATGACGGGCCAAGTTAATTGTTTGCGCTTATGGGCGCTATCAAAAGAATCCATTTAAAATTTTCTCCTCTTTTTATTTTCCTAGATACACTTTTTTAATTAAAAAGAGGTGGTGGATTAAAGAAATAAAAAGAAAAGAGATCCAAAATGTAATGCGATTTATTTTTAGATCTCATTAAAAAGCCTCTCTATATTAGTAATATTTAAAATCATTATACCTAAAGTCAGATCATATATTAAGAAAATTTAAAGAAAAAAGTGCTTTACAAATGAAAAACTAGTCGGTAATATATAGTGTAACAGGTACGTATTACACTATAACGAAACGAGGAATTAAGATGACTGAAGTTGTTAAAGTCCAAGATATTACTAAAACTTATGGTAAAAAGGGACAAAAGCAATACCAAGCTTTAAAAGGTATTTCATTTGATGTTGAACGTGGCGAATTCGTAGGAATTATGGGTGCGTCGGGTTCTGGTAAGACAACGCTTTTAAATATTTTATCTACTTTAGATCAGCCAACAAGTGGCAAGGTTTTGATTAACAATCGTGATATTACTGACTTAAATAAAAACCAAGTGGCTGACTTTAGAGGACAAGAAATTGGTTTTATTTTCCAAGATTTCAACTTACTCGATAACTTAACTAATCGTGAAAATATTGCTTTACCATTATCTTTACAAAATGTAAAAGCAAGTCAAATTAAACCCAAAGTTGAAAAAATCGCACAGCGTTTGGGGATTGAACAAATTTTGGACAAGTATCCAGCAGAAATTTCTGGTGGCCAAAAACAGCGTGTGGCTTCAGCTCGTGCCCTTGTTCATGAGCCGGCTATTCTTTATGGGGATGAACCAACTGGTGCGCTTGATTCAAAAAGCGCAATGGAATTGCTAGAAACCATGAAAGCTTTGAATGAAAAAGATAAGGTTTCAATTTTGATGGTAACTCACGATCCATATTCAGCTTCTTATGCTCAAAGAATTCTTTTTATTAAAGACGGAAAAATTGGTAATGAATTGACAAAAGGCATGAAGAGCCGTGAGGAATTTTACCAAGAAATTATTGCTGAATTAGGTAGACGTTAATACTAGAAAGGAAATAATTATGCTTTGGAAATTATCATTAACCGGAATTAAAAGCCGGTTCAAAGACTATTTAGTTCTTTTTTCTGGCTTAACGTTTGCTAGTGCAATCTTTTATATGTTCATGTCGATTGCGACTAATACTTCTTCTTTAAAGGGATCTATTCAAGTAGCTTTTAGTATTACAAGAGTAGTTTTCGGCTTTGGAATTGCGCTTTTGGCAATTATTACCTTGGTCTACATTGTCTATGCGAATAGCTTTTTGCTGAGCATGCGGCAAAAAGATTACGGGATGTACATGATGCTGGGAGCTAGAACCAGCAAGATTGGGAGTTTGATCTTCCTTGAAACCCTAGTAGTTGGATTTTTGGCAACTATTCTAGGCTCGGTAATCGGAATTGGTTTAACGCAACTGGTTTCACAATTATTGATCTCGCAACTTGGATTACATCTTCATAAATTTGTTGGTTTTTACTTACCAGCTCTACTTTGGACTTTGCTTTTCTTTGCTGTTTTATTCTTCTTGGCAGCACTTTGGAATAGACACAAGCTCATTAAGTCCAATGTGATTAATTTGCTTCGTGAAAACCAAAAACCTGTCAAGCTTCGCCATAATACCGCTTGGAAGTTTATTGAAGCCATTCTAGGCATTGGCTTACTTGCAGTAGGTTACTGGGCAATGGCAGATTATAAGGAACTGATGACAAACTCAATTGTGATTGGTTTCTTCACAATCGTAATTGGATCATACTTTGTATTTGATTCATTTTTCACCGGTGTCGTTAATCTTTTAAGAAAGAACAACAAGTTCAAGTATAAGAAACTTCATTCTTTCACTTTGGGTCAATTAAAATTCAGATTAACTGACTACACTCGTATTCTTTCAATTGTTTCCTTGTTATTTGCTCTTGCTTTAGGAGCAATTACTGTTGGATTAAATTTTAACAATCTAACTGACCAGACTTTAGAAGCCACTTACTACGACGTAGTTTTATATAAGAAGAATGCGACAGTTAAGAAAGATTTGAGGAATGTCTCTGTTCGTTCAACTACTTCTTTGAATTATAGGATTGTAGAAGATAAGAAAAATAAAGAAAATCCTGAAACTTTATATGTTTCTGAGAATGAAATTAACCAGGGTAAATTAAAGTACCGTCATTTTTATGTAGATAAAAACGGTCAACAAAATTACTCAACTAGAACTTTCTCATCTAAGAAGATGCAAGATGAAAACTCTAGTGCCGGAGCGGAGATGCGATATCAATTAGCTTCACTTACTCCATATTCTGGCGCAAGAGTAAAGATTGTATCTCAAGATAAATACGATCAACTAAAAGCGAAGAATCAAAAAGTAGAATTGCTGCTTGTGAATAACTTCAGAAGCAATTTTGATAATATTGAAAAATTGCAAAAGGCAGCTGTAAATCAAATGATCGGCAACCCTGAGACAACTGGGGATAGCGTAAATGTATATTTAACAAATTCAAAAACCGGCTCTTATCGTTTGATTTCAAGTATGGCCTCTGGATTTGAATTTATGGGCTTCTTCTTGGGTCTTGCCTTCTTAGCAATGCTTGCTTCAACATTGATGTTTAAAGTGCTATCTGGAGCTAACAGCGATAAGCCAAGATATAACATGCTTTGGAAGATGGGGACAAGAAAGAGTTTGCTTAAATCTTCAATTGCAAAAGAAATTGGCGTGTTGTTTGCCTTACCTGCTGTACTTGGTGTAATTGATGTATTGTTTGGACTTCAATTCTTCAAGTCCCTGCTTAAGAATCCATATGATAAAATTTGGATCCCATTTACAATCTTCGGAGTACTTTATGTGATTTACTACATTTTGACTGTAGTACTTTACCAAGGAATCGTTTTGAGAAAAGAGAATAATTAAGAAAAAAATCTTCTTTCTATAATTTAGAGAGAAGATTTTTTATATCTATAGAGTTGAAACAATCAATTGCACATTAAGTAGAGTAATGATTGCTGCTAAAATTACTCCCAGCACTGTTTGCCATTTTTTGTTTACGTGGACTCCCATGATCTTTTTGTTGCTCGTCAAAAAGATTAATGGAAATAGTGTAAAAGGCAATGCAATGCTTAATGCAATTTGCGCGTAAACGATTATACTTTCAAAGATTTTTTCGTTAAAATGCACTAAAAATCCAATAATCAAAATTGGAATTAAAGTGACGAGTCGTGTTAATAATCGGCGCTGCCAAAGGGCAAGTTTAATATTTAAATATCCTTCCATTACAATCTGTCCTGCTAAAGTACTAGTTATGGAAGAAATTAATCCTGTAACAAGCAGCGCAAAAGCAAACAAATAGGACATAATTGGGCTTGCTAGAGATCCAACAACTTGCACATTATTTAACCCAGTAAACACCGACATTAAGCTAGCGAGTTGGTCACTTTTATTAAAGAAAATCGTCCCACCTAAAATTAACAATAAACAGTTAATAATTAGAGCTACTACTAAATGCACAATCGAGTCCCAATTAGCAAAACGTAAAGTTTCATCAACTTGTTTGGGATCATTGATATCATAGCGACGACTTTGAGCTAACGATGAATGAAGATAGATATTATGTGGCATAATTGTGGCCCCAACAATGCCTAAGCTGAGGATCAATTTTTCGTGATTCGTTAAAATGGTACTATTGGGAACAAAGCCGGCTAGGATATTTTCAATATTAGGATGAACGTGCCCAACTTCAATGGCAAAAATAATCCCAACAGTTAGAATTGCGATCACAACGATTGCTTCAATGCGACGAATTCCAAAACGCATAAACCATAAGACAACAAAAACATCTAAGATAGTGATTAATACACCGAAAACTAGTGGCAAATTAAAAAGCATCTTTAAGGCTAAGGCAGTTCCAACAACACCAGTTAAGTCTGTAGCCATCATTGCTATTTCATTTAAAATCCACAGTAAATATCGAATTGGTCTAGAAACTTTTTTAGCAATTGCTTGTGCCAGGTCGTCTCGACTTACGACGCCAATCTTGATAGATAAAGATTGCATAAACATCGCAATAAAAATAGAAATGGCAAGGACTGAGAGTAGTTCATATTTGTATTGACTACCACCTGCTAAAGATGTTAACCAGTTGCCTGGATCCATGTAGCCAACTGCAACCAAGGCACCAGGTCCTGAATATGCAAGAAATTTTTTGAAAAAACTACTTTCATAAACACTAGGGACAGCTACGGAATTATTTATACCTTCTAGGCTAGTTTTATCTTGTTTATTCATTTTCAGTTTGAACTTTCTCTTGAACTAGGTCAGCAATAAATTTAATAAATTGCGGATCGTCGTTTAAAGCAGGCACTAGGTCCAAATTTTCGCCACCGTTTTCTCGAAATGTTTGATAATTTTGAGTGTAGTCTTCTTCGATTGTTTCAAGACATTCTGTGACAAATGAAGGTGCAGCAATTAAAATATTACGCTTACCTTTTTGGACCGTTTCAAGAAGCGAATTTTTTAAATATGGTTTTAGCCAAGGCATTGGACCAAATTTAGATTGAAAAACCATTTTGATTTTATCTTCCGGAATGTTCAGTCGCTTTTTAAGCATTTCAGTATGAGAGAGGCATTCGTCTAAGTAAGGATCGCCATGCTTTATTTCGCTCGAAGGGATGCCATGGTAAGAAATAAATAATTGATCGTAGTTTTTTTGATCCCATGCTTTTTGAATGTGATTAGCGAAAGCATCCTGGTAAGAACCATATTGATAAAAGCGATCAATGATCTTGGTTGGAATTTGGGTTGCTTTAACTTGTTCAATGATCGAAGCAGTAGTTGAAAGCGTATATTCCGGAAAAAGTGAAAGTACTGTGATTTGATTGCAGCCAGACTTTTTTAAGGCAAATAACTGCTGTGAAATAGAGGGCTCGCCATAAGTCATTGCCATTTTAACTTGCCAATTTGGTAGCTTTTTTTGAACTTGATCAGTAATTTTTTGAGTATAAACAATCAGCGGGGAGCCCTCTTTAAGCCAGATATGCTGGTAAAAAGTAGCTGACCGCCATGATCGCATTGGTAATACAATTCCTTTAAGAATTGGCTGCCAGAACCATTTAGGAAGGGTAACAACATTTTGGTCGCCTAAGAATTGCTTTAAATATTGTTTTACATCTTTGGTTGTGGGGGTTTTAGGCGAACCTAAATTAACTAATAGTAATCCTTGCATAATAATACCTATAAACTTAATTTATTATAGGCTGTAATCTTTAGATCATTATCAGTCATGTTCATAATCGTAATTGATCCATTTGCAGGACCAGGTACTAGTGGAAACTTGCCCTCGCCAAAACGTCCTACGATACTACGAATGGTAAAGCCATGAGTGACTAATAAAATATTCTCCGCACCATCAAGCTGGCGAATTAAGTCAAAGCCCTGATCAAGACGCTTCCAATATTGCTTAGAATTTTCTGCATCATGGTAAGGATCGGCTTCATGAATGTAGTCCTTGATTGTATTGATATCTACATTCAATAATAAATCTTGTCGTTTAGGATAGCCGTGAGGTCCGCCGATCATGCGCCAGGCTTCATCGGAATTCATCCCTTCAAAAAAGCCATAAAATTGTTCTCTAAAAAATGGACTAGCAATATGTTGCAGTTCATCGCGATTGCAATTTTTATCAATGATATAATCGCAAGTCTCGCTAGCTCTTTTTAAATCGCTAGATAAAGCAATATCAAAAGGTATGTTTGCTAAAACTTCGCCAGCTTTTTTTGCATCAGAAATTCCTTTATCTGTGAGTGGCGTATCGCACCAACCTTGCATCTTGTCGTATTTGTTAATAAAAGTTTGTCCATGGCGTACAATATAAATTTTTTTCATAAATAATACCTCGTGCGTTGTTTATTATATCTAACATTATATCTCTTTATTTTTGCCTAAAAATAAATTACTAATTCGAATTGTTTAATTAATTTAAAGCCTGCTTGTACAATAAAGATATGGGTAGAAATGCGTGGCCTTGATAAAGAAAGAAGAATTACTATGAAATTTATTTCTTGGAATGTAAATGGCTTTCGTGCTGCAATGAGACACGGTTTTTTAGATACTTTTAAAGAATTAAATGCGGATATTTTTGGTATGCAAGATATTCGCCTGTCACCGAATGAAGTAAGTATTGACACAACAGGCTATTATCAATATTGGAATTATTCTAAAGAAAAAAGCTTTGATGGTACGGCGATTTTTACGAAGATAAAACCACTAGCTGTCGCAAATGGAATTGGCGTTTCAGAATTTGACCAGCAAGGACGTACAATCACTTTGGAATATCCTAATTTTTACTTTGTCACAACCTACGTACCATTTTCTGGCGAGCAACTACAAAGATTAGATTTTAGGATTGCTTGGGATCAAGCTTTTAGAAAATATTTATTAAAGCTAGAAGCTAATAAGCCAGTTATCATTGGTGGCGATATGAGCGTAGCCCATGAACCAATTGACTTAGCTCAGCCCAGTGAAAATCACCATCATGCAGGTTTTACCGAGCAAGAAAGAGACGACTTTACCAAGCTTTTAAACTCAGGATTTACTGATACTTTTAGGTATTTACATCCTAATGAAAAAGATATCTATAGTTATTGGAGCTACAGGTATCATGGTCGTGAAAAGAACGAGGGGTGGAGATTAGATTATATTTTGGTTTCCAATTCTTTGGATTCTAAAATTAAGAAAGCAAATATTTTAACTGAAATTCCTGGATCTGATCACTGTCCTGTAAGTTTAGAGATGGATATTAGTGCAAACTAATTTAAAAAGTAAATTTCATTGAAATTATTCACTCATGTTCTAATAATATAAGTGGATAGACTATATTAAGATACATGAGGAGAGATAAAAATGAGAGTCACAAAATTAGTTATCGGGATTTTGCTGATAGTATTGTCTTGCTGGTTGCTGATTGAAGGATTACTTGGCGGATTAATTGGTTTGTGGCAAGATCGAAATATTGTCAGTGGTATTTTAGAAATAATCATGGGCGGTCTTTTTATGGGCGCTGGAATTGTTTATATCTGCTTAGAAAAAAGTCCCTATATGGGCGGCGATATAACTGGTTTAGTTTTATTGCTGATTGCTGGATTAGCTGGTATTGGTGGCGGATTTTTCAATAAATGGTTATTTTTATATGCGTTTATTAGTTTAGTTATTGGTATTGGCTTTTTTGCTTGGCATATGCTGGCTGGTAGCGATGATTAAATAATATTTATGAATACTATTGCAAATATTTAATGAAAACGATATCATGTAAATAACAAGTGAATTAAAGTGGAATTGTAACAAATTCGATTTTGCACAAAACCCACTTAGACCGTATTAGACGGGCTAGGTGGGTCTTTTTTTTGAAGAAAATGGGGGATAAGTAAGTGAAGATCAAGAAAATATTAAATAATGGCGCGGTCCTCACTGAAAATGAAAATAATGAGGAAATTATCGTATTAGGAAAGGGCCTAGCATATGGCAAGAAGATAAATGATGAAATAGACCCAAGAAAAATTTATAAGATATTTACTCCTTTTTCAGGTAAGCAGAAAAAGCTATTGCTGGAAACAATACATGAAACTGATCCAATCTTTTTTCAGATTTCGCAAAAAATTGTGGATCGCTTAAAAAATGAAGAAAATATCGATCTAGCAGATAGCGTGTATATAACTTTAACTGATCACTTAGCAACAAGCGTTGAAAGAGCCAAAAAAGGGATGTATTTGAGTAATAAATTTTTATGGGAACTAAAAAACTATTATCCCAAAGAATATTCTTATGGCTTATGGGCTTTGAAGCTATTAGATCGTCAATTTGATTTAAAATTTCCAGATGATGAGGCTGGATTTATTGCAGTTCACATTATTAGTGGCGAGTTAGGCAATGACATTGGCGATTTTCAAAAGTCAGTTAATTTTATTAAAAATATTACCAAGATAGTCAAATATTATTTCAACATTGATATTGATTATCAATCTCTAACTTATAATCGCTTCGCGGTTCATCTGAAGTTCTTTTGGAAGGGTATGATGTATGATCGCAAGCATCAAGAATTTGGCGATTTGAGTCAGGAAATTTTAAAGGTAATAAAAAATAGCGATATTGAGTCTTATAAATGTGCATTAAAGATTAGAGATTATATTGATGAAAAATATAATTACGAGCTAAGCAATGAAGACATTATGTATTTGGCAATCCATATCAATAAGATAATTAGTGATTATAAGGGGAAGAAAAAATGAGCTATGAATCAATGAATAAACAAATCATTGAAGCAGTTGGTGGCAAAAGCAACATTCAATCTGTGGTTCACTGTGCTACTCGTTTGAGATTTGTTTTAAAAGATGAAAGTAAAGCCGACGATAAAAAAGCAGCTGATATTCCAGGCGTTTTGCAAGTTGTAAAAAATGCTGGTCAATATCAGTTGGTTATCGGAAGCACTGTAGAAGATGTTTATAATGAATTAGTTAAAATGCTTGATTTAGATGGTGAACCAAGCAATGATGATACACCTAAACAAAAAAAGAATATTTTTGACGTGATTATCAGCGCTATCACTGGTTCAATTGCACCAGCTATTCCCTTACTAGCCGGCGCCGGAATGGGTAAGGTTTTACTATTAATTTTAACAATTAGTGGACTTTTATCTGACAAGAGTCAAACATATCAAATTCTGAATTTGATCTTTGATACAGGCTACTTCTTTATGCCTGCCTTTGTTGGATTTTCGGCTGCTAAAGTCTTTAATACTGACCAATATTTAGGTGCTTTCATGGGCTTAGTTACTGAGCACCCAATTTGGACAGCAATGGTGGAAGCTAAAAAGCCCGTCCATTTTTTAGGGATGCCTGTTGAATTAATTAAGTATTCTTCAACGTTAATTACGGCAATCTTATCAGTTTGGATTATGTCTTACATTTACAAATACGTGAAGAAATATACGCCACAAATGGTTAAGATCTTTATGGTGCCAATGCTTACCATGCTAATCACCGCACCACTTATCTTCTTAATTATCGGACCAATTTCAAACGTTATTTCTGAAGGTATTGGATTTATTTCTATGTGGTTATACCACCACGCAGGTTTAATAGCTATTCCTATTTTAGCTGCTGCTTATCCATGGTTTGTTTCCATTGGTATTCACAAAGCTCTCAGTCCGATTAGTATTCAACTGGTTGCAACACAAGGGTTTGACCCAATTATTCGTGTTGTTGCTTTATGTTCAAATATGTCACAAGCTGCAGCTTCATTAGCTGTTGGTCTTAAGTCGAAAAATAAAAAGTTAAAGAGTTTAGCTCTTTCATCAAGTGCTACTGCTTATTTAGGGGGCATCACAGAACCTGCACTATTTGGTGTTAACTTGAAGCTTAAAAAGCCAATGTATGGAGCTATGATCGGTGGTGCCATTGCCGGTGTTGTTGCCAGCTTTATGAAAATTAAAGCCTTTATTTATGTAACCCCAGCATTTTTGAGTTTACCAATGTGGGTTTCTAAGACCGAAAACTATGTTGTTCAAGCAATTATCGTCATTGTAGTTGCTAGTGTCGCAACTTTTATTGCAACGTGGTTAATTGGCTTTGATGATCCAGTGGATGAAAAACAATTAAAGCAAGATCAAAAAGAAAAGTTTAACAAGAATCACGAAAAACATGAATTACACAGTCCAGTAGATGGGAAATTAGAAGATATTTCTCAAGTAAATGATGAGACATTTGCTAGTGGCGTTATGGGCAAAGGGGTTGCTATTATTCCTAGCCAAGGTAAAATTTATGCTCCTGATGATGGTATAGTTACTGCAACTTTTGATACAGGTCATGCAATTGGACTTCACTTAAATAATGATGCCGATGTTTTAATTCATATCGGAATTGATACCGTAGAAATGAAAGGCGATGGCTTTAAGCAATTAGTTAAAAAGGGCGACCACGTAAAAGCTGGTCAAGAATTAGTTGACTTTGATATTGATAAAATTAAGAAAGCCGGTTATGATCCAACTGTTATGATGATCGTTTTAAATAGTAAAGACTTCTTAGAAGTATTGCCAGTATTGAAAGATAAGAACAATACTAAAGACGTTACTATCAAAAATAATGTAATTGTCTTAGCATAGGTGAGATTATGGATGAATATCAAGTACCAAAAGGATTTTTATGGGGCGTAGCTACATCGGCTAACCAAGTTGAAGGCAGCTGGAATGAAGATGGTAAAGGAATATCTATTGCTGATTGTGAACGATTTGATCCACACCAAGATTTAGCCGATTATAAGTCAGTTAATAAAATGACTACTCAGCAGTTAAAGGTTGCACTTAATGATAAGACTTCAAAATCTTGGGGCAAGCGTCATGGAGTGGATTTTTATCATCATTTTCGCGAAGATATTAAAAAATTAGCGGACTTAGGAATCACAACTTTTCGCACGTCGATTGCTTGGAGTCGAATTTTTCCAAATGGCGATGATGAAAAGCCTAATGAAGCTGGTTTAAAGTTTTATGATGATTTATTTGCCGAGTTAAAAAAATATCACATTCAGCCAATTGTTACCTTATCTCATTATGAGATGCCATTAAATTTAGTGCTAAACTATAATGCTTGGTATGACAAAAAAGTTGCCGATATGTTTGTACGATTTTCAAAAACAGTAATTGATCGCTATCATGATATTGTTAAATATTGGATCCCAATTAATGAAATTGACAGTATTATTCGCCATCCTTATTCGTCAGCTGGCTTAGTAGAGGATCGTTTTCCAAATCACAACTTTGAAGCAGTAATTTATCAAGCAATGCATAACCAATTTATTGCTTCAGCTCAAATTATTAAATATATCCATAAAAATTATCCTGATGTTAAAATTGGTAGCATGATCACAGCAACAATGGTTTATCCATATAATAGCGATCCTGCAAATAGTCTTAAAGCTCGCCAAGTAATGCGTGAAAGCTATGATTTTAGTGATATTCAAGTGCGAGGATATTATCCGAAAAGTTTACTTTTAAGACTAAAGAAAAAGGGCATTGATTTAAAGATCACAGATAGCGATAAGAAGCTTTTAAAAGAAAATACTGCTGACTTTGTTGCCTTTTCATATTATTCTTCTATTTGTACAGCAGTTGATACAACCGGATTAAAAGTTACAAAGGCTAATAGAACTAAAGGCGTCTATAATAAGTATTTGCCAACTAGTCAATGGGGCTGGCAGATTGATCCGGTAGGGTTAAGAATAATACTTTTGGATCTATATGATCGCTATCAAAAGCCACTATTTATTTTAGAAAATGGTCTTGGCGCTAAAGACGAACTCACATCAGATGGAAAAGTTCACGATCAATATCGAATTGATTATCTAAAAAAGCATATTGAACAAATGTTAATTTCAATGCAAGATGATGGAGTAAAGATCCTGGGATATTGCATTTGGGGCACAACTGATATGATTTCAGCTTCAACAACGCAAATGTCAAAACGATATGGTCTGATTTATGTCGATTTAGATGATGAGGGCAATGGTAGTTATAAGCGATATTTAAAAGATTCTTATTATTGGTACAAAGATTTACTTGCTCATGGCAATGTAATTGATAAAAAATTTTTTGATTAATAAAAAAGCAGTTAATTAACACATCACATAAGTGCGTTGAATTGGCTGCTTTTTGCATATATTAGTTTTCTTTGTATAATTTCTTTACATTTTGAATATCGCTTGGTTGGATCGTGTAAAACGAGCCTTGCGGATACATTACTGAGACATCTTGACGGTGATTTAATCCAATTGCATGGCCCAACTCATGCTCAGCAGTATTAATAATTCGATTCATATTATAGCCATAGGCACGATTTAACAAATAATAACTATTAAGGTTAACCGTTGCCTTAGTTAAGTGTCCTGTTAAAGAATTGTACTGTGTATTAGTAAGACCGGCCGCGTTAGTTTCGCCATCATCCATGGCTTTAATAATAATTTGTGCGTTTTGTTTATTGTTAATCATTTTAAAAGTAAATGCGCCAGTATTATTCCAGGCATTCAAAGCATCAATACTGGCGGTTCTTAAAGTTGGATCGCTTAAATCTAAATAAACATTAGCTACTGGTTTATTAAAAGTATGGTTGTCGCCTGAATTATTAGGCGATTCATCTTTTTGAATGGTTTTTTGCGGATTGATAAATTCTTGCACGCGATAAGATACGTAGGGCAAGATATCAGTTGTGCCAAAAGTTCTTTGCAAGTATGGGCCAGCATGCTGGTAAGTATAAAGACCTGAAAATGCTAATAGTAAAAGAATTACTATATTACGAATAAATCTTTTCATTTTTTCATCTCGATGTTAAAAATTGATTGTAATTATTATAGTATTTAATAATTAAGAAAAGTGTAAAAACTGATTTTTTATCATAAGTTTAAGAAAATTTCTAAAGCTTGGTAAGCGTATACATTTGTGATAAAATAGTATGCAAAGTTTTTAGATTAGCACAAAATAGGTGATTAATTTGGTAAAAGAAACCGAACAACAAAAAGAACAAAAACATTTAGATGATGTCTTGGGCTTAATTAAAACTCGTCAGGGACAATTAGATAAGTCCATTAACCGAGCACAATCTGAAGCTCAAAACCTAAATGCCCACTTTTTTGATGATTTAAAGTTAGACTACGATGGGTATTCTACTTCAATGGATACTGCTTTATCAATTCATCAGCAGCAACAAATGCTGCAAGAGCGGCAAAATGCGTGGCAACATTCGGCTAAGCAGCTTTCTACTTTGAAGAGACTCGAGAAAAAGCCATATTTTGCTCGTGTAGATTTTCAAGAAAAGGGCGAAGACCCTGAAACAATTTATATTGGCTTAGGCTCATTTGCAGATAAAGATGACCATTTCTTAATTTATGACTGGCGTGCACCAATCTCTTCTATTTACTATGATGGCAAATTAGGCGAAGTTACTTATAACGCACCTGATGGTGAGCAAACAGTAAATATGACTAAAAAGCGTCAATTCTTAATTGAAGATGGCAAGATCACTAATATGTTTGACACTAATGAATCAATTGGCGATCAAATGCTGTTAAACGTTCTTAACGAAAAGTCGTCAACGCAAATGAAGTCAATTGTGACAACTATTCAGCGAGAACAAAACAAAATTATCAGAAATACCAGCGCTGACTTACTCTTTGTGCAAGGCGCAGCTGGATCGGGTAAGACAAGTGCCATTATGCAAAGAGTGGCATATTTACTTTATCGCTATCGTGGCAATTTAACTTCTAGCGACGTTATTATGTTCAGTCCTAACCAGTTGTTTAATGACTACGTTAAAAATGTTTTGCCTGAAATGGGCGAACAAAACATGGTACAAATGACTTACTGGCAGTTTGTTTCAAGACGTGTGCCAGGGATGGACGTTGAAACCTTATTTGAGCAATTTGAAGATAAAAAGCAAGATAGCCATATTGCCAATTTGAAGGATTCGCTTACTTTCTTTAATGCAGTGACGCGATATGCTAACCATCTTGAAAAAAATGGTATGCTCTTTAGAAATATTATTTTTAAAGATCCGAAAAAGCCATTTTACGATAAAGAAAAAATCAAAGAGATCTACTATAGCTTCAATGAAAACTATCATCTGAGAAATCGAATTGAAACAACTAAGGAAGCTTTGATTTCTAGCTTGAATCACCGCGTTGAACCTGAAACGCGCAAGGCCTGGGTGAGTCGGACAATTGAATCGCTTGATCAAGAACAACTTAATAAGTTGTACGATCGTCCAGATCAAGAATTTGAATCTAGCGCTAAAGAAGAGCATTTTTTGGCACGTAAGATTGTTATTAATCAATTGAAGAAAGTGGCACGTAAGATTAATCAAAACCGCTTTTTGAATATTCGTGGTCAATACTTGGCATTTTTAAGAGCTGTGCCGAAATTAATTGATTTGTCTAAATGGAATATTACTGAAGACCAATGGCATGAGCATGTTGAACAAGTTAAGCAAAGCTTTATTGATCATAAGATTAAGATGAGCGATATTTCACCATATCTTTATCTTTACGACTTAGTAACAGGACGTAGAACTGATTACAGCATGCGCTATGCCTTTATTGACGAAATTCAAGATTATACGCCATTTCAATTGGCATATCTGAAGTATAACTTCCCACGTGCTAAATTTACTATGCTGGGCGATTTAAACCAGGCAATCTTTACTAAAGATGAAAGCAAGACTTTATTAGGTCAGATTTCTAAATTATTCGACCCTAAGAAAACTGATGTCGTGCAGTTAACTAAGTCATATCGTTCAACTAAAGAATTGACTGACTTTACTAAGCAAATTCTGCGTCAAGGCGAAAAGATTGAAGCCTTTGATCGTCAAGGTCCAAAGCCTGCATTTTACAAGCGTGATGATAAAAATGGCGAATATGATGCTTTAGTTGATATCTTGAAAGAAAACGACGAAGCAAAACTCACGACCGCAATTATCACTAAGACGCTAGAGCAAGCTCAAAAAGTAAGCGAAGAACTTAAAAAGCGTAACATCAAGGCAACGTTAGTGGCATCTGCTAACCAGCGTTTAGTTGAAGGAACCTTGATTATGCCATCTTATTTGGCTAAGGGGTTAGAGTTTGATGCGGTAGTTGCGTGGGATGTTTCTAAAGATGATTATCATGAACTAGATGAAACGCAATTACTTTACACGATCACTTCACGCGCAATGTACAAGCTAGATTTGATTTATAAGAATCAATTAAGTCCTTTGTTTGATAATTTAGATAAAAATACTTATGTGAATAAATAGAAAAGGGCAGCTGCGGCTGTCTTTTTTACTGCAAAGTAATGTTAAAGGGCAAAAACTTTTGTTAAAAATATTGAAGCGAATAATATCGTATAGTATTATAAAAGTGCAAATGAAAGCGGTTATATTAAAAACAAAGAAAAATTAAAATGGTATCTAAAGAAAAAGTTGTGCAGGTTATGAGTGAGTTAGATAGAGCATTATGTGAATATTATCCGTCGAATTCGATCACACAATATGTTTCTGAGAGCTTACAAACGATAAAGAATAGTAACGGAGTAGCTTTTACAGGGCAACTACAATACTTTTTAAATCATGCTCCAATTGTTAAAATATCTGATAATATAGAATTTAATGAGAAAGTACAAGCTCTATGGGATAAATTATTCTCCATGAATGAGTTGGGAAATAATTTATGGGGAGCTAGTCTTTAATTTTGATAAAACAAGTGGCTGTTTGTCAAATCCTGTTGATGAATAGTTTTGAAAAAGAATCAAGCAACTAAAGAATAGTTGTTTGGTTCTTTTTGTTTGATGATATTT
>NZ_CAKE01000026.1 GCF_000296835.1 Lactobacillus hominis DSM 23910 = CRBIP 24.179 | reverse complement strand
TTATTGTAAATACCAATTTTGTCTTGTTTAGATAATTTAGCCATAAATAAAAACCTCGAAATTCTTGTCCGAATTTCGGGGTTCATATCATTTTACATTGGATAATCCTTTTTCGTTAGAATTGTTCAGGCTTTAAAAAGTTAACTGTAAAATCAATCGCTGGCTTTCTTGCATCATTGCTAAAGCGATGATCGCCACCATCAATAATGTGAAGTTCGCTATTTTCATAAACTTCATGATATTTTCTCGAAGCGTCGGGATTTACTACTTGATCGTTGCTACCTGCAATTACGCAGACAGGCTTAGTAAATTGTGCACTAACTTCATAGATTGGCAAAACTTGCGCAGTTCTTAAATAAAAACCGCCTACTGTAAACTTGCCTAAGCGAATTTGATCTGGAATATGATGTGGAGCATAAGACACACCTTGCAAAGTGCCTTTTAAAGCGTCAGATTTTAAAGTTGCTGCAGGAGCAAGCAAGACAACTTTATCAACTAAATTAGGATAAAGACCTGCTAGCATTGATGCAACTACGCCACCTTGCGAGTGCCCAACCAGATAGATTTTATTTACATGTGGGTCAGTTCTTACATAATCTAAAATTGCTTGTCCATCCGCAATTTCACTAGGTACGGTCATATTTTTAAATTCACCGTCTGACTCTCCACATCCATCAAAATCGAAACGGACGCTGGCAATATTATTTTCGAATAGTTTATTAGCAATTTCTTCAATTAAAGGTTCGTTTTTATTAGCTTTGAAGCCATGAAATAAAATTGCCATGTCGTATTTTTCGCCAAATGGTTCTAATCTTTCGCCAACTAAGGTTAGACCATCTCTTTGTACTTCTATTTTAGCCATAAATCTTTCCTCTTTTTTACTTTACATGATTATTGTAATGCTTTTTTGTACCGAGTTGCCACCATAAAAGGGCAATAAATTCGCATAAAAAGATAATTATAGCCATTGGCAGATAAGTTTTTTGTCCAAAAAGTCCAACTAAAGGTGAAATAAAAGCACCTAATAAATTCTGAAGTAAGCCGATGATGGCCGATGCAGTACCTGCGACTTCACGTTCTTGTTCAATAGCTAGAGCTGATCCTAGGGGATTGCCGATTCCAACTAAAGAAACAATTAAAAATAAAGGTATGATCACATAGCGTAATTGGTGAGGCAACCAGGTAGTAAGAATTAAAACAATTGCAGCCAAAATTGCGACCTCGATGCCCCATAAAAGCACCTTTTGTTCTTTGAATTTTTGCGTTAATTTTGCACCTAGCCAGGTAAAGATTACTTGGCCGATACCGTTAAAAGCATAAAGTAAGCTGTAAGAAAATGCGGACATGCCAAAAATATCTTGCAGCATAAAACTAGATCCTGCAATGTAAGCATACAAAGCACCAGTCATAAAACCGCTAACTAAAGTAAAAGAAATAAAGACTTTGTTGGTTAAAATTTCTTTTAAAGGGATGCGTTGTTTTGCTTTGACAGCTAATTCTTTAGCTAGCGTTTCTTTAAAAAAGAAAACTGCAATCAAAAGCAAGACTCCGATTACACCCAGAGCAATAAAAATTAATCGCCAGTTTCCAAACAATAAGAAAAAACCGCCAATTGTTGGTGCAAAAACCGGGAAAATACTGTTAACGGCCATTAACATGTAGTAATAACGAGCAAATTCTTTGCCTCTGAATAAGTCGCTGCACATGGCCTTTGAAGTGACGATTCCGACAGATCCGGCCAGTCCTTGCAAAAATCGCAAGCAAATTAGCCAATCAATATTTGGCGCCAATGCAATTAAAAAAGAAGAAAGGGCAAAAACAATTAAGCTAATTAAAGTTGGAATCCGTCGACCAATCTTATCTGACAAGGGACCAATAAAGATTTGTCCGATTGCTAGACCGATCAAACAAGTAGTGATTGTTAATTGGGCTAAAGAAGCAGTAGTATGGAGCTGTTTTTGCATATCGGGGAGCGACGAAGCATACATATCAAGCGATAAAGGACCAAAAGCAGATAGAGTTCCTAGAATAAAAATAATCCATATTTTTCTAGCTTTAGTCAAAATTAAGTCACTCTTTCTTAATAGAATCTATTCTAAGCTATTTTACCGTATCCTTTTTGACTAATAAATGGTAAATTTAATATAATGAAAGCATTTTCAAATAATGGAGACAAACAATGAAATTAATTTTAGTAAGACATGGCGTAAGTGAACATAATAAAGGAGATCTTATCTCTGGTGGAGCTAGCAATCCAGATTTAAGCGCTGAGGGGATAGCTGGCGTTAAAAAAGTGAGTCGCAATTTTGATGAAAGCCAAGTAGATTTGGTATATGCTAGTCCTTTGATTAGAGCTAAAAGAACGGCTGAGATTTTAACTAAAGGTAGAAAAACAATCAATCTTGATCCACGCTTAATTGAAATGCAATTCGGTTCTTGGGAAGGCAGCGATGTAACTCCTTTGTATGAAAATTGTAGCGATGCGTTTGACTTTATGGGGATGATTGGTAAAGATTACACTAAATATGCTCAAAATGCGGAAAGTTATGATGACTTAGTTAGTCGTTGTCAAAGTTTTATGGTAGATTTAAAACAGGTAGCTAGTCAAAAGACTGTTTTAGTTGTTTGCCATGGTTTTACGATTCGAGGCTTAATGGCTGCAATTTTTGGTTTAGATACTAGCGAAATTACGGCTCAAGACAATGTGACTTTTACCGAGATTAACTTTGATGAGGCAAATGATTTTAATCCGCGGTTGATGAGTTTTAACCGTGCGTTGCCTGCATATTACGGAGCAATTAATAGTTAAGGAGCGATATTTTTCAATGGAAGTAGTAATTTTACGCCACGGAACCACTGATCTTAATAAAAATAGTATGATCCAAGGCTCAAGCGTGGATCCTGATTTAAGTAGTGAAGGACGCGCATATGCCGAAAAAGCTGCTAAGAATTTTAATCCTGATGAATTCGATGCAATTTATGTTAGTCCATTAAAGCGCGCGCAAGAAACTGCAAGAATTTTTGTAGGGCCTGATAAAAAAATAAATACCGACGATCGCATCAAAGAAATGGATTATGGCGATTGGGATGGAAAGTCAGCTAAAGAATATCACAAGCAATATCCAGATGCCTTTGATTATCGTGGGTTATTGACTGAAGCAATGTACAAATACAATAAAACTGCCGAAAGTCGTAAGGATTTTGAAGCACGAATTGCTGACTTTTTTGACGAATTATATCAAAAGCATCCTAATGATAAGGTTTTGGTAGTATGTCATGGAGTAGTATCGCGGATGATTGTAGCGCATTATTTAACTCACGGCGATATTTCCTACTTTGACCAAATGGATAATTGTGGACTAGCTAAAATGCATATCGATTCAAAAATTCAACGCTTAGTATTTTGGAATCGCGTTTTAGCATAAAATTTAGATAATAAGATAGATCTGAGTATCGAAAGATACTTGGATTTTTTTATTGCGAAAGTTCTGTAATAAAGCGGGCTCAGGATACTGAAACTACAAAAAAATTGCGTTAGAATTGACATAGTGTCAAAAACAATTTAGTATAGGAAAAGTAGAAGTGACACCGTGTCACTTCGAGGGAGAAAAATGGTTAAATCAACTTTTAAAAATCTACCTGATGAAAAAAGAAAACGTATTGATCAAGCGCTTCTTGTAGAATTCAGTCATTACTCTTTAGATAATGCACAAGTAGCACGAATCGTTAAATCGGCTCAAATTGCGCGTGGTGCTTTTTATAAGTACTTTGATGATTTGGAAGATGCTTATGGCTATATTTACCATAAGGCAATCGACGATATTCATTTAGGTTTAAGACCTAATGGCGAGAAGTTTGATCCAGATCTTTTTTATCAGATGACAGTTGATTTCGTGAATAGAACCGAAGATAGCGAATATCGCGATTTGATTAAGTTTCATTTATCAGAAAATCAAATGGAAATGCATCATGCACCAGATGCTCAAAGCAAGCGTTTGGCGCATCTAGATGCCCGCACCTGGAGTGCGATGGTTCTAACCCACGAAGCTATTAATCTCGCCTTATTTGATCCGGCTCATCGTGATCAAAATCTAAAAAGATATAAGCAGAGCTTAGAACTGCTTAAAGGAGAGTAAAATTATGTTTTTGGCATTAGAAGAAATTAAGTACGAAAAATTTCGGTACGGACTAATTACGTTCATGATTTTTTTGATCTCATATCTGATCTTTATGTTGTCGTCTCTTTCAGTTGGGCTGGCGTCAGAAAACACCCAAGCTGTAAAAAGTTGGCATACGCAGGAAGTTGTACTTAATGAAAATTCTAATGTCAGCTTAAGCCAATCGCTTCTTACAACACAGAATTTAAAAGATAAAAAATTAACTAAAAAACAGGCTTATGTTGGATTGGTTCCAGTTGTGGTTAAAGACAAAGGTCACAGCACTATTTCTGCGCAATTTATTGGTTTGCGTAAGAGTCAATTTATCTATAAGAATTTAGATTTGTTTGCTGGACGCAAGGCTAAAAGTAATGGCGAAGTAACTGTCGACCGCGCTTTTTGGGATCGTGGCTACAAGCTAGGCGATAAGATTAGTCTTAATGGTAGCGATAAAAAGTATACAATTGTCGGATTTTTAAACAATGCCAAAATTAATATCGCGCCAATTGTTTACGGCAGTATGTCTACGTGGAAAACGCTCAGACCATTAGCTCCGAATGTTGTGGCCTCAGGTATTATTTCACAAGATAAGATTGATTTTAACGATAATGGGATGAAGACATATTCAGTTAAGACTTTTGTTAATAAATTGCCTGGCTATAGTGCACAGAATTCTACTTTTGAATTAATGATTGGCTTCTTATTTGTTATTTCCTTAATCGTAATTGCAGTATTTTTGTATATTTTAACTATTCAAAAGATGCCAAATTATGCAGTTTTGCG
>NZ_CAKE01000027.1 GCF_000296835.1 Lactobacillus hominis DSM 23910 = CRBIP 24.179 | reverse complement strand
AAAAAATATTTCAAAAAGTTCTTGCAAAGCTCAAAAGAGTGTGATAAAATATAAAAGCTGACTCGTATCGCGAGTTCAGGTAGTACCTTGAAAACTGAACAAAGTTTCGCTGAAAGTGTGCGGGATTTAAAAATCCCAAACAAAAGCGAAGTCAATTCGCAAGCAATAAATTTGAGATAACTCAAAGATGTTTTAGAGCTAACAGACAAAAAGCTCATTTTCAAAAGGAAAATGAGAGTTTGATCCTGGCTCAGGACGAACGCTGGCGGCGTGCCTAATACATGCAAGTCGAGCGAGCTTGCCTAGATGATTTCGGTGCTTGCACCGAATGAAACTAGATACAAGCGAGCGGCGGACGGGTGAGTAACACGTGGGTAACCTGCCCAAGAGACTGGGATAACACCTGGAAACAGATGCTAATACCGGATAACAACATCTAGCGCATGCTAGAAGTTTGAAAGATGGGTTTCTATCACTCTTGGATGGACCTGCGGTGCATTAGCTAGTTGGTAAGGTAACGGCTTACCAAGGCAATGATGCATAGCCGAGTTGAGAGACTGATCGGCCACATTGGGACTGAGACACGGCCCAAACTCCTACGGGAGGCAGCAGTAGGGAATCTTCCACAATGGACGCAAGTCTGATGGAGCAACGCCGCGTGAGTGAAGAAGGGTTTCGGCTCGTAAAGCTCTGTTGGTGGTGAAGAAAGATAGAGGTAGTAACTGGCCTTTATTTGACGGTAATCACCTAGAAAGTCACGGCTAACTACGTGCCAGCAGCCGCGGTAATACGTAGGTGGCAAGCGTTGTCCGGATTTATTGGGCGTAAAGCGAGTGCAGGCGGTTCAATAAGTCTGATGTGAAAGCCTTCGGCTCAACCGGAGAATTGCATCAGAAACTGTTGAACTTGAGTGCAGAAGAGGAGAGTGGAACTCCATGTGTAGCGGTGGAATGCGTAGATATATGGAAGAACACCAGTGGCGAAGGCGGCTCTCTGGTCTGCAACTGACGCTGAGGCTCGAAAGCATGGGTAGCGAACAGGATTAGATACCCTGGTAGTCCATGCCGTAAACGATGAGTGCTAAGTGTTGGGAGGTTTCCGCCTCTCAGTGCTGCAGCTAACGCATTAAGCACTCCGCCTGGGGAGTACGACCGCAAGGTTGAAACTCAAAGGAATTGACGGGGGCCCGCACAAGCGGTGGAGCATGTGGTTTAATTCGAAGCAACGCGAAGAACCTTACCAGGTCTTGACATCCAGTGCAAACCTAAGAGATTAGGTGTTCCCTTCGGGGACGCTGAGACAGGTGGTGCATGGCTGTCGTCAGCTCGTGTCGTGAGATGTTGGGTTAAGTCCCGCAACGAGCGCAACCCTTGTCATTAGTTGCCATCATTAAGTTGGGCACTCTAATGAGACTGCCGGTGACAAACCGGAGGAAGGTGGGGATGACGTCAAGTCATCATGCCCCTTATGACCTGGGCTACACACGTGCTACAATGGACGGTACAACGAGAAGCGAACCTGCGAAGGCAAGCGGATCTCTGAAAGCCGTTCTCAGTTCGGACTGTAGGCTGCAACTCGCCTACACGAAGCTGGAATCGCTAGTAATCGCGGATCAGCACGCCGCGGTGAATACGTTCCCGGGCCTTGTACACACCGCCCGTCACACCATGAGAGTCTGTAACACCCAAAGCCGGTGAGATAACCATTAAAGGAGTCAGCCGTCTAAGGTAGGACAGATGATTAGGGTGAAGTCGTAACAAGGTAGCCGTAGGAGAACCTGCGGCTGGATCACCTCCTTTCTAAGGAAGGCGAAGATGAAGGAGAGTAGAGATACTAAAAGAATTCATCGAAAAGCCAAGCGGAAGCACACTGAGAAACTTTGTTTAGTTTTGAGGGTAATACCTCAA
>NZ_CAKE01000028.1 GCF_000296835.1 Lactobacillus hominis DSM 23910 = CRBIP 24.179 | reverse complement strand
CGAACATTGCTAGTAATTTGTGGAGGAATTGTATTAGGACTAGCTGGTTTACAGTTAGGACATATCTTGTTTACATCAGAATTCAGAATGGGGCATACCGTCATTGGAGATATAGTCCTATTTTTATTGATTTTGCATGTAGCTCACGACCGGTAGGAGGTGTTTCGCTTGCATTTAGATTTAATTATTGGTGCAGCAAGTACTTTGCTTGGCGTACTGATAACAGCTTATAACGCATACTACAAAAACAAGCGAGATACTTTCCAAGATATTATCCAAGAACTTAAGAGTGAACGTGATGATTACAAGAATCAGGTTAAGCATCTTCAAGAAGAGAATGAAGTTTTACGAAAGGAATTATTGAAAAATGAAAAACATTAACACACGCGTTATGGATTACGTAGTTTTATTCCAAGACCATAAGATTGAAATTGACCAAGTACCAGAAGACATTAAGAATGATGTTGTTGAAATTGCAAGCTATTTGCAACATGGCGATATCAAGAAAGACGGTGTAAGTCATGAATCAAACGGACTTAACGATTAATACTATTTGGGCATTTGTAATTATTCTAATGACAGCTACAGGTGCTTTTTATTTGCACTCAAAAACAAAGATTGAAAAGCTAAGAATCAAGCATCCTAAAATGGCCGACGTCTTTGATTTTGTCGGCACGCTAGCTTTAAGAGCTTCTAACTATCAAGCATCCATTGATGATAAAGATGGAGCTACCAAGCTAAATGACGCTACAGATGAAGTTTATAAGCAGATCAAGGTTTTGTATCCTCAATTGACCATTGATGAAGCAACTGTAAGAAATTTTGTGCAACACGCTTATGATGAAGTAGTTAAGGATTCAAGCACAGCTGATGCTAAGCCAGTTGAAAAAATTGAAGTTCCTAAGGTTACCGCTCCTATTGTGGCTTCAAAACCAGAACCTAAAGGGCAGGAGGCTAAGCCATCAGTTTCTACACCGGTTACCCAACCAGTAGAAAAAAATGAAAGTGAGGACGTCTTAGATGACCTACACTTATAATCAATATATTTTTGATTCCTTTAGAAAGGAGCGTAAAAATGGTAAGACAGTTCGGAGCGGACGTATCAAGCAACAATCCACCAAACGTAAATAATTACGCCAGATTCGGTTCTAAGTTTGTCATAGTTAAATTGACCGAAGGCACCACTTACCGCAATCCTAGCGCAAAACAGCAGATTGCTAGCGCTATTGCAAGCGGACAGACGCCACATGGATATTTCTTTGCTGTGTTCTCTGATAATAGTTATTTGGCACAACTTAATGCTGAACTTGCCATTTATCAAGCTAAGGCTTTAGGTTTGCCAGCTGGATCTATTCTAGCTACCGACTGGGAAGTAGGAGATGGCAATGAAGTGACAGGACCTGTTTCAGCTAATACACAAGCTATCTTAGTGTCTATGCGTATGATCCAAAAAGCCGGATATAGACCAATGCTTTACTCGGGAGCTTATAATCTAAAAAATCGGGTAAATACGTCCTTAATTTTGAAAGAGTTTCCTGACTCACTGTGGGTAGCAGCTTATCCGTTAGGCAACGGCACGGCTGTATCGCAACCTGATTTCAGCTGTTTTCCATCAATGGACGGAGTAGCCATTTGGCAGTTTACTGATAATTGGTGCAACCAAGGTGTAGATGGAAATATTGCTTTAATGGATTTTTCTAAAGTTAAGAGTGAGGAGGTAGATGACGAATTGAATTGGCATCCACAAGTTAAGTATAATGAACTAGGACAGTTTAAAATTAATCGTCCCAACGGTGCAGACTTATATGAAGACGCATCCCTTAAAAAGGTAGTAGGGCATCGCCCCAACGGCGCTACATTTAAGATTAACCGTGCTAAAGACGGTGCGGTATGTGCTGGTACTAATCAATGGTTTAATCAAGCTGATGGATTGACTAAGATTAACCCACTAGCAGTTAATCCATATGGCAAGGGCATTGCTCAAATAACTGCAGATAATGCGTGGACTCAAAATAATGCTAAACCTGACACTGGTGTCAAGCATCTTGAAAAAGGATCTACTTGGCACGTACTAGGTAGATCAGGCAAGTACTTGCTAATTGGCAACGAACAATCAGGTAAATTTGTAGATGGCGATAAGGCGACCATTGTTTTATAGAAAGGTTAAAAGACCCACTCTGGAGTTAATTCTCTGGAGTGGCTTTTTTTGTTTGTATGTATCTAATAAATAGGAAGAAAAAGATTAAAATAGTTGTTTAAATTATTAACAATCGTTAATATTGAAACAGATAGAGCGATTTTCACTGATAGTGAATAAATAGTGGAAATATAGTGAAAATAATCCATAATTATTCGAATTTAGAAAGAAGTGCTAATAAAATGAAAGACGTTAAATCCCTTGATAACAATGAAAAGTTGCAGTATGACACAGCTATCTTTGCTGGCGGTTGTTTCTGGTGTATGGTTGAGCCATTCGACAAAATGCCCGGGATCAAAAGTGTGGTTTCTGGTTACACTGGTGGCAAAGTAGCAAACCCTACATATGAGCAAGTCTGTACTGGTGAAACAGGACACACGGAAGTAGTCAAGATTACTTTTGATCCAAAAGTAATGTCTTATGAAAAGCTGCTAAACATTTATTGGCAAGTAACCGATCCAACAGATGCCATGGGACAATTTCAAGATCGCGGAAGCCAATATCAGCCAGTGATTTATTATAATTCGCCTAACCAAAAAGAAATTGCCGAAAAATCTAAAGCGGATTTAGAAAATTCTGGCAAATTTGATCAACCTATTGTTACGCGCATTGAAAAAGCTCAGCCTTTTTATCCGGCTGAAGATTATCATCAAGCCTTTTATAAGAAAAATCCAGCTCGCTATGAATTAGAAGAAATGGGTGGCCGGGAGCAATTTATCAAGAAACATTGGTCAAAATAAGACTTGATAAAATAATTATTTTCTTTACACTAAGAGTATTAAACTTTTAAGAGGAATAAGAATGGGAAAACTTGAGATCCTTGCTCGCCGGCATAATTTAATATCAAAAATTTCAGCGGCATTCTTTTATGCTTTAGCAGTTGCGGTTGCTTTGAACTTCTTCTGGGAGCCTGGTAAGATTTACGCTTCTGGTATAACTGGTTTCGCGCAGATTTTGCAATCAGTATCGTCGCGCTATCTTCCGTTTACATTAACGACATCGGTCATGTATTTTGTTTTGAATATTCCTTTATTTATTTTGGGATGGTTTAAAATTGGTCATAAGTTTACTTTCTTTACTTTAATTGCCGTCTTGTTAGGTTCAATTATGATGAAGGTAATTGCGCCAATTAAAATGAGCTATGATCCAATCATTTGTGCACTATTTGGTGGCGTTGTTAACGGCGTAGGCACAGGGATTGCTTTAAAGTCTGGTATTTCAACTGGCGGACTTGATGTATTAGGGATTATTTTAAGAAAAAAAACTGGTAAAAGCTTCGGTCAAATCAATATTTTCTTTAACTTAATTATCGTTATCTGTGCTGGATTTGTTTTTGGTTGGTCACGAGCTTTATATACGGCACTTAATATTTTTGTCAATGGACGAGTAATTGATGCAGTTTATACGCAGCACCAAAAAATGCAGGTTATTATTGTTACAGAGCATCCAAAACATATTATCGAAGGTATTCAGCGAACGATGCACCGGGGAATTACTATTTTGCACGATGCTGAAGGTGCTTATAGTCATACTGAAAAAACTGTGTTACTTACAGTAATTGACCGTTACGACATGTATGATATTTATAATATTGTTTTGAACAATGATCCATATGCATTTATGAGCGTTAGCGAAGTTAATAAAGTCTATGGACGTTTCAAGGAAAGAAAACCAGTTTAGTTTTTAATAGAATTCAAAAAAGGATGAGATCAGCCAAAAACTGAATCTCATCCTTTTAATATTGTATTATTTATAATTTATTTAGCGTAATCATCGATTCCTAAGTGTTCTAAAATTAATGCTGCAGTTTCTTCAATAGAGCGGTGGGCAACATTGATTACGTAACAGCCTAGCTTGTCGTAAAGCTTTTGGGCTGATGCTAATTCTTTATTAATTGAGTCCATGTTGGAGTAAGTAGTATCTGGATTTAATCCGTAAGAAATCATTCTTTGTCTTCTGATCTCATTTAATACTGATGGATCATTGGTTAAACCGATAATCTTTTTCGGATCAACTTTGTAAATTTCTTCTGGAATATGAGTTTGTGGTACAAGTGGTAAGTTAGCTACTTTTAAGTTTTTGTTTGCTAAAAATAGTGAAAGAGGGGTCTTAGAAGTTCTTGATACACCGAGTAAAACTACGTCGGCTTCTAAAAATCCCTTGGGATCTTTACCGTCATCGTACATAACTGCAAATTCCATAGCAGAAATTCGGTCAAAGTAGTTTTGACCCATTTGGTGTACAGCACCGATTTCATGTTTCGGATCAACTCCGGTAATTGCGTGAATATTATCAATAACTCCAGAAAGCAAGTCAACATATTTAATGTCATGTTCACGAGAAAACTTAATTACTGCTAATTGTTGCTCTTCAGTAACTAAAGTAAATGCAATCATTAAGTTGTCCAAATCTTTAATTTCATCAAAAACTTTTTCAAGTTTTTCTTTATTAGTAATAAAAGGATAGCGACGATAATTAAAGTTTACTTCTGGATATTGAACAGCTCCGGCTTGCACCATGTTGAATGCAGTATCGCCTACAGCGTCAGAAATAATAACTAGATTAACAGTCTGTTTGTAAGTCTTTTCTTGATCAGTCATATTTTCACCTCATGAATTATTTACTCTAATTATATAATATTTCTTCAAGAAAAGTGACATGGACTATTGACCAGCTTTTTTAGGTTAGCTATAATTAGACTATATTGTTGTGGCACGACTGTGCCAAGAAATGGAAGGAGGGATCTCACTATGGCTAAGACAATCGTTCACGAAAACGAGTCTATTGATGATGCTCTTCGTCGTTTCAAACGTTCCGTTTCTAGAAGTGGTACTTTACAAGAATACCGTAAACGTGAATTCTACGAAAAACCTAGTGTTCGCAGAAAGTTAAAATCAGAAGCTGCACGTAAGCGTAGACATTATTAATAAAAATTGCTCTGGTAGATTTAATCTAACCAGAGCTTTTTTTATTATATAAAAATTGTACAATGTAATAGAATAGTAAGAGAAAGGAATTATTAAAAGATGTCATTAAACGATACTTTGATGCAAGATATGAAAAAAGCTATGAAAGAAAAGGACAAAGAAACTTTAACAGTTGTTCGTTCTTTGAAAGCTGCTTTAATGAATTACAAGATTAAGGCTGGACACGATTTAACTGATGAAGATGATTTGAGCGTTCTTTCAAGTGCTTTAAAGCAAAGAAAAGAATCTTTAGAAGAATTCACTAAAGCAAAGAGAGATGATTTGATTGCTCAAACAAATAAAGAAATCGAAATCATTGAAAAGTACATGCCAAAGCAAATGACTAGTGAAGAATTAGAAAAAACAGTCGAAGAAACTATTGCACAAGTTGGTGCAAGTTCGAAGAAAGATTTTGGAAAAGTTATGCAAGCTTTAATGCCTAAAATTAAAGGTAGAGCTGATGGTAAAGCTGCTTCAAGTATTGTAGGCAAAAAGCTCAATTAGTTATTAATGGAGGTTCTGTTTGGAAGAATCTGTTGAAGCCGTTTTTACTCCAACTAAGCCAGAAAATATTATGAACTTAGTCGGAATTAACGATGCAAATTTAAAATTATTAGAAGAATCATACGATTTAAAAGTTACTGATACTGGTAGCGAGATTGAAGTTAACGGCCCTAAAGATGCTGTGAAAAAGGCTCTTGATGTTTTAACTGCCCTTGATAAAGTAGTGACTAAGGGAATTTCTATTACAGCTACAGACGTTGTAAGTGCCGTTAAAATGGCTGATAAAGGAACGCTTGAGTTCTTTGGTGAATTTTATAATAAGATCTTGATTAGGGATGCCAAAGGCCGTCCAATTCGTGTTAAAAATATGGGGCAAAAGCGCTACATTGAAGCAATTAAGAAAAATGACGTCGTCTTTGGAATTGGACCTGCTGGTACTGGTAAAACATTCTTAGCAGTGGTTATGGCAATTGCGGCTTTTAAAAAAGGTGAAGTTTCAAGAATTATTTTGACCCGTCCGGCAGTTGAAGCAGGAGAATCTTTAGGATTTTTACCAGGAGATCTGAAAGAAAAAGTTGATCCATATTTAAGACCAATTTATGATTCTTTGTATGCTATTTTAGGAATTGATGCGACTAACCGTTTAATGGAACGCGGATTAATTGAAGTAGCTCCTTTAGCATATATGCGTGGTCGAACTCTAGATGATGCTTTTGTAATTTTGGATGAAGCTCAAAATACAACTCAAGCACAAATGAAGATGTTTTTAACTCGTTTAGGTTTTAATTCAAAAATGGTTGTTAATGGAGATCAAACGCAAATTGATCTACCTGGTAAAGCTAAGAGTGGCTTATTGCAAGCTGAGCATATTTTAGCTAATATTGATCAAATTAAATTTGTAAACTTTACTTTTAATGATGTTGTGCGTCACCCAGTTGTCGCTAAGATCGTTAGAGCTTATGAAGAAGAGGGACATTAGTGGAAGATTTAGAAATTTCTTTTAATGATGAAATTGGATTTTTAAAAGATAAAAGTTGCGATTGGCAAAAATGGATCTTAGATTTACTTTTATCCGCTAAGAAGGCTATTAATAAAGATAATCAACAAGAAATTAGTATAAATTTTGTTTCTAGCGACCGTATTCATGAAATTAATAAAAAATATCGTGGTAAAGATCGTCCAACTGATGTAATTTCATTTGCGATTGAAGATGGCGAAGATAGCGATTTAATGGCACAATTTCTTGATGATCCCGACTTTATCGAAGATATTGGTGATTTGTTTATTTGTATTGAAGTTGTTAAAAAACAAGCCGTTGATTATGAAACAGGATTTAATCGTGAATTTGGCTATACGTTAGTTCATGGCTATCTTCATTTAAATGGTTATGACCATATTGAAGATTCGGAAGCTAAAGAAATGTTTGCCATTCAAGGTAAAGTTTTACGCGAATATGGGTTGCCACTTCACCCAAATCAAGAAACTCACGGCAAACAAATTCATTAAATTTTTAAGTACCGTATTTTCTTGTAATACGGTATTTTGTTTTCAATAGATAGAAAGAGTAAATAAAATGACTGAAGAATTTAAATCTGGCTTTGTTGCTTTAATTGGTCGTCCCAATGTAGGTAAATCTACTTTATTGAATTATTTAGTAGGTCAAAAAGTTGCTATTATGTCGCCTCAACCGCAAACAACTAGAAACAAGATTTCTGGTGTTTATACCGATGATCATGAACAAATTGTCTTTATTGATACTCCTGGTATTCACAAGCCAAAAAATAAGTTAGACGATTTTATGGACAAGTCTAGCTATTCTGCTTTAGATGAAGTAGATGTTGTTTTATTTATGGTTGAACCAGAAAAAGCAGGTAAAGGCGATCATTACATTGCTGATCTTTTGAAGAAAATTAAAAAGCCAGTATTTTTAGTAATCAATAAAATAGATACAATACATCCAGATAAATTATTAGAAATTATTGATTCTTATAAAGAATTAGGTGATTTTACTGAAATTGTGCCAATTTCTGCTAGCCAAGGAAATAATGTTGATGAATTGATTAAGACAATCACTAAGTATTTACCAGTTGGCCCTCAATTTTATGATGCTGATCAAATCACTGACCGTCCAGAATACTTTATTGTTGCTGAATTAATCAGAGAACAAGTTCTACGTTTGACTCATGAAGAAGTGCCTCATGCAACTGCTGTTGTAGTTGACAGAATGAGAGATCATGAAAATGGTAAATTGCAAATTGAAGCAACAATTTATGTAGAACGTGATGGTCAAAAGGGTATTGTCATCGGAAAAAGAGGTTCAATGCTCAAACAAATTGGAATTGCAGCTAGAAAAGAGATTGAAAACCTTTTAGGTGAAAAAGTAAATCTTCGACTCTGGGTAAAAGTGCAAAAGAACTGGAGATCTGATCCTGCCTTTTTGAAATCAATTGGCTACAATGCTAAGGAATTGCGTTAATGTCTCGTGAATTAATTGATGTTAATGGGATTATTTTTAAAAGAAAAAGATATAAAGAAGCCGATGTTTTATCGAAAGTTCTAACTAAAGAAAATGGGATTTTTACCTTAGATGTTCGAGGAGCCTTACGTCCTAAGTCTAAATTGGGTGCAGCTACTTTGAATTTTTCTTACGGAATTTATACAGTTAATACCTCGCTAAGAGGAATCAGCGGACTAAGAACATTTAAAAACGTTCAGCAATTTGAAAAGATTTATCTAGACATTACTAAGCAAGCTTATGCTAGCTATATCTTAGATCTAGTTGATCATGCTTTTGAGGAGTATCAAGAAATTAGCGATGTTTATGGATTAGTTTTTACTGCCTTAACAAAAATTAATTCTGGTTTTGATGAGGAAATTATCAAGCAAATGATCGAATTAAAAATGCTGAAATATTTTGGGGTAGCTCCGAAATTAGACAGCTGTTTGGTATGTCATAAAACACAAGGAATTTTTGACTTTTCATTAGAAAAAGGCGGAATTGTTTGCAGCGATCATTTTAATCAAGTTCCAGAACGAATGCATTTGAATCCTAAAACTGTTTCTTTAATTAGAACTTTGGCTTTGATTGACATCGATCGCTTGGGTAAGATAAATATTAATCCGACTTTGAAAAATAGTTCCAAAAAAGTTATTGATCGTATGTACACCAGATATTTAGATTTAAATTTAAAAAGTAAGAAATTTCTTGATGAACTTAAGCTCTTTTAGAGTAGAATTTTTTATCAAAAAATGGTAAAATTAACTACGTATTTTGACAAATAAAAAGGAAAAAGAAAGTACTAGTTTAGCGAGTGCAGAACGGTGAAAGTGCATCTAGGAAAAGGCACCTTTTAGTCAAAAGATCGTAATTAAGAGCAGGAAGAATACTTCCTGAATTAGGGTGGAACCGCGAAACAAATCGTCCCTATGCAACTTTTGCATAGGCTTTTTTTATGGCCTATGAAGCGAGGAGAGAAAACTATGTCAGAAAAACTGAGTATCCAGGATATGATTTTTAAATTAGAACAATTCTGGGCTTCTAAAGGTTGTATGATCATGCCTTCATATGATGAACAAAAGGGTGCAGGAACTATGAGTCCGTATACTTTTTTGCGCGCTGTAGGACCTGAACCATGGGCAGCTTGTTATGTAGAACCTTCAAGACGTCCAGCTGATGGTCGTTATGGTGATAATCCTAATCGTTTGTATCAACACCATCAATTCCAAGTTGTAATTAAGCCAGCTCCAGAAGACATTCAACAATACTATTTAGATAGTTTACGTGTTTTAGGTATTGAGCCATTAGAACATGATATCCGTTTTGTTGAAGATAACTGGGCAAACCCATCTATGGGATGTGCCGGTGTTGGTTGGGAAGTTTGGCTTGATGGAATGGAAGTTTCTCAATTTACTTATTTCCAAGTTGTGGGTGAACTAGACGTTAAACCAACAATGAGTGAAATTACTTACGGTGTTGAAAGACTTGCATCTTACATTCAAGAAGTTAACTCTGTATTCGATCTTGAATGGGGCGAAGGCGTCTTATATCGTGATATCTTCAAGCAACCTGAATATGAACATTCAAAATATGCCTTTGAAGAAAGTGATCAAGAACAATTGCTTAAATTCTTTGATATTTACGAAGCAACTGCTAAGCGTCTTTTGAGTCAAAATCTTATTCATCCGGCATACGATTATATCTTGAAATGTAGCCATACTTTCAACTTACTTGATGCACGTGGAGCTGTTTCAGTAACTGAAAGAGCTGGATACTTATCAAGAATTAGAAACTTGGCTCATCTTGCAGCTAAAGGATTTGTTGAAGAACGCGAAAAACGTGGCTTCCCATTATTGAAGCACCAAGAAGATCAAGAGAAAGCTGGGCACGAAAATGACTAAAGATTACTTATTTGAAATTGGTACTGAAGAAATGCCAGCACATGTTGTTTCACGTAGCGTAAAGCAACTGGCTGACAGAACTAAGAAGTTTTTAAAAGAAAATGGTCTTTCTTTTAGCGATATTAAGACTTTCTCTACTCCACGTCGTTTAACTATTTTGGTTAAAGATTTAGCCGAAAAGCAAGACGATATTGATGAAGTTAAAAAAGGTCCTGCTAAAAAGATTGCTCTTGATAAAGATGGCAATTGGAGCAAAGCTGCTCAAGGTTTCGTCCGCGGTCAAGGTATGAGCATAGATGATATTTACTTTGAAGAGCTTAAAGGTACTGAATATGCTTATGTTCACGTCCAAAAAGAAGGTAAAAAATCTTCTGATATTTTGATGAACATGAGTGAAATTGTTAAAGCTATGACTTTCCCAACTAAAATGCGGTGGGGTAGCTATGATTTTGAATTCGTTCGTCCAATTCACTGGATGGTTTCACTTTTTGGTAGTGAAGTAATTCCAGTTAAATTACTTGATGTTACTGCAGGCCGTAAAACTCAAGGACATCGCTTCTTAGGTGATTCTATTGTTTTAGCTAACGCGGATGACTATGAAGAAGCCTTAAAGAGTCAATATGTTATTGCAGATGCTGATGAAAGAAAGGGAATGATTATTAATCAAATCCAAGAATTAGCAGCTCAAAATAACTGGAAGATTAATTTAGATAAGGGATTGCTAGAAGAAGTTACCAACTTAGTTGAATATCCAACTGTCTTTGCTGGAAGCTTTGACAAGAAGTACTTGAATATTCCTGATGAAGTTTTAATTACTTCAATGAAGGATAATCAAAGATACTTTGAAGTTTACGATGAAAATGGTAACTTAATTAACCACTTTATTTCTGTCAGAAACGGAAATAGTGAATATTTGGATAATGTCGTTTCAGGTAATGAAAAAGTTCTTGTTGCCCGTTTGGATGATGCCCAATTCTTCTATGATGAAGATAAGAAATATCCATTATCACACTTTGTAGATAAGTTAAAAGATGTTTCATTCCATGATAAGATTGGTTCAGTTTCTGAACATATGGCGAGAGTTAAGTTGATTGGTAACTTTATTGCTAAAAAGCTTAACTTAAGCGATCAAGAGGTTGCGGACTTTGAACGCGCCGCAGATATCTATAAATTTGACTTAGTTACTGCAATGGTTGGTGAATTTGCAGAACTTCAAGGAATTATGGGTATGCACTATGCAAGATTAGCTGGTGAAGATGAAGCAGTTAGCGCTGCAATTAAAGAAAGTTATATGCCAACTAGTGCTGAAGGTGATTTGCCAGCAACTACTGTAGGTTCGCTTTTATCAATTGCTGATAAGCTTGATACAATTATTACTTTCTTTGCTGCTGGAATGGTACCATCATCATCAAATGACCCATACGCATTGAGAAGAAGTGCTTACGGTATTGTTAGAATTCTTCTTAACGAAGATTGGTCATTATCTATCAAAGAAATATTGCCACAAATCATTGAGATCTTAAATGGCGAAACTAGTGCAAAACTACCAAAAGACCGCAGTGAAGAAAATGAGATTTCTGACTTCATCCGTGATCGTGTAAAGCAATACTTACAAGTTAGCGATTACAAATATGATGTAATCGATGCTGTTTTAGCTTCAAGCCAACAAGATCCAATTCAAATGCTAGCTGCAGCTAAGACTTTGCAAACTCACCACGACGATGCGGACTTTAAGCCAGTTGTTGAAAGTTTGACTCGTATTACTAACATTTTGAAGAAAGCTAAATTTAAAACTAATAACGAAGTGGATGATAGCTTGTTTGATTCACAAAGCGAAGCAGAATTGTTTGCTGGCGTAAATGAATTGCAAGATCAAGAAGATTTAGCTATTAGTGATCTATACAAAGGATTTGTTGAATTACAGCCAGTAATTGATAACTACTTTGAAACTAATATGATTTTAGCTAAGGACGAAAATGTTAAAAACAATCGTTTAGCTCAATTAGCAAAAGTTAATGAATTAGCTGATCGTATGGGTGATTTGAGCCAATTAGTTATTAAATAATCAAAGGAGCATTTAGATGGCAGGTCGTATTCCTGACGAGTTTATCAATGAAGTACGTAACTCTGTCAATATTGTAGATGTAATTAGCCAGTATGTTACTTTAACTAAAAAGGGAAAGGATTATACTGGCTTATGTCCTTTTCACCAAGAAAAAACTCCATCTTTTACTGTCAATGAAGCTAAACAATTTTTTAAATGTTTTGGGTGCGGCAAAGGTGGTAACGTTTTTAAATTTATGATGTATCAGGAGAATCTAACTTTTCCTGAAAGTGTAAAAGCAGTTGCAGATATGGCACATATTAAGATCCCCGAAGGAGTTGGCGGTAAAACCGAGCCCCTTAGTCCATTGAAGAAAATGTACCAGGATGCTACTGAATTTTACCAGCATATTTTATTAACTACGAAAACCGGTGAAAATGCTTTAAAGTATGCCCATGATCGTGAGCTTGATGAAGATTTACTGGAACACTTTAAAATAGGATACGCACCAGATAATGATGGAATTCTATTAACTTTTCTTAAGCAAAAAGGATATGAAGATGATCTTTTAAGAAGAAGTGGCCTTTTTGTGGAGTCAAAAGAAGGAAAGTTATATGATCGTTTCCGTGATCGTTTGATGTTCCCATTAAGTGATGAAGTAGGACGAACTATTGCTTTTTCAGGAAGAAGAATTTCTAATAACTCTGAAATTGCTAAGTATATGAACAGCCCAGAAACTGAAATTTTCACAAAGTCTAAGCTGTTATTTCACTTATCTGAAGCAAAAAAAGCTGCGCGCTCAGAAGGACACTTGATATTATACGAAGGCTATATGGACGTAATTGCTGCTTATAAGGCTGGGATTAAGTCGGGGGTAGCTTCGATGGGAACAAGTTTAACTGATGAACAAGTTTATATCTTAAAGAGAATTACGCCTAATGTAATTATAAATTACGATGGGGATCCTCCTGGTATTCATGCAGCAGAACGAGCTTGTGGTATGTTTCAAAAAGCTAACGGTTTTAATTTAGGAATAGTAGTTTTACCAGAGAATCTTGATCCGGATGAATACGTTAAAAAATACGGTGCTCAAAAGTATCAAGGACAAGTCAAAGCAGCTTTAACTCCAATTGACTTTCTATTAAATAGATTGGCTTTAAAGTTTAATTTGCACAATGATCGAGAAAAATTAAGCTTTATTGATGAAGCAGTTCAATTGATTGCACCATTAAATGATCCGGTTGCTGAAGATCTTTATTTAGGCAAGATTGCAAAACAAACCTCTGTAAGTATTGAATCTTTGAAAGTTTCGGTACTCAGAGCAAGACGAAAATTAAATCGCGCTCGAAATCATCAAAGACAAATGCAACCAGTTGTTGCTCCAACAGATTTTGAAAATAATGAGCCTTCGCAGGCAATCAATGGTCAAGAAGTAGTTGAAACAGCTGAAAATCCGGCATTACGCAGGTTGCTATATCTATTTATTCATAGTGAAGAAGCTCGCAATTACTTATTAGATAAAAACTTCTTATTCCCAGATTCAGCATACGCAAATTTAGCAGAGTTGTGGTTAAAATATTTAGATCAAACATCTACCCCAACTGTACAAGGATTTATAGATTTTGTTCCTGAACAATTTCAAGGTATAATTGTAAGTATGGAGATGGCTGAAATGCCAGAAGATTATTCCAAACAAGAGTTGGATGATCAGCTTCAAGCCTTGGCAAATTCTAAAATTGATGAGCAATTGCATCAATTACTTGATAGTTTGCAAGAAGCACAGATGCGAAATGATGAGCAAGATATGTTGCAAATTACTCAAAAGATTATAGATTTGAAAAGACAAAAATATTAGAGGAGGCTTTATTACATGGCAGAAAAAAACACTACCACTAAAAAAGATGTTTCTACTGAAGAAACAAACTTGTCACTAGATAAAATGGTGAAGCAAGTGGTCAAGGAAGTTAAAAAGAGTAAATCAATTACTGATACTGATTTTACTGCTCGCTTAATTAAGCCTTATCACTTGGAAGGTAAAGCAGTTGATCAATTGGTTCAAGAGTTCGAAGATAATGGAATTTCAATTGTTGATGAAAAAGGCGAACCTTCTAAGCTTGCCTTAAAAAAGCAAAAAGATGTTGAAAAAGCAGAATTAAAAGACATGTCTGCTCCTTCAAGCGTTAGAATGAATGACCCAGTTAGAATGTATTTGAAGGAAATTGGACGTGTATCATTATTAGATGCTGATCAAGAAATTGCTTTAGCTAAAAGAATTGAAGATGGCGATGAAGAAGCTAAACAAGAATTAGCTGAAGCTAACTTAAGATTGGTTGTTTCTATTGCTAAGAGATATGTCGGACGTGGCATGTCATTTCTTGATTTAATTCAAGAAGGTAATATGGGACTTATGAAAGCCGTAGATAAGTTCGATTATCGTCTTGGATTCAAGTTTTCAACTTATGCAACTTGGTGGATTAGACAGGCTATTACCCGTGCCATTGCCGATCAAGCTAGAACTATCAGAATCCCAGTTCACATGGTTGAAACTATTAACAAGTTAATCAGAATTCAACGTCAATTATTACAAGATCTTGGTCGTGAACCAACTCCTGAAGAAATTGGCGCTGAAATGGATATGCCAACCGATAAAGTACGTGATATCTTAAAGATTGCTCAAGAACCAGTTTCATTGGAAACTCCAATTGGTGAAGAAGATGACTCACATTTAGGTGATTTCATTGAAGATAAGGATGCTACTAGTCCTGAACAACATGCTTCTTATGAATTGCTTAAAGAACAATTGGAACAAGTTCTTGATACTTTAACTGATCGTGAAGAAAACGTCTTAAGACTTCGTTTTGGTCTTGATGACGGAAGAACTCGTACTTTGGAAGAAGTTGGTAAGGTATTTGGCGTTACTCGTGAACGTATTCGTCAGATTGAAGCAAAAGCCTTGCGTAAATTACGTCATCCAAGTCGTTCTAACCAGTTGAAAGATTTCTTAGATTAAAAGATATATTTAAAAGCCTTGTAGCTAAATAAAACTACAAGGCTTTTTTGATATTTTTACAAGTAAGTTTTAGATTATCTATGCTAAAATTTTTAGTAAGAGGTGAGAGTGTGTTAGAAGAAAGACTAGCTCAAATTGGACAGATGGTTGATTCAGGTAGTCGCTTGGCCGATATTGGAACTGACCATGCGTATTTACCAATTGCATTAGTAAAAAAAGGTAAGATAGATTTTGCCATTGCCAGCGATGTGGCTAGAGGTCCACTAGAGAATGCTAAGCAAGATATCAAGCAAGCCAACTTAGAAGATAAAATTGAAACAAGATTAGGCTCGGGATTAGAGACATTAACGCAAAGCGATCAAATTGATACTGTCGTTATTGCCGGCATGGGCGGTAAGTTAATGACAACTCTTTTAGAAAATGCCTATCAAGAAAATAAGATTTATCCAACTTTGATTTTAGAAGCAAATATTAGTGAACCGCTAGTTAGAAAATGGCTTCAAGATCATAAATATCAAATAGTAGACGAACAAATTATTGAAGTGGCTGGTCATATTTACGAAATAATTAAGGCAAAATTTGGACAAGAAAAAGCTATTTTTTCTAAACAAGAGCTTGAATTTGGACCATTTTTATTAAAAGAAAAGAATCCTATTTTTATTAAAAAATGGACTAATCAGCTTCATTATTATGAAAATTTAGTTACTAATTTAAATAAGGCAAAAAATAAAGATCAAGATAAAATTGATAGAATAAATGCTTTAATTAAAATGATAAAGGAAGTGTTAGGATGACTAAGGTTGCAGATATAGTAAATCGCTTCGAACAAGATTTCCCTAAAGAAATTGCGTCAAAAGGCGATCCTGTGGGGATACAGATTGGTTCAATGGATGCAGATGTTACAAAAGTAATGACAACTTTAGATGTGCGTCCGCAAGTAGTTGATGAAGCCGTTGAAAAGGGCGTTAACTTTATAGTTAGTCACCACCCAGTAATGTTTCGGCCAGCAAAAAACTTAGATTTTTCAGATCCGCAAAATGAAATGTATGGCAAAATAATTGCTAATGGAATTACAGTTTATTCTATTCACACCAATTCTGATAAGGCACAAGATGGTTCAGCTGATTGGCAGGCCGAAGAATTAGGTTTAAAAGATGTGGAACCTTTTGCCTTAGACGATGATGGTATTGCAATTGGTCGAAAAGGACGTTTAAACGAGCAAATGTCAGCTAAAGATTTTGCTTATTATGTCAAAGGTAAAATGAATATTAAGATGGTTCGCTTGATTACTGACAATAATGATAAGATGATCTCTAGCGTAGCCTTTATATGTGGCGATGGTGGTAAGTTCTGGCATCAAGCAGTTGATGAAGGCGTCGATGCATTTATTACTGGCGATGTTTATTACCACGTTGGTCACGATATGATTTCTAGCGGGTTAACCGTGGTTGATCCAGGCCACTATACTGAAAAGTTGTTTAAATATAAAGTGGCTGATCGTTTAAATAAGTGGAATGAGGAATATAATTGGGATGTGCCAGTTGAAATTTCCGAAGTTTCAACTAACCCATTTCAGGATTTATTTTAGGAGAGAATAAGATGACAGAGTATCCAACATTATTACCAAGATTTTTAAAATATGTAAAAGTGAATTCACGTTCTGATGAGAATTCAGATCGTTTTCCATCAACTGAAAGAGAAGAAAACTTTCAAAAAAATGTCATTATGAAAGACTTGGAAGAACTCGGCTTAGAAGATGTTCATTATAATCAAAAAAGTGGCTGCGTAATTGCCACTATTCCTTCAAATATTGATTATGAAGTTCCAACTTTTGGACTGCTTGCACACTGCGATACTGCAGATTTTAATTCTGTTGATGTAAAGCCACAAATTACTAAAAATTACGATGGCAAATCTAAGATTCAATTAGGCGATAGCGAATTTTACCTAGATCCAGAAGTATTTCCACATTTGAAGAATTATAAAGGACAAACTATAATTTCTGCTTCTGGCGATACTTTACTTGGTGGTGACGACAAGTGTGGTATTTCAGAGTTAATGACGTTTGCAGAATACTTAATGCAGCATCCTGAAGAAAAACACGGTAAGATTCGCTTGGCGTTTACGCCTGATGAAGAAATTGGCACAGGTGCTGAACATTTTGATGTTGAAGAATTTGGTGCAGATTTTGCTTATACTGTTGACGGTGAAGCTCCTGGAAAACTTGATTGGGGAACTTTCTCTGCAGCACAATTCAGTTTAGATATTCAAGGAGTAAACGTGCACCCAGCTGTCGCAAAAGGTCAAATGATTAATGCAATCCAAGTTGGAATTGATTTTCATAATCAATTACCACAGCACGATCGTCCAGAACACACTGATGGACGTGAAGGCTTCTTCCACTTAATGACTTTTGACGGTACTGTTGATTCAGCACACATGGATTATATTATCCGCGATTTTGAACGCGACGGTCTTGAGAGAAGAAAGAATTTGGTTAAAGACATCGTTAAAAAGATGAACGATGAATTTGGCATTGAAAGAATCAAGCTCAAGATGTGGGATCAATACTACAATATGGCCGACGAATTAGAAAAGCACATGGAAATTGTTGATTTAGCAAGAGATGCTTATAAGGCCGAAGGTCTTGAAGTTAACGAGGATCCAGTTCGTGGCGGAACCGATGGCTCTCAATTGACCTACATGGGATTGCCATGTCCTAATTTATTTGCCGGCGAAGAAAACATGCATGGTAGATACGAATATACGGTGCTCGAAAGCATGTGGAAAGCTGTGGATGTTTTACGTAAAATTAATCAATTAAATGTTGAAAGAAATAAAAAATAACAACTCATGAAACAAAATTGGTTACTTTTATCTTAAAAGACGTTAAATTGAATTAATTGCAAAAATATAACATATGGTAATGACAAGTATTTTGAAGATGCAAAGTTTAAATAAAAATTAAATATAGTTTTACACTTCGAATATAAATTCAAAACAAAAGTTGCAATAATTGCCTATATAGCAATACATTGTAGCTTTTTTATTTTGCTTAAAATAATTTAATAAATAAACGTGAAACATTTTAAAAGCAAATTTCTGTTGTAATTGCCATATTATTTGGTAAAATATTAGTGTAATAGATAAATAATACAGCAGGTGATTGAATGGAATTTCAAGATAATATTCCAATTTATGTTCAAATTGAAAAGTATCTGTATCGTCAAATCGCTTTAGGAAAAATTAAACCTGGAGAAAAAGTTCCTTCTGTTCGTCAATTGGCTGTTGATTTAACAGTAAATGTAAATACGGTTCAAAGAGCATTGAATCAGATGAATAACGAAGGAATTTTAGAAGTAAAAAGGGGATTGGGTTCCTTTGTAACTCGCGATACTGGTTTGATTTTAAAAAAGCGTGAGGAGTTAATACAAGATACTATGAGCGAATTTTTAGAAAGCACAAGGCAATTAGGCTTGAGTTCTAAACAAACGCTTGAGAAGCTTAAAAAATTCATTGAAGAAAAGAAGGTAGACTAGATGAATAACTCGCTATTAGAAGTTCAAGATCTTAACTATAAGAAGAATTTGCAAACTATTTTGCAAGACGTTAATTTAACGGTTAATTCGGGGAAAATTGTTGCCTTACTTGGAGAAAATGGTGCCGGAAAAACTACATTAATTAGAATTATTTCTGGCATTGCAAAGAATTATAAAGGCACTGTTGCAGTTAATGGCATGCAAAAAGAAGTTGAACGTAAAAGCCAAGTATCTGTCACTGATGCTTTAAAGGGTTTTAGCGATTCAACTAAGATTGATGAAATTGAATCATTTTATGAAAAGATTTATTCCGACTTTGACAATGACCAATTTAAAGAATTAAGAGAATTTATGAAGTTAAATGGCGAGATGAAGTTGCGACAATTGTCTAAAGGGATGCGTGAAAAGTTAGAAATTGCTTTAACTTTGAGTAGAAAAGTTCCTTTATATCTTTTAGACGAACCGTTTTCTGGAATTGATCCAATGGCTCGTAAGCGAATTATTAATTCAATTTTACTTTGGAAAGATCCTGAAGCAACGATGATTATTTCAGATCACTTTGTAAATGAAATTAGCACGATCTTAGATGAAGTAATTATCATCAAAGATAAAACTATCGCTTCGTATATTGCGGCTGATGATATTCGCGCAAAAGGTCAAAGTATTGAAGAATATTACGAAAGCCTTTATGAAGATGGGGGAGCTGAATAAGATGACAAGCTTTAAGAATATATTTGGACAAATGGCCAAAGTCAAAGTTCGCAGCATTTATTTATTAATTTTAATACAATTAGTTACTAGCATAATTATTGCTATTTGGGCGCTTCTTAGTGGTTTTTCAGGATTTAAGGGACAAGATAAACTAATGGCTTGGTTTATCTTTATGTTAACATTAATGCCTTTTATTGATATTGCCTATGTCTTTATTTCAAGTAGACAAAATGAAAAAGAATTCGACTCGCAAACTTGGCGTTTGATTCCTGTTTCTTCATCTAATTTCTATATTGCTAATATCTCGTCTTCTATTGTAAATGGCTTATATTTAGTAGTTTTGCAGTTAATTATGGGGTTCATCTCATTTTTACCAGCCTTATTTGACCATAACGTCCGTTTTAGTTTTTGGCAGTTAGGTAATGTAATGGGGAAAGAAGCAAGTAGTGGCAATTTGTGGAGTAAATTTAATGACACGTTCCCAGTAGGCTTGATTTTAAGTGAGTTTGTCAATTTTCTATTATTTGCTTTTCTAGTTTATAGCATTGTAGCTACAATTGATTTATCAAGTAAAACAATCATGGACTTCTTGCCAGAAAAGCACAGCAAATTCTTTAGAGCAGTAATTATTCTTGTTTTAGTCTTAATTTTAATTGTTGCTTCTGGAAATATAATGCATCTAATCTACCAATTTGATCCTGCAAATATATTGACAGGACAAATAAGATCTTATTCATCGGTTTGGTTTTCGAACTTATTCTTATTGATGTTTAGTATAGTTTTCAGCGGAATTAATGTTTGGCTTTTAGAAAAGTATCACGAAAGTAAGTAATTGCATAAAAATAAGATGATCAATTTTGATCATCTTATTTTTTATTGCTATTTAAAATTAGGAATTAGATTGAATATAATCTAAAACTTGTTCAGCTTCTTCAATAGTGAACTTTTCTTCGCCACTTTTCATTGCATGAATTTTTTCAACTGATAGGTGACTAGAAAAGGCAAGTGCTGTATCGTTAACATTATTTTTAACTTCAAAGTCGATGATTGCATCGGATAATTCTTGTGGACTCATTTTTGCTCCTTATTAAAAACTTCAATTAGAAAAATCTAAATTGATTGAATGGATAGTAGCGAACCTTTACTTCTCCAACAATAGCGCTCTTTTTAATAAAGCCGATCATCCGAGAATCTTTTGAAACATCTCTATGATCTCCCATTACAAAATAAGAGTCTTTAGGAACACGTTCTACACCGAATAGCTTTTTCAAAGTAAAGTTATTTGTATAAAGTTGACCTTTAGGCAATTTCTTTTCATATTGCGTTAGATAAGGTTCTGCAACTTTTTTACCGTTCACATATAGCGTATCATTTTTTGACTCAATTGTATCTCCAGGAACACCGATAATTCGTTTAATATACAAAGCACCCGGTTCGTCAGGAGCCTTCAAAATAACGATATCGCCACGTTGTAACTTGCTGTGACGTACAGCAATAATGCGATCGTTAGACTCAAAAGTGGGTTGCATTGATGGACCTGAAACAGTTTCGTTTGCAAATACAAATTTGAATAAAACAAAATAGATGGCCATGCAAACAACGACTGTGATCACAATATCAAGGATGGATTTTCCTAGGGATTCTTCTTCAGGTTGTCGTTTTTTGTTTTGTTTTTTCGACATAAATTCTACTCCTTTAACCAGTTACCTTTTATTATAACTGTTTTTGACTGTTTTGAATGGTAAAATCATATTAAGGAAAATTTTTATGAATAATTATCAATTAAAAATCAATAAATTAGCTAAAATAATACAAGAACCGATAATTAATAATCAAGTAAAAGAAATTAATAAAATTATCGAAACTATCAACCAACATGATGTTTTGGATAGACGACCCGTAGATCTAGGACTTGCACCAAATGAGTTAGATGAAATTCAAAGAAAAAATTTCCAATCTAAAAGAGTAGCAATTGAGCAAATCAATAATTTACTTAATAATTTTCGGAGTTTTTTGTCCAGATACTATGGCATTTGGTCTTTACCTAATCTTGAAACAGTCCACCTGCTAAAAAGTGAATTCGATCTTAAAAAGGGGTTAGAAATAATGGCCGGAAATGCTTATTGGTCGAAAGCTCTAACTCAAGCCAACGTGAAAATGATTGCTAGTGATTCTTTTACTTGGGCACAAGGTTCAAAAACAGGTCAAAACAATTTTTATCCTACACAAAAATTAGATGCCATAAGTTCCATTGAGAAATATGATGACGTTGATTTTATAATGTGTGCCTGGGCTCCAAATTTTGGCGATAGTGATTGTCAGGTATTAGATACTTATCGCAAATGTTGCGATTTAAAGCAGACAAAATTATTTTTTGTTGGAGAAAAAAACGGGGCTACTAATACCGCACAGTTTTGGCAAAAAGCACATCAAATAAAAAGTAAAAAGCTATTAAAAGTAAATCAATCATTTAAAAGTTTTGATTTTATTGACGAGAAAATTTTTGAGATAAAATAATGAAGTTTAAAAAATTTATTGTAATTTTAGTTTCACTACTATGCTTTATTGGCTTAGCAGTTACCTTATCAATTCAGCAATCGCAAAGAGCTGATCAAGTATTGAATAATAACGGCTTATCATCGCCTTATTATATTTTAAGTCCACGTAAAAAAATGACAATTAAGCACTTCTTGACTTATTTAGATAGGCAAAATGATGCTCATTTGCAGGTCCACTTTAAGTCTCCTTATGATAAGCGGAGAATTCTTATCTGGGCTAACTATAATTTAAAGAGCCAACCTATGTCAAAGGGCGAATCAAGATATTTTAGCAAGTCAGATTTTACTGGCAGTATTCCTTTTGCAGTTATTTCAGCTCAAACGCATGATAATTTAGTGACTTCGCAAAATAATAAATATATCAAAGAAGGACGCCATTATTATTCTGTTATCGGTGAATTAAAGCAAAATTCTGAAAATCCTAATGGGCAAACGCCATATTATCTTACTGCCGGAATTAATCAACCAACTGGATTAGAAAACATCAAGAATTTTAATATTACTATCGATGGAATTAACAAAAAAGATGTTCAGCAAGTTGCTAGATTTTCCAAAGCTACGGTTAAGACAGTAGATTATACAAAATCATACAACCGCAAGCATGGAATTAGTCCGACTAAGAAATTTATTTTTGCGACTTTCTGCGTTATTGTAGCAGCTGTTGATGCATTTATTTGGGCTTTGTTAGATAGTGTTCCTTTAAGAAGAAACTATTTCAAGAATGTCGTCTTGGCTAAATTATTACGTAGTTCAGGAATGCGATTTTTATTAGTAGATTTAGTATTGTTCTTGCTTGTTTACGGCGTTTTACCACTTATGATGTTTTATAGTAATCATGAGCAGTTATTTACCTTGTTATTAGCAGTATTTGCGCTGCAGTGCTTTACTTTTGGAATGACGATGCTATTTATCAAGAAGAGAAAGGATGAAAATAATGCAGTTACCAGATGAGTTTAAGCAAAAATATGAAAAGCTTTTGGGTCAAAATGATAGTCAGAAATTTTTCGCGGCAATTGATGGCAAAAAAGTCAGTGGCTTTCGTTTAAATCCTTTGAAAGATAACTATCAGGACGTTTCTTATGATTTAAATAAGAAAGTACCTTTTACTGAAAACGGCTATTATGGCAAAATTAGTGGCAGCGACATTGAATGGCTGAGCGGTTATGTCTATTCGCAGGATCCAAGCGCTATGTTTCCTGCTGAGGCAAGTCAAGTTACACGAGGACAAAAAGTATTAGATCTGTGTGCTGCTCCTGGTGGAAAGTCGACTGCTTTAGCCGCAAAACTTGATAATCAAGGCGTTTTAGTGGCAAATGAAATTTCTACTAGTCGAGCTAAAAAGTTGCGAGAAAACCTCGAAAAATGGGGTGCGAGCAATGTTTTGATCACTAATGAATCTCCTGATAAATTAGTTGCTAATTTTAAGAACTACTTTGATGTGATTTTGGTTGACGCTCCCTGTTCTGGAGAAGGGATGTTTCGTAAAGATCCAGATGCAATGAAGTATTGGTCGCAAGATTACGTCTTAACTTGTCAAAATCGTCAAAAAGAAATCTTGCAAAGTGCATATCAAATGCTGGTTCCTGGTGGAAAATTAGTGTATTCAACTTGTACTTATTCGCCTGAAGAAGATGAACAGATCGTAGAATGGTTAGTGAATAGGTATCAGATGCAAGTCTTGCCAATAAATGCGCAATCTGGTATGTCGCAAGGGCGTCCTGAATGGACCAAGAGTAATTTGAATGCTGTCAAAGATACAGTTAGATTTTGGTTTCAAAATGGTGTTGGCGAAGGTCAATATGTGGCTGTTCTTCTTAAAAATGAATTAGCAAAAGTAGACGATAATAAATGCAAAAAGAAGCGTAAGAATAAGAAAAAGAACGCTTCAAATATTGTCCGTTTGAACAAAGAAGAAAAAGACTTAATTGATCAACAAATAGATGATTTCAACTTGCCGACTTCGCTTAAAGACTGGCCTAAAAAAGCTCTAATTAGAAATGAACATGTTTTTGTGAGTGCAATTGATCCTGAAGACTTAGAAAATATTCATATCGTAAGCAACGGTGTTGAATTAGGGATTATGAAGAAAAAGCGCTTTGAACCAGGTCAACAGCTCGCACAAGTTTTAGGACAATTGCCACAAGAAAAGAAAGTTGAATTAGGTCAGGAAGAATTTCAAAAATATCTTCATGGCGAAGCTATTAAAGTGGAATCAACTCTGAAAGGTTTTGTTTTAGTCAGCTATAAAAACAAAGTATTTTCATTTGGCAAGTTAGGTGGAGATAAAATTTTAAAAAATTACTATCCAAAAGGATTACGAAAATAAAAAGGCTGCAAATTGCAGTCTTTTTCAATACATTGATTTAATTTGTTTTAAATAAGTATAGAGATCAGTATCTAAATAATACTTAACTTTTCTAGCATCTTTGATGTGATTTATACCGTATAATGCATTAAGCATAATTAATTCAGACTTAATTTTTTCAATTTCTTGGCATAATTCATTACTACCTAGAAAAGCAAATTTCAAAAAATGACTTGCAAGTCCGACATAATTTGCGCCTAACACAAGCGATTTAAAGATATCTAAGCTATTATTTATTCCACCGGAAGCAAAGATAGTTGCTTTTTGCTTAACTATTTTAGATGCAAGCAAAGCCTTAGGAGTAGACAAGCCAATATCTTCTAAAAAGGCTAGATCGTGGTGCTTACGTCTTTCATTTTCGATTTGGGCAAAATTAGTTCCGCCACTGCCACCTAAATCTAAATTAGTAAATGCATTTTTTATCAAAATATTGATTGTTGCTGGATCTAGACCTTGACCAACTTCTTTAATAATAATGGGTACGTCTAATTCTTCACGGATGCGTTTTAAATTATCTAGCCAGACAAAATTACGATCGCCTTCGGGCATGACAGCTTCTTGAACTGTATTTAGGTGAATCTGCAAAGCATCAGCTTGAAGGGTAGCTACAATTTCTTTAGCGCTTTCTGGGCTTGTATCAGGATTTACATTTGCAAAAATTAGACCATCTGGATTTTCATTTCGAGCCACAATAAAACTATTTAGCTGCTCAGGTTCTTTTTCTAAAATACTTGCTGATCCCAGTGCCATAGGAATATTTTCTTTGGCGCATGCTTTAGCCAAGCGTTTATTAATTTGATAAGACTTTTCAGATCCACCAGTCATTGCATTAACATAAATAGGCATTGAAATTTGATGATTAAAAAGCTGAGTATTTAAACTTTGATTATCAAATTTAGTTTCTGGCAAAGCAGGGCGGATAAGATGAACTTGATGAAAGTCTGAATTTTTTTGTTTATTAAAAAACATCTTGGCTAAAGCAAGATGTTCTTCTTTTCTTTGGGAACGTTGTGACATAACTTCTCCATGATTATTATTTAGCAATTGAGTGGACGCGAAAATTCAATGGTAGGATTCCGTTTTCGCGCCATAACTCTTTCAATTGTTTAATTTTAGTTTCGTCGTTTGCAATTACGATACCACAATCACCATTTCCAGCACCAGAAGTTTTTGCTGCACCGTCAAATTGTTCTGCGATATTGATCAATTTAGTTAAACGAGGAATTTCGATTGCAATATTATTGAGGGACGCAAATTCTTTAAGTAATTGGCGATTAAAACGGATTTGATTTTGAATTAATGCAATATTGCTTTCGCTAAAACCTTGAATCATTTTTAAAACGCAGTTACGAGAATTTTGCAAAAATTCCTCATATGCAGATTTAATGAATTTTTTCTTGGCATTAGTTTTATCGACAAGCTGGGAAGTCGAAGCTGGTGTTTGGCTCCAGCCGATAACTAACTTCATTCCTTTAGGAGGAGTTAAAAGTTGCACTCTAAGTCCAGGCCAAGCTTCATTTAAAACATAGCTTAAAGAATGATGTGAAAGTTCGTCTTTTAGCCAAGCTTTATCAAATGTTTGATAGGCAAGCCAGCCACCATATACACTAGCTGCGATATCTCCAGCAGAACCGTTTCCTTGAACTGAGTAGTGAGAAATAGCTGATAGCTTGAAAATCAAATCATTAGATACTTTCAAGCCGTAGAACTCTAAAATTGCTTTGACAGTTGCAACAGTAACTGCAGCTGAAGAACCTAGACCGTATTTTTTACCGTCAGCTGAATCTAAATCTGAGTTTACATGAAGATCATATAAAGACATTTGAACGTCTTGTTCTAAACAATAAGCTTCCGTATATTTAATCGCAGATAAAATATATTCAAACGGGTTATCACGGTTGTCAATCACCATCTGATTGCCTTTTCGAATCCAGTGAATTGAATCTTGCGAATATTGTTTAGAATGAATTAAGCCTTGAGAGCCTTTGCTTTTAGCGATAGAAACTCGGACAAATTCATTAACTGCTACTAAAATTGCTGGACAATTTTGTTCTAAAACTGCATATTCGCCAGCAATATAAAGCTTGCCGGGTGCTTTAACGGTAATCAAACGATATTCCTCTAATCTATTTTAAAATTTAATCCAAGTATTGAACTCCTGGACCGAAACTTGCATTGACTATTTTAACATTGCCTAATAGGTTGTGAATAGCAGAAATTATTTCTTTGCTATTTCTTAAGGTGCATAAAATTTTAACATTAGGACCTGCATCAATAGTATAATAGCACTCAATACCTTGCTGACGCAGAGTATGAACTAAATTAATTAATTCTAAAGTGTCTGGTTCAAAATAGGTAAAACCAGGGTTTGCGCTCAAATTAACTGCATGCATTTCATTAGCAGATTGTTCGCTAATTTCACCTAAGTTGGTAAAGTCGTGTTTTGCAATTGCTTTTTTTAGGGCATTAATTTCAGATTGATTCTCATTAAGCCAAGTTTGATAAAAAGGAGACTTTTGCGCCCATTGCATCCCGATAGAAGAAGAAATTTTCTTTTGCCCGGTATTTACTTCAACTGCCAACATATGTAGATCCCAATCAGGATTTTCATCAATTGCTTTAGCAAAAGAAGTTTCGTCGTTAGTGCCTTTTTGCCATTCAACGAATCCACCAAAAATTGATCTAGTAGCTGATCCTGAGCCAAGGCGTGCCAAGCGCGATAAGGCAGTTTTATCTAAATTTAAATCATAGCTTTTAGCAAAACTTGCAGCTAGTGCAGCAAAAGCAGAAGCTGACGAAGCAAGTCCAGCCGAAGTAGGGACATGGTTATAAGAACGAATCTCAAAGTGTTCATTTTGATCTAAGTTAAATTTTTTGCGTAATTCGTTAATATAATTAAACACTCGCTGACTTTGCTGGCGAGTTTGCTTGATTTCATTTAAATAAAAAGCATCTTGCTCTAAATCTTGGCTATGATTAAATTCCGTATCGGTATAAAAAGCATCTAAAGTCATGGAAATGCTTGACATTAAAGGTAGTTTTAAGGCTTTATCAGCTTTGCCCCAGTATTTGACTAATGCAATATTTGTATGTGCTCGTGCTTTAGCTTTCATTAAATTTCCTCGATCCAGTAATTTGAAAAGTTGGGTTGGGCCTTTTGACTAATTTCTTGAGCAACTTTTTGGTTAGGACATAAAGCAATGACAATTCCGCCTAAGCCACCACCCGAAAGTTTTGTTCCTAAAGCACCATTTTCATTGCTGATTCTGCAAATTTCGTCGATTCTCTTAGTAGAAAGACCAAAAGAACTTA
>NZ_CAKE01000029.1 GCF_000296835.1 Lactobacillus hominis DSM 23910 = CRBIP 24.179 | reverse complement strand
TAGATTTAATGAAAAGTCATATTTTGTCTCCTTTTCATAAAATCTATAGTTCTTGCTTAACTTTCATTATATAGACAAAATGTGCTTTTTATGTGAAGTCGTAATCAACCAGCTTGCAAAAAATTAATTATGCTTTGTTCGACGTGGCGGTTAAAGGTCAACCGCCCATGTTCTGCGCTGTAGCCTGTTAGCTGCAAAACTTGATAAGATCGAGCATTGCGCATAAGATATCCAAGCGACAAAGCTGAAGCAGTCGTTACCACCCCATCAGTATTTTTACCGGTATTGCCAATAATATTTAATACTTGTAAGTCTTTTACATTAGCTGGTGAAATTTGAGCTAACTTTCGATAACTTGAATTCATTTTATTAGGACGACCATTAACTACTTGCAAATTTTGGGGTTGGCTTAAACTTTCGGGTAAATTGCTGTATTTTACCCCATCAAATGGTCCTGCGATTGTGACCATCTTTTTAACTGGTAGCAAGGCATGATTTTTATTTTGGGCAAGCAAGTAATACATCATTGAGATCGTACCTAAGGAATGACCCACAAAGTTAACTTGTTTAAAATGATATTTCTGCTTTAATGCTAAAACGACATTTTCTGCATACAGACCTTGTTTTTCATAATCAAGCTGAATATTATTGCCATAATTGACCATGACTAAGGGATTCTTTACATTTTGAGAGAGTGTGTCGACAAGTTTCACTTTGCCATCCGCATCAACGTTTGCGCGAATCACACTATTGCTTACGCCCGAGCGCAAAATAGTATTCACCATATGCTGCTCGCTATGGTAATTACTTAATGCCCCATGAAAAAATAGTGTCGGCGTTGCGTCTATTTGGTATGCCAGTTTTTCATGCGGACGTGTTTGATTAACTGATGATTGTGAATTAGTTTTTGGCACGCTGCAGGCAGTAAGGAGCGCCATTAGCATTGTTAGTAATAATAATCTAAATTTTCTCATATCCATAAAATAGCTCATTTTCTTTTCAAAAGCTATCTTCTTTGAATTTCTTTAAACAAATTTCCCAGGAAATAATTTAGCCATAGCTTTTAAGTATTTTGTTTTATAACTACAAAATATTGTCCATCTCTTTAATCTTGACTTACAATTAAGAAGTAAGATTTTATAATAGAAAACGGAGGTTTATTAATGAACCAACATCCTGATTATTTATTAAATAAGATTTCTAGCCCCAAGGATCTTAAAAAATTAAGCCTTGCGCAGATGGAACAATTAGCTCAAGAAATCAGAACCTTAATTCTTGAAAAAGATGCTGCTGAAGGTGGACACTTAGGCCCAGACCTAGGAATTGTCGAAGCCACAATTGCTTATCACTATGTTTTTGACGCACCTAAAGATAAGATTATTTGGGATGTTTCCCACCAAACTTATCCGCACAAAATGTTAACAGGCCGTGCTTATGGCTGGCTTGATCCTGATCGCTACGAAGACGTGACACCTTATACAAATCCAGAAGAAAGTCCATACGATTACTATGCTGTTGGGCACACCTCTACTTCTGTTGCTTTAGCTACAGGAATGGCTAAAGCACGTGATATGCTTGGTAAACACGAAAACATTACTGCTTTAATTGGTGACGGTTCTTTAACTGGCGGTCTAGCATTTGAAGGTTTTAACAACGCAGCTATTGAAAAAGGCAACTTGATTATCGTGGTTAATGATAATCAAATGTCTATTGATAAAAACATTGGTGGCGTAGTTACTGCTCTTAAGAAATTACGCGATTCAAACGGTCAAAGTCCGGATAATCCATTTACTGCTATGGGATTTGATTATAAGTACGTTTCTGACGGCAATAATTTACAAGATATGATTAGTGCCTTTAGAGCTGTTAAAGACATTAATCACCCAATAGTTTTGCATATCAATACTTTAAAAGGTAAAGGCTACCAACCAGCTATTGATAATGAAGAGGCTCACCACTGGGTATTGCCATTTGATCTTAAGACTGATAAGACCACCGTTCCCGCTCCTAAGACGCCAAATGCAACTACTACAGTTATCGACTTGTTAGAAAAGCACATTAAAAACAATGAAAAGATCTTGGCAATTAACGCTGCTATTCCAGGCGTATTTGGCTTAGACGTCATCAAGAACAAGTATCCTGAAAACTACAAAGACGTCGGCATTGCTGAACAAGAATCTGTTACCTTTGCAGTCGGTGCCGTTAAAGAAGGCATTGTTCCTATCTTATTAGAAAACTCAACTTTCTTACAACGTGCTTATGATCAACTCTCACACGATGTTGCAGCTAACGACTTACCAGTTGTGATGGTTGTTGCTAACGGCGGAATCACAGGTGGATCAAAGACTCACCTAGGTATTTTTGACAACACCATGATTGCCAACTGGCCAAACTGGGAATACTTAGCTCCAACCACTTTGAATGAATTAAAATCAATGTTTGACTGGGCTGTAAAGCAAAGAAAGCATCCTGTTGCCATCAAGTCACCAGTTACCCCAGTTCCTGAAGGCGAAGTAGTTGATGAAGACTACTCAACTATTCATTACGACATTAAGCGTGGCAAGCAAGTCGCAATTATCGGCTTAGGCGATTTCTACCAATTAGGTGAAAAAGTTCGTAAATTGCTTGCTGACCACAGTATCAATGCTAGCTTAATTAATCCAAAATCTGCTGCTCATCTTGATGTTGAAGCACTTAACGATCTTAAGAAAGATCACGAGTTAGTTGTTACTTTAGAAAATAACAGCTTAGCAGGTGGTTTTGGTGAAAAAGTTGCTAGTTTCTATGGACCATCTGACATGAAAGTTATGACCTTCGGTGAAAAACGCGAATACACTGATCTAGAATCAGTTGCTTCAATTTATAAGCGCAATCATTTAACTCCTGACCAAATTAGTAAAGATATTTTAGATGTACTCCATCAGTAACTAATGTGAATTTTAGATAAAACAAAAGAGCGTATCGATCGATGCGCTCTTTTCGTATATATCCTAATCTACTTAACTTTTCTGCTGGCACCTGCCAAAGACAAAATGCCAGTTAAACCTACTAAAGCTAACCCAATTGCAGCTGCAGTAGTGTCATCGTTACTACCAGTTTGTGGTAATTCACTAGCATGTGGAGCAACAGTTCCTTCAGATTTCTTTACTGCCGAAACTTTAACTGGAGTTACTTGCTTACTTGCATGAGGAGCTGGAATGTCTTCTCCATGTGGCATTACTGTTTCTGGTTCTTCTGGTTTAGTTGGAACATCTTCACCATGTGGTGCTGGAACATCTGGCTCGTTTGGAGTATCAGGTTCTGGATCTGGGGTTGGAGTTGGTTGAGGCTGTGGCTCAGGAACTGGAACTGGATCAGGTTGTGGTTCTGGCTGTGGCTGCGGAGTTGGAATTGCAGTATATGTTACTGTTTCTTCTTCATCTTCAGTTGCAGGAGATGCTGCTATTTCTGTTTTATCTGCAGTGTAGCCTTTAATTATTGGACTTTCTACTTTAGAATAGCTTGCTTTACTCCACTCGCCATAACTTACTTTGCCGCTTACTGCGTCGGTCGTCTTAGTTCTAGTTAACTTAATAGTTTCGGCTTTGTCATCGCTGGCTTTCTTTCCATCTGAGTAAACATAGTGGATTGTTCTAGTTACTTGTTTACTCTCAGTTTCAACCTTATCAGCGTTACGCTTGTAAGTTACTGTTTCAGTTTTATCTGCGTTTGCCGTTTCACGTGAAACTAAAATTTTATCTGGAGTATAGCCTTTAATTTCAGGGCTCTTAACTTCATCATATTCTCCCTTGCTCCAGCCAGTGTAACTTACTTTGCCATCAAAGGTAGTAGTCTTGGTTCTAGTTAAAACAATAGGTTGTTTAACTTCTTGAGCTGCCACTTTACCATCTTCATAAACATAATTAATGGTGCGAGTTACAGTCTTTTTTTCTGTCGTTACAACCGGATCATTTTGTGCGTACACAAAGTTTACAACGTAGCTATAAGCTGTAAAACTACCACTTGTTGCACCCTGAGTTTGAACTAAATGATAGCCATTAATTTCTTTAGCATCAGCTTTCCAGTCACCTTTTGCGTACCAGTAATTTTTAGGATCCACGCCATTATTGATCTGGTTGGGATTATCTTTATTAAAGGAAATTGTCTGGCTTGGAGCTAGTTTCTTGCCATCTTTATCAATAAAGTTAACTGTTACGTTCTTATTAGGGATCAAATGCAGGTACGTTCCAGTAGAATAAACATTGTAATAATCCTTATTGTAAACTTTAGCGTTAGTCCCTAAATAACTAAAACCTTGGTTAATATATTTATTAATTAAATCGGAAGTCTTTTTTTCAATATCGCCATTGGTAGCTTCATAAGTTTTACCAGTAGATCCTTGCATACCAAACATCCCTGGTAACTCATGCCACCCACCACTAATCTTAGCTCCAACATCTTTATTTTCGTTAGGTAATTCCATGTCGGAATTAGCAGTAGTCTTTTTATATTTAAAGGTAATTACCACATAGTTAGGATCATCAATTTTTTGAGTTTGTCCATTAACTTTGCCATCAACAATATCTTTTGAAACTAATTTATATCCTGGAATATCAATAGCATGAGCTTCATACTTAGATGCGTCAGAAGCAGTTTTATCACCTGCTAAATATTGGGGACTAGCTACAGTAGACGTAGTATTCGGCATCACAAAGGAAGCTAATACCTTGTTTGTATCCTCATCGACATATTCTACCTTAATGTCTGATAGCGGCATGTAATGCAAGGTAATATTAACGTCTTTGCCATCGACTCTATAAATGCCATCATCACCTAATTTAAAATTACTGGTAATTGCATCCGGATTCATCAACTTGTATCCAGCAATTGGCTGCATTAGATTACCAATTTTAGCGCCATCTTTACCAGTAAAATCGCCACTAATTCTATCTCCACGGCTGTAACCCAATACCTTATTATTAGCGTCATCCCAAGTAGTAATGTGGACTTTATAAATTTTATCCGGATCAACTGCTTGTTTTTTAGCATCAGCTTTTTCAATAGCTAAAGTTTTAGCGATCTTTTGGCTACTACCGGCCTGCTCATCACTGTTTTGCTTGCTATCGTTGGTATTAGCAGTTTTAACTTGCAAAGCGCTCTCTTTATTTGTTTCTTCTTTTTCTGAAGTAGCAGCTGTTTGACTAACAGATTTGTCATCAGTATTTTCAGCAGCTTTAACTTGATCATTAGTATTTAAGTTTAAAAAACTAACCCCAATTAAGACAGAAGCAGCTCCAATCGTTAATTTTCTAATTGAAAAGCGATCCAACTTTTTATTAAACATAATACTTAACTCTTTCTTTATATGTTTGGTGCTTAACCTATAAGTTAAAATTAATCTCTACATAAATATAATAACACCTGTTCTCGTATTTTTTGACCCAGTTTTAAGTTATTTAATAGCATAAATTTTTATCAAACTACCAAAGTGACGTAGTATCACTATTTATATGAATATGCATCTAGAAAACAACTGAATTTAAAGCACAAAAAGATGCATTTTTTTAGCTTTTTTGCTTTAATTTTTAACTAACAACTCAATATTGTTATAAAAAAAGAAGATATTATATAAATACCTTCTGTATATTAACTTATTCAATAAATAAAACATCCCGCATTTGCGTACTTAATTCTGTATCCAAAACCAAGTCCATCCCGACAGCTGGCTTCATTTTACTGCCCACTTTTTCTTGCTTCACACTATCTTGATCAATCTTAGCTGTACCCAAATAATAGAATCCTTTGCCATCGCTGTCGCTTCTTTTGACAAAAACATAAATTTTCATTTGTTCATCTAGCAGTTTTTGCACCTCAGGCGAATCTAAATGACGCGGACTACGCGTATACCAACGCATGATTTTGCCATCTTGCAGCTGATTATTGTATGCACTGCTGCGCTTATTTAGATCTTTTTCATGATAAGTAATAAAAATTGGCGTTTGATTTTCCTCGACACGATAGCCATACATTGGTGCCGAAACATCGAGCTTCCAATTTAACAAATGACAAACATCTTTACGATCATAACGTTGGTATAAGCTAAATTGCTTACTTTGGTCATAGTTTTTGCTCAATGCTAGTCCCACTGTTAAAGCATCTTCAAATAACCTTTTAAAATCAGAATTTTTCAAACTTACTCTTAAGAAATTTGCTAAATGGTACTCATCTTCATTTTTTTCAATCAAACTACGCCCACCGTATTGCTGCTTTTTCGTTGTTTTGCCAGCTTTAACATCAAAAAAGTCCAAACTTAAAAAGTTATCAACTGATTCCAAAGCTTCATCATTAACATAAGTCTTGTTTTCTTTTAGAATTTTAATATATTCGTCTGTACTTAAATAATCTCTAGTTAATAGAGCTTTCAATAAAATTAGCTCGTGCACTCTTTTGCCTAGCGACAGTTCTTTAGTAACAAAATTCAACACTTGATTTTCTTGCTCAGTCAGATCGATTTTTTCGCCCATCTTAATTAGGAAATCGCCATAGTTTTTAAAACTAGAATTATTAATAAAAACTTCTGGACTAGTTGAGCCATATTTTAGAAAATCGAGCAACATTGGTACACGACCTAACTTTTGGCTTAATTCTTGATAAGACTCACGCAATTGACGCATACTATCAAGCTTAATTTTTTCAAGCGAATTCAGGATTTTTTGACTAGCAACCTGAGAAAAGTTAATCGTCGAAACTCCCAATAATTGCGGCAATTTCACCTCGCGAATTGCTTTTTCTCGCAGACGGCTCACATCATGATTCAAAGCTAACGGAATCAAATAGTTATTCTTATAATTGCCGATAAAATCAATAACCGTCACAAAGTCCTTGCCAGGATACTTACGTAAGCCCCGTCCTAATTGCTGAATAAAGACGATCGAAGACTGGGTATTACGCAGCATCACAATTTGATTCAAAGATGGAATATCAATTCCTTCATTAAACAAGTCAACAGTGAAAATATAGTTGAGCTGCCCAGCTTGCAATTGATTAACTACTTTTTGACGTTGAAATTCACTATCTTCATTTGTTAAAGCTTTAGCAGGGTAGCCTTTTTGAGTAAATAATCTTGCCAATTCTTGCACTTCTTGCGTTCGACTGCAAAAAACTAATCCTTCAGGCCGCTTGCCGCAATAGCCATAATAATCGAGCTCTTTTAAAAGATAATCGACTCTTTCTTCATTAGTTAAAAATCTTAAATCCGACGTTTCATCGATATTTTGACCATCTTTTTCATAGTCTTGCACGCCAACATAATGAAATGGCGCCAGCATATTTTCTTGCAGCGCATCTTTTAAACGAATCTCATAAGCTAAGTTATAATCAAAAATTCGATAAACATCTTGCTTATCCATCCGTTCGGGCGTAGCTGTCATCCCTAGCCAAAACTTGGGTTTAAAATACTGCAAGATTTTTTGATAAGATGGCGCAGCTGCACGGTGGGCCTCATCAATCAAAATATAATCAAATTCTTCAGGTTTAAATTGAGTCAAGGTACGTTCTTGGCTCATTGTTTGCACTGTTGCAAATAGGTATTTTTTATCAAGATCTTGGCTATTTCCTGTTAGCAAACCAAATTTATTATCAGGTTCTCCTAATACCTTTTTAAAGCTTGCCAGCGCTTTTTTAGCAATTTGCTCGCGATGAACCAGATATAAAAATCTTTTGGGCTGATAGTTTTTTACGGCAAAAGCGCCTAGGTAAGTCTTACCTGTTCCCGTTGCAGAAACTACTAGACCGCGTTTTTGCTCATTTTGGGCCAATAAATCTAACTGTTTTAATGCATCAACTTGCATAGCATTAGGCCTGATAACTTGTTCATTAGAAACAAAAGGCTTATTTACGACCGGCTTAACCCAATTAGCTGCATATTCATCTAACCAAGCCTTATTTAACTTAAAGCTATTAGCTTTTAAACTTTCGATTTCACTTGCCAGCTGCTTAGTCAACGCGGCTTGTTTATTTGTGTTAACTTTGAGCGCCCATTCAGAATTTTCTAACAAAGCGTTGCGCGTAAAATTAGCACTACCAATAATCATTTCTTGGCTGTCTTTTTGCTCAAATAAATAGCCTTTAACGTGAAAGCCATCTTGTTGACTTATGCGAACTTCAAGATTGGGAATTTTCATTAATTCGGCAAAGACTTTCGGACTATTGAAGTTCAGATATGCTCCTGTAATTAAAGTACCTTTGATTTGTTTTTTAGCTAAATCTTCCATGATCAATTTAAAAGGCGTTAACATATTTTCGCTAATAAAAGCCACTACCCAAGTAAATGAGCTACATGTTAGTAGCGATTTACGCAGACTAAACCACAGGTTATCGTACTTGCTATTTGTGAGTAATCTAGGAGTCAATCTGCTTTGGCTTGGCAAGTGCTCATCATACAAGCCATTTAAAATTGAATTTTGCAATAAGTTATCCATTTTATTCCTCAAAATCTGTATTAAAAAAGCACCCTTTCTATTTTGAGAAAAAGTGCTTTGTGGATAAGTCTAAATAACTATTTTTGTTAGTTATCCACAATTATTTGTTCCACAAAAACTTAATTATAAGTTTATCCACTTGTGGATTTTCATGCAAGGCAGAATGACCAGCTTTTTTACCAGTTATTTTTACAACGCGATAAGACTTGGCTCTATCTTTAACTAAATATTTTAAAGATAAAGACGAAACATTTGGCACTGTACCGTCAGTATTATGACCCGTATCGCCAATAATATTCAAGACCTGTACTTGATTTTTAGGATATAAATAGTGCACTGCTGTCATAGCTTTGTAAGTAGCATTCATATGATTTGGTTTGCCTGCACTATTAAGCTTTAAATTAGCTGGCTGGCGAACGCTTGCTGGGAAGTTGGCAAAATCAAGCCCCGCAAAATGACCGGCAATATCAACTTGCTTTTGTAATTGTGGCATCTTTTTATTATCACCATTTTGAAGCATATAGTAAATAATCGAAATATTGCCTAGTGAATGGCCGACCATGTTAATTTTTTTGATGCCGTATTTTCTCTGCAATGTTTTTACAACACTAGTCGCATATTGACCATGTTTTCGATAATCTAGCTGTCGATTATCTTCATAGTTAACTTCGCAAATCGGATTTTTTGCGTTATCAGGCCAAGTACCGTGTAAAGTAACTTTACCATCTTTTGCGACATTAGCGCGGATAACTGCATGAGTAACACCTGCTTTTTCGGCAGCTTGCACCATATGTTCTTCGGCATGATAAGAACTGCCACCACCATGGAAAAATAAAGTTGGCGTAGAGGTAATTCTTACATTCTGTTTTTTACTACCTGATTTACTTTGACAACCAACTGCAATTAGTGCGATTAGTAAAATTGGCACAAGCAAACGCCATATTTGCTTAGTATTCATCATATTTTTATTTTATAAATCAATTTCTAAAATTAACGGACAGTGGTCTTTACGATCGCCGGTATCGATCATTTCAGACTTAGTGACTTTATCGGCAATCCTGTTAGAAACGATATAATAGTCGATTCTCCAGCCAGAATTGTTTTGCTTGCTGGTGCGCACTCGTTGAGCCCACCAGGAATAAACGCCTTCAATATTGCCGTGCACTTTTCTAAAAGTATCAGTAAAGCCAGTATCAAGCAGCGCAGTAAAGTCGCGACGTTCTTCATCGGTAAAGCCAGCATTGTGGTGATTATTTTGAGGATGCTTCAAGTCGATTGGGGTATGAGCAACATTGTAATCGCCACTAGCAATGACAGGTTTATTTTTATCCAATTCTTGCAAATAAAGGCGATATTTTTCATCCCAAATTTGACGATCGTCAAGGCGACGTAATTCATTACCGGAATTAGGCGTATAAACTTGACTAACATAACAATTGTCAAATTCTAAAGTAATGATGCGTCCTTCATCATCCATTGGCTCTGGCGCATCAATTTTAGGATAAGTAACTTTAGGATCGTAAGTATTTTTATATAAAAACATCGTGCCAGCATAACCTTTGCGCGCAGGCTCTTGAGAAGAACGCCACACATAGCTATATTCTGGGAAAAATTCTGCCAACTTTTCTTGGTGCTTTTTAGTTGGACCAGTTGCACGCAATTTTGTTTCTTGAATTGCGATGACATCTGGATCTTTTTCTTTAATAGCAGCTAAGACCTGGCGCGTTTCTTGAGCACGGTTAGAATCACTAGTTAAAGCAGCATTTAAAGAATCAATATTCCATGAAATTAGTCTCATAATTTCCTCTCCATTCTCAGTATTTTTCTAGTCTATTATACCTTTTTATGAGAAGTAAAACTTTTTTAGCATAGAAAAAGCAGCTCGATGGCTGCCTTTTGAGTTTTATGCAGTTTTACCTAAAATTTTATTGACTAATTCCTTATCTTGGAAATCTATTACTTGAATATTGTGTTCTTCTAGTCCTTCTGCAAATTGTTTTGAATTATCTGTCAGTCCATTTATTAATACATTAAACGATGAATCGCGATAGTTATCAGCTAGATAATCAATCGTATCGCTATAAATACCGATGATTGCTTCCATCGTATTTTTAGACAAAGTATTATACAGCTTAGTCAGCTTATTTACTCCCAGTTCTGGCGTAAAATTATATTCAAAAGTATATTGCTGCTTAGTTTTTCCTAAAGCAATATTATTCGTTGTAAAGTAAAATACTTCCTTATCATTATTAAAATATTTTTTTACATCATCAAAAAATATTCCACGAGTATTAGCACGATTGGTAGCACCTAAATCAGAAATACGCAAAAGCAGTTGAATAAAATCTAAAATAGACTGAGATAAATCTTCGAATTTTACATTATCTTTTTGAATTACATTATTATTTTCAATAAAGTTAAATGATTTCAGATACCACTTGAAAAGGTTGTTGCGCGTCGTTGCCTTTTTATTTAGATCGATACCATTCATTTCCATGTTCCAGCAAGTGTATCCTTTATCTGTCAGGGTGAGGGTATGATTTTCGTTTTCAATGATATTAAATAAAATTCCGTCCCCAAAATAATCACTAAATTCAGTTAAAACCTGCATATCATGATCATTAATTGGATTGAAATGTACTCTATCTTTAATCCATTCTAGCCATTGGGATTGGATTTTATTTAATAATTTTTCAGCGCTAACGCTCATTTTCTTCACCCCTTTTATAGTAATTTTGGTCTTACTTCTAAACTTCCTTCTTTAATTTTAACATGAGTATATGCCAGCATTTCTTCTAAGGCGTCTAAAAAAGTTGGTGGATCAGCAATAACATCTTTATATGGTAATTTATACGCACGCATATATTGTCCATCATTTCTTTGTTTAAATTCATCTTCACAAAATAAATTTACTCTATTACCTCTAATTATGTCGCCATTTGCATTTTTGTGAAAGCTATTATTTAAATTAAACCGTACTAAATTCAATTTAGTATCACAATCCAAGAAATTTAAATGGCAATTTTCTTTTTCAAAATGATAAAACAATTTAAACTGACGATTATTTTCTTTTGCCCTTAAATCTAAACATCCGTTAGAGCCATCTTCCAACTCTAAAACATATTTCTTCAAAAAAGTTTTTATTAACGAAATAAGATGATTAGCTTCTTGCTGATTTAAAGCTATCTCCATTGTCTTATCCTCCTAAAGTAATCATGAATATTAAAATTATATCTAATCTATACGAAAGATAAAACGTATTTTTTACTCCATAGAAAAAGCAGCTCGATGGCTGCCTTTTGAGTTTTATTTCTATGCATTTTTATTGTTAGTTTCTAGCTTTATTTCCATTAATCATTGAAAGGATCCATGATACTAAAATCACTAAAATAATTGCTCCCAACAATGATGGAATAATCGCCATTCCAGCAAGTTGTGGCCCCCATGCTCCAAGCAAAGCTTCCCCTAAAGACGAACCCACTAAACCAGCGATAATATTTACGATCCAATTCATTGAACCGCCCTTATGCGTGATGGCACCTGCAATCAATCCAATTACACCACCAACAATTAAAACCCATAACCAATGAAGCATGATGATCGCTCCCTTCCTTAAAATTTAATTCAAACAAAAACTAATCTTCTAGATCTTCTTTTACTTTCGTAGCTTTATCTTTTACCTTGCCTTTAGCTTGTTGTGCTTTTCCTTCAAGTTCACGAGCTTTATCGCCAGTAACTTTCCCTTCTACTTCTTTTAATTTGCCTGCTACTTTATCCTTTAAACCATGTTTGTCACTCATAATAAATCTGTCCTTTCTGTAGATAGCATAATAACAAACTTAATTAAGAGTATTGGCCAATGTCTCTTTTAAGCTATTTGTTAAGTTAATATTAGCATGTGCTTATTGGTTTACCTATTCAAATGCTCTTAAAAACACTGTCTTATATCTTTCTTAATAACTTGTCATATACATATAATCGCTGATATATTGCACTTTTGAGCATTTTGTACCACAAATACCTAGCTAGATGATATAGTAATCAAAACTATATTTATTTGTTTTTTTATAGATAGGTGATGAAAAATATGATAGATAAAACTTATAATGAAAAGCGCTTTATTTTTCTTAAGAGCTCCCACTCAAATTTGCAAGCTTTGCAAAAACAATTTAACTTAGATCCAATTATCTTTCAGCAATCAAAATCTTCAGTGGAAGTAGCACGTTTTTTACCACTTACTAAGACAAATCTAAAGGATGCCCATTTACTTGTTAGCTTTGATTTAAAAGATTCAGCTGCACCAATTGAACAGCAACTTTTTCCAACGATCATAATTTTTAATAGCAATCATTTAATAATATGTGGCACGTCAATTATTAACCAATTACCTGATTTAACGCCACAAAGCGAGATTATTGACTTTATTTTTAAAGCTTTACTAATTCAAGCTAGCCATTTTGAAGAATGCATGACAAAAATAAAAAAGGAAATTGATCGGCTGAACGAAGTAGCACGTACAACTACTTCAACTAAAGCTTTGCGCGAACTTTGCGATCTGACACATGATATCGTTTATATCAAACATACCATGAGCGATCAAACTGAAACCTTAACCGCCTTTTTAGACTACTGCAAAGACAATAATTTGAGTTCCAGCATACTTTTATCACAAGTACATATTGAACAACGCCGGTTAAATAAAATGATCAACGTTTATGAAGATTTACTCAACTCAGTTAGCGGGCTCTTTAGTGCAATGATGGATTCACATTTAAACCACCTGATGAAATATCTTGATACAATGGCTTTAATTATTTCCATTCCTGCTTTAATTGGCGGTTTATGGGGTATGAATGTTGGTGGCATTCCCGGAAAAACAAGTTCATGGGGATTTATCGGAGTCTTGGTAATTTGCCTTATTTCGGTAATTATCAGTGGTCTTTACCTACGCAAGAAAAAGTATCTCACAGATTAAATAAATATTTATTAAGAGTAATTTTTGGGCTAGTTTTTTCTTTTAATTAAGCTTAAGATATTCCTTAATATATTGGTTAAAAACACCATTTTTAAATATCACGAGGTAAAAATATGTTAAGTCTAATTATGGCTTTATTTATAATCTGGCTTTTATGGAAGCTAGGAATTGGTATTATTAAGATCGTCGGTTTCCTATTTTTGATCGGTCTTGTTTTTGTCTTTGTATCTTATTTAGTAGTTCCGATTTTAGCTCTTGTCTTAATTGGGAGCTTAGTTGGCTTTTTAATACGAGCTTAGAAGGGCAATATTGCCCTTTTTATTATAGTTTCACGTGAAACTATAATTACTCATCATAATTTTTGACACTATATTTTTTATCTTATAGACTAAAGAAAACATTAGATTTACATTCATACCGGGAGGTAAGAATATGACAACTAGAATCATTACAGACTCAAGCGCTAACTTTTATGACAAAACAATCTTGGGTGTAGACCATGTTAGCGTACCTCTTTCTTTGGAAGTAGACGGCAAGACTTGGCTTGACGATGAGAACTTAGATCAAGGTCAATTTTTGCTTGCTTTAAAAGAAACTACTGAGCGCTCAACTTCATCTTGTCCCAACATTAATGCTTGGCTTGATGCTTATGAAGGTGCCGACGAGATCTTTGTAATTACTATTACGAGTGCTCTTTCAGGTAGCTACAATGCCGCTGTTCAAGCAGCTAAAATGTACCATGAAAAAAATCCTAAAGCTAAAATTCTAGTCTTCGATTCTCGCTCAGCAGGTCCGCAACTTCAATTACTTGCTACTAAGATTGCACAATTAGTTAATAAGAAATTTTCATTCGAAGAAATCGTTAAAGAAGCTGAAAACTACCAACACCACATTGGCTTAGTCTTTGTTTTAAAGGAATTGGCTAACTTAGCTAATAACGGTCGCGTTACGCCAGCAGTTGCCAAAATCGCCGACTTATTAAAGTTAAACGTGATCGGAACTGCCAATAACAAAGGTGAATTTGAACTCTTGGGTAAGGCTCGCGGAATTAAGAAAGCCGAAGCCAAGATGCTTAAAGACATGATCAAAAATGGCTATATCGGAGGGCGCGTACAAATTGATCACGTTCAAAATTTAGATGGTGCTAAGCATTTCAAGAATTTGATTGTATCTAAGTTTCCTAATGCAGAAGTTAACATTGGCGAATGTGGCGCTTTGTGCAGCTTTTATGCTGAAAATGGTGGCTTAATGGTTGGCTACGAAAAGTAATTTAAAATTAGAGTTAGAAAAAAGCTGATAGTATCTGTTTGATGCAGATATATCAGCTTTTTAGTTTATTCAAGTATCATTTTTTCGCCAGAATATTTTTTAGGATCATCAAGATACCACTGGGAATATTCAACAGAAACTGTTTTAAAACCCAGACTGCGATATAGGCACTTAGCATTTTCGTTTTCTACAAAAACATCAAGCGTTACAGGACGCAACAAATGTGACAGTGCCGCATTAGCTAAAGCCTTACCAATTCCTTTTCTTTGATAAGCAGGATCAACGTAAATATAGTCTAATTCATGCGGATGCGTTGCAATAAAGCCTACTATTTTATCACTAATAACAGCAACTAAGATTTCACATGAAAAGAAATCTTCGCGATACATTGCAGATTCTAAGGGTTCAAAGTATTTTTCAGCACCACCAATTATCATCTCTTGCCTACGTGCTAAATCATGAACTCGACACACTTGTTGATAGTCATTACTATTGTATTTTCTTATTTTAATGTTTTTCATATATCCACCTTCTAAATTATTTTTAGAAAGCGTTAGTACGTAATCGCATATTGGCATCCCCTAATAAAATAAATTTTCACTATTATAGCAAAAAAATGCTCGAAAAAATATCTTTTTCAAACACTTTAGTAATTTTTCTTAAAATCATTTTGCATCAATTTCACAAATTGTGGGTAGTTTTCAACTTCAAATAAGGGATGCAAATTAAGGTTATTTTCTCGATGACGATGATTGTACCAGATACTGTCAAAACCATATTTTTCCGCACCTAAAATATCTGATTGCAGACCGTCGCCGAAAAAGATCGTTTCAGTCGGTCCAATTTCAGTACGGCTAAAAAAGTAATCAAACGCATGCACATCAGGCTTAGAATAATGCGCTTCTTCAGACGTTACAATTAAGTCAAAGTACTTCTTTATCCCGGCTAACTCCAAACGGTGACGCTGCATGTACTTTTCGCCATTGCTCAAAATCGTCAACTTGTAGCCAGCCTTTTTAGCATAGATCAAGGTATCTTCTACTCCAGGCAATAATTGGTGGGCCTCACCAAAAAATGACCGATATTCATCCATTATCTGCTTACCATCAACTTCAATACCTAGATTATTTTTCAAAAAATCATGAAAGGTCATTTCGCTCAATTGTTCATAATTGATGCGACCTTTTTCTAAATCGCGCCACAAACCTTGATTATAACTATGATAGCGACGCTGCAATTCATTAGAAAGCGGCCAATTGTGCGAATTAAATAAGGAGTGTAAAGCAAAATCTTCGGTTACCGCAAAATCGATTAGTGTATCATCGACATCAAAAATTATTTGTTTATACTTCATCTCAATCATTCTCTCTTTCAGTGGTATTACAGATTATAGCAAAAATTACCACGTAAAGGATAAGATATGAATTGGTGAAGTTCCAAGAGTCAATTTAATTTGGCTCTATACTTTTTCCTGTTGATGGATATCTATGATATTCTATCGACAGGATTTTTTTATTGCATAAAGAAAGAGGCCATAAGCCTCA
>NZ_CAKE01000030.1 GCF_000296835.1 Lactobacillus hominis DSM 23910 = CRBIP 24.179 | reverse complement strand
TTGTAAATACCAATTTTGTCTTGTTTAGATAATTTAGCCATAAATAAAAACCTCGAAATTCTTGTCCGAATTTCGGGGTTCATATCATAATGCTTAGCCTTTTTTATATTGTTAGAAATCTGTCTTATCTGGATCGGTTGCTACACCTGTTGAACCATGCAATTCATCCAGATTTTTCATTTCTTCATCTGTTAAATTAAAATCAAATACCTTAGTATTTGCCACAATATAATCACCGTGAACTGACTTAGGCAGTGGAATAAATCCATGTTGTAGCGACCAGCGAATCAAAACTTGTGCTGGCGTCTTATCATGATTTTTAGCTACGCCAGTAACCATTGGATTGCTTAGCAAGCCACCAGTTCCTAATGGACTATAAGCTTCATTGAAGATACCGAGATCGTCGCAATATTGCGTCACATCAGGTTGCAAGTCGCTGGGATTTAGGTAGTTTTGATTGATAGCAGGCATAATTTCAGCAGTTTTGAATAGTTCTTGCAAGTGGTGCTTTCTAAAGTTGGATACTCCGATTGCACGAATTTTACCTGCTTCAACTGCTTCTTCCATTGCACGCCAGCTTTGCGCATTAAGTTCGGCCCAATTATCTCGTGCCATTACTGGATTAGGCCAGTGAATCAAGTACAAATCAATATAATCTAAGCCCAATTCTTGCAAACTCTTATCAATAGCTTGCTGAGTGG
>NZ_CAKE01000031.1 GCF_000296835.1 Lactobacillus hominis DSM 23910 = CRBIP 24.179 | reverse complement strand
CTAAGGGACCATATTGCGGGAATAGGATTTGAACCTATGACCTTCGGGTTATGAGCCCGACGAGCTACCAGACTGCTCCATCCCGCGATGATATAAGGAGGATGTGGGATTCGGACCCACGCGCGGGCAGAACCCGCCTGACGGTTTTCAAGACCGTTCCCTTCAGCCGGACTTGGGTAATCCTCCATTTTACCATTGCTATGGTAATGACCCGTACGAGATTTGAACTCATGTTACCGCCGTGAAAGGGCGGTGTCTTAACCACTTGACCAACGGGTCATAATATTTAATTAATGCTAAGGCACTTTTATAATGTTACTCTCTCAAGCTCAGCTTGTCAAGAAGTAATTTTTCTTTCTTGCCGCATCAGCAATAAATATATTACTAGAAACTATTCATTAGTGCAACCCTTTTTTTGCAAAAAAATTTGTTAATTTTATACCGATCAGCTAAAAGCTTGATTTAGCAGCGTTTTTAGCTGTCTAATTTCATTTAAAAATCAAGTTCTTAAGAAAATATTTTGCATATATACATATTGAAAAATTCTATATATTTTTATCTGAGATTTTTTATTAGCTTTGGCTTTTGCCTATAAATTTCTGATAAGTTAAAATTGTACTCCTATCCACAATGAAAATCTCTAATTAACAAAAACTATTAAATTTATACAAATTACGCTGATTATAACTCTTTCCAAATTTAATTTCTTTATGTAAGTCTTCTCGTATTAGAATACAAAAAATAAGGATTTACTGCCTTCTGTTCATAGCTAAGGCTTGTATCCAAAGAATTGCTTTAGCTTCTTTTATTGTTTGTTTCTTAAGATGCTCCTTTATTTTCTACTATTTTTCCTCTCACTTGTCATAATACATGTTATATCTTATATTTCCAATAAAAATCAAAAGTAATAACAAAAATCTATCCTAAAGAATATTATCTTCAAAGTATTTCTTTTAACATAAGCTATCTTTTGTGTCTTGAAAGTGGATAACATAATTTTCATCCAACTATATTAGTCGATCACGTAATCGAAGATGTCTTTATTTAACTACTTTCACATCTGGTCATCAGCTTATTCTCCTGAGGCTTTTTTTAAAAGAGGTGCGGCCACAATATCGAAAAATGAAAAATCGTCTCAAACAAGCTTTTTCACACCATAACAGGCAATTATGTAGTTCTATCCAAACCAATGCAATGGCCTAATGAAGTTTATAGCTTGGATCACCAGAAAAATACAAAATATGCCACTAAATATGGAATACCCAATCCTGAACTATATGCTGATCAAAGAGATATTAAACGTATTATAATTCATGGATTTAGACACACCTTGCAACACTTTTGATAGAAATATACGGCTATAAAGCCTAAAACAGTTCAAATGCTTCTAGGACGCCCAGACATTAGGATTACTTTAGATATTTATACACACATCACTAAAAAGAACCAAGATGACGCAATTAATGCATTGAAACAGTTAAATCTATAAACAAAAAACACCTTTTCCTAGTCAAAAGGTGTTTTTCTTAACTATAAATATTGATATATCGCGATTTCTCGCTCTAAATACGGAGACTGAGAGATTTGAACCCTCGCGCCGGAATAACCCGACCTACACCCTTAGCAGGGGCGCCTCTTCAGCCACTTGAGTAAGTCTCCAATGGGCCTAAATGGACTTGAACCATCGACCTCACGCTTATCAGGCGTGCGCTCTAAACCAGCTGAGCTATAGGCCCATTAAAGCGGGTAACGAGAATCGGACTCGCGACTAAAGCTTGGAAGGCTTTCGTTTTACCACTAAACTATACCCGCACTTCATTCTAATGAATGGCGCGGGACGGAATCGAACCGCCGACACAAGGAGCTTCAATCCTTTGCTCTACCAACTGAGCTACCGAGCCATTTACGGTCCCTACC
>NZ_CAKE01000032.1 GCF_000296835.1 Lactobacillus hominis DSM 23910 = CRBIP 24.179 | reverse complement strand
TTATTACTTATCCACATTCTCAGCAGACCTTTATTATATTACTCTCTTTTTCTGAAAATGCAATACCTTTTTGTGTCTTTTTTTCACTTTTTCAATAAAAAAAGACTTGAATATTTCGATTCAAATCTTTTTGTGCATAATTATTTTTCTTCTAACTCCGGTGCGTCAGTTTTAAACTTGCTTTGCGTCGTCTTTTTACCGTTTTGATAGTATAAACTACTCTTTTTCTTTCTTTCTTGTCTTCTCAAACGAGATAAAGACTCTTTCTTTTTATATGAATAATCTTTTCTATTTACAGCCTTAAAGTTTGGTGGAGTATAGAATCTCAATAAATCCCCAGTTATTACCCTATCAGAAAGTGAGAGCTCACTAGTTATGGTATTAGAAATTTGAGCTAGCTTGGCTTTTACTGCCTTAGATGGGTGCTTTATCTTCTTCCCCGTCTTGGTGTAGTAGTAACTTCCTTCAACTCTACTATATTCTGGTGTAATAAAATCACCGTTTCTTTGTGCGACAATTTGAGGCGCGTTTTTCGCCAATAAACTATGTCCCAATTGGATAAAGTTTCTATCATCAATACCTAAAAGATTAAACAAAGTTGGTCTAACATCGATTTCTCCACCATAAGTGTGATTAATGCCACCCCTTAAGCCTGGCATATGAAACATTAATGGCACACGTTGGAATAAAAGATTATCAAAATTATTAAATGAGCTCTGATCTAGCAACTCAGCAGAAGCTTTGTGGTGGTTGCCGGAAATTCCGTAGTGGTCTCCATAAAGCATGATCAAAGTATTCTTTTCTAAACCAGTCTTTTTGAGATAATCCATTAATTCACCGATAGCTTGATCTAAATAATGAGCAGTTTGGACGTAACCATCAACAGTCTTATCTCCCGTATCAGTTTTATCAATTGACTGATTCTTCTTATCGATATCATAAGGATAGTGATTAGTAACTGTAATCATCTTTAAGTAAAATGGCTGCGGTAAATGTTCAATATATTTTATAGATTGATCAAAAAATAGCTTGTCTTTAATTCCGTAGCCGATATAATAGCCCTTTTTGTTCTTGTAATAAGACAAAGGCATAAAATAATCATAGCCAAACGATTTATAAGCATTATCACGATTCCAAAAGGAACCTGCGCCTCCATGCATTACAGCGGTAGTATAGCCAGCTTGCTGGGCTAAAATTGCTGGTGCACTTTGAAAAGTATTAGATGTTCCATAACTTGACATTGCCGATCCTGACTGCAATCCAAATAGAGAGTTTTCAAGCATCATCTCGGCATCGGAAGTTTTTCCTTGGCCAACCTGGTTAAAGAAGTTATCAAAACTGATAGTATCATTAGCATGATAAAGCTTATTTAAGTTAGGAGTGACTTCTTTTCCTTTCCACTTATAATCAATCAAAAATTGCTGAAAACTTTCCAAGTGAATTACTAGGACATTTTTTCCCTTGGCAACTCCGTAATATTGCGGATTAGGAGCAATATAATTCTTTTTAATATAAGACTGAACTGATTGTAAGTCGCTATGATTGGCCTTAGCCATAATCGCATTAGTTTGAGCAGTCTTAACCCCATCATAAGCTGCAAAAGCATTCATCCCTAAATACTTAACAATATAATTATTGTCAAAAGTTCTAGTCAACAATCCTGAACGATCCTTTTGCGCCATCGTAAGATTAATCCCTAAAAAGGTAACTGCTAACGCTTCAATTAAAAGAGAAATCTTTAGTTTTAAACGCCGTACATCCATCTTAAAGACTTTGGTAGCTAAAAGTATAATGATAATTGCAATATCAAAAAAGGCTAAAAAGTCGCTCCCCTGGGTAATTCCTGCAATACTTTTACCCAAATTATCTGATGAAGAACCTGAAGTTTTAATTATAGAAAACGATAGAAAATCAGAGAATTCTCGATAGTATAGAATATTAGAAAATAGCCATAATGAAAGTAAAAAGTCAATAACGACCATAATCCAATAAGATTTTCGGCCCTTAAAAAATAAACCTATACCGATAAGCAATACAGCTGCGGGCAACGGATTAAGGAGCAACAAAAAATGCTGCATTGGTCCCGTCACACCAAGATTAAACTTATTGACATAAATAAAATATGTCTTTAACCAAAACAAAACTATCACAAATAAGAAAAACCCTAATTTTGTTTCAGTTAGCCATTTATAAAAGGCCTTCAACTTAGCCATTTAATTTCCCCCTACAAACTTTCTCTTTCAAAATGGTACTACTAATTACCTACAAAGATAAATAGATAAATAGAAATTTAACAATTAATTACCCTTTTATTTTTTTAGGTTTGAACAACCAACCCAAAATTCCTAGTAGCATTCCAAAGAAATAAGTTGTAAATCGCCATAAAAACATCCCTAGCACTAATAACAGGTTAGAGCTTATAAATGTTGAAAATAAAGTTTGAAAACTAAACTCAGCCCCGCCCGATGCTCCAGGAATAGGAATAATTGCCATAAACATGATAATCATGATATTCATTTGAGTAACGCTAATCCAAGACGCTGAAATATTAAGAGCCAGCAAGATAAGGTACGGAATTGAGTAAAAGCATAACAATTGTCCGATCGTAAAAATTGTTGCAAAAATTAATTTCTTTTTTTGTCTTTTTAAACGCTGACCTTCTGCATAGAATGTATCTATTTTTTCCATCGTTTCTTTACGCCACTTTTCTACGCGCTCTTTTTTCATGAATTTAGCTAAAAGATTCATCAGCCAATTAGTGGCATTTTTTGTCCAGTTATAGGCAAACATAATTGCTAGCAAAAAAAGAATTGACGAAACATGTATAGCAAAACCGATAATGATAAAAATAGCCAAGCCACTAAACTTGGTTACCACCATATGAAAACCAAAACAAATAGTAGTCACATAGGCAAACAAGACACAAATTTGATAAATGATAAATTTCATTAACAAAATTGAAGTAGCTCTTCCGCCCTCAATTCCCATTTGAATCATGGCCACCAATTGAGATGGCTGTCCTCCTGTAGACATAGGCGTAATTGCATTGAACAAAGCTTGAATTAGTGGAATTCTAAAAAAAGACCATGCACTTCTTTTAGGTTCATTTTTTTGATGTTCTAATACAGCGATGATACTGGCCTCAAAAACATACGATAAGACCATCACTAGAAGAACTAAAATTAAGAAAAATACATTTAAATTGCTAGCCGCTTGCATTAATTGATGAAGCGGAGTTGTACGTAACTCTTGAAAAATTACAAATCCACTAATTGCTAAAACTACAAGCATCCCTATTAGATGTTTTTTATTCATTATTTTATTTGTCCTAATTTCTTTCCAATTTCATACTGTTCATTATAAAATTTCTTCCAAATTTCAGCTAAATGGTCTTCAGAATATTCCAAACTAGCTTTTTCTGATAAAGTTTTGTATTTGCTTAATACACCAGGATTATTTTTGACAAGCTTTACTTTTTCATTTAGCTCATCAAAGTCTCGGCCTTCTAAATAATATCCATCGATAATTGCTTTATATAATTCCAAATCCCTTAATAGAACAGGCGTATTACATGAAAAAGCTTCTAAAACAGACATTGGAAATAATTCATCATAAGAAGGTAAAAGAAATAGATCTGCTATATTTAGGTAATTTACCAATTCATCCCTATTTACAATTCCTGTAAATTTTAAATTTGCCGGTGGATTATCGACTAATTTCTTAAAGTGATCATAACCATCAGTAATCTTTCCAAAAGAAAAGCCACCTGCCCAGATAAATTGGATATCTGGGTTAGCAATTGCCAATTTTGCAAAGTCATCCACGCCTTTTCTTTCTTGAACCTGTCCATCACCAAAAACTACAAATTTATTTAGATCAATATCTAATTTTCTTCTAAAAGAATTTTTTTCTTCTTGAGTTTGCTCATAAAATTCGCTTTTTGCTACAAAATTAGGAATATATTTTACTTTGTCAGGATTAATACCATGTTTAGCCAATTTATCTATAAAAATTGGATTTACGACAACAATTTGATCCATACGATTATAAAAATCAATTACATACTTATAAAATACCTTCTTAGCTGTAGCAGGTAACTTTATTGAACCTTCTAAAGTTTCAGGTAAAAAATGAACATAGCCAATTTTTCTGCCACGATTTGGTGAAAAACTATTAGCAAAATAAGTTGGATTGATTGTATGATAGTGCGTTAAATCACTTTGACCATATCGATTAACTGTTACGTAAAAATCTTCAACTAAACGCGTTCTTAATAACCGCATTAATTCATTGTAAGCAGATCCTACTCCTTGACCTTGAACTGAATCTGCTTGTGAGAACATGTTTATTCTTATCATTATTCAACCTCTATTTTTTGATGACGCTTTATAGCATCAGTATAAAAATCAATTACGTTTGTAGCAAATGTATCAGACGAAACTTCTTTTAATTTTTCTTCTTGAATGGCTTGTGGTATCTTATTCTTTCCTCTTTTAATCATTTCAAGAATATTTTCTTCTAATTCAGCCTGGGTAGTAAAAGTTAGCCCTAGAGCCGGATTGTCAAAAATTTGCTGCGTATAATCTGTTTTATAAACAACACAAGCAGTTCGTGCTGCAACTGACTCAATATAGGTTAATCCTTGAGTCTCCGTATCACTAGCAGAAACAAATAAATCTGCCATTCTATAATAATTTCCAACATCCGTATGTTCGACGCTACCAGCAAAAATGACATATTTTTCTAAGGTTAGACGAGCAACCTGATCTTTTAGATCTTGCATATCTGGCCCATCACCAGCAATTACAAATTTTACGTTTGGATATTTTTCAACAAGACGCGGCATAATATTAAGAATTTTATCTATTTTCTTTTCAGCTGCTACTCTACTCAAGGTAAGCAAAACAAAATCATCATCACTTAATCCTAAATCCCTGCGCACATCTCTTTTTGGATTTTCATTTATTCCTTGCAAATCAACGCCAGTAGGAATTACTCGAATTGGAATCTTTACTCCGTATCTTAAAAGGGTTTTATGGGTCTGTTCACTAGGGGCAATAACACCATCCATACTATGCAAATAAGCACGTACAAACTGTTTGACATGATACGGCTTAAGAAGATGACCATTTAAAACATAGTGCAAATAGTCTTCATACATGGTGTGATAAGTATGTACTGCAGGTATATCAAGACTATGAGCAATATATTTTCCAATCATTCCCATAGAAAATTCCGTTTGCGTATGTACGACATCTAATTTAACTTCTTTAGCAATTTTGCTTGCTTGAAACAATCCGCGAAAAGCAATTCGTCGATCGGTAAAAGATACAAAAGGTACGCTTCCTACTCTGAAAACATTGGGCTCTACAGTACCTTTAGCAACGTGCGGGTCAGTCGTAGTAAAAATAAAAACCGAATGTCCTTGTTTTTCTAAAGCATTTTTTAACGTTTGTATCGACGTTGCTACTCCGGATATCTGTGGAAAATAGGTATCTGTAAAAAGACCAATGTTCATTATATTACCTCCATATAGGGAACATTATACGGGTTGTTAGATTTACTTGCAATTTTGCGAAAAAAAAAGACGTGAGTTTCACTCACGTCTAAGACCAGCCAGAATGTCTGAAATAATAGCGGTGATCGGGGTCGAACCGATACGTCCCAGGGGACACCAGATTTTGAGTCTGACGCGTCTGCCAATTCCGCCACACCGCCATAATTCAATTGAATCAGAAAATTCAGGCGAAGGCGGTGATCGGATTTGAACCGATGATGAGGGTTTTGCAGACCCGTGCCTTACCACTTGGCTACACCGCCATCTTCTGATTTATTAACAAATTGGGATAGTTGGATTCGAACCAACGCATGATGAAGTCAAAGTCCATTGCCTTACCACTTGGCTATATCCCAATGTTAGGGCGGAATGTGGGGCTCGAACCCACGCATGCCGGATCCACAAACCGGTGTGTTAACCGCTTCACCAATTCCGCCGTGATATTAAAAACAGGGATAGTAGGAATTGAACCCACACTAGCGGTTTTGGAGACCGATGTACTACCTTTATACGATATCCCTATTTAAATGGAGGCCAGTGGATTCGAACCACCGAACTCAGAGAGAGCGGTTTTACAGACCGCCGCGTTTAGCCACTTCGCTAGGCCTCCAGAATGGCGCGGGACGGAATCGAACCGCCGACACAAGGAGCTTCAATCCTTTGCTCTACCAACTGAGCTACCGAGCCATTTACGGTCCCTACCGGATTCGGACCGGTGATCTCCTCCGTGACAGGGAGGCGTGATAACCACTACACTAAGGGACCATATTGCGGGAATAGGATTTGAACCTATGACCTTCGGGTTATGAGCCCGACGAGCTACCAGACTGCTCCATCCCGCGATGATGCTATATAAAAAAACAAAGATCCATAATGGACCTTGTAGGACTCGAACCTACGACCCGACGGTTATGAGCCGTCTGCTCTAACCAACTGAGCTAAAGGTCCAAGTATACCTTATAGCGGCGGGGGGGATCGAACCCTCGACCTCCCGGGTATGAACCGGACGCTCTAGCCAGCTGAGCTACACCGCCAAAAAATGTAACCAAGTTACAATCGGGAAGACAGGATTCGAACCTGCGACCCCCTGGTCCCAAACCAGGTGCTCTACCAAACTGAGCCACTTCCCGAAGAGTGCACCCTGAAGGATTTGAACCTTCAACCTTCTGATTCGTAGTCAGACACTCTATCCAGTTGCGCTAAGGGTGCATCATTATATGCCGAGGACCGGAATCGAACCGGTACGGTTGTCACCAACCGCGGGATTTTAAGTCCCGTGCGTCTGCCAGTTCCGCCACCCCGGCATGATAATGATAAGCGGAAGACGGGATTCGAACCCGCGACCCCCACCATGGCAAGGTGATGTTCTACCACTGAACTACTTCCGCATAAATATTTAATTGTAATGCCGATTAAAGGATTCGAACCTTCGACCCCCTGTTTACAAAACAGATGCTCTAACCAGCTGAGCTAAATCGGCGTCGCTCTACCGTAGGCGGAGATACGGGTGATGGGACTTGAACCCATACGTCCTAAAACACTAGAACCTAAATCTAGCGCGTCTGCCAATTCCGCCACACCCGCATATTATATTAGGGCCAATGAGTCGTGGCAGTCTCGAACTGCCGACCCTCTGATTAAAAGTCAGATGCTCTACCAACTGAGCTAACGACTCAATGGAGAATACAGGGTTCGAACCTGTGACCTCCTGCTTGTAAGGCAGATGCTCTCCCAGCTGAGCTAATTCTCCAT
>NZ_CAKE01000033.1 GCF_000296835.1 Lactobacillus hominis DSM 23910 = CRBIP 24.179 | reverse complement strand
AAGTATGGATTCCGGTAGGAGGATCAGGTCAGCAGCCTTTTGCTTATAGATATTGGGAAGGGAATAATTATGGCACGTGGAAGGAAGTTGCTGACTCTGACGAATTGAACTCAGTTAGAAATCTTGCATCCAACAATAAAAACGCCACAGATGCACTTCAAGCTAAAACTAACGTTGCAGCACCTCTTTTTAGACGAATAACCACTAACAATAACTGGCAAGATATTTTAGGTGTTCCTAATTCAAATCAAATTCTAGTTTCTATCCGTGATGATACGGGTGGTGGAAACACGTTAGGTGGCAACTCAGCTGGAATTGCTTTTGGTGGTGGTGATACTAAAGGCGTTTTAAATGTTAGTTACAGTAACCACACCGCACGAATTATTGGTGGTAACGGTAATGCCCCAGTATGGCATGAAGACATTGCCTGGAAGAGTGATATCACAAACGTTAACAATCGAATAAATGAACTAAACGCTAAAATGCCAGACATTCACGTTGTTAATAGTGAAGCTGAGGGCAACACGTATTTAGCCAGCCACCCGAATGCGATTATTATGGTGAAAGGATAGATAACAATGATTAAAGAAATCATGACAAGTGAAGGTAAGTATGTAAAAATGTTGCCAGCCGGAACTAGAGTAAAAATTAATAAAGGAATTCCTTATTACGATTTAAATAATAAAAATTTATTTGGATATTCAGACGGTTATGACTCTGGTTTTACTTTTCAATCAGTTTTTATTTTGAAAGATGTTTTATATGCTGTTATTCAAAGCGGTGCGAGAAATATTTTTTATAGCTTAACTCAAGGCGGAGAATCAGGATATAGTTATGAACCTTTTGGAGAAGATAGTTACGCGCTAGCTCAGGTCATTGTGAAATATAGTGATTTAACTTTCATGGGGGGGTAAAATCCGCCTTTATCAAGCTATTGCATCGTTTTTCTTTAAGAGGGGCGGTGTGTTAAATGGTTATTAGCGAAATCATTACAAGTGCCGGAAAATTCATTAAAGATATTAGTGCTATGCACGTTTCTAATAAAGACGACCTTGTAGATACTTATCGAGTTTCAGGTAGTGAAAACAACATTGAGGTCAATGTGAACTATGATACATCTATTGGGAGTGCCTATAGACTACCACTAAGTAGTATCACAAGATACTCAGACAGACCTATGGCGACGATTATTCCAAATAAAGGAAGCTATGCTGGTCAGAAGTTTTATTGCTTTTATTGCGGTGGGGGTGGTATGTATGGCGAAGGCGTTACGCACTACGTTGTTAAAGCTAGTGACGTCCAGCTAATTTCGGGGGGGTAATTAGGTCCCTCTATAGACTGATATATCAACGTTTTCATGGCTTGGAGGTGGCATAAATGGCTATCTCTGAAATTATGACTGTTGAAGGTGTGTTTGTTCCTAAACTAGCTGGTAAAATTGTTCAATTTAATAGTAATAATCCATCAATTGCACGCTATTATATGAATTTTTATCCAGATGCAAATACAAATACTGATAGAATAGTATTTTCAAGTTTGACTCCAGACGAATACAACAATGGGGCTATTTCAACAAGCATGTTGTATTTAATAATGGGGGTAATTACTGCTCCAAATGGAGAAAAATTTATACATATGATGATACGATACAATTATAATTATTGGTATAAGTATGATGATATTAAGCCTTTATTGAAAGACGCCACCTTTATTTATAATGGGGGGGTAGCTAAAGCCCTCTATATACGGCTGTTTAGCCACCTTGAAAGTGGGGTGGTTATATGATTGAAGAAATTTTAATTGGAAAATATAGATATGTTCCTGATCCTAATTGTTGGAGAATTGGGGAGCAACACTATTTTGTTGATGTTTATCAGTTAATGTCAGATGGAACACAAACACATCTTAGTGAGCCATTTGATGAAGATATTTCCGGCTTTTCAATTAATCGTGTTGTTTGGCGAGATAATACAAAATATTATGTTTTAGGTTCTGAACCTAATGCTTATTACGTTAAAGCTAAAGATGTGAAATCTACCACATATATAGTTAGATAAAGCCCCAGCGAGGGCTTTTTTATTTATGGAAGGAAAAATAATTATGGCACAAGAATACTACTACTGGATGTCTACGGATGACGTCCCTTTTGACACAATCACCACTTTACACGAATACACGGAGAACCATTACCCAATTGTGGTTGAAGCTCCTGATCCAAGCTTAAA
>NZ_CAKE01000034.1 GCF_000296835.1 Lactobacillus hominis DSM 23910 = CRBIP 24.179 | reverse complement strand
CGAACATTGCTAGTAATTTGTGGAGGAATTGTATTAGGACTAGCTGGTTTACAGTTAGGACATATCTTGTTTACATCAGAATTCAGAATGGGACATACCGTCATCGGCGATATAGTCCTATTTTTATTGATTTTGCATGTAGCTCACGACCGGTAGGAGGTGTTTCGCTTGCATTTAGATTTAATTATTGGTGCAGCAAGTACTTTGCTTGGCGTACTGATAACAGCTTATAACGCATACTACAAAAACAAGCGAGATACTTTCCAAGATATTATCCAAGAACTTAAGAGTGAACGTGATGATTACAAGAATCAGGTTAAGCATCTTCAAGAAGAGAATGAAGTTTTACGAAAGGAACTGTTGAAAAATGAAAAACATTAACACACGCGTCATGGATTACGTGGTTTTATTCCAAGATCACAAAATCGAAATTGACCAAGTACCAGAAGACATTAAAAATGATGTTGTTGAAATCGCAAGCTATTTGCAACATGGTGATGTCAAGAAAGATGGTGTAAGCCATGAACAAAATGGACTTAACGATTAATACTATTTGGGCTTTCGTTATTGTCTTAATGACAGCTACGGGGGCTTTTTATTTACATTCAAAAACAAAGATCGAAAAGCTAAGAATCAAACATCCTAAAATGGCTGACGTTTTTGATTTTGTTGGAACGCTAGCTTTAAGAGCATCTAACTATCAGGCATCTCTTGATGATAAAGATGGTTCTAAAAAACTCAATGACGCCACGGCTGAAGTTTATAAGCAGATCCAAGTTTTGTATCCTCAATTGACCATTGATGAAGCAACTGTAAGAAACTTTGTGCAACACGCTTATGATGAAGTAGTCAAGGATTCAACTGTAAATGCTGATAAGCCAGTAGAAAAAATTGAAGTTCCTAAAGTTACTGATCCTGTTATGGCTCAAAAACCAGAACCTAAAGAACAAGAAGTTAAGCCATCCACTTCTACACCTTCGCCAATTTCTAAGTCCGAGAGTGAGGACGTCTTAGATGACCTACACTTATAATCAATATATTTTTGATTCTTTTAGAAAGGAGCGTAAAAATGGCAAGACAATTCGGAGCGGACGTATCAAGCAACAATCCACCAAACGTAAATAATTACGCCAGATTCGGTTCTAAGTTTGTCATAGTTAAATTGACCGAAGGCACCACTTATCGCAATCCTAGTGCTAAACAACAGATTGCTAGCGCTATAGCCAGCGGACAAACGCCACATGGATATTTCTTTGCCGTATTTTCTGACAACAGCTATTTAGCGCAACTTAATGCTGAACTTGCTATTTATCAAGCTAAGGCTTTAGGATTGCCGGCTGGATCTATTCTAGCTACCGACTGGGAAGTAGGAGACGGCAATGAAGTGAATGGACCTGTTTCCGCTAATACGCAAGCTATTTTAGTATCTATGCGTATGATCCAAAAGGCTGGATATAAGCCAATGCTTTACTCAGGAGCTTATAATCTGAAAAATCGGGTAAATACGTCTTTAATCTTAAAAGAGTTTCCTGATTCGCTGTGGGTAGCAGCTTATCCATTAGGCAATGGCATAGCTGTATCGCAACCTGATTTCAGCTGTTTTCCATCAATGGACGGAGTAGCCATTTGGCAGTTTACTAATAATTGGTGCAACCAAGGTGTAGATGGGAATATTGCTTTAATGGACTTTTCTAAAGTTAAGAACGAGGAGGTAGATGACGAATTGAATTGGCATCCACAAGTTAAGTATAATGAACTAGGACAGTTTAAAATTAATCGTCCTAATGGTGCAGATTTATATGAAGATGCATCCCTTAAAAAAGTAGTAGGACATCGTCCTAATGGTGCTACATTTAAGATTAACCGCGCTAAAGACGGTGCGGTATGCGCTGGTACTAATCAATGGTTCTCTCAAGCTGATGGATTGACTAAGATTAATCCGTTGGCTGTTAATCCATATGGCAAGGGCATTGCTCAAATAACTGCAGATAATGCATGGACGCAAAACAATGCTAAACCTGACGCTGGTATCAAGCACCTTGAAAAAGGATCTACTTGGCACGTACTAGGTAGATCAGGCAAGTACTTGCTAATTGGCAACGAACAATCAGGTAAATTTGTAGATGGCGATAAGGCGACCATTGTTTTATAGAGTATGTTAAAAGACCCACTCTGGAGATTAATTTCTCTGGGATGGGTCTTTTTTTGTGATCTAATCTTTGTGATATAATTGTGTGTAAGATGACTTATGAAGGATAAAGCTGAGTTCCCAATGGGGAGTAAGGCAATTGCCGAGAATCTCATGCTCCTGGGGTCTATCTCACAACGATAAATTAAATACTAGTTTAGCGTTATGGTAAAAATTAACACCTATCTTAAGTCTTGGATCACTCCAAGGCTTTTTTGTACAAAAAAAGAGACAGTCATTGCAGTGGCTATCTCTATTGAATACAAGATGTTCTAATAAAAAACAAAATAAGAACAAGTTCATTATATCATATCAGCAAGTGAAAAAGAGATAATCACCATTCCAATTGATTACCTCTCACAAAATCCATGAACAATTGTAGCATAATAAAAAGAATAGTGACAAACACCTTGCTTAAAAATTTCAATCTTGCATATCTTTCAAACTAGTTGTATAAACTATAAAAAGCTATATAAAGCTTTAAAAGTGATTTATAAATTGAAAATGTGGCACACATTTGGCACACATGCTTTATGGTTGAATTGCTACAAATATTGATATAACAGTAATTTTGCAGATCTAAATTACCTCTATTCAGGTTCCCAGAGCGCAACCGCATTCTTGCGGGATTGAGCGAAAATGTAATTGTTACGGAAGCTAAGAAAAAATCGGGTTCATTGATTACTGCAAATTTAGCTTTAGAAGCAAATAGAAATATTTTTGCAGTACCAGGTCCTCTAACCAGTCCTTTGTCAGAGGGACCGAATTATTTGATTGCAGCGGGTGCGATGCCGATTGTAAATAGTGAATTTGAAAATTTGCTTTAGTTGACAAGAAATCGTTTTCTGGTAATTTAGACTTGTAATAAAAATGTACAAGGAAGGGGCAGTTTGATGCCTGCTACTAAGAAAAAGAAAAATTTAGTAATTGTGGAGTCTCCACATAAAGCTAAGACAATTGAAAAATATCTAGGTCGAAACTATCATGTTATTGCTTCAAAAGGACATATCCGTGACTTGCCAAAATCACAAATGGGTGTCGATGTAGAGCATAATTATGAACCTAAATATATTTCTATTCGTGGTAAAGGAGCCACGATCAAAGAACTTAAAAGCGAAGCTAAAAAAGCTAAGTATGTTTACCTTGCATCCGACCCGGATCGTGAGGGAGAAGCCATTGCTTGGCATGTAGCCCATGCCTTAAATTTAGATCCTAAAGAAAACAACCGCGTTGCTTTTAACGAAATCACAAAAGATGCAGTTAAAAATGCATTCAAGAATCCAAGAACTATTGATATGGACATTGTAGATGCTCAACAAGCTCGTCGTGTTCTAGATAGATTAGTTGGTTATTCTTTATCGCCAATTCTTTGGGCTAAAGTTAAAAAAGGATTGTCTGCTGGTCGTGTTCAATCAGTGGCTTTGAAGTTAGTTATTGACCGCGAAAAAGAAATTAAAAACTTTAAGCCACAAGAATATTGGACTATTGATGCTGATTTTACGAAGAATCGTAAGAAGTTCACAAGTTCATTTTATGGCTTAAATGGCAAGAAGACTGAATTGCCAAATAATGATGCAGTTAAAGAAGTTTTAGCAAAAATTGATAAAAAGAAAACTTTTACTGTTGAAAAAGTAGTTAAAAAAGATCGTCGTAGACAACCAGCTGCACCATTTACTACTTCAACAATGCAACAAGAAGCAAATAAACGCTTAGGCTATCGTACTAGACGAACTATGCGTATTGCGCAATCTCTATACGAAGGGGTAAATTTGGGTAAAGGTTCAGTTGGTTTAATTACCTACATGCGTACTGATTCAAAGAGAATTGCAAATGTTGCTAAGCATGAAGCATCAAAATTCATCCACGAAGAATATGGTGGAAATTACGCTGCTGTTAAGCCGCAACATTTTAAAAATGATGCCGATGCTCAAGATGCCCACGAAGCAATTCGTCCAACTTCAGCCTTTAGAACTCCAGAATCAATTAAGCAATATCTAACTCCAGAAGAATATAAGCTTTATTCGCTTATCTGGGCTCGTTTTATTGCTAGTCAAATGACCCCAGCCGTTTTTGATACTGTTCGCGCAGATATTGTTCAAAATGGCGTAACATTCAGAACAACAGGTTCAAAAATGAAGTTTGCTGGTTTTACTAAAGTTTATGACAATGAAAAAGAAAAAAATAAAGAATTGCCTGATTTAAATGAAGGCGATGAAGTCAGATTAAGTAAAACTGATGATCGTCAACACTTTACTCAACCACCAGCTAGATATACTGAAGCTAGCTTAGTTCATGCTTTGGAAGAAAATGGTGTAGGTCGTCCTTCAACTTATGCTCCGACAATTGATACTATTCAAAGACGATACTATGTAAAACTTGAAGGTCGTTCGATTGTACCAACTGAATTAGGAGAAATTGTAGACAGCTTAATTGAAGAATTTTTCCCAGATATTGTTAACGTTGACTTTACTGCTCAACTAGAAGACGATTTAGATAATGTTGAAGTAGGTAAGAAGAACTGGGTTAAGGTAGTTGATGAATACTTCAAGCCATTTTCTAAGGAATTAGAGAAAGCAGATAGCCAAATTGAAAAGGTTCAAATTAAAGATGAACCAGCTGGTTTTAATTGTGATATTTGTGGCGCACCAATGGTTATTAAGATGGGCCGTTATGGAAAATTCTATGCTTGCTCACGTTTTCCTGATTGTCGCAATACCAAGCCAATTGTTAAGAAAGTCGGTGTAACTTGTCCTAAGTGTGGCAAAGGCGAAGTTATCGAAAAGAAATCAAAGCGTAACCGTAAATTCTATGGCTGTTCTCGTTATCCTGAATGTGATTTTGTTTCATGGGATCAACCAATTGGTCGTAATTGTCCAAACGATGGTCACTATTTAGTTCAAAAGAAGACTAAGAAAGGCTTGGTAATCTTATGTCCAAATGGCGATTATCGTGAAGAACCTGAAGAAAATTAATTAAGAAATTTAAAAATCCAATAATATCATCAAATTGAAAGCGATTTGATGATATTATTTTTATATAAATAAAAAAAAATGGAAGGAAACTTATATGCCTAAAAAAGTAACTATTATAGGTGCCGGATTAGCTGGAAGCGAAGCAGCTTGGCAGGTAGCTAAACAAGGCGTCGACGTTGATCTATATGAAATGCGTCCGCAAAAATTAACTCCTGCTCACGAAACAGCCAATTTTGCTGAGTTGGTATGTACTAATTCAATGCGCTCTAATCAATTATCAAATGCAGTAGGCTTGTTAAAAGAAGAAATGCGTCAGCTGGATTCTTTGATCATGAAGACAGCTGATGAAACTGCTGTTCCAGCTGGTGGAGCATTGGCTGTCGATCGCGATAAGTTTAGTCAAAAAGTGACGCAGACGCTTAAACAAATGCCTAATATCACAATTCATGAAGAAGAGATTACTCAGATTCCTAAAGATGGCATTACTATTATTGCAACTGGTCCACTAACTTCTGACGATTTAGCAGCTCAAATTCAAGATTTTTGCGGCACTGATTCACTTCATTTCTTTGATGCAGCTGCCCCGATTGTTGATGCGAATTCAATTGATATGAATATTGTTTATAAAAAATCACGTTATGATAGGGGCGAAGCCGCATATCTAAATTGCCCAATGACTAAAGAGGAATTTTATAACTTCCAAAAAGAATTAGTTAACGCTGAAACTGCACAATTACATGGTTTTGAAGATAAAAATGTCTTTGAAGGCTGCATGCCGATTGAAGTTATGGCTAAGCGTGGCGAAAAAACAATGCTCTTTGGTCCTTTAAAACCAGTTGGTTTAGAAGATCCTAAAACTGGTAAAACTCCTTATGCTGTGGTGCAGCTTCGCCAAGATAATGCTTCAGCTTCAATGTACAATATCGTAGGTTTTCAAACTCACTTAAAATACGGTGAACAAAAACGTGTCTTTTCAATGATTCCGGGACTTGAAGGTGCTAAATTTGTTCGTTACGGTAAGATGCACCGCAACACTTATATTGCTAGTCCGGAAGTCTTAAATGCTTCTTATGAAGCACGTAAACAACCTGGTTTATTTTTTGCAGGTCAAATAACTGGTGTTGAAGGATATGTAGAAAGTGCAGGTTCAGGATTAGTTGCAGGGATCAATGCAGCTAGATTAGCCAAGGATGAAGATACGATTGCTTTCCCTAAATCAACTGCATTAGGTTCAATGGCAAACTATATTACGACAACTTCAGCTAAACATTTTCAACCAATGAATGCTTCATACGCACTTTTGCCAAAATTAGACCACAAAGTACGCAATAAGCAGGAAAGACACTTAGAAATTTCTAAAAAAGCATTAGCTGATTTAAATGAGTTTAAAAGTGAATTGGAAGCTTAAGACAAATGTCTAGTAATCAAGACGATTTTATTAATTTATTCGATGATTATTTAAAAAACGAACGAGGCTATAGTAAAAATACAGTTACTGCTTATTTAAAAGACTTAGCTGAATTCGAAGCTTTTTTACAAGAAAATGGTGGTTTTTCTGGTTGGGATAAAGTCCAAACAAGAGATGCTGAGATTTTCTTACAAAATTTAGCTAGTCAATCGCTTGCACGAACTACTCAATCTCGTAAGATGTCGAGTTTGCGATCTTTTTATAATTTTTTGATAAAAAGAAAATTGATTACGCAGGATCCAATGCAAACTGTAAGTCTAAGATTAGGACAAAAGCGCTTGCCACAATTTTTCTATGAAAAACAAGTTAAGCAGGTTCTTGATCAATTACGTCAAAATTCAGACGATCTTTCAAAGAGAAATTTGGCTTTATTTGAACTTTTTTATGCGACAGGAATGCGGTTAAGTGAAATCAGTAATTTAATTTTGGATCAAATAGATTTTGATTTAAAGCTCATTCTGGTTCACGGAAAAGGAAATAAAGATCGTTATGTTCCCTTCAGCGATTCTACAGATAAAGCTTTGAAAGCTTATCTTGATCAAAGTAGGAAAGATCTATTAAAGACAAATTCAGATAATAATTACGTATTTTTAAATGATCAAGGGAAGAAATTAACAAGTCGCGGAATTGAATATGTAATGCAAAAGGTCTTTAATAAAGCTGGGATTCCGGGAAAAGTGCATCCCCACATGTTAAGACATACATTTGCAACTCAAATGCTTAATAATGGCGCTGATTTAAGAAGTGTCCAAGAATTATTAGGACATGAATCATTATCGACAACTCAAATTTATACTCATGTTACGATGAAACACTTACAAACGGATTATCAAAAATTCTTTCCTAGAAATAATAAAGAAAACGAGGCCAAATAATATGACTACTATTTGTTCAGTTAGATATAATGGAAAAACTGCTATCGCAGGTGATGGACAAGTTACTTTAGGCGAAAAAGTAATTGCTAAAGCTACTGCTAAAAAGATTCGTCGCATTTACCACAATAAAGTTGTAATTGGATTTGCTGGCGGAGTAGCTGACGCAGTTAGTTTACAAGAAATGCTTGAAGGAAAACTAGAAGCTTATTCTGGTGATCTTAGAAGAGCAGCTGTAGAAATGGCTCAAAGCTGGCGAAAAGACCCTGCTTTAGCAAAATTACAAGCCATGGTTATCGCATTTAACGATAAAGATCTTTTATTGATTTCTGGTAATGGTGAAGTATTAGAGCCTGACGAAGATGTAGTAGCTATTGGTTCGGGCGGAAACTTTGCTCAAGCTGCAGCACTAGCCATGACGCGTCATAGTCAAGGCATGGATGCAGGCGAGATTGCTACTGAAGCAGTTAAAATTGCTTCTGGAATTGATATTTTTACTGATGACCATATTACGAGTGATGAAATCTAGGTGAATTATATGTCTGAAGAAAAAACTCCTAAACAAATCGTTGAACTTTTAAATAAATACATTATTGGACAAGATGAAGCTAAAAAATCCGTCGCAATTGCGCTTTATAATCGTTACCGTCGCTTGCAATTGCCAAAACAAGTTCAACAAGATATTACTCCTAAAAACATCTTGATGGCCGGTCCTACCGGTGTGGGTAAAACTGAAATTGCTCGTCGTTTAGCTAAAATCGTCGATGCTCCCTTTGTTAAAGTAGAAGCTACTAAGTTTACTGAAGTAGGTTATGTTGGACGCGACGTTGAATCTATGGTGCGTGACTTAGTTGAAGAAGCAGTCCGTATGGAAGAAAAAGAGCAATTTGATCGAGTAAAAATTACAGCTACTAAAAATGCTAATAATCGTTTAGTCAAATTATTAGTTCCTGGCATTAAACGTGATAATCGCGAAAATTCTATGCAACAAATGATGCAAATACTCTCAGGTAACTTTAATATGGATCAAAATCAAGATAATGAAGAAGTTACAGATGACATTCGCAATCAACGCTTAAGCGTAGCTGAACAATTAGATAAGGGCCTGCTTGAAAATCGTGAAGTAACAATTGAAGTTGAACAAGCTCCTAAAGTTAACCCTATGGGCGATATGATGGGACAAATGGGCATGGATATGTCTAGCCTTATGGGCGATTTGATTCCGAAGAAAAAAATTAAACGCACACTTCCTGTATCTGATGCACGTGAAGTCTTAATTCAAGAAGAATCCAAAAAGTTAGTAAATTATGATTCTTTATACCAACGTGCAATTGAAAGAACTCAGCAAAACGGAATTATATTTATTGACGAAATCGATAAAATTACTGCTGGCAACAAACGTACTTCTGGCGAAGTTTCTCGCGAAGGCGTTCAAAGAGATATTTTGCCAATTGTCGAAGGATCAACTGTTTCTACAAAATATGGTCCAGTTTCGACTGATCACATTTTATTCATCGCTGCTGGTGCTTTTGCTGAAAGTAAACCTAGCGATTTGATTCCTGAACTTCAAGGACGTTTTCCAATCCGTGTTGAATTAAACGCGCTTACTCAAGAAGACTTTGTCAAAATTTTGAAAGATCCAGCCAATTCGCTCTTAAAGCAATACATTGCTCTTTTGAAAGCAGACGGTATTAAGTTAATCTTTACTCAAGAAGCTATCGATCGTATTGCAGAAATTGCCTATGATGTTAACCAAGGAACAGATAATATTGGTGCAAGACGCTTAGCAACTATTTTAGAAAAACTTTTGGAAGATGTTTTATATGAAGGCCCAGAAATGAACATGGGCGAAATTACTATCACGCAAAAGTATGTTGATCAAAAGTTGAGTGATATAATTACCAATAAGGACTTAACTAAGTTCATTCTATAAATTTATATAAAAAGAAGTTTTTATCATGGATTATCAAATTAAGAATAGTTTTTTAACTGCAACTATTTCCGACCATGGTGCGGAAATTCAAAGCGTTAAAGATAACAATAGCAATCGTGAGTACATGTGGCAGGCTGATCCTAAGATTTGGGGTCGTCATGCTCCTGTATTGTTTCCAATTGTTGGTCGTTTAAAAGATGATCAATATCGTTATAAAGGCCAAACTTACCATATGGGTCAACACGGCTTTGCCCGTAATATGGACTTTTCAGTAGAAGAAAAAGACGATAATCATATTACTTTTTTATTGATCTCAAACGAAGAAACCAAAAAGTCATATCCTTTCGACTTTGAATTAAGAGTTACCTATACTTTATTAAATAATCTCTTAGAAGAAAGATTTGATGTAACCAATACTGGTGATGAAGAAATGATCTTTGGTATTGGTGGACACCCTGGTTTTAATTTACCAACTGATCATGGTTTAACTAAGTCGGATTACTACTTCAAATTTGAGCCATCCGTTGATCATATTCGAATTCCCTTAAAAGCACCACTTATTGATTGGGCAAATAGATCATTAGTTGCTACAGACTCACTATTTGAAATTAGCGATTTGCTATTTAAAGATGATGCTTGGGTCTTTCAATTAAAGGGACGTAATAAAGTCTCTATTCGAACTGAAAAATCTAATTATCACATTAATGTTAAAATGGATAATGCTCCATTTGTCGGATTATGGTCACAATATCCTCAAACTGCTGATTACATTTGTATTGAACCATGGTGGGGAATTGCCGATACAGTAGATGCAAGTGGTAATTTGGAAGATAAAAAAGGTATGAATAAATTAGCTCCAAATAATACCTGGGAAAATGGCTTTTCAATTGCCTTTCATGATGAAAAAGAATAAATCAAAAAGACTGGATGCCAGTCTTTTTTGCTTATAGAAAGAACTTTTTGAGATGATTATTGGATATTTAAACAATTTAGGAAATAAAGAATTATCTAGAGCAGCAGCAATTTATAGGCAAAAATCCACTGATCAAAATCTTGAAACTAAGGCATTATCGTATTCAGATATTATTGATCAACTGCAGGATGGAAAAATAGATTTAGCGTTAGTCAATGACCGACAAGATAATTTAAATACTTTAAATACTTATCAAATTGCAGATGCAAGCGTAATAGCGATAATTCAAAAAGGCACCTTTGATAAACATGCCCAAATTGTCGAGTTAGCTGACTTAAGAGCTAATAGCTGCATTATTACATGCTCTATTCAAGAAGAAAAAGCAGAATACTATTATTATCGTGATGTCTTAAAAATTCCTAATCAACTAATTGCCGATGATTCATTAAATGAGACAATTTTGATGACGCAAGCAGGATCAGGTTTCTTTTTGATGAATGAATATACAGCGCCATTAATCAAAAATGATGATTTACAAAAGCTTTTTTTATTTAATCAAGGCAAGCAACTAAAAGAAAAGTATCTTTTATTGAGTAAAGCTAGAAATAGTAATACTGATTCATTTGCCCAAATTTTAAAGCAGCAGTTTAAATAATTGGTATTAGGCGATCTTGGAGTTCGTATTATTTTATTTCTGCTTCAATAAAACCTAAAATACAGGTGTAAAGCATTGAAGGAGGAATTAAAAATGACAGAAATTCCAGAAATAAAGTTAAATGATGGAAATCAACTACCAGTAGTTGGTCTAGATATTTCTCAAATCAGCGATCGTGAAAAGGCAAGACAAACTGCAGAGATGGCTATTAAAAACGGTTATCGGATGATTGATGCAGGTGCAAATGATGATAATCAAATTGCTTTAGGCGAAGCTATTAAGGAAACTGGCGTTGACCGTAAGCAAATGTTTATTATTACTAAAGTTAACGTTTCAAAGATGACCTTTGAAAAAGCAAATAAAGCCATTGAGTTTACTTTAAAAGAGCTGGATACTGATTACATTGATTTGGTTGTTTTAGCTCATCCTTATGGTGATATTTTTGGCGCTTGGAATGCTTTATCTTATGAAAAACGCCAAGGTAAAATTAGATCGATTGGGTTAGCTAACTTTTATCCTGATCAATACGTGAACTTGGAATTAGCCCATGAAGATAAACCAGCAATTAATGAAATTGAAATTAACCCATGGTTCCAGCAAACTAATGATGTCGCTTTCTTCAAGGGTAGGGACGTAGCAGTAGCTGCCCAAGCCCCATTTGCTCAAGATAAGGACAATTTATTAGAAAATAAAGAATTAAAGCATATTGCTGAAAAGTACCACAAGACAGTAAGTCAAGTAATTTTACGCTGGTTAACTCAAAGAAATATTATTGTTACACCACAATCTGCTCATGAAAAAGAGCAAAAAGAGTACTTGGATATTTTTGACTTCGAATTAACTGAAGATGAAATGATCAAAATTAAGGGCTTAGATAAAGGCGAAAGTCAATTCTTTGACCGTAGAGATCCTGCTGTTATTGAGGACATTTTTGGTGAAAGTTTAAAGCAATTAAGAAATCAGTAATGGATAACTAAATATATTAAAAAAGAGCTCTATTGAGCTCTTTTACTTTTATAAACGTATTTACCACGAATTTTTCTTACTTTCTTCTTAGCATTGCTAATTTTCTTTTGCGTTAATTCGTTTTTCCAATGCCTTAAAGCAAACCAGATAGCGATTTTGTTATACCAGCTATAATTATGCTTCATAAAATTATAAGCAGTATTAAAATGCTTTAATGAGTCCTCAGAGATAAATTGATTTCTAGTCCAATGCCAATCTTGCGGACGTTTAGGATAAATTCTAATCTTTAAAACTTTGGCCACAGTTAAGCGCGCTTGATTATGAACATAAACAGATGTTGCCACATTGATATAGCTACCGATTAAACTATTTTTCCAATATTTATTTTTATTTTTATCACGCTCCCAATAAAGAGCATGACGTAGAATTTTACTGATACAATACCACTGTCTTTGTCCATTGGGTAATTCTACTAGAATCCAGATAAAATAAGCATTTTGGGCTTTGTTTTTCATAACTTGCTGCCTTTATAAAATTATTCTCCATTGCAAACAAATGTTTGTATGATATATAATATTAACAGAAAAAGTCAGTAACGCAAAAGTTACCGACTTCTTGATTAGCTACTTTTTCAATTGGTGGTGAGCTTTTTTATACCAGTACCACAAACCAAAAGGAATGATATTTTCTTTATGATGCATCAGCCTTTTGATATTATCCTTGTGGCGAATAAATAAAAGAAGCATCATTATGCCTGAAATTATTGTTAAAAAGATATCGTGAAATGAAAAAGAAACAATAAAAATTATTACAATCGATATTAAGCTGGATAAGCTTACATAAGACGTAATAAATAAAATTGGTAAAAAGACGATGGCACATATTCCAAAGAACTTAAGATTATAGCCTAGAAAGACGCCAGCACTAGTTGCGACGGCTTTTCCGCCTTTAAATTTAAGAAATATGGAAAAAGTATGGCCTAAAATAGCACAAATTCCAGCTACTAAAAGTAAATACTTAGGTCCTGGTAAATGAAAAATCAAAGGCAAGTCAGTAGCTAAAGCGCCTTTTAAGACATCGATAACTAATACAATCGTCCCAGCAACTGGTCCGAAAACACGAAATGAATTGGTTGTTCCAATGTTTCCTGAACCATATTTTCTAATATCTTTATGAAAAAATAATTTTCCCATCAACATACCTGTAGGAAATGAACCAATTAAGTATGCTAAAATAAACGTTAGACAATAAAACAATATAGACATATTTTTCAACCCCATTTAGATCTAACCTTAATTTTAACAAAAGATCAGTTACATGTGGGGCTGATTTTAATTGTCTTCAAAAATGGAGGAATTTATTTGGCTAAAACAAATAAAAATACTAATTCTTATGACGATTCATCCATTCAAATCCTGCATGGACTTGAAGCAGTACGTAAACGTCCAGGAATGTATATCGGTTCAACTGACAAACATGGCCTAAATCAACTTGTCTATGAAATAGTCGATAACTCAGTTGACGAAGCTATGGCAGGATATGGTAAAGAGATTAACGTAACTATTCATAAAGATAATTCAGTTACTGTGCAAGACTTTGGTAGAGGTATGCCGACAGGGATGCATGCTTCAGGCAAGCCGACGATTGAAGTTATCTTAACTGTTTTGCATGCCGGAGGTAAATTTACTGAGAAAAACTATCAAACTTCTGGTGGTTTGCACGGTGTTGGTTCTTCAGTAGTTAACGCTTTATCTGAATATTTAAAAGTTAGAGTTGTTCGTGGTGGCGAAGCTTATGAAGAAGAATTTCATAATGGTGGACATCCCATTGGAACTTTAAAGCACCTAGGTAAAACTAAAGATAAGACTGGTACGACGATTACTTTTAAGCCAGATAGCACTATCTTTTCTACAACAAATTACAATTATGAAACCATTCAGGAAAGAATTCGCGAATCAGCTTTCTTGTTAAAGGGTGTTAAGTTCACATTAACTGATGAAAGACAGCCTGAACATCATGACGAATTTTTGTATGAAGATGGGATTAAGTCCTTTGTTTCATATTTAAATGAAGATAAAGACACAATGGGAAATATTTTCTATTTCTCTGGCAAGCAAGACGGAATCGAAGTTGAATTTGCGGGTCAATATAATGATGGCTATTCTGAAAACTTTGTTTCTTTCGTAAATAACGTTCGTACCGCTGATGGTGGTAGCCACGAAGTCGGAGCACGAAGCGGTTTTACTAAAGCTTTTAATGATTATGCTAAAAAGCAAGGTCTTTTGAAAAACAAAGATAAAGGTTTAGAAGGTTCAGATTATCGTGAAGGATTGAGTGCTGTATTATCTGTAAAGATTCCTGAAGAGCTTTTGGAATTTGAAGGACAGACCAAGGGAAAACTGGGTACTCCACAAGCTCGAAGCGTGGTCGACAGCATTGTTTATGAGCAATTATCTTACTACTTAATGGAAAACGGTGAGTTTGCCCAAAATTTAGTTCAAAAAGCGCAAAAAGCACGCGATGCACGTGAAGCTGCTAAAAAAGCTCGTGATGAAAGTAGAACTGGTAAAAAACGTAAAAAGAAAGAAATTCTTTCAGGTAAATTGACACCAGCTCAATCACGTAACCCACAAAAAAATGAATTATTCTTAGTCGAAGGTGATTCTGCCGGCGGTTCTGCTAAGCAAGGGCGAGATCGTAAGTTTCAAGCTATTTTGCCATTACGTGGTAAAGTATTAAATACACAAAAAGCTAAATTGCAAGATATCTTTAAAAACGAAGAGATTAATACAATGATTCATACAATCGGTGCTGGAGTTGGATCTGACTTTCAAATTAAAGATGCTAATTACGATAAGATTATAATTATGACAGATGCCGATACCGATGGTGCTCACATTCAAATCTTGTTATTAACATTCTTTTATCGTTACATGCGCCCAATGGTTGAAGCAGGCAAAGTTTATATTGCCTTACCGCCACTTTATAAATTGCAAAAAGGCAGCGGCAATAAAGCTAAGATCCAATATGCATGGACTGATGAAGAATTAGCGGTTGATTCCAAAGAGATGGGCAAAGGATTTGCCTTACAGCGTTTCAAAGGATTAGGTGAAATGAATGCTGATCAATTATGGGAAACAACTATGAACCCTGAGACGCGGACTTTGATCAGAGTAAAGATCGACGACGCTCAATTAGCCGAACGTAGAGTTACCACTTTAATGGGAGATAAAGTAGCCCCGAGAAGAAAATGGATTGACGAAAATGTTAAATTCAGAATGGGTGAGGATGGCTCTATTTTGGAAACTAGTAGAAATTAAGGAAGGTAACAAATCTTAGATGGTTGAATCAAAAGAACGAATCAAGGAACTCCCTCTTGAAGATGTGATGGGGGAAAGATTCGGACGTTATTCTAAATATATTATTCAGGAAAGAGCTTTACCTGATATTAGGGATGGGCTCAAGCCTGTACAAAGACGTATTCTTTATGCCATGTATAAAGATAATAATACGTATGATAAGCCTTATAAAAAGGCGGCTAAAGCCGTTGGTAACGTTATGGGTAACTTCCACCCACATGGCGACAGCTCAATCTACGGCGCTTTAGTTCACCTTTCTCAAGACTGGAAAATGCGTGAACCTTTAATCGAAATGCATGGAAATAACGGCTCAATGGATGGCGATGGTCCAGCTGCCATGCGTTATACTGAATCTCGTTTGAGCAAAATTTCTAATTTGCTACTGCAAGATATCGATAAAGATACGGTTCATATGATCCTAAACTTTGATGATACGGAATATGAACCAACTGTTTTACCTGCCCATTTTCCTAACTTATTAGTCAATGGTTCGACAGGAATTTCGGCAGGTTATGCAACAGAAATCCCACCGCATAATCTAGCTGAAGTAATTGATGCTGCTGTTTATTTATTAAAGCATCCTGATAGCTCTACTGATGATTTAATGCAATTTGTAAAAGGGCCGGATTTTCCCACTGGCGCAATTGTTTTAGGTAGTAAAGGTATTAAAGAAGCGTACGAAACTGGTCGTGGCCGAATTCAGGTTAGATCAAAAACTGCAATTCAAGACATTAAAGGACATCGTCAGCAAATCGTTGTCACTGAAGTTCCTTTTGGCGTCAACAAGGCTATGATGGTCAAAAAAATCGATGAAATCCGTTTAAATAAAGAAATTGACGGGATTTCAGAAGTTCGTGATGAAACTGACCGTCACGGATTGTCGATTGTTATTGAACTTAAAAAAGGCGCAGATAGTGAAAATATTTTAAACTATCTATTTAAAAATACTGACTTGCAAGTTTCTTATAACTTCAATATGGTTGCCATTGACCATATGGCACCAGTACAAGTTGGCTTAAAGCAAATTTTAAGTTCGTACTTAGAGCATAAAAAAGACGTTGTTACAAAACGTACAGAATTTGATCTGAATAAAGCTAAAGGACGCTTGGAAATTGTTGAAGGGCTAATCCATGCTTTAGACATTTTAGATCAGGTAATTAAGACTATTAGATCATCTAAAGATAAAAAAGATGCTAAAAATAATCTTGTTAAAAAGTATGGCTTTACGGTTAACCAAGCTGAAGCTATTGTTTCACTGCAACTATATAGATTGACTAATACTGACGTAAATCAATTAAAAGCTGAACAAGAAGACTTACAAACTAGAATTAAGACCTATCAAGAAATTTTAAATGATAATTCTGTTTTAGAAAAAGTTGTCACTAAAGAGTTGAAGCAAGTCAAAAAAGATTTTGGTTCTCCAAGAAGAACGCAAATTACTGCAAAGGCTGAAAAGATCGAAATTAATGAAAAAGCATTAATGGCAGATGAAGATGTCAGAGTTTTAGTAAGTCGAGACGGCTATTTAAAACGTTCTTCCATTCGTTCATTCCAATCAACTAACGATGAAGATAATGGTTTACCAGATGGCGATAAAGTCATTTTTGAAAAGACAATGTCTACTTTGAGCAACCTTTATATCTTTACCAATAAAGGCAATATGATTTTTAGACCTGTTCATGAACTTATCGAAACCAAATGGAAAGAAACAGGTCAACACTTGTCCCAAGAAATTGGTTTAGCGCAGGATGAAGAAATTATCCGGGTCTTTGAAGTAGATGATCTTAAGCAAAATGATAACTTCTTATTAGCAACTAACGATGGCTATATTAAACAAGTAGCTTTAGCGGACTTGCAACCAACTAGGACTTACAAATCTCGTGCGATTACCAGTATGAAACTTAAGAGTAAAGACAGTAAAGTTGTTCGTGTAGATAAAGTCCCTGCAGACAGCAATTTTGAAATAACTTTGATTACTAACCATGCTTACGCCATTAGATTTGATGTTTCTGAAGTACCTGTTTCTGGAGCAAAAGCTGCTGGCGTAAAATCAGTAAATCTAAAAGACGACGATTATGTTGTAAATTATGTCTTAGTTGATGCAAAATATGCTGATGAACTCAATGTAGGACTTATCACACAACGTGGAGCATTCAAGCAATTTGAATTAAAACTAGTAAATAAAGTAACTCGAGCAAAGCGTGGCGTCTTAGTTCTTCGTGAACTTAAGACAAAACCGCACCGCATCCAAGCATTAGTTGAATATGGTCAAAACCATGAATTGTTACTAACAACTTCTAGTGCACGTCATATTACTATTAAGACAAATGAATTTCCATTGGGAGACAGATATTCTAATGGCTCATTCGTCTTAGATCCAACCACTGATGGGGTACCGGTTGATTTAACTTTAGGCAAACCTTTATCGGCAGGTAGAGAAGACGTTAGTGATTTATTTGAGTAAAGAAATAAAAGATAGGATAAAAGTTCCTATCTTTTTTCAATTATTTTTTACTTTATCAATAAAAAGATTTTGATTATACGACAACAGGTGTTATTATATTACTTGGATAGATGACTAATTATAACTCGGAAAAATATAGTTAGAATAAAGTATGTATAAAAAAGGAAGGATGTAAAATGAAGTCTAATGCGGACGCAGTTTTGTCAGCAAAATCGCTTCACTATTTTCTTCAGTTAATCGATAGTATGAGCTATACGCAAGCAGCTCAAATACTTGGTATTACTCAACCTGCTTTAACGCAACAAATTAAGAAATTAGAAAAAGCTGTCGGTTCACCATTATTTGGTCAAGTTGGTAAGAGATTATACTTGACTGATGCCGGTATCGAGATGGAAGAAACTGCTCATAAATTATTAAATACTGTTCAAGGTGCCATTGATACGATTCAGCAATATAGCGAGTCTGATATTGGACAGATTTCTATTGGGGCATTGAATACTTTTGATTCAAGTATTTTAGAGGAATTTTTAGTAGCCTTTAATAGAAAATACCCAGAAATCAAATTAAGCTTTACTTTCTATGATCGCAAAGAATTATGGAACAAGATGGATCATAATGAATTAGATTTTGCCATAATTTATGTTCCAGATCGTAATGCTAATCCGGCAGCCATGAAGCAATATTGGACAGAAAAAATTTATGATGATTCTTTAATTGTTTTAAGTCCAAAACAAAGGAGAAAATTAGAAGATATTGTTGATGAAAAATGGGTTTCTTATCCTAAGGGATCATATTTACCTCAGACACTTACTAGATTTTATTCTGGCAAATTACCTGAAAAAGGATTAAACATTTCAGCACGTTTTTCTGAAACGCATCAAATGGTTAACTTTGCGCAAGCAAATAAATGCAATACCTTTGTAACTAAAAGTTTTTATGAATTAAATAAGAAAAATATCAAGTTGCATACTGTTAACGCAATTCCTGCAGTTGAATTTCAGAGTTGCTTCCTTTACCGTAAAAACAAGGCTGATATTCCAAGACTCAGCAATTTCTTGAATGAATGGAAACAGTTTTTAAAAGCAAAAGATTATAGTTCTAGACTAGACGAGTACTCTTCGTTAATTTAAAATAGAAAATAGAATATTTTAAATCAAAGGAGCTCAATATAAATGGCAAAAGAATTTGTCTTTGGACATCAAAATCCAGATACTGATGCAATTGGCACTGCTATTGCATATTCATACTTTCAAAATCAAAGAGGTTACGATACTGAAGCAGTAGCTTTGGGCGAGCCAAATGATGAAACTCAATACGCCTTAGATAAGTTTGGTTTTAAAGCACCTCGAGTAATCAAGACTGCAGCAAATGAAGTTGATGCAGTTATGCTTGTTGACCACAACGAACCTCAACAAAGTGTTTCTGACATTGATAAAGTTAAAGTTACTCACGTGGTAGATCACCATAGAATCATGAACTTTAACACTGCTGATCCTTTATACTACCGTGCAGAACCAGTAGGATGCACCAGTACTATTATGTGGGAAATGTTCCAAGAAGAAGGTATGGAAATTCCTAAGAATTTAGCTGGATTAATGCTTTCAGCAATTATTTCCGATACCTTACTTTTGAAATCACCAACTACTACTGACAAGGACCATAAGGCAGTTGAAGCTTTAGCTAAAATTGCTGGCGTCGATTACAACGAATATGGTTTAGCTTTGCTTAAAGCAGGTACTAATATTGCTTCTAAATCAGAAGAAGAATTAATTGACTTAGATGCTAAGAGTTTTGAATTAAATGGTCATAATGTAAGAATTGCCCAAGTTAACACTGTTGACTTACCAGAAGCAATGGAGCGTAAAGATGCATTTGTTAAGGCTATGGAAGAATCAAGCAAAGCAAATGGATATGACATGTTCATGCTCGTAATCACTAATGTTTTAGATTCAGATTCAGAAGCTATTGTTGTCGGAACTGATGAAACCAAGGCTGTATTTGAAAAAGCTTTTGATAAGAAACTTGAAGATTCTAGCGTTGCTTTGCCAGGTGTTGTATCAAGAAAGAAGCAAGTTGTTCCACCATTAACCAAAGCATTTGAAAATTAAGCTAAAATAATTTATTTTAGAAAGTGATTAGTTACCAAACTGATCACTTTTTTCATGTATAAAAGTGTATGTTATAAGGAGTTAAAAATGAAAGATTTTCCTCAATTAAATCCTGAAAAACAAGTCGGACCAATTGCGACTGCTGAAACTAGTCTCGGCGATATTAAAATAAAATTATTTGAAAAATTAGCACCAATGACAGTAGAAAATTTCGTCAGATTAGCTCAAAAGGGCTATTACAACAACACTACTTTTCATAGAGTTATTTCTGACTTTATGATCCAAGGTGGCGATCCAAAAGGTGATGGCACCGGTGGCGAAAGTATCTGGCATCATCCATTTGAAGATGAATTTTCTGATAAATTATTCAACTTACGCGGGGCTTTATCAATGGCCAATTCCGGTCCAAATACTAATGGCAGCCAGTTCTTTATTGTTCAAAACAAGAATATGCCAAAACGTTACATTCGCGAAATGGAACCTGCAGGATATCCTAAGGAAATTATCAAGGCTTATAAACAAGGCGGAACTCCATGGCTAGATGGTCGCCACAGCGTCTTTGGTATGGTAATTGACGGAATGGACGTCGTAGATAAGATTGCTAAGGTTCCTCGCGATAAGGCAAATGATAAGCCAAAAAAAGATGTAATTATTAAAACCATTAAAATTGATCAGCAAGACTAAGAGGGAAAAACTTTGAATTTTAAAAAATTACTTGATGAAAAAAAGCCCTCTGAATCAAGATTATTAGCTTTATCATTAACTTTTAGCAGTGGTTTTATCGATACTTATACTTATATTCAGCGGGGACATACCTTATCAGCTGGTCAAACCGGTAATATCGTGTTTTTTGCCAATTCGTTAGCAAATCATAATATTCAAGGAATGGTCAATCGTGCATCAACATTTATTGCCTTTACTGCGGGTTTAGTACTTGTCGGAGCTTTACATAAATTTATTAAAAGCAATTATTGGCGAATATTTTGCTTATTTCCAATTATTTTAATTTGTGCAGTAATTGGATTTATTCCAAGTTCAGTGCCTAATTATTATATTGTTCCTGTAATCGCATTTGGCTTGGCCATGCAAAATGCATCTTTTAGCAAAATTGAAGGCATGGGATATAATAATGCGTTTACGACAGGAAATTTAAAGAAATCAGCAGTTGCTTGGAGCGCATATTTCTTTGGTGCAGATAAGTCGCAACACACAGCAGCAGTCAATTATATGTGGTTGGTAATTGCGTTTGCAGTTGGCGCAATAATTTCAGCATTTGTCCAAAAATATTGGGTATTAAAAACAATTTGGCTTGGCGGAATATTACTTTTATTGATAAACATTTTTTATATGATTTCGTTGCATAAGAGAAAAAATAGTTTGATTTAGTGATAAAGTTAATTTTTAAAAACGATAAATATTTAAAGGAAAAATGCTTATGCAATACATAAAGGTAGTATCTAACGATCCTGGGTTACAAATGGATAATGACTACATTCAGGAATAAATAATTTTTATACGCTTAGATAATGTTCAAAAGTAAAGGATATTTATATTCTTTACTTTTTTATTTTTTGAAAGAAGGCGACTACCAACCAAATAATAGCGCTAGGTGGATGAGAAAATAGTTAATAACTTCGTATAATATATATTATGTAAAGTAGAATCAAAAAAATAAAGATTGACATGCATGCAGCCGTTTATGGTTGACGTATTCTAAAACTCAATGTTTAGTACGATTGTATTTATTTGTATGTATTTATTTCAAATTATTATTTTATACAAGTAATCTAAAAATATTTACGTAGTTTTATAATTACAACTAATTAATATCCTGATGTAGATTTTTTAACTAAATCATGGTCAGAACTCTATTTCTGATTTCATAATTCAATGAATAGTTTTTTACTTTCTTAAACGAACAAAATTTAATTGATTGAAAATATATATTCTTTAAATCATTTAATCAAGAATCTAAATTAATCGTTCAAATTTCATGTGCTGAGACGACGATTCTAAGGCCAAGTTCGTTGTTTTTAGTCGTTAATTATCTATTTAAGCAAAAATACTAACTGTAGTATTCAATTTATTAAATAGCCAAAAATTGTTAATTGTTTACTTATTAAAATATGTGTTTTAAATATCTCAATAAATATAAATAGTTAATAGAAATTCAAATTCATTGATTGATAAAACATGCAAGTGAATCGCTGATTTAAAAATGTAATGTAGTAGTAACTCAGATACAAAGGAGCACATCTTGTTAGTATCAACTCCTGTAAGATGTATTTCTTATTTAAAATAAAAATGCTGATATATCGGTATTTATTCAGCTTGCTATCATTAAAACTATAATTTTAATAACAAATATAAAGACCTCTTTTACAAGAGATATTTATAGATTTGGCTGATTGATTTTAAAATTTTCAATTTTTACATTTATTAAATAAAAATTTCATTCGAAATCTTTATTTAGTGAGATGCTGAATTCAATTTACTTGAATTTTATTTTTAAAGATTTTTTGTCCAAATATAAATTAGCTCTACTTACAAAATAAATTATTCAGGTTTATTTAAAAACAAAATTACATATTTAAGCAATCAAATCAATTATGCAGATACTTCAAACACATAAATTCTTAGATTTGCAACTTTAAAAGCATTTAATAACCTCCCTACTTAACAAAACAGCAGGAGAGTGCGATATAAAAAAGTGCAGTTTCGTATTACAAAATGCCCAATTATATGATATTATTTTTATATAAAACATATGTTTGTATTTAACCTATTTTTTGGAGATTAAATAATGGAAACTTCACAATATTTATCATTAATTGAGCAAGAACTAGCAAAGATGCCGGATTTTATTAAAGAATATAATCTTGGTACCTCCCACTCTCTTGCCACCTCCTATCAATATTTGACTGAAATTCGTCGCTTTTTTGATTGGCTTAGACAAGAAAGACTATCTGATTCCAAAACTAACCGAGGCATTTCAACGACTACTTTAGAAAACTTACGTCGAAATGATATTATGCTTTATATTGATTATCTTGGTCATAACAAAAACCAACAAGGTCGCCTTAACTCCCCCACTACAATTAATCGTTCAATTAATGCTCTGCGCTCTTTATATAAATTTCTAACCATCACAGCAGATAATAATCATGGGCAGCCATATTTTGACCGTAACGTGATGTTAAAGATTAATTCGTTAAATAATACTAAAACTTTAAACTACCGTGCACACGTCTTAGAATCGCATATGTACACAGGTGATTTAAAATATCAATTTATGGATTTTTTGGATCAGGAGTATGAGAAAAAGTGCAATAAACAAGCTCTAGTTTCTTTCAAAATGAATAAACAACGTGACATGTCAATTATTGCTTTGATTTTAGGTACTGGTATTAGAGTATCAGAATGTGCTGGAGTAAATTTGTCTAATATCAATCTTAAAGAAGCAACCCTAGACGTTCGGCGTAAAGGTGGTCAGCGCGATAGTGTGCCAATTGCTAACTGGACAATTGATTACATTAAACAATACCAAGACATTCGCAGCGATCGTTATCATGCAGATAAAAATGAACAAGCCTATTTTTTAACTTATTATCATAGAAAAACCAAACGAATTACTACTAATGCCATCGAGAAATTGGTCAATAAATATTCTGCAGCTTTCGGACATCCCTTGACCCCACATAAACTACGTCACACCTTAGCATCAGAACTATACGCTGTGACCAAAGATCAAGTACTAGTAGCCCAGCAATTAGGACAAAAAGGAACTTCTGCTACGGATTTATATACCCACGTTGATCAGCGCAAGCAACGAGCAGCATTAGAAAAAATCTCAGAAGAGAAAAATAACCAGGATACTGAATAATCAGCGTCCTGGTTATTTTTTATTTATCAAAATCTTCGCTCATATCTGGAGTCTCATGATTAGCAATTTTTTCAAAGGCTGCATTTAAGTATTTGTTTTCTGTTCTGTTTACTCCAATGTCATCCCCATTAGTAGTTTGATCTACTAAAACTACAGGATTGCCATCTTTGTCATAACAGAACAAGTAAGTAATATGAAATTCTGCAGCGCCTTTATCATAATTAAAAATTGCTACCACATTGTAGTCATACTTAGAATCACCTTTAGTTACATCAGGATTCCAACCAATATTGATGGAATGACCATTCAATTTGAAAGTTTTTTCCTTGAATACATCTGGGTACTTAACACCACTATTAATTTCTATCGGAGTATGTCCATCATATTCTTTATAGCCATCTTGGTGCATTTGTTCGCCAAAGTATTTCATATAGTCAGATAAATCATTTTTTTGGTTGCTATTCCATAGGCTTTTGCTTGATTTATGCAAATCAGAATTAGAAGAATTAGAATGATTGCTTGCCATCTTAGAACTAAATACAACATTTCTAGCAATATCATTAATATCAGACTTAGAAAATTCGCCATCAAGCTTAGAAATTATCTTATTAAATGAAATTGGAGTTCCATCACCATCAGTATCAACAAAAGTTACATCTTGACCATCTACTGTGTAACCAACACTTGGAGAAACAACATAGAGATTGCCATTGTCAGGTGAATCAACATCATGTTTACCGAAAGTATAAGATCCTGGAGTATAGATTGTAGCTTTTTTAGATTGCAAGTTTGACAAAGCATTAGCCCAATCTTCATTTTTCTTGTATCTCTTAGAAGCATATGCAACGACGAGTGCTGCTTGTTGTTTTGATGACAAGTCTTTATTTTTTAATTTAGAAAGTGCATCGCTATCGGAAGTTGATTTTTTGTGCGATTTAGACTTTTTGACTTTAGCTGATTTTGAAGACTTTGCTTCAAAAGGATGGGCATTGCGTTGATTTTGAATGGTAAAGAACGTTGCGCCGCCTGCTGCTAAAATAATGGCAGCAATTCCAATTCCCCAGCCAATCTTCTTAGCCTTTTTAGGATCAACCTGCTTTTTTTGCGTCGTACGACGATTTGTCGATGGTTGAGGCTGTGGAGTTGGCTTTACTTGATTACTAGTAGGCATTCCTGAAGGCTGTTGGTTTTGGCTAGCTTGCACTTGTTTTGCTTTAGCACTCATTGCTTCGCCACAATTTGGACAAAATTCAGCATTACTTTTAACTGTCTTACCACAATTTGGGCAGAATTTTTGACTCGGCTTTGGCTCAGGTTGTAATATTGGCTTTTGATTTTTTTGAACAAACTTATGCCCGCAGTTGGGACAAAAAGTTGCATCTTCTTTAACTTGCTTTCCGCAGTTAGGACAAAATTTCATAAATAATTTTACCTTCCCATGTGTTTGATAATTTTCATTATACTCGTTTGATGTTATGAAAAAAATATCATTGTACTATAGAAATCCTCCAGAAACTACCCTATCTTCAATTTGCGTTACACTATAGATGAATAGTATTTAATTTAAAGGCTAGGCATTACCATGATCCCAAAAGCAAAGCAAATTTTAGCTAAACCATTTACATCTACATTCTTTTCCATTTTTATTCAAGGAACCTTTGTAGGTATCTTTACTGGTCTAATTGTTGGAATCTTTCGCTGGATAATTGACCATACCATGCAATTTTTGTTTGTCTTTTATCCTTATTTAAATAAGCATCCCTTGTATATTATTGCTTATATTGCTGTGACGATCGTCATTTGTTTATTACTCGGAATAATTATCAAGCCAGAATTAAACAACTTGGTTGGGTCTGGTGTTCCGCAAGTTGAAGCGGTTTTTAGAAATGAAAACCAAATGCACTCGTGGTCTATTTTATGGCGTAAATTTGTTGGTGGCTTACTAGCAATTTGTCCTGGCCTATTTTTAGGACGTGAAGGTCCTTGTATTCAAATGGGAGCAATGGTCGGTCAAGGATTAGGAGAAGACGTCTTTCATATTGAAGGGGACGATTTAAAGCGTCTACAAGGATGTGGAGTTGCGGCTGGCTTAAGTGCTGCTTTTTCTGCACCAATTGCTGGAGTTTTATTTTTAGTTGAAGAAATAACCTTTGACTTCACTCCAAAAACTTGCCTGACATCCTTAGCCGCAGCTATGGCATCTGATTTAATGACCATGCTCTTTTATGGAACAACGCCTTGTTTATATTTACCTGTTAAAGCGACGCTACCTTTAAATTCATATTGGTTTTTAGCAATTATGGGCGTTGTCTTAGGAATTTTAGCTTATGTATACCAATACTGCTTACTTAGCTTAAAACCGTTATATGCAAAAATTAAGTTCATTCCTAGCGCCTTTCACAGCATCATTCCATTATTACTCGTCATCCCTATTGGCTTATGGAATGCAAAATTACTGGGTGGTTCGCATGATTTAATTTCTAGTTTATTTAGTACCAACTATATTTCACATATTGATTCAGGGATGTTAACGTTAGTTTTAGTTCCTCTAATATGGTTTATAGTTCGTTTTGTCTTTTCGATGATTTCTTATGGAGCTTCTGTTCCTGGCGGTATCTTCATGCCAATTCTTGTTTTGGGATCTTTATTAGGCGTTGTTTTTGCAATAATTATGATTCACTTTCATATTGCTCCTAAAAACTGTTATGGTATTATTATCGTTACTGCAATGTGTGCTTATTTTGGAGCAATTGAAAAAGCTCCCTTTACTGCAATCACACTTTTAACAGAAATGGTTGGTACAGTTGAACAAGTTTTACCAATGATCGTGGCAACTTTTATTGCCTACTTTATCTTAGACCTACTTGGCGGACAACCGATTTACGCAGCCTTAAGACGACAAATGCAATATAAATTATTGCCAGGTAAAAAGAAAGTAGCTAAAGGTGCTTAATTTATAATAATGGAGTAAAAATGGAAATTAGAGTCTTACGATATTTTTTAGCAGTTTGTGAAAGCAAAAATATTTCAAAAGCCGCAAATTTGTTGCATATTAGTCAGCCCTCTTTATCTCGTCAATTAAAAAATCTTGAACAAGAATTAGGCGTTGTTTTATTTAAACGCGGACCGCATGAGATTACTTTGACTGAACAAGGTTATTATTTAAGAGATCACTCCCAAGATATTGTTAATATGGTAGAAAAAACCAAGTTAAATATTAGTAAAGACGATGTTATTTCTGGAGAGCTTTATATAGGCGCAGGCGAAAGTATTGCCATGAAGCGGATCATGAAAGTTATTGATTCTATCCTAAAAGATTACCCCGACGTTAGCGTGCATCTTTTAAGCGCTACTGCTCCAATAATCGAATCTAAAATTGATAGTGGCAATTTAGACTTTGCATTACTATGGGCAAACGAAAAGCCGGTAATTATGAAAGTTTGGCTTTGCCTGAAAAAAATGAATATGGCGTAGTTATCTCACATAATCATCTCCTAGCTAAAAGAAAAGAAATTACTGCTCAGGACTTAACTGATTATCCTTTAATAATTTCTCGAAGAAGCAGCAATTCCGACGACTTTCGTGATTTTTGGAGATCAAGCAATATTTTAAATACAGTGCTCACTTTTAACTTAAACTATAATGCCCAGTATCTTTTGAAATATGGTAATTATTGTCTATTTACTTATAAAGATCTGACTAATTTAGAAGATGGCAATTTAATTTATCGTCCTATCAAGCCCAAAGTCTATGACAACAATCGCGTAATTTGGCGCAAGGATATTGAACTTTCTAATGTTGCACAATTATTTTTAAAACGTGTTAAAGAAGACCTTGAAATGGAAAAATAAAAAAGAGCCAAATGGCTCTTTTTTAGTCTATATTCATTTTATCAGGATCCAAGATCCAAGTAATGCCTAATGACTTTTCACCTAAGTGAGTAGCAACTACGGCATCAAAATCTACCATTTCAACTGGTTGATTTGGAAAGGCTTGCTTAAAATCATCAGCCACTTTTTGTGCTTGGGTCGCATCGTTAGAGTTATAAATAATAAATCTCAATTTATCTTTATATGGAGATTCGTTAATTTGCTTAAAAGCAATATCTTCACTCTTTTTAATTGCACGCTTTAATGAACGAACCTTATCAAAGCTCTTAATTTCGTAAGTTTTTGAATCAAAAGTAAGCAATGGCTTGATCTGAAGCATCGTACCGATAAAGGCGCTTGCGTTACTTAAACGGCCACCACGAACCAAGTTTTGAAGATCATCTACCACAAATAAAACCCCGATAGATTTACGCATTTCTTCTAAAGATTTGAAAATTTCTTCAACGCTAAAACCAGCTTTAGCCATTCTAGCAGCCGCAATTGTCATAAATCCCATCGTACGAACAGTCATACCGGAATCAAAAGGATGTAAATTAAATTCAGGATGATTATGTGCAATATCTACTAAAGTGTTGTAAAAGCCGGAAATTGCGGAAGTTAAAGTAATGGTAATAATTGCATCGTAGCCGTCTTTATGGAGATTTTCAAAGAGCTCAAGCATTTTACCTAAAGCTGGTTGAGAAGTTTTAGGGAAAGATGCACCATTTCTCTGCGTTTCAAATAGTTTATTTGCGTCAATATCTACCTTATCAAGGTATTCATGATTATCAATAATAACTGGAATAGGAACAACAGTAATATTGTTTTCTTTTGCTTCTTGAGTAGTGATATCACTTGTACTATCAGTTACGATTGCGATTTTCAAAACAAAAACCTACCTTAAATAAAAATTGCAGTACGACCCGTACTGCATCTACTAGTCAAGTAAAGATTATAGCATAAGAAACCATCTTTTTTAAGTAATATCTATATTTTGCTCTTACTCAAATTAGTGGCAATTGTCATTAACTGACTAGAAAAAACACTCTTTTCTTCATTATTTAAAGTCTTTAAAAGATCGGAACTAATTTGATTTAGTTCTTTTTTTAATTCTGCAACTTTTTTAATGCCATCGCTATTTAATGAAAGCAACTTACTCGAATCAGTTTTTGAGCGCGTTACATTCACCAATTCTAAAGTTCTTTTTTGATTAATTTGTCTACTTAAAGTAGATAGAGAAATGTCTAGCTTATTTGCTAACTCGCCCATTGTTAATATCTCATTATTATTTGCATCAAAAAACAATAATAAACGAGTTTGAGATTGGTTCAAACCACATTTTTGATTAATGAGTCGCTTAATTTCGTCACCAATTATATTAAATATTAAAACGTCTAAAGTCATTTTAAGTATTTCCTTATAGCCATATATAATTTATTTCTTATGCTTATTCATAAGATTTGTCTTTGCTTACTAAGTAATTCTATCTCAAACAAGCTAATTTCACAAGCTAATTTCCTCTATTTGTGAAATTATCACATGTATTAGTTAATACTTTCACAAGTACTGATATAATTAGGTTTTAGCTAAAAACAAATAAAAATAGTATAATTAATAAGATAGTTTTTAAGAGGTGATTTGATGGCTTTTGATGGCTTATTTATACATAGTTTATTAACTGATTTAACTCCTAAATTATTAAAGGCAAAACTAACTAAAATTTATCAGCCTTTTGATTATGATTTAGTACTTAACTTTAGAAAAGACAGAAAAAATCAAAAATTATTGATTTCGGCAAATGCACAAAATCCGCGTTTCTATATAACTAATGAAAATATCGTCAATCCAGACGTAGCCCCTACTTTTGTAATGGTGCTAAGAAAATACTTGGAAGGTTCTATTTTAAATAAAGTTGAACAAATTGGTGTCGAAAGAATTGTTAACTTCCATTTTTCTAATCGCAATGAATTAGGAGATGAAGTTCAATTAGTTCTTTCCGTAGAATTAATGGGCAAACATAGTAATGTAATTCTCTATAATGCAACTGACAACAAGATCATTGATCTGCTTAAGAGAATTAATCCTGATGAAAACCGGGCGCGTTTATTGTTGCCTCATGCTAGCTATGAGCTTCCTCCCCTACTTTCAGGGTTAAATGGTTTTAACTTTAGTGAAGAAAAATTCAATAAATTAAAATCTGAAATTCCAGAGCCAGCTGACTTTGTTAAATCATTTAATGGGTTAGACGGTGATGATCGAAAAGAATTTTTAGGATATTTAGAAGATGATTTTTCCTATAGTTCTTTAAAAACATTCTTTGATCATTTTGATCGTCCAAAAGGTTATGTTTTGCAGACACCAAGGCATAAAGATCGTTTCTTCATTTATTTGCCTTACCATCTAGATTTAACTTTAATTAGTTCTAATCAAAATGTTAATGCCGCACTAGACGATTTTTATAAAGAGCAAGCCAATAAGCAATGGGTGCGCCAAAAGTCTAAGCAGATTGAAAATGTGGTTTCTAATGAAAGAAAGAAATTAGCTAAAAAATTAGTTAAGCTAAACAAGCAGCTTGATCAAGCAGAAAATTCTGAAAGCTACCGTATCAAAGGTGAATTATTAAATACTTATTTGCATGAAGTAAAACCTGGCATGACGTCGATTTCTTTGCCTAATTACTATGAAAACAATCAACCTTTGAAGATCAAACTTGATCCAGCATTACCACCTGCTCGCAACGCACAAAAATACTTTACTCGCTATCAAAAATTAAGAAATTCAATCAAGCATATTAATGAGCAGCTGAAGATTACTCAAGAAAACCTAGATTATTTCGATTCTGTTCAAACAGCCATTGATAATGCCGAACCACAAGATATCGATGCAATTAGAGATGAATTGACCAATCAAGGCTATCTAAAAAAGCAAAATGTGCACCAGCGTAAAAAGAAGATTACTGAAAAGACTTTGAATGAATTCAAATTAGATGATGGTAAAGTTATCTTGGTTGGTAAAAACAATTATCAAAATGATTGGTTAACTCTTAAAAAGGCCAATAAAAAAGATTATTGGTTCCACGTTAAGAATATCCCCGGTTCACACGTCATTTTGCAAGACGAAAATCCAACAGATGATGATATCAAACAAGCTGCTGAAATTGCGGCCTACTTTTCTAAAGCAAAGCATTCAGCTCATGTGCCAGTTGATTACGTGCAAGTTAAACGAATTAAAAAGCCTAACGGCGCAAAGCCTGGTTTTGTAATTTACACCGGTCAGCATTCAATTGAAGTAACCCCTCACGAAAAAGAAGTTCTAAGTAAACGAATCCAATAAAAAAATAGCTTATCTCAATTACGAGATGAGCTATTTATTTTACATAAATTTATTTATGTTTAAAGTGGCTGAGTAGTCATGGCCATCATTTCTAAAACAGTCAACACATCTTCAGCCGATTGCAAACTAGAAAATACCGGAATATGCGTACTCAAAGCCTGGTCCTTAATCATAATGGCATCCATGCTGGCGGAATCTGAAAGATTTGTCACATTGATTACCATATTGATTTTATGTTGGCTAATTTTTTCCAGTAAACTATTGCTGCCTTCTTGGATCTTTTCAATAATTCCGGTCGTAATTCCCTCTTCTGCCAAAATATTGGCCGTACCTTCTGTTGCTAGTAAACTGAAACCTAATTTATGAAAGCGAGCTGCAATATCGATTGCTTTGCTCTTTTCAGAATCTTTAACAGAAATAAAGACAGTGCCATACGATGGAATAATCAGATTACTTGCTTCATATCCTTTATATAAAGCAACTTCTAGTCTTTGTGCTTGCCCTATGACTGACCCAGAGGTTTTCATCTTGGAATCAAAGGTATTATCGCTACGATAACCGAGGTAAGAAAATACTGGCATTTTTACATGAATTAAATCATTAGTTGGCCAAACATCGTTTGCACACCCTAATTCTTCTAAAGTTGCACCTAGTAATACTTTGGTTGCTATTGCTGCAATATCTTGACGTAAAGATTTACTTAAAAATGCAACATTGTGTCCAGCATAAGTTTTTATCTGTAAAACATAAAGCTGATCATTTGAAAATAGAACGTGCAAGTTAATGGGACCACGCAAATGCATTTGACTTGCAATATTGACTGCTGCTTCACGCAAAATTCTCTGCTTATTAGAAGATAAGTTTTGCGCACTAAAGACGGCGATTGAATCTGATGCGTGGGAGCCAGTTTGTTCAAAGTGTTCAATAATTCCTGGAATTGTTACGTTTTCCCCATCAGAGATGACCGTAATCTCATATTTATCACCTTCGATAAATTTAGAAATCATCATTTCATCAAGATCATTCTCAGAGATATATTTATTCAAAGCCGGCATATCAAAAACAACGGCTGACTTTAACTTCTTTTTATTGCTGCGACCGCCGATTAACAATGGAAATTCATGTTCATTAGCAAAATCGAGTACTTCTTGTTTATCCTTAGTATCAAGAGCAGGAACAGGATTTACACCAGCATTTAGAATTTGTTTAGTGCGATCTTGCTCTAAGACTTCTTTAACATTATCTTGACCCAAAATCTTAAGTCCATGCTTCAAAAGTGCTGGGCGGTACTGATTAATTTGCTTACCAGAAAATTGTGTCATAACATATTCAATATTTTCTTTGCGAGCAACTGCCAAAATATTTTCTAAAGTAATTGACTCAAAATAAACGCGATCGCAAACATCGTACGAATTAGAGATGCTTTCTGGATTGTTTGAAATAATAATTGGACTAATGCTCTGCTCTTTTAGAGTTTTTGCTACATGATAAATCATATAGTCGAATTCGCCAGTTAAAGAAACCTGAAATGGCTTTAATCCTAAAAGTAAACATTTCTTAGGAGTTTCAATAGGTTTTACTTCGTTTTCAACCCCATAAGCACTATAAACTGCATCAATTTTTGGCGTTTCAAGACCTGCAGTCCCATCAATTTGAACATAAGATGGAAATATATTGTTTTTAAGCAATAAGTCTTCAACTTCATCTTCGCTTACTTTAGCAATATGAGCGATTAATTTATCAGAAAAGCCATTAATCTTTGCTTTATGTAACAAGTGCGCATCAAGATCTTGCTCGCGTAATTCTCTCATCAGCAATGTTAAATGATTAATCTTTTGTAAGAAAACAGGATGAATATGCAAAATTTTGTGTAGAGTTTTATAGTCTAAACCTTTGGCTACAGCCGCAAATAAAACAATCAAATGGCTTTCATCCATCTTTTGCAAATCGTCAATGATTTCTTCTTTTGATTTTTCAACTTCAGCTTCAAAAATGTGATAATTATTCGCAAAATTAGTCGTTGCCTGAATCGCTTTCATAAAAGCTGACTCAAAACTGCGTCCAATACCTAATGCTTGACCGCTTGAGCTTGGATGGTTGCTGAGCTTGTAGTGGTTATAGCCTGATTCAATAAATGACCAATATGGCAATTTAACGCTGCAAGCATCTTTGATTGGCTCAATTGAAGCATTCAATCCAGATTGCGGATCGATAATTTCATTTAAGTTATAGCCGACTGCGACCTTCGCCGTAATATAGCCGATACTATAAATACTGCTACGATATCCAAGCAAAGTGGTCTTAGTTAAACGCGGCTTAACTGATAAGATCTTATAGTTAAATTGTTCGCCATCTTGTTTAACAGCAAAGTGAACTACAATTGCACCATGAATATTCAAAATATCGGCAATCTTGCGCACGCAATTTCTCAACTGTTGAATCTGATTGTTATTGCGGGTTAAAATTGGTGAAACCAGCAAAGAATCTGCCGCATTAATTTTAACCGGTTCTAAACTACCTAAACTATTGAAGAAACAAAAGTTACCATTATTATCACGAATAACATCAAAAATCAGCTCTTCCCAATTTGATAAATCTTCATTTAAAAAATAATTATCTAAATTGAAATGATCCTGTACTTGCTGTTTTTCAAAATACTGTCTTACTTCGCTAATATTTTTCAAACTTTGGTGTACATCTGGGCGATAAAGCTCTTTTTTAGTTACACGTAAAGGATAATGGGCATATTTTAGCGTTTCTTCGATATTATCTAAGTCATTAATCACCCATTGGTTGGCAACTGGCAATTTATTTTGTGCTAAAAAATCATGAAACTTCTTATTATCTTGCAGCTGCAAAGTTAAATTATTTAAGCTGAGCAAAGAAATATGCATATCATCTAAAATGCCGTCTTTTTGCAGTTGTCTGGTTAAATTAAGAGCAGGCTTTCCGCCAAATGCACTAATCAAAGCATCAGGCTTTTCCATGCGTAGAACTCTTTTGACGAAAGTTAAAGTCATTGGTTCTAAATAAACACGCACATTTTTTCTGGGATCAGTTTCAATTGTTGCCGGATTGGGATTAATCAAGACAATCTGCAAGTTATCTTCTGATAAAGCCTGCAAGGCTTGCTCGGCTAAAATATCCATTTCGGAAACTTCACCTACAATGCTAGGACCTGCCCCAATTATCAAAACCTTATTTATCTCATTATGTAGTGGCATTTTCTCACTCCATCATTTGTAAAAATTGATCATAAATACTTACAGCATCAAAGTTTCCCGGAGATCCTTCTGGATTAAATGCCGAGGCTAAAATCTTTTCTTTCTTTAAACTGAAGCCAGCGATCAAATCAGAACGAATGTCATAATATACTTTTGAAAAATTCAAAGAAATATTTTCAGGCAAAACGAGTTTATCGATATTCATTGCTGTTTGCCAAATTTTATTAGTGGACTGCTCAATCACTGGGAAGTTGCTCCCATTGTAAGGTGGCACTAAGTCGAATAATTCTAGATCTAAATAGTCGGCAATGGTTAAAAAGCCTAAGCCGATTCCTAAAATTGGCAATTTGCCGTAAAAATAATCAAACATTGGCTTTAAAGCATTACGAATTTCTTTAACATCGCTTGGTCCGTTAGATAGAACAATTGCATCTGGTCGAATATTTACAATGTCATAAATAGAAGCATTGTATGGCAGCACTACGCTGTTGATTTTTCTTAAAGAAAGAGAGCGCAATAAAGAGTGCTTCAAACCTAAGTCAATAACCGCTACGGTCTTGCCAATATTAGGTGCGGCATAAGCATTAGAAGTAGAAATTTGGGCGGTTTTATTTTTAGGTAAAACTAGCGCGCGAATTTGATCAAAAGCATGATCATCGTCGGTATCCATGATAGAAGCTTTGATGACGCGCTTGGTTTTCAACTTTTTGACGATCGCACGAGTATCTACGCCATAAATTGCAGGAATACGTTTTTCTTTTAAAAAGTCATCCAGATCTTGGAAGCTACTACTTTCAGAAATATGAAAAGCAATATCATTGGCAATAATTCCTTTAACGCTTGGATCGATAGACTCATAATCAATTGCGTTAATACCACTGCCGCCAATCATAGGTGTAGTGAAAGTAAGGATTTTTCCAAAATTAGCTGGATCAGAAATAGCTTCTTGATAGCCAAAATTGGCAGTTTGAATTGCGAGTTCTCCCGTTGAAATGGTAGTGGCGCCAAAACCATGGCCACTAAAAGCACTACCATCTTCTAAAATTAAATATCTTTTCACGCTAAGTTCACTTCTTCATTGATTCTTTTCTTAGATTATCAAGTTGCTCTTGAAAAATTGCTGGCACAGGAGCTGAAAACTCTAGCCACTTGTGAGTTGCAGGATGTTCAAAACCCAAAGTTGCTGCATGCAAAAACTGACCATTTCCCTTTAAGGTTTTTTTAGGTCCATACAATGGATCACCAGCAATCGGATGGCCAATATAACGCATATGGACACGGATTTGATGTGTGCGTCCTGTTTCTAAAACGCATTTAACTAGGGCATAATTTTTAAATTGCTCTAATACTTCAAAGTGCGTAATAGCTTTTTTACCTTTAGGATTTACTGCCATTTGCTTACGATTATTAGGGTTGCGACCAATTGGAGCGTTAATTACGCCAATCTTTGCTTCAAAATTACCATGGACAATGGCTAAATATTCGCGTTTGTTAGTCTTATGAGCTAATTGGTCTTCTAAACTTTCGCGAGCTTTATCGTTTTTGGCAATCATTAATAAGCCTGATGTATCTTTATCAATGCGATGCACGATTCCAGGTCTAAAACCTTCAGGACTCTTTGCTAAATCTTGCGTATGATACAAAAGACCGTTAACTAATGTATGGTCGGGATGCCCTGCTGAAGGGTGAACCACCACGCCTTGAGGCTTATTAACGACGATCACATCTTGATCTTCATAAACGACGTCTAAGTTCATATCTTGAGCACTCAAAGATAAAGGCTTCTTAGGTGGAATAGTGACACTAATTTTATCGCCGCTTTCCAGTTTATACGAAGCCTTAACTACCTTATCATTCACTAAGATATTCTTATCATCAATCAGCTCTTGCACTCTCGTGCGACTTAACTCATCAATTTCTTGAGCGAGAAATTTATCCAAGCGCCCTTTTTGATCAGAAATTTTAAAAGTAAAGTTTTCTGCCATAGCCTACTTTCCCTCAAACTTTTTATCATTATCCATAAATAAAATATAGATAAATACTAAAATAATGCCTACTGTAATTGCACTATCGGCAATATTAAAAATATTAAAGTTAACAAAATCTAGCTGAAACATATCAATTACATACTTTAAGTGCAAACGGTCTACAAAATTACCAACTATTCCACCTAACACTAAGGCTAAACCGGTGTCAAATAAAGGATTGGCATATTTGGGATTAAATAGATAATAAATCACGACAATGATGGCTGCAATAGTAATCAAGTAAAATAACCACATTTGACCCGATAAAATGTTCCAAGCAGCACCATCATTTCTTAAATAATAAAACGACAAAACGTGAGGGATCACGTTCTTCACTTCTCCCACACGCATCGTCGAAACTATATAATTTTTAAGCCATTGGTCTAAGGCCACAACAAAGATAGAAATTAATAAATATAAAACTTGTTTAGATTTTTTCATTAAAATAAACCAGAGATTTTTCCGTTATTATCAACATCAATGTCCAATGCAGCAGGATGCTTTGGTAAACCAGGCATATCTAAAATATGACCAGTTGAAACCACAATAAATCTTGCTCCATTTTTAAGGGCTAAATTTTTAACATGCAAAGTGAAGTTTTCTGGAGCTCCAAGTTGCTTTTTGTCATCAGTAAATGAAGCTTGCGTTTTAGCAATGATCACTGGCAATTTATCTTTGCCCATCTTCTTGATTTCTTCTAATTGGCTTAATGCCTTATCAGAATATTCAATATCACCGGCATGATAAATGTTCTTAGCGATCTTTTCAATCTTAGTTTGTAGATCATCATCTTCATTATATAATGGCTTGAATTCGCCACCTTGATCAGCTAATGAAACTAGCTTTTCAGCTGCTTTTATACCGCCTTTTGATCCTTGATCGTGGTAAGAAACCACTTCGCAATCAAAGCCGTCTTCTTGTACTAATTCTTTCAAACGTGCAATTTCAGCTGGAGTATCAGTAGCAAATCGGTTAATCAAAACTAAAACTGGTAAACCATAGCGAGCCATGTTTTCCATATGACGCTTCAAGTTGCCAAAGCCGTCTTCTAAGGCTGCAATGTTTTCTTGATCTAAGTTATCAGTTGTCTTTTCTGATTGATACTTCAAAGCTCTAACAGTAGCTACTACTGCCACTGCATCTGGACGCTTGTCTAAGTGCTTAGAAACAAAGTCCATGAACTTTTGACCACCTAAATCAGCACCAAAGCCTGCTTCAGTTAAAACATAGTCGCTAACATGCAAAGCAAAGTTAGTTGCGATAACGGAGTTTGCACCGTGAGCAATGTTAGCAAATGGTCCGCCGTGAACTAATGCTGGAGTATGTTCCAAAGTTTGAACAAGGTTTGGCTTTAGAGCAGTTGAAAGAAGTGCTGCAATTGCACCTTCAAAGCCTAAATCTTTAACAAAGATTGGCTTATTATCAGTTGAATAACCAACAAGCATGTCGCCAATTCTCTTTTTCAAATCATCAATATCAGTTGCCAAACATAAAATAGCCATTAATTCATTAGCTACAGTGATTGCAAAACTGCTTTCATGTTCAACTCCGTTAAAACGAGAGCCTTGTCCAACAGTGATCTTTCTTAAACTACGATCATTCACATCAATTCCGCGCTTAAGCAAAATCTTGTTTGGATCTAAGTTAAGGCTATTGTCTTGGTATAAATAGTTATCTACTAAAGCAGCTAAAGTGTCAATTGCACTAGTTAAAGCATGCATATCGCCAGTAAAGTGCAAGTTGATGTCTTCCATAGGGATGATTTGAGCATATCCTCCACCAGTAGCTCCGCCTTTAAGGCCAAAAACAGGTCCCATTGACGGTTCACGTAAGGCAATCATCGCATTTTTATGCAATTGATTTCTGAAGGCGTCTCCTAAACCAATCGTAATTGTTGACTTGCCTTCTCCAGCAGGAGTTGGTGAAATAGACGTAACTAAGATTAACTTACCCAACTTAGAGTTTGCTCTTTTTTCATTAAGAGCCTTCCAAGTAATCTTAGCCTTATCAGAGCCATATAATTCAATTTCATCTTTATTTAAGCCAATTTTTTCAGCAATTTCTTGAATAGGTAATTCTTCAGTATTTTGTGCAATTTTAATATCAGTTTCCATTGGCGTTCTTCTTTCTTTTAATCGTTAAAACATAGTAATTCTCATATTCATCTTTAATTTTATAAATCTCGAAGGCATGCCACTGATACATTAATTGTAATTTCGAAACTTCTGTTTTCTTACGGTAAGGAAGTTTTAAATAAATTTTTTTATTATCTTCTTCAAAATAAGAATAAATTAAAGTATATATTAGTAAAATTCCAAAAAGACTACATAATACCAAACTAGGTATGCTTAAAGATTTATTACTTTCATAGGCAACGCACACGCCAATAAAGACAAGTGCCAATAACCAAGAATAATAAATTATTCCTGGAACTCCTAGAAAGATAAAATGTCGCTTCATTAGAATTTAGGTCCCACCTTTTTTAGACTTCAATTTTCATTATACCAGAAATAATACAGATGCTTTTTGTTTCTGCATCAGTTTTAGTTTAAAATAAGATTTACGAAGAAAAAGTGGAGGAAATATTACTATGAAAATAGGTGTTATCACTGATAGTTCAGCTTACTTATCTAAAGAGCAAGCTGCAAAATATAATATTGACGTTATTCCTATTCCAATTATCTGGGGCGACAAAACTTATTACGATTTAGTTGATATTGGCTTTAAAGAATTTTATCAAAAACTTGCCGATTCTAAAGATTTGCCAACGACTTCTCAACCTGCTATTGGCGAAATTCAAAAACATATCAATAAATTCGTCGAGCAAGGCTATACTGACTTAATCTTTATTCCAATCTCAAGTGGATTGTCTAGTTCTTATAACACAGTTGTCAGCATTGCTGAACAAGAAAAAAGAATTAACATCCACCCATTTGATCCACGCGTAACTTGTGCAGGTGAAGCTGACTGTGCAATGCTTGCTGGAAAATTAGCAATGCAAGGCGCAGATGTGGATTTGATTATGCATGACTTAGAAGATTTGCGTAATACCTTAGACGTTAGGTTTATGGTTGACAACCTCAACCACTTAAAACGCACCGGACGTTTATCAAATGCAGCCAGTTTTGTTGGTTCTATTTTAAAAATCAAGCCAATTTTATCAATGGATGTCCAAAATAAAGGTAAAATTTCAGCAATTGCCAAAGAACGTCAATACAAACGCGCTTATAACCACATTAAGAAAGATTTTACTGAATTAATTAAGGATGTTCCTTACCCGGTTCACTTAACTATATTCCATGCCGATGACGAAGAAAAAGAAAATGCTTGGGTAAGCAACTATCAAGAAAGCTTTCCTGATGTGAAAGTTGACCAGAGCATTATTGGACCAGTTGTCGGCGTTCATGTTGGTCAACATACTATTGCCATGATCTGGGGTAGAGATATTGATTCATACTTCGATGAAGATGGGAAACCACTTTCTAAAGAAGAAATTCACTCACCTGTTTTAAATGATGATTAACTTTAAGGTATAAAAATACTGTTAGATCTTAGTTGTTACACTTTGATTTAACAGTATTTTTTTACTTATTATTCTATTTTACATAATTTTTATTATGTGCTTATTTATACTTAGTTTATTGACACTTATTTCATCATAAACTTAGCACTAACTTCGACATCAACTACTTGTCTTGGTTCAACAATAATATCTTGCGTAATTCATATCGCCAAACTTGGTTTTAATTCTGCTTACTTCAACTCCCTTTTCACCGCAGTTTGGACATGTAACAGTGTAAAGGGATGGATATTTAATTAAATTAGTCATTTTGTTTTTTCCTTAGGTACATTCTTCAATGAGGTTAAATAATTATTTAACATAAACTATTTTTAATGCTTATTTGCTTGCAAAGCTTGAGCTTCAATAATTTTATTTTTAATAGGTTCTAAATTAATAAGTTTCTCCATCCATTTAGTAAAGTTAGCTATCACCAAAAATGGGGAAGACATTGCCTAAAATGGCAATATCTTCCCCATTCAATCATTTATATTAAAATCTAATCTTCAAATTCCAATTATCATGATCGCTAATATCATACAAAGTTTCCAAGTACAATTTAACCTCAGGGTTTTCTTGGACCAGAACTTTGTAAGGTTCTGACGCATGCAGCTTATCTAATTGCGCTTTTGAAATATGATTCTTCCCAGTAAAGAAGTTATAATTCATCTTACTAAACAACTTTCCCATTTTTCGAATCAAATCCAAGCTATTATGATACTTATTTAAATCTTTTTGCATCAAATTTGCTGCTAAACTACCTAGCTGAATATTTTCCAAATAATCATGAAAATGCGTTAACGTCCAATTCTGCTTTTCTTTTTCACTAAGATATGGACTCATATCAAAACTATGACGACGATATTCTAAATTATTTTTCTTAATATGAACTTCGCCATAGCCTTGATCAGTTGAACAAAATGAAGAGCTGACAATTTCACTAGTTGGTGTTGGAATTTGTGGCCCTAAAATATTTTGTGCATGAATATGTCCTGAAAATACTAGCTTAACACCATATCGGCCAAATAATCGTCGTATTTCATTTGCATTATCTAAGACGTAGCTCTTATTAACTGCAGGATTATGAGCGTACAAATTATGATGCATAAAGACAATTGGATGCAGCGACTTTTCTTGCGCTAAGCGTAATTGATTTTCAAACCACTTTAATTGCTCTTTGCCAATCTTTCCATGCGTAGCTGGTGCTGTAGTTGATTCCTCGCTGCCATAAATATTGGAGTCTAGCATGATAAGCAAAAAGTCAGAATTTAATTGCTGACTATAAGCAAGCGAGCTATCATCTTCACTTAGCGCGCCTTTATATGATTCTCTAAAAATATTTTTCCAAAATAGTGGCGAAATTTGACCAGCATAATACTGCTTTTTACCGCGAAATTCGCGTGCCCAGCCATCATAGATATCATGGTTGCCTGGCAGGATTAATAACTTAGTTTTTCCTTTTAGCGGTTTAAATATTTCCGCAAAACGTTGAGCAGATACGCGTTCACCATTAAAAGTCACATCCCCAGTAACAATAATTGCATCCGGCTTTTTATCAAGCGCCTTTTTGACGAAAGCGCTCAGCACTACTTCTTGATAATACAAGTCTTTACCTTGACTCGTTTTTTGCATTTGCGAAAAGGCTTGCCCATTATCATGAAGGCTATCGGCAATCAAATGCGTATCCGAAATCACCCAAAATTTTGCTGCATCATTTTCTGTAATCATTTTAATTAACGTTTTCTAGCATTAGCCCAATATTGATAGTAATCGGTTCTCAAATTACCATTATAAAACTTACGCTTCTTAGTAGCAGTTGCACCAAAGAATTTTTCAAATTGCGGATCTGAAGTTAAATAATACTGACTAAAACTAGTCAATGGACGTAAAGTTTGCCCCATTTCTTCATAGATCTTTTCAGCTGCTTGACGGTCCTTTAATCGTTTACCATATGGTGGGTTGGCAATAATGACGCCATTTTCTAAGTCAGTAGCAAAGTCTTTAACTGCTACTTGCTTAAACTTAATATCTTGCAATACTCCAGCATTATGCGCATTGACTTTGGCAATTTCTAAGATTGATTGATCGATATCACTAGCTAAAATTGGTGCATGTTCGCTTTTTTCTTGCGCTTTTGCTTGCTCAACTAATTCAGGATGCAACTTTTTGTCAAACCAATCAAAATTATCAAAAGCAAACTTGCGCCAAATTCCGGGAGCAACATTTTTCGCAATTAAAGCTGCTTCAATTGCTATTGTTCCAGAACCAGTCATCGGATCAATAAATGGGTGGCTGCCGTCAAACGGAGTTAGTTCAATAAGACCTGCCGCAAAGTTTTCTTTTAATGGAGCTCCACCATGTTCAACGCGATAGCCTCGCTTAAACAAACTTGGACCTGTCGTATCCAAACTTAAACGCACGATATCTTTATTAATATGTACATCTAAAGGATACTCGCTACCGCTTTCTGGCAAAAAGCCACGTCTGTAATATTGATCGACCATTTTATTAACAATCGCTTTTTTGACGATTGATTGTACATCAGGTTCTGAATGCAGCTTACTTCTTACGCTACGTCCCTTAACTGGAAACTTGGCATCAACTGGCAAAAGCATTTCCCAATCATAGCTATAAGTTTCTTCATAAAGCGTATCAAAATCAGTAGCTTTAAATTCTTTTAATAAGATCTTTACGCGGTCAGCGCTTCTAAGCCAAAGATTAGTTTTAACAATATCTTCTTGGCTTCCTTCAAAAAAGACACGACCATTTTCAGTTTTAGTTTCATATCCTAAATTGTTTAATTCTTTGGCTACGATGCTTTCAAAACCTGCACCCATCGTAGCGTATAAAGTGTATTTCTTCATATTATATAATCTCTTTTTTTCTATAAAAAAAGGTTGAGCAAGAAGCTCAACCGACCATACAAGTTTCTATAAGCCACGTTCTGTTCCAGTAAAGCTTGGTCAACCTTTACCTTCAGCAACCATCTATCTTCATTAAAAAATGATCCCATCTTTAGTTCAATTCCTTAGATGGAGACGCCCCTACCAAATTTGGGTTGCCCGCTTGCAGGGTTTACCTCGTTCCACCAGCCAAGTTTCCTCGACTGCTTCGTCACTGTGGCACTTTTCAGGATAGTAACGCATGTCCGAAGATTTAGCGCTTTTTCCGCCGTGATCCAAAATGGATCCCGCAGCTTATTAGGCTGGGTACAAAAACTACGAGCATCGCAGCTCGTGCGTGCGTGGACTTTCCTCAGCTAACAAAAGTTAACCGCGATTGCTCAAAACTTGCTTTTACATTATACCATATTAATTTGCTTGGTAAGTTCTATCTTGAGCATTCATTCTTTGCTCAAGATTGTAAACTTTTCTTTCAAGCGTAGAAATTCTCTGAAGCATAGCCACATTTGTAGTGATTTCCGAACTTTCAGGCTCAGTTGAATAAGAATTCATATTTGAACCATAAGAACTTGAAGTAGGACGATAAGTCTTAACATCGTCTTCAGGTTCAGCCTTAACGCTGCGTTGCTGAGCATTTGATAATTCAGATTTTAATTCGCTTATTTGACTTTGCAAACCTTCAATAATATTTGCAAAAACTTCGTAATCAGAAATTATAGTATCAAGATAGCTATCAACCTCATCTTGATCATAACCCTTCATCTTTGAACGAAATTGCTTTTTCAAAATTTCGTTAGGTGTTAATTGCACATCATTTAAACTTGCCATACTAAATTAGCTCCTTCGAATCTTATTTTAACAAAAAGAACTCATTAAAAAAACTAAGAAATCATTAATAATAAAAAAATCTATATTATTTAATAAAAATCAGGATTATGATTTTCACTATATTCCTCAGCAACATCCTGCAGATCATAAAAATCAATCAGGTCTAATGGATAATCTTTTTGTTTTTGATATTTTTGAATTAGATCATAATCAAAATGCGGTTTACCAGGATGTTCGGGATCATAAATAAGCAGCGCCCGATCAGTATGATTAATCATAAAGTTTTGATAATTACGCAGCTGCATTGGACCTTGATAAGGAGAATTAGACGTAGTTGCAAAAAAATCCACTTCTTGCTTTAATTTAGAAAAAGCAGCTTGGTTAGTTTCATTCCAACGTTTTGAGAAGTCAATATATGGTGCAATTAACGAAGTATGTAAAGTATATTCATTTCTTAATTCGTTAGCTGCCTCTAGCCCCCACTGCTCGACCCCTAAATTAGGACCAGAAATAACCCAATCAAGTTGTCCTTCATCTAAAAGGCGTTTTAGATAATTTTGGATAGCATATTTAATGACAACAATCTTTTTATCCTTGGGGCTAAAGACGCTTAATTCAAATCCTCGATATCCTGAAATCCATAAACGCTGCAATTTATTTATACCTCATTCTTTATCAGATAATTAATTTGTTATAATGCTAACAGGAGTGAATACGATGGTCAAATATCCTACTGGTAGTTTAACGCCATATGCTAAAGAAAATAATAAACCTTTTTCTTTGCAAAACAAAAATAAACATAAGAAAGCAAAAAGTAGTGTCAACTTTTCTGATCGTGGGATGACGCTAGAACAACAAATCAACGAATCGAATAAGTTTTATCTCATTCAAGATATTGCTGTAGTTCATAAAAAACCTACCCCCGTTCAGATCGTAAAAGTTGATTACCCCAAACGCTCACGTGCTGTAATTAAAGAAGCCTATTTTAGACAAGCTTCTACAACAGATTACAATGGCGTATATAAAGGATTCTATTTAGATTTTGAAGCAAAAGAAACACGCAATAAAGCATCTTTTCCGCTAAAAAACTTTCATGAGCACCAGATCGTTCATTTAGACAAGTGCTTAAAACAAAAAGGAATCTGCTTTACAATAATCAAATTCGTAAGTCTAAATAGGTATTTTGTTACTCCAGCCAGCTTTATCATTAATGCCTGGAATCAAATTGATAAAAGTTCAGTAACATTAGATGAAATTATTCAAAATTCATATGAAATAAAGAGTGGATATCGTCCTACTCTTCCTTATTTAGACGTTGTTGACAAATTTATTTTAGATAGGAATTAAACAATGGCAGAAAATAATCAAAATTCACGTATGGCTAATTACCACCGAAATAAAAAACCAAGAAAAAGGCTCTGGGTGCAAATAATTAAATGGCTATTCATTGCTGTTTTAGTCGTTATTGTTGGTGGCGTGGGATTATTTGCTTACTACGCCAAAGACGCTCCAAGTATTTCTCAAAATGAATTACAAAGTGGTGGCACTTCTAGTCTTTATACTAATGATGGAAAATTCTTGCTTTCCTTAGGTTCAGAAAAAAGAAACTATGTAACTGACAAAGAAATTCCACAACAATTAAAAGATGCGATCATTTCAGTTGAAGATCGACGCTTTTATAAGGAAGGTTTAGGATTAGACCCAATTAGAATTGTTGGTTCCGTCTTAATCAATGCTCGCTCTAATAGCGTGGCTGCCGGAGGTTCCACCATTACCCAACAGCTAGTCAAACTATCTGTTTTTTCAACTTCTGCATCGCAAAGAACATTACGTAGAAAAGCTCAAGAAGCTTGGCTATCTATGAAAGTTGAAAGAGAATTTTCTAAAGATCAAATTCTTGAATTTTACATCAACAAAGTGTTCATGAATTATGGTAATTATGGTATGGGAACGGCAGCTCAATACTATTATGGCAAGAGTTTAAAGCAATTAGACCTAGCTCAAACTGCTCTTTTAGCTGGGATGCCGAATGCACCTGTGAAATATAATCCATATCTATATCCAGAAGCCGCAAAATATCGTCGCGATATCGTATTAAAAACCATGCTTTCTAACAAAAAAATCACGAAAGCTCAATACAACCAAGCTGTTAATGAGCCAATTACTCAAGGCTTAGTTGCTCAAAAGAATAATATTGAATCTAATTTACGTAAAGTTGACGATCCATATATAAAGGAAGTAATTAACGAAGTTAAACAAAAAGGTTTCAATCCTTATACTGACAATCTAAAGATCACCGTCAATATTGATCAAGATGCTCAACAGCATTTGTATGATTTAGCAAACAATGGTGAAGTTCCTTTTACTAACGACAAGATGCAAGTTGGTGCAACTATTGTCGATCCAAATAATGGTCATGTGATAGCTATCATCGGTGGTCGTAAGTTGCCAGCTGTCCAATTAGGATTAAACCGCGCTGTTCAAACTGGTCGCTCTACTGGTTCTTCTATTAAGCCAGTTCTCGACTTTGCACCAGCAGTTGAATATCTCAACTGGGGTACTTCTCACATGCTGGACGATACTAAGTACATTTATCCTGGTACTAATATTCAGCTTTATGACTGGGACAACACTTACATGGGACGCATCACGATGCGCAAAGCTTTAGAGCAATCACGTAACGTCCCAGCCGTAAGAACATTATCAAAAGTTGGTTTAAATCGCGCTGCCTTATTTGCTAGAAAGATGGGAATCAATGTTGGTTCCGACGCTGGTTTATCTGTTGCTATCGGAGCCAATGCATCATCTCTTCAAATGGCTGGTGCTTATGGCGCCTTTGCCAACAATGGTGTTTACCACAAGCCGCAATTTGTTTCTAAGATTGAAACCGCAGATGGTTTAACTCATAATTATGATAGTTCTGGTACTAAAGTCATGAAACACTCTACTGCTTATATTATGACTAACATGCTAAAGGACGTTTTAACAAAAGGCTCTGGTACGGCTGCTAAAATTTCTGGCCTTCATGAAGCTGGTAAAACTGGTAGTGTTAAGTATTCTGATGAAGACTTAGTAAAATTCCCACAATATGCTAATACTCCTAAAGATTCTTGGTTTGTTGGATATACTAAGGCCTACTCTATCGGAATTTGGACCGGCTATGACAACTTAAAAGACGGTACAATATCTGGCAGCGGTGAACAATCTGCCCAAATTCTTTATAAGCAAATGATGTCTTATTTAATGAAGAATAAAGAAAACAAAGATTGGAAGAAACCATCTACTGTAGTTAAGCGTCGTATTGTAAATGGTACGGCTCGTAGAGTTGCTTCACCAACTTCACACAACTTTACTTGGCAACTCTTTGTCAAAGGACACGCTCCAGCAAATCCATACCATGAAACTAAAGACGACAATGATGACGATGAAGAAATAGATTCTCACTTTGATACTGACAGTAGCGATCGTACAACTACCACAATTGAATCAAGCAATGAAAGTGGCTCAACCAGTCAATCTCATAATGAGGATTCTGATAAGAATTCTAATACTGACAATAAAGACAATAATTCATCACAAGATTCAAATTCAAAGCCAGCTGATAACGCGCAAAATAATTCTACTCAATCAAATAACACTTCTTCAACAACTAATAATTCAAATAATCAAACAAATACGAATCAAAATAACTCCAGTCAAGGAGACGCAAATAATGCTAACAACAATCATTAGAATTCAATAAGTATAACAAAAGACCGGTAATCAAATTGAAATGATTATCGGCCTTTTGTTTTTATATAATTAATTAAAATTATTTATTTTCTGGTAAGAAATGATATGGATTTTTATCTTTGCTTCTAGCAGGCATTGTATAGCGCCCAAATAAAATCATCGCATGGTGTGTTTTAATCCATTCATCTTTTGGTAATAACTCTTCTAATCTTACTTCAACATCATGGGGCTTAGCATTTTGAGAAACTATCTTAAAAGCCTTAGAAATACGTGATACGTGAGTATCGACGGCAATAGCTGGCACCTTAAATCCTTCTGCTAAGACAACGTTAGCAGTTTTTTCTCCGACGCCAGGTAACTGCATAAGTAATTTTTTATCTTTAGGAATTTGCCCATCATATTTTTCAGAAATAATAGTAGCGGTTTCTTTTAAGTGCTTAGCTTTACTTCTAAATAAACCAATAGTTTTAATATGCTCTTCAATCTCGTTAATTTTGGCTTGAGCCAAAGCGAAACTATCAGGATAGTCCGCAAATAATTTTGGCGTAACTGAATTAACCATCTTATCGGTAGTCTGTGCACTCATTAAAACAGCGCAGAGTAAATGAAACTTAGTATCCCAATGAAGCTCACCTTTTGCGTCAGGATACAAACTCAAAATTCTTTTTAAAACATCTCTTGCCTGTTCATCGCTTATTAATTCATCATTTACCATATTTTTCTACTCATTTCTTTGTAAATAATTTTTGACTTGATCAGGAGACTTTAAACTATGCCGCTGCCAATTTAGCAAGATTCTATCAACATATTTAAAGTTATAAACTTGAGCTAAAATTGCTTCTCTTAAAGCCATTTTAACTAAATCTGGATCATAATGGTCAACATTAATCCAAGCAGCTACTTCTTGTCTTTCAATTGGACTTAACAATCTGCCAAATTCAATTTCGAATTGTCTAATTAACGTTTGAATTGGATCAGTTGGATTAGTATTTATATTTTGTTTAGAACTGCTATTTACTTGAGTATCTTTGACAAATTTATCTAGTTTTTCATAAAGCGGATCCAAATTGTAGTAGTTGCTGATCTTACCATCATCATTATTATCTTGTTCTAAACTCAGCAGTCCCTTATCCAGCAATCCTTGAATAAGTTCAGAAACTTCAATTGGCGATAAACTCATTTTTGAAGCTAATAACTTATCGCTGGGAAAAGTATTGCCCTTTTGGATGCTAGCTTCAATTTGAATTAAGAGCACAACTTCAGTTTCAGTTAAGCTTAACTGACTATAATAAGATAAAAGTACGTTTGAGATAACGGCAAACCCTATTTTTCGGTAGTTATTATAAGATCCCATTTCTTTCCTTTCAAAAAGAGTTGAACTAGCAGCTGCCAATTCAACTCTTTTTTAATTATCTAAAATTTATTATGGTTGCATTCTGTTGATTAATCTTGGGAATGGAATAGCTTCACGAATGTGGTCAAGGTGACATACCCAAGCAATAGTACGTTCAAATCCCATACCAAATCCAGAATGAGGAACACCACCGAATTTACGAAGATCAAGATACCATTGGTAATCGTCTAAGTTAAGACCAGCATCTTCGATTTGTTGCTTCAAAATATCGTAGTTACCTTCACGTTCTGACCCACCGAAGATTTCACCGTAGCCTTCTGGTGCAATAACATCAGCACATAAGTATTCCTTAGGATTATCAGGATTCTTCTTCATATAAAATGGTTTAATTGAAGTTGGGTAATTCATGATAAATACAGGACGGTCAAATTGTTCTGAGATGTAACCTTCATCAGGGGCACCAAAGTCATCGCCCCATTTAATATCACGACCAGCATCTTGAAGCATCTTGATGGCATCATCATAAGAAAGACGAGTGAAGTTACCTTCAGTAGTTGGACGTAATTTTTCAGGATCTCTACCCAAAAGCTTAAGTTCGTATTCGTTGTTTTCAAGAACTTTCTTAACCATGTAAGCTAAGTATCTTTCTTGAATATCTAAAGATTCGTCTTGGTGCATCCAAGCCATTTCTGGTTCCATCATCCAGAATTCAGTCATGTGACGGCGACCTTTTGATTCTTCAGCTCTAAATGTTGGGCCAAAAGTAAAGATCTTACCATATGCCATAGCACCTGCTTCACCGTACAATTGACCAGATTGTGATAAGTAAGCGTCATTATTGAAGTATTCTACGTGGAATAATTGAGTAGTACCTTCTGGAGCTGAGTGCATGAAAATAGGTGCATCAAACTTGATAAAGCCTTCTTTTTCGAAGAATTCAACAGTAGCTTTAAACATGGTATTTCTGATTTGCATAATTGCAAATGGACGACGACTTCTTAACCATAAGTGACGGTTATCTAAAAGAAAGTCTACACCGTGTTCCTTATTGCCAATTGGGTAACCTTCATTATTGGAGATTACTTCAATATCAGAAATTTGGATTTCATAACCAAATTTTGAACGTTCATCACGGTGAATTTTACCAGTGATATACATACTTGCTTCTTGGTGCAAGTTCTTAGCTGCTTCAAAAACTTCTTCTGAAACATTATTCTTTAATACAACACCTTGAAAGAAAGCAGTACCATCACGTAATTGTAAGAACATGATCTTACCGCTTGAACGCTTGTCTGTTAACCAAACGTGCATCTTAACTTCTTGATCAACGTGTTGAGATGAATCTTTAATTGAAATTAATTCTGTCATTGTTAACCAACCTTTATGAATAAACTAGTTCAATTTTATCTTTTAGCGCTTAATTTTGCAATAGCCGGTAAATTGACTACTTAATAATTTAAATATTATCTACGTAAAATAATTCACGTCCAGTCTTAAAACTGATAATGGCATAACCATAATTGCCATTATCTTTTTTATAAGAAATCTCCCAGACTGGCTTATCCTTGTACCAGCCAAATTCCACTTTCAAATTATCATGGCCGAGATGTAAATTATTAAACCGTGCAGTAGCTTGAGAGCAACTCAATCCTTTACTTGCTTGATAAAGATAGGCTTTTTTATTTTTAGGCAGATAAACAAAATAATACTTTTTACCCTTTTTATCTGTTCCTTCTAAACTATCGCTAACTACGTCGCGGCTTAAATGATATTGACGTTGAACATTAACAATCGGCGTTTTAGACAGCGCAATATCTTTACTTGTTTTTTCTTGAGCACGAGTAGGATGAGTGGCAGCTAAAAATACTGCAAAACATACTAAATAAATAATTAGCAGCGTTAATACTGTCCCACCTAAATATTTAAAAAAGGTCTTTAATCGCTCATTCATTAATACTTTCATCCTTCAATATTTGATTTATTTGTTTGAGATCTACTTTCTTTGCACCAACAGGCAAACTTTCTAAAAAGCGCCGACCATAATTTTTGTACCAAATTCGCTGATCAAGGATTATAAAAATACCATGATCACGTTCATTTCTAATTAAACGGCCGCAGCCCTGTCTAAAACGAATCAATGCTCGTGGCAAAGTATCGACTTCAAAAATTTGATGAATCCCATATTTTGCTTTTAACTTTTCTTCCCTTAAACGAACTTCTGGTTGCTCAGGTGATTCAAACGGCAACTTAGTTACAATTGCTATGTCAACACTAGTGTCTTTGAAGTCTATTCCTTCCCAAAAGCTATTAGCTCCTAAAAGAATAGCTTTCTTAGCTATCGCAAATCTTTTGGTGATTTTTTCATTAGAGCCTGTTAAATTCTGAGCCAAAATTTCATAATCCTTAAGTTCAGACGCATTTACAATTTCAGAAAACGCTTCTTTTATTGTTTCTAAATTTGTAAATAAAACCAAAATGTGATTTTGTTTTCTAATGTTCTTAATCAAAAACTTGCCAATAGCATAACCATAATCTTCATCATTCGGATCTTGCGGAAATGTCTTGTCATTAAGTGCTAATACTTTCAAATGCTTTTCTACATTATAGGAAGCCCGCGCCTTATACACCGCTGTTTTTTCTTTATCTAACGATAATTCATTTTCCATATAGTTAAATGAGTTATTGTTCATTAAAGTAGCTGAAATAAATAATTTCTTATCAAAATAGCGATACAGTTCTTGCAACTGCTGACTTGGATCAAGCGTTAGCCATGCAATATTAGTGGACAAAGGATCTTCATAATTTGTAATTTGCAAGACAAATCCCTTTTCTCCATTATCTTTGTTATTTAGCTGATCAAGCAATAAATAAGTTTGCTCAGCATAATAATCTAAATGATCAATTTCTTCTTGCAAATCTTTGATTAAAACATCAGCACTTGTCAGCATATTCTCTTGCTGATGATAAAGCAAAAACAGAATTTGGTTTGTATTTTGTCTAACTTGCTCGATTTTATTTTGCATCAAATTCAAATCGTGCTTAAATTGATCAACATTTTCAAATAGGTCGCTACCTTGAAAAGCCAAGTCAACGCGAGTTTGTCTTTTTTCTTCTTTACTGATAGCAAAATTTTTACGGCTATATAGTCGTCTTTGTACTTGATTGATTGCATGAATTAAATCCGTAATTTGCGATTCTAATTTATCCATAATCGGTGCAAATTCTTGATCGTTACCAAAGCGTTCTTTAGCAGAATTATCTGCGTAATAAAGCATATTTCTTAAATGACTGCACATCCCCCAAAACGATTCAAATTGTAGCCCATCATTACGGCAATTAGCAACATTATCTGCAAAACGATGGGCTTCATCAACGACCAAATAAGGATTTGCACCCCAGATTGAATCCATATAGTGATTAGCCAGATAGGCATGATTAGTAATTAAAATATCAGCTTGTTCTTGACGACTTCTAGCCAAATTCCAAAAATCATAATCAGAAAATACCGTACCAACGCGCGCATCGCCAGGATGGGTAATTTGTGCAAAAAATGGCGCCTTATAGTTAGTTAATTGCAATTCATCTAAATCACCAGTTTCCGTTTCAGTAAGCCAAACTAGAATCCCCATCTGCCAAACTAAAGTTGTAATGTCTGAATTTGTTTGATAAAGAGAATTGAAAAAGCCATCTAAATCTAAATAGTGCTGACTAGACTTCACTTCTTGAGCAGTTAAATCTAAACCAGTAACCTTAATTAATTGCGGAATTTCTTGCTGCAAAATCTGATTTTGCAAGACTTTGGTAGGAGCAGCCACTACTAGTTTTCGACCTGAATATAATTGATAAGCATAAGCCATCAAATATGAAAATGTCTTGCCACTACCATTTGGGGCTTCAACAATAAGGTTTTCTTTATCTTCTTGCGTCAAAAATTCATTCAAGCGGTTAATTAACGACACTTGCCCTCTTCTAAAACGCAAATGACCTTTGAACAATTCTTTTTTAGCGGCATCGCTAGCTGGAAAAGTTGTGCGCTCAGCTCTTTCATTGCCACTAGAAATTGATTGCCTTCGAATAATTAGATTTCTTACCTGAATTAGGTTTTTATCTAAAGGACGCTTGCTGCTACGAGCAAACTGACTTATTTCTGAAAAAATATATGAGGTATCACGCAAAAGATCTTTAGATAAAGCCGTCAGAGTATTAAGCGTAGCAGTTGGTAAATTTTCCAGTTTTTTTATAATTTTAATTAATAACTTAGCTGTGACTAAAGCATCTGAATCTGCTCTATGAGGATTCAAGTGCTGGATCTTCAAGCGACTTGTCAGATCTTTTAACTTATATGATGGAAAAGTCGGAAAAGCAATTTGTGCTAATTCAACCGTATCAATAGCTCGACCGCTTAACGGCTCTAAACCGGCATTGACTAATTCATAATTTAAAAAAGGAAGGTCAAAATTCACATTATGTGCCACAAAGATCTTTTTATCTAAAATTCTGCGAATTCTCTTTGCATAAAATTTAAAGTCATGGGCACTTTTGACATCTTCATTTTTAATACCAGTCAAATTCTCAACTGATAAAGGAATTTCTTTATGAGGATTGATTAAAAATGAGTAGGTTTTGACTACTTTTCTTTTTTTAATAATCGCACATCCAAATTGAATAATGCGATCATTTTGTTGTCTTTGCGTTCCCGTAGTTTCAAGATCAACTACCGCAAAAGCGTCTTTGTCAAATGCTCTTTCCATCTTAACCCTCCTTTTTTCTACTAATCTAATTCTACAAGTTTCTGGTCATCAAGCAAAACTAAATACTTACTCTTAACTTTTTCTAAACTAAATTCATTCAAAGCTTGTTCATATAAACGTAGCTGTCCAGTATATTTTTGTTTTATTTTTTCAATTGCTTGATCTTCATGACTTTTATCTACATGGTCAGTTTTATAATCAAATAAAATAATACCATCTTCGTCTACAAAATAACCATCAATTGTTCCATGAACCAAAATTTTTGCATCAGGATCAGAAAAATTGTCAAAAATTTCACTCGCAGAAACTAAACTAGAAAATTCTTGTTCACGAACTAAATTTTCTGGATTTTGCCAAAACAGCTTTGCAAAATCTGACTGAACAAACCATTTAATTGCATCTTTAGAAATATATTCCACAATGTCTGGATTTAATTTTTTATCCTTAACTAACTGATCAATTTCTTGATTTAAGCTCACATCAATATCAGGATTTCTATAATCAAAATACTGCAAAACCAGGTGCGTAGCAGTCCCTATTTGAGCTCCAGTAAAACGATCCTCTCTTAAAAATTGTGGCTTTTCATCAATTGGTTGCAAATAGCGATTGGCAGACTGAACAAAGTGAGCATTTTCCAATTCTTTATCAATCGGATCATTAAAAGCGTTTTTTATTTCAGAGACTGCTTGATAAGCAGTCGTCTTAGTAGCATCTAAAAATGGATATTTAAAATCATATAATTTGCTTACTGTATTAATTAAGCTAGCAGAACTATCTTGGCTTTCATTTGTTTTTTGAGCTTTAGAAATAGCCGTTTCTTGAGGTACAAAATGCAGATAATAAATCTTATTTTGCGTCTCTAGACTTGGATTCATATCTTCAATTTTTTGTTCAATAAAATCATTCTGCACTAATTTTGGTCCTAAAAACTGCATAGGCGAATTTGCCTCTAATTTTGCTGATAATGGCAAGATATCGTTATGCGTAATTTCGTTAGACCATCTTTTAAAATTGTTTTCTAAATTAGTAATACTTGCACATAGAATTAGTTTTTGTCGCGCACGCGTTAAAGCAACGTACAAAATACGTGCTTCTTCTTCTAAACTCTCCTGCTTTTTTTCGGCATCAATTATTGCCTTATTTAAAGTATCTACACGCCAATTTTTTTGTTTAATTGTTAAACCTAAGCCTAACTTGCTACTGATAGAATATGGATTAGTAATATCACGCTTTTGATAATGGTGATCAAGCCCCACAACAAAAACAACCGGAAATTCTAATCCCTTAGAAGCGTGGATCGTCATCAATTGGACAGCATCAGTATTGCTGCTTAAAAGCGGCTGAGCCAAATCTTTTTGATTCTTACGCATCCGCTCAATGAAACTTACAAATTGATAAATGCCCTTAAAACCAGCAGTTTCATAAGATGTCGCTCTTTCATAAAGTGCTTCTAAGTTAACGCGGCGTTGCTGACCATTGGGTAAACCTGTAACAATTTCTAATAAGTGCGTTTTTTCATAAATTGTCCAAATAAGTTCAGAAATTCGGTGAACTGTTGCAAAATTGCGTAGTTCTTCTAATTGATTCAAAAAATCTTTGCATTTTTGTCCCAATTCATTACTTTCATTGGCATAACTTGCCACTGCTTCATAAAAGTCACCCTTACGTGATTTTATGCGAATTTGAGCTAGTTCTGGTTCTGTAAAACTGAATAATGGCGACCGTAAAACTGCAACTAGTGGAATATCTTGTCGCGGATTATCAATGATTTTGAGGTAATTCATAATCATGATTAATTCAAAAGTTTGGAAATAATTTTGCGCATCAGTAATATACAGTGGCAAATCTGCCTTGGCAAACTCTTGCATGATTTGTAAATTATCGCTGCGCGTTCTGCTTAAAATTGCAATATCACTATATTCCAAAGGTCTTTTCAAGCCATTTTTAACATCAAATACTTGAAAATTTTCCTTTTTTAATTGCTTAATGCGATCAATTACCATTTGGATTTCCGCAAAATCGTCTTGATCAATACTTTCTTGCGTCTCTTGAGCCTGCTTTTTATCGGTATATAAAAATTCTGAAGCAGACTGCAATTCATCAGGATAATAGCTCGCGCCAAAGATTAATTGACCTTCTTTTTGATAGTCAATTCCACCAAAATCAGAAGTCAGAATTGTGTTAAACAACTTATTAACTGTTTGCGTGACATTTTTACTTGAACGGAAATTATCAGCTAAAATAATTCGTTCACTATCATCTGAATCATCTTTAAAAGCATGATATTTTTCCAAAAACAGCTGTGGTTTTGCTTGTCTAAAACCGTAAATAGACTGCTTAACATCCCCCACCATAAACAAAGAATTCTTGCCATCAGCTTTCAAAGACTGGATGATTTTTTCCTGTAATTCGTTAACGTCTTGGTATTCATCAATCAAAATTTCAGAAAAGAGATTTTGATAATAGTCTCTTGCTAATTCAGACTTCGAACTATCTTGATTCAAAATCTGAAAAGCTAAGTGTTCCATATCAGTATAATCGACTAAATTTTGCTCTCTCTTAAGTTTATTAAAGCGGTCAATAAATTCAGCTTCAACGTTGGCAATTGTTTTAACCAATTGTTTTGCTTTTTTCATTAAAGAAATTTGATCGCCTTCTGGCAAAACATAAAAATGCGCAAAAATCTGCTTTAATTGCTTGTTTGTTTCAGCCTTGAAGTTGCTGCTTTCTTCATAGATATCGAGCAAGTCTTCATCCCACTTGCTTGATTTACGGTATCTACCTTGAAATTGACAAGCTCTAAACAGCACTCTTTGCGTTTCATAATCTTTATCTGATTTAATAGCTACAATTAAATTTTCCAGTTGCGTATTGAAATCTGAAAAACTTTCATTTACCTTAGCTAATTCTTTTGTTTGAAATTGACTACTTTCTAAAAAATAAGTCATTTTTTCAGAAATAGGTGCTAATTTATTTAACAAAAGTGGCTTGATATTATCTTGCCAAAGCTTGCTGGTTATTAATTTATCGCCTATTTCATAATATTCATCTAACTGATTCAAAAATTGCTCATAATTTGGCTGAGCCATAGCCGTAAAATAAAGATCAAATAACAGGTCATGGGCCGTGTCTACTTCACGATCGCCAGAAAAATTATCATAAAAATCAATAAAGTTTTGATCTGAATCTTCTAAATGCTTTTTTTCGAGTTCAGTTAATGCTCGCTCCTGCAAAAGAGTGCCCTGTGTTTCATCAGTTAAAATTGAAAAGCTCGGGTCTAAGTCAATCACATAGTAAAACCGTCTGATAACGTCCAGACAAAAAGCATCAATAGTTGAAATATTAGCTGTATCAACATTTAATAGTTGTTCACGCAAAAAGTTATTATTCGGGTCTTTTTCAAGTCTATTATTTAACTCGTTCTTAATTCTTTCTTTCATTTCGCTGGCAGCAGCTTTAGTAAAAGTAATGATTAATAAACTAGTTATTGGCGTGCCAGATAATACTTTTTGTAGCACTCTTTCAACTAAAACTGTAGTTTTTCCAGAACCAGCAGAAGCTGAAACTAAGATGTCTTTTCCATGATCATATATGGCTTTTTCCTGTTGAGGAGTAAAACTTGGCATATTATTTTCCTTTCTCAGGATCTAATGTTTTCTCAATAAGTTCTAATAATTCTTTTTTATTTAAGGAGTTTATTTTGTGGTAATTGTTTTCTTTAAGCATCGCATCAAAGAAGAAAATATCTTTATAGTCAGAATATTGCAGTGGCGTGCGACTGTTGTAAGAATAAGGATTTAGCTCAATCTTGCCTGACAAAATATTTTTTGCCGCTTTCTTAATTAGGTAAGCATTATAAGCCAAAATTTGCTCTAATTGCTCTTTATTAAAGCTAGTCAAACTTGGATAAGTAAAACTGCCGTTGACTTTCTTACGGATGCTATTATAGAGCTCACTAATTGCCCGATCGCCCTTTAAATTAGGTTCTGCCTCTTCTAATAATTCATCATCTGCCACTAAAATTCCGTTATATAGCAACTTTGGCGAATTGATTTTATCCATATCCTTGATTTGAAAATCGCTAGTAATATTGGAATCTGAATTTAATTTTTCTAAATGCTGAGTCACAGTTTGATAAAAGGCGCCTAAGATATCCAGTTCTTCATCTTGAGCAAAAAAGCGTTGATTATTCTTTAATACATCTAAATAAGAAATCATCTGCATCGATATACCATTAGCAAATAGTCCCAAATCAAACTTTTTAGCAGAAGACTTATAATCAATTACTTGGCCCAAGACAGACTTATCAAGTTGAGCTAAATCAACTCGGTCCATCTTTCCTCGTAAATCAATCTTATTAATGCCTAGATCTGTCTGAACTTGATAATCTAAGCCTTTAACTTCTTGGTTTCGACCAAAGCTTAATTCAGAATATGCTGGGCGAAAGACAGTCTTTTTCAAATTACGGTGCCAAAACTTAGCAACATTAGCGGTAGTTTGATCAAGTTTATGGAATAAATACTTATTAAATGGATCATTTAAAAGCTGCTTATATTGTCCTTTTTCTTGCATAGCTTCATGAATTTTAACTAAAAGAGAATTAAGCTCTTGCTCGCTTAATGAAGCTAAATCAAGGTGCTGAGCTTTAATGATTTTGACTAATTGATCAAAAGTTTCATGGTAGTAATTTCCTGCTTGAACAACATCTAATTCATTTTCGAATCTTTTTCTTAATGACAGCCCATAATTCAAAAAGTACTCGAATGAGTTTTCATAATATGTTTCAAGTTGAGAAACCGAAGTTTCGATATTTTTACCATATAAACTTTGCGCAAGCTGCGCACTTAAAGATTGCGGAATATTCTTAAAATCACTGGCACTCAGAACACGCTTAGTTAATTTAGGAATCTTTTCTTGGGTTAACTTAAGTAAGCCGGCTACTTGTCCAATATTTTCTTTACGTAAGTATGACAAATATCCTAAGCTAGCACGCGCATTGGTAATGAAAGATAAAATTTGATTTTCTTGATGCGGTAAATCATGCTGTAAATATTCTTCTTCATCAAGTCTAGCTAAAAGCTGCTTGTAATAAATTGAAGGCTGCAATTTTTCATTAGCTGTATTTAAAACAGGATAAGAAATATATAAATGATCGCTTGCTAGTGATAAAGCCAGGCCGAATTGATAATTTTGATCTAAATTATTAACCTTTTTCTGATTTTCGATTTGCTGGCTTTCATCTAAATTGGCATTGATTTTTTCAAAATCCTCATTAGTAAAAAAGCCAGGAATCTTTTCAATATTAGGAATATTTGAACTTGTAGCTCCTAAAATAAAGACTTGCTTATAGTCATTATTTTGCACCATTCCCATTTCTGATAAGTTGACTGCATCAAGGGCTGACGGAATTTGTGAAAAACTTGCTTCGCCAAAACCACTAATCAACAATTCAAAAAATGATTCAATATCAAATTCATCATTAATCAAAAGATAATCTTTAAGCAGTTGATTTAAAGTAGTCCAAACTTGTTCAGGCTGCTGAGCGAGCTGCAAATTGCCTTCTTCGCTAGCTTTTTGACGCCAATTTTCTAATCTTTTAGCAACGCCATTTTTGATTAAAAAGTTCCAAAAAATAGTCAATGCAGCTTGCGGATCTTGTTCTTGTTCTAACTCATCAAACAAATCTGTAATCTGTTTAACAAAATATTCGCGAATCCGATCTAGTTGCTCTACTTGCCCTAATGAATCATCTAAAGCAATGACATGGGCATCTACAAAGTTAGTTAAATTCCTACGCCACAAATTTTGATTAATTCCATGAGCTAAAACAAAATTTTCTAAACGATCAACATCATACTGAAAACTCGCTTCATCAACATACCAATCCGGAATAATCAAATGTGTCTTCATCAATGCTAGTAGATTGGTCGATTGCATTCCTCTTTTGTATAGCTGAAGTAAATTTTCAATAATTATTACAAGTGGGTGAAACTTCATTTGCTTTTGCAAATCATCAAAAAACGGGATGCCATTTTGCTCTAAAATTGGCGTTAAATAAGTTTCGTATTCACTCAAATCCGGTGCTAAGACTAAAAAGTCTTTATACCGGTAATTGGCTAAGGCAACTTGTTGATAAATAGTGCGCGCTACAAAATAAGCTTCGCTATAACGCGAATCTGCTTTAACAAACTGTACCATATTATCTAGGTCTGCATTTTTTAGAGATAAAGTTTTCGTCCAAACACCATTTAATTTGGTTTTATTATCTAGTTGACCTTGATTAAATTCAGAAAACGCATAATTTAAATTTTGAGTTTGCAAAAAATGCTCAAAACGTTTAATTGAATTTTGAACTACAAAGTCATAATCTCCTGCTTGGGGATTTTTATTCACTTCACCATTGCGGGTCTTAAAACTAATTGTCGTATCGCTTGCCTTTTTAGCAATCAAATTTAAAGTTAATTGTTCTTGACTAGTAAAGTGGGAGAAATCACAGAAATAAAAAGCACTGTCGGATAGATCAACTTTTACTAAATATTCATTTAAGATAAACTGCATTTCATCTTTTGTCGCAAATTTATTTGCTAGGCGTTCAATGAATAATTCGTAAATTATTTTCAAATCATGAATTTTAAACTTAGTTTCTTCATCGCTATCTTGCAAAACAACGTCGTCTAAATCTAGACTTCCCTGACGGACTAACAAAATTGCTTGATACAATTGTTTTAAAGTTCCTGAATTTATCTGCTCGCCGGTAAATAATTTTAATTTATCTTGTTTTTGTCGGACGATTTTTTCTAAAAGCATGATACTAGAAGCGTCATCCAACACTTCAGGAAGAGCTACTGGTGCATCTTTTAGAAAATACCAAGCTAATCGAGAAAAGGAAAGAATTTGTAAATTTTTGACTGCTGTCTGGTTTTGTTGTGTAAGATTTGCTAATTTAGATAGTGCTTTCACCTCTGTGGTAAATTTGATATGGTTTGGCACGATAATAAAAACTCTTTTGCTTGGATCTTGACGATATCTTTTTACCGCCAAATCTAAAATTTCATTTTGTAGTGGATCAGTTTGACGACCGGTAATAATATTGATCATAAATTTTTCTACTCCTTAAAAGTCATTTTAGCATAGAGGTCTTATAGAAAAGGATGGAAATAAAAGATGACTGAAAATAAAGTTGTAAATGTAAAAGCGCACGGAAAAGTAATTTTAATTGGTGAACATTCAGTAGTTTATGGTAAAGATGCTTTAGCTTTGCCAATAAATGCCTTAAATATTACTACTAGTGTAGAAAATTATCCAGAAAATTGGATGGACACTAATCATTATCATGGTCCATTTTTCGACGCTCCAAGTGAATACGATGGCTTAAAGTATGTTTTTGAAACTATGCTAAAAAAAGCAAACACTGATCAAACAGTTAAAGTTACTTACAGCGGTGAAATTCCAATTGAACGTGGTCTTGGGTCAAGTGCAGTGGTTGCATTAGGAACAACCAAAGCTTTAAATGAATTCTTTAATCTTAACTTATCCGAAGATGAAATCATGGAAATTACTAATCATGCTGAAATGATCAATCACGGTAAAGCTTCCGGTCTTGATGCAGCAACTGTCCATTCAGACTACTTAGTGTTCTTCAACA
>NZ_CAKE01000035.1 GCF_000296835.1 Lactobacillus hominis DSM 23910 = CRBIP 24.179 | reverse complement strand
TGTTCATCGTTTTTTCCAATAGTGTAAGCAAAAGTATTATGAGTAGCATCATGATATTTTTTGCTAATTTGAGTGATAAAATCTTGTGCTTCTTGTTCAGTTTCAGTTCTAGCCATGCTGCAGATAAATTTGCTTTTTTTGATAATTAGTTTACTTACGCCATTTTCTTTAATTGTTAGAAAATCATTTTTATTATTTGACAAAAATAAAGCCTCTTTTCGTGTAATAAGTAATGAGGTGATTTAATGAGTAAAATGTATGGTCGACAGTGTGTGGGCAGTCAGATAAACGATAACATAAACGTTGAATTTGAAAAAGTACCAGCAATGAAAAACGGAATTTGTCAGCGCTGCAATCAAGCTTCGCAAGCATTTTTACCAAATAAAGAGCGTTATTGTCGCAATTGTATTGGATTAGGACGAATTTGTGAAAATGATTATTTATACCGCAATCAAAATTCTAAAAAATATGATAGTTTGCCAAATGGTGGTTTAACTTGGCGGGGCAAGTTAACTGAAGCTCAAGAAAAAGTTTCGCGCGAATTAATTCAATCTTTTGTCGATAAAAAAGATCATTTAGTGCATGCAGTTACTGGAGCAGGCAAGACTGAGATGCTATTTGGTGTAATTAAAGAATGCCTTAAACAGGGCAAAAGAGTGGCAATTGCCACACCGCGAATTGATGTGGTTGACGAGTTATATCCAAGATTTTGCGAGGCCTTTGCTTGCGCAGAAATCGGAAAATATCATGGGCGTGAATTTCATGAGCCAGATGATGAACAATTTATTATTTGTACGACGCACCAATTATTAAAATTTTATCGTGCTTTTGATCTGTTAGTAATAGATGAAGTTGATTCTTTTCCTTTCCATGAAGATCCGGTTTTGCATTTTGGAGCCCAACAGGCAGCTAAAGTCAGTGGCAGCAGGTTTTATTTAACAGCTACTCCTGACGAAAATTTATTAAAAAGAGCAAAGAGTCATAAAATTGGCTACTCTTTATTAAATAGACGTTTTCATGGCGGTCTTTTGCCAGTACCGAAAAATCAATTTTATTTGCGACCTTTTATTAGTAAAAATAAACTTCATCCAAAATTAAAGGCTCAGGTTGAAAAAATTATTAAGACTAAAAAGCCATTGTTGGTTTTTATTCCTAGGGTTGCGCAGCTTCCGGCTTATCATCAGATTTTTAAAAAGAATTTTTCTGATTTGAAAATCGACAGCGTCCATGCGGCAGATAAAAAAAGACAGGAGAAAGTTTTAAGATTTAGAAATCAAGAGTTAGATATTTTGCTTACGACGACAATTTTGGAAAGAGGGGTAACTTTTAAAAGTGTACAAGTAATTGTTGTTGCTGCAGATGATGGTATTTATAATACTCCGTCTTTAGTGCAGATAGCAGGGCGTGTGGGAAGAAATAAAAATGATCGTAGTGGTTTGGTTTTATTTTGTTATCACCGCTACACCAAAAGCTTGAGAGAAGCTAACTATCAAATAAGGAAAATGAATCGATGAATAGATGTTTATTATGCAATAGTCTTTTCAAAGTGCAATTAAATTATTCAAATTTATTTTTTAGCTTAAAAAATGACAAAATCGTCTTGTGCCAATCTTGCTTTAGCAAGTTTAAAAAAATTACTGGAAAAACTTGTCAAAATTGTAATAAAAGACTATCAGAAAATTTCAAACTAGATATATGCCAAGACTGCCAAAGATGGCAGCAGTTGTATCCTGATAATCTTTTAAAAAATAAAGCTTTGTATCGCTATAATGATGCTTTTCATGATTTGATGGTGAATTATAAGCGCTATGGTGATTTTTTACTTCATGAAGTATTAAGCTACTTAGTAAAAAAATTGCCTAAGGCTGATTTTTACGTACCCGTTCCAAGCTCTCCTAGCCATTTAGAAAAAAGAAAATTTGATACAATAAGCGAAATTTATAAAGATCTTGTGCCTCTAACTTTTGCTTTGACTAAAGACAATAGTCAGCAAGCTCAAGGAGAAAAAAATAAGCAGCAGCGTTTAGCGACCAAACAAACTTTTAAGTCGGTAAAAAAATATAAATTATCAGGTAGAATTTTACTATTAGATGATATTTATACGACTGGTCGAACATTGTATCATGCCCGTGATGCCTTGCAACAAGCGTATCCTAAAATTGAGATTATGAGCTTTACAATTGCTAGATAAATAATTAGGCAAAGCGCTTCCATTTTTGCTATACTATAAGTGTAAAGAAAACGTCATAAGACGTTTGAAAGGAGAGAATCAACAATGTTAAAATACAACGTTCGTGGAGAAAATATTGAAGTTACCGACTCTTTAAGAGATTATGTTCAAAAGAGATTGGAAAAGTTAGAGAAGTACTTTGAGATTGAATCTGATGTAATCGCTCATGTAAACATGCGTGTTTACCCAGATCACTCAGCTAAAGTAGAAGTTACTATTCCACTTCCATACTTGGTACTTCGTGCTGAAGATACTACTGACGATATGTATAAGAGTATTGATTTTGTTTCAGAAAAATTAGAGCGTCAAATTAGAAAGTACAAGACTAGAATTAATCGTAAGAGCCGTGAAAAAGGCTTGAAAGATTTCTTCTATGAAAATGTTGAAGAAGAAAAAGAAACTCCAAAGAAATTCAACATTGTACGTAACAAGCATTTAGATTTGAAACCAATGAACGCTGAAGAGGCTGTTTTGCAAATGGACTTATTAGGTCATGATTTCTTCATTTTTGAAGATGCTGATACTAATGGTACAAGCATTGTTTACCGCAGAAATGATGGTCGTTATGGCTTGATTGAAACTAACGAATAGTTTTAATTATAGCGATATACCCTTAAGTTTAGCTTAAGGGTATTTTTTTGTGGATAAGTGGGTTTCTCATTTAACTGAAAAATGTTAAAATTACTTAGTATCTTTAGATTTGTGCACAAAATTTACACGTAAGGACCGATTTAATGGCAAATATTCTAAAAAAACTTTACGATAGTGATAAACGTGAATTAAAGAAATTTGAAAAGCTTGCTGATAAAGTTGAAGCTTTAGCAAGTGATTATGAAAAACTATCAGATGAACAACTTCAGGCAAAAACTCCTGAATTCCGTGAACGTATTAAAAATGGCGAAAGTCTTGATGATCTTTTACCAGAAGCTTTCGCTACTGCGCGTGAAGGAGCTAAGAGAGTTTTAGGATTATATCCATTCCGCGTACAGGTCATTGGTGGTATTGCCCTTCACTTTGGTAATATTGCTGAAATGATGACTGGTGAAGGTAAGACTTTAACGGCTACTATGCCAGTTTATTTAAACGCCCTAACTGGTAAAGGTGTCCATGTTGTTACTGTTAACGAATACCTTTCTTCTCGTGATGAAAGTGAAATGGGACAGTTGTACAAGTGGCTCGGCTTATCAGTAGGATTAAACTTAAACTCAATGTCTGCTGATGAAAAACGCGAAGCATACAATTGTGATGTTACTTACTCAACTAACTCAGAATTAGGTTTTGACTATTTGCGTGACAACATGGTGGTTTACAAAGAACAAATGGTTCAAAGACCATTGAACTATGCCATCATTGATGAGGTTGACTCAATTTTGATTGATGAAGCTAGAACTCCATTGATTATTTCAGGTCAAGCTCAACAAGCAAATAGCGAGTATATTCGTGCTGATCGTTTTGTTAAAACTTTAGTAGAAGATAAAAGCGATGACGATGCAGATGATGATGAAGATCATGGCGATTACAAAATTGATTGGCCAACTAAGACCATCAATTTAACTAATCAAGGTATTGAAAAAGCTTGTCGTCACTTTGGTTTGCGCAACTTGTATGACATTGATAACCAAGTCTTAGTGCACCACATTGATCAAGCATTGCGTGCTAACTACATCATGCTAAAAGATATTGATTATGTGGTTCAAAATGGCGAAGTAATGATCGTTGACTCCTTTACTGGACGTGTAATGGAGGGGCGTCGTTATTCAGATGGTCTTCACCAAGCAATCGAAGCCAAAGAAGGCGTTAAGATTCAAGAAGAATCTAAGACTCAAGCAACTATTACTTACCAGAACTTCTTTAGAATGTACAAGAAGTTATCTGGTATGACCGGTACTGCTAAGACTGAAGAAGAAGAATTCCGTGAAATTTACAACATGCAAGTTATCACGATTCCTACTAACAGACCAATCGCTAGAAAAGATATGCCTGATATCTTATACCCAACTTTAGATTCAAAATTTGAAGCTGTAGTTGAAGAAATTAAGAAACGTCATGCAAAAGGTCAGCCAGTTTTGGTTGGTACAGTGGCTATTGAAAGTTCAGAACGTTTAAGTAAAATGCTTGATGCTGCAGGTATTCCTCACGCAGTTTTGAACGCTAAAAACCACGCCAAAGAAGCCGAAATTATCATGAATGCTGGTCAGCGCGGTGCTGTAACTATCGCAACTAACATGGCCGGACGTGGTACTGATATTAAGCTTGGGCCTGGTGTTAAGGAATTAGGTGGTTTAGCAGTTATTGGTACTGAAAGACACGAATCTCGTCGTATCGATAACCAGCTTCGTGGACGTTCTGGGCGTCAGGGAGATCCTGGTTACACTAGATTCTACCTTTCACTAGAAGATGACTTGATGAAGCGATTTGGTTCAGATCGTGTTAAGGCATTTTTAGACCGAGTATCAGATAATGATGACGATAAAGTTATCGAAAGTAGAATGATTACCAAGCAAGTTGAATCTGCACAAAAACGTGTTGAAGGTAATAACTACGACACTCGTAAGCAGACTTTGCAATACGATGATGTTATGAGAACTCAACGTGAAATCATTTATGGCGAAAGAATGCAAGTCATTAATGAAGAAAAATCATTAAAAAATGTTCTTATGCCAATGATTAAACGTACAATTGATCATCAAGTAGATATGTATACTCAAGGTGATAAAAAAGATTGGCGTAATGATCAATTACGCGACTTTATTGCATCAAGTATTACTGATGAAGAAACAGCTAAGAAGATTGATTTGAAGACTATTACGGCAGATGGGCTTAAGCAAAAGCTTTATGACTTAGCTGAAGAAAATTATAAGCAAAAGCAAGAACAACTCGCCGATCCTGCTCAAATGCTAGAATTTGAAAAGGTAGTTATCTTGCGTGTCGTAGATGATCGCTGGACTGATCATATCGATGCCATGGATCAACTTCGTCAATCCATTAGTTTACGTGGTTACGGTCAGTTGAATCCACTTGTTGAATATCAAGAAGCTGGTTATAGAATGTTTGAAGAAATGATCAGTAACATTGAATTTGACGCTACTCGCTTATTCATGAAAGCTCAAATTAGACAAAATCTTAGTCGTTAGTAAAAAGAGGAGGCGTGAGGTCTCCTCTTTTCTTTTTAGGAGGAATTTAAATGGAAGTTAGTGAGATACAAAATCAATTAGATAATTTATCCGAAAAATTAAACCATTTCAGGAGGTCTCTTTGACTTCGATTCGTTAAATGAAGGGATTGCTATTAACGAATCTAAGATGGCTGAGCCTGACTTTTGGGATGATCAAGAAGCTGCTCAAAATTTGATTGCGCAGACCAATCAGATGAAAGAAAAGAGCGAAAAATTCCAAAAACTAAATAATGATTTTCAAGATGCACAAGTTGCCTTAGATCTTTTAAAATCCGATCCTGATCAAGATTTACAAACAGAACTTAGTGATCAGATGATTGAATTGAGTAAAAGCTTTCATGAATATGAACTTAACTTATTACTTTCAGATAAGTATGATCAACATAATGCGTTAATGGAAATTCACCCAGGTGCTGGTGGAACAGAAGCCATGGATTGGGCAGATATGCTTTTGAGAATGTATCAAAGATATTGCGAAAGTCATGGCTTGAAGTTTGAAGTTGAAGATTATGAGCCAGGAGACGAAGCTGGCGTTAAAAGCGTAAGTATTAGAATTCAGGGCAATAATGCTTTTGGACTTTTAAAATCAGAAAACGGCGTACATCGTTTAGTAAGAATTTCTCCTTTTGATTCAGCTAAAAGAAGACATACATCTTTTGCTTCTGTAGAAGTAATTCCTGAAATTGATCAAAGCATCAAGATCGATATTAACCCTGATGATTTACGAATCGATGTTTATCGTTCTAGCGGAGCAGGTGGTCAGCACATTAATAAAACATCAAGTGCTGTAAGAATTACTCACTTGCCAACTGGAATTGTAACTGCTTCTCAGGCACAACGTTCGCAGCTTCAAAATCGTGAAACAGCAATGAATATGTTAAGAGCCAAGCTGTTTCAACTAGAAGAAGAAAAAAAGCGTAAGCAGACTCAAGCATTAAAGGGGGACCAAATGGATATTGGTTTTGGCTCACAAATTCGTTCTTACGTATTCCACCCCTACAATATGGTGAAAGATCACCGCACTAATTTTGAAACCAGTGATGTAAATGGTGTAATGGATGGTAAAATTGATGATTTTATCTATGCCTATTTACAATGGAAACTAAGTCAAAGCAATCCTAATTAAGGAGTCGATAATATAAAATGAGCTTTTTAATTATATTTTTATTGGTAATTGCGATTTTAATCGTATTAGCACTTGCTTTTGTGGTATTAAAATTCGTATTTGCATTAATTCCACTTGCATTACTAGTTGCCCTAGTAATCTGGTTAATTTATTATTTTAATAAGCCGAATAATAAAAATAAGCATACAAAAAATAAAAGAGGAAAGCCAAAAAATGTGTCAGTCAAAGATATGGATGAATAGAGGTTAATTATGGCAGATGCAGTAACAGTCGAAGAGTTAGTTAAAAGCAATCCTACTTTAAAAGTAGTTGAAGGCGATAAGTTTTTAAAAAAACATAAAATTGCTATTTCAGATATTTCACGTCCTGGCTTAGAATTAACTGGTTATTTTGATTTTTATCCTAAAGAAAGAATTCAGCTTTTAGGTCGAACTGAGATCTCATATGCGGCTCATTTAGATCATGATTTACGTTTAAAAGTTTTCACAAAAATGGCAACTGATCAAACACCTTGTTTTGTCGTGTCGCGTGATTTACCAATTCCTGATGAATTGATCCAAGCCGCTGAAGCTGCAAAAATTCCTGTCCTTCATAGCTCGATGGCAACAACGCATTTATCTAGTGTTTTAACCCAATACTTAGATGAGCAATTAGCACCTCGTAAAAGTATCCACGGAGTTTTAGTTGAAATCTACGGTATGGGAGTTTTAATTGTTGGTAATTCTGGTGTCGGAAAATCCGAAACAGCCCTTGATTTAGTTAAAAGAGGACACCGTTTGATTGCGGACGATCGTGTAGATGTCTATCAAAAAGACGAAAAAACTATTGTTGGTGAAGCTCCTAAGATTTTAAAGCACTTGATGGAAATTAGAGGAATCGGAATTATTGATATCATGAACTTGTTTGGTGCTGGTTCAGTAAAGGATAGCACTGAAATTCAACTAATTACACGTCTAGAAAATTGGGATCCTAAGAGCAATTATGACCGCCTTGGTTTTAATGAACAGACCCAAGAAATTTTTGGCGTAAAAGTTCCACAAGTTACCCTGCCAGTTAAAGTAGGACGCAACTTAGCAATTATTATTGAAGTTGCTGCCATGAACTTTAGAGCTAAAAAGATGGGCTATGATGCTAGTCAAAAATTTGAACAAAATTTGACGGAGCTTATCTCTGATAATTCTCGTAAGGAGGAGAAAGATTAATGACACTTGCGCTTAATCCTGTAGCATTTCAAATTGGATCTTTGTCAGTAAGGTGGTATGGAATTTTGATGGCTACAGGTGTTTTAGTGGCAACTCTGATGGCAATTTCAGAAGGTAAAAAGCGTCAAATCATGCCAGATGATTTTATTGACTTTTTGCTGTGGGCAGTTCCGATTGGATTTATTTGTGCACGTATTTACTATGTAATTTTTGAATGGGGATATTTCTCACAACATCCAGACCAAATAATTGCTATCTGGAATGGTGGAATAGCTATTTATGGCGGCCTAATTGGTGGAATTATTGTCTTAATTATCTTTTGTCACGTACGAATGCTGCCAATATGGTTAATGCTAGATATAATTGCGCCTGGGGTAATGGCTGCGCAAGTTATTGCACGGTGGGGTAATTTTATGAACCAAGAAGCTCATGGTATAAGAACTACGCTAGCATTTTTACAGCACTTGCATTTACCTGATTTTATTATTCAGCAAATGTATATTAATGGTCATTACTATCAACCAACATATTTGTACGAATCATTCTTCAACTTGATTGGCTTAATCATAATTTTGAGTTTGCGCCATAAAAAGCATTTATTTAAACGCGGAGAAATCTTTTTAAGTTATGTGATTTGGTATTCTTGCGTTCGTTTCTTTGTCGAAGGAATGAGAACAGACAGTTTATATATTGCTAATACCATTAGAGTTTCTCAAGCACTAAGTTTAGTTTTATTCTTTGCCGCAATTATTATTTGGATTTATCGTCGTAATATTGTACATCCAAAATGGTATTTGGCTGGTAGTGGACTAAAATACCCGTATAATAGAGATTGAGAGAATTAAATATTTTATAGAAAGTTTGAGTTTTAAAATGACAAAAATAGCAGTTTTAGGAAATGGTTCATGGGGTTCCGTATTAGGATCTATGCTTGCCGATAATGGCAATGACGTGGTTTTATATGGAAATATTGATAAAGTTAATCAAGAAATTAACGAACATCATACCAATAGTCACTATATGAAAGACTGGAAATTAAATCCCCATGTTCCTGCAACTGGAGATTTAGAAGAAGCTTTAACAGGCGCAGAAATTGTTTTGTTTGTTTTGCCAACTAAGGCAGTTAGAATTGTTGCCAAGAATGTTAAGAAAGTCTTGGATGAAATCGGAACTGAGCCACTTTTGGTAACTGCTACTAAGGGTATTGAACCAGGCAGTAAAAAATTAATTTCAGATATTTTAACTGAAGAAATTTATCCAAATAATAGTGAAAAGATTGTTGCAATTTCTGGTCCTAGTCATGCTGAAAATGTAGCTCAAAAAGATTTAACCGCAATTGCCTGTGCTTCTACGAGTGAAGAAAATGCTAAGAGAATTCAAAAATTATTCTCAAATAATTATGTTCGCTTCTACACTAATGATGATCTAGTTGGAGTAGAAGTTGGTGGGGCAGTTAAAAACGTTATTGCCATCGCTGCAGGTATTTTAGTGGGTAAAGGATACGGCGATGATGCTAAGGCAGCTTTGATGACTAGAGGTTTAGCTGAAATTACCCGTTTAGGCGTTAAATACTTTGGTGCTAAACCAATGACTTTTTCCGGCCTTTCTGGTATTGGCGATTTAATTGTGACCGCAACTTCTTCTAATTCTCGTAATTGGCGTGCTGGCAAACAAATTGGTGAAGGCAAGAGCTTAGACTATGTTTTAGAAAACATGGGTCAAGTTGTTGAAGGAGCTACTACTGTTAAAGCTGTCCATGAATTAGCTCAAGAAAAGAATATTGATATGCCGATTAGTGAAGCAATTTATCGTGTTCTTTACGAAAATTCAGATGTTGATAAAGAAATCAAAATTATGATGGGTAGAAATCCAAAGCCAGAAATCAGATTATAAGCAATAAACTTGTAATTATTTTTTCCTCATAGTACAATATACTTACAAATAGTAAGAAAGAAACTGAGGCGATAAAATGGCAACAGATTATGATGTAGTTATTATTGGTGCCGGTCCTGCTGGGTTAACTGCTGCTTTATATGCGGCACGTGCAAACTTAAAAGTATTAATGCTTGATCGTGGAATTTATGGCGGTCAAATGAATAATACTGACGCAATTGATAATTATCCTGGCTTTACGGACATCAAAGGCCCTGAACTTGGCGAAAAAATGTATCAATCGGCAATGAAATTTGAACCTGAGTTTAAGTATGGCGACGTCAAAAGCATAAAGCTAGATGGCGATAAAAAAATTGTTATCACTGATAGTGGTGAATTTTCTACTCAGGCCGTAATTATTGGTACTGGTGCTGATCATAAAAAATTAGGTGTGCCTGGTGAAGAAGAGTATGCCGGTAAAGGTGTTTCCTACTGTGCAGTATGCGATGCAGCATTTTTCAAAGATGAAGATGTTGCTGTAATTGGTGGAGGCGATTCAGCTGTTGAAGAAGGAATTTATCTTGCTCAATTAGCTAAGTCCGTAACTATTATTCACCGTCGTGATCAATTAAGAGCTCAACCTGTTTTGCAAAAGCGCGCCTTTGCAAATGATAAGATGAAGTTTATTTGGAATGCTCAAGTCGAATCAATTGATGGCGATGAAAATAAAGTTCAAGCAGTAACTTACAAGGACAAAGAAGATGGCAGCATTAAGAAATTAAAGGTTGCCGGAGTATTTATTTATGTAGGTGTTGTCCCACAAACTGCTGCTTTTAAAGATTTGGGAATCTTAGATGAATTCGGCTGGATTCCAACTGATGAAAAAATGCATACAAAAGTTCCAGGAATATTTGCGATGGGAGATGTCAGAGCTAAAGACTTGCGTCAAATTGCTAATGCAGTTGGCGATGGCAGTATTGCTGGTCAAGAAGCTTATAATTACATTCAACAAATCAATGATTCAAATTTATAGAAAAGAAACCGTAAAAGCGGTTTCTTTTTTTACTATTTTTCATTAATTTTTATGATAGAAAATAGTAGAATAGAAATTAAGTACTAATAAGATGGAATAGAGGAAACATATGAACGCACAAGATAATTTGGCAAAGTGGGAAAATACTACAAAACTTCCAAAGTATTTAAAAGATCAATTAACTGAACTTAGCAAAGACTCAAGCTGGGTTGAAGATGCTTTTAGCCAAGATATCAATTTTGGAACTGCTGGTATGCGCGGACGTTTAGAACCAGGTACTAACAGAATTAACTTATTTACAGTTGGCCGTGTTACTGAAGGACTCGCACTCTTAATTGAAGAAAATGGCGAAGAGGCTAAAAAGCGTGGAGTGGCAATTTCTTTTGATTCGCGCTATCACTCACGTGATTTTGCCCAACACGCTGCACAAATTTTGGGTAAGCATGGAATTCAAGTTTACTTATTTGACGACCTACGTCCTACTCCAGAACTTTCATTTGCTGTTCGCCACTTACATACTTTTGCTGGAATTAACATTACTGCTTCTCATAATGCTAAACAATATAACGGATATAAAGTATACGGCGAAGACGGTGCTCAAATGGCACCTGATAATGCTGATCGCTTATTTAGCTATGCTCAAAAAGTTGACGACATTTTTAGCGTAGAAACTGCACCAGTTGAGCAATTACGTGCTGATGGCACTTTACAATTAATTGGTGAAGATGTTGATGAAGCATATTTAGCACATTTAAAAGAAGTTACTGTTGACCCTGAAATGGTTAAAGCAAATGCTGATAAATTGAAGATTATTTACACTCCATTGCATGGTACGGGCAAGATGCTTTATGATCGTGCATTCAGACAAGGAGGATTTGATAATGTAATTCCAGTTCCAAGTCAATCAATTATTGATCCAGAATTTCCAACCACAATTAAGCCAAATCCTGAATATCGGGATGTATTTGAACCAGGATTTAAATTAGCTAATAAAGTAGATGCTAATGTTATTATTGCAACTGATCCTGACGCCGATAGAATGGGCGCCGCTGTTAGAAAAAATAATGGCGACTTCCAAGTGTTAACTGGAAATCAAATTGCTACTTTGATGGCATATTATTTATTAGTTCATATGAAAGAAAACGGCACCTTGTCTTCCGATTATGAATTAGTAACTTCAGTTGTATCAAGTGCTCTTCCATTTAAGATTGCTGATGATTTTGGAATTAAAACTAAGCATGTTTTGACTGGATTTAAGTACATCGGCGAAGAAGTTGACCGCATGAACAAAGAAAAAGACGGCAAATTTTTAATGGGCTTTGAAGAAAGTTATGGTTACTTGTTTAAGCCGTTTGCTAGAGATAAAGATGCGATGCAAGGAGCCTTAATGTTTGCGGAAGTTGCAAGTTACTATGCTTCTAAAGGTATGACTGTTTTTGATGGTTTACAAGAAATTTGGCAAAAGTACGGCGTTGCTTATGAAATTACAAAGGCTGTTGAAATGCCTGGTATCGGCGGCCAAAAGAAGATGGCTGAATTAATGAGTAAATTGCGTAAAAAGCATTTAACTGAAATTAACGGTACTAAAGTAGTTAAGATTCAAGACTTTGAAACTCAAGAAACTATTGAAGATGGCAAGAAGACTCCATTAACCGGCTTTCCTAAATCAAATGTTTTGAAATACTTCTTAGATGATGAAACTTGGGTTGCTCTTCGTCCATCAGGAACTGAGCCTGTAATTAAGGCTTATGTTGGTGTAAATAAGAAAGATATTGAAACTGCTGAAAAAGCAGCACAAGAATATCAAGAGGTCTTAGCTAAGCTTTTAAAATAAAAGTTAAATAACGTGCGAAAGTACGTTCGATGTAGTAAAATAATATTAATTAAGTTAAAGTTGGGCTTTGGTCCAACTTTTTTTGCGGAGGACAAGAATAATGATTAGACGTCAAAAAGATCGTAAATTCGAGCTTGTCTCAAAATTCAAACCTGCTGGCGACCAGCAACAAGCTATTGATAAATTGACTGCTGGCTTCAAGCAGGGAGAAAAACAACAGATATTAGAAGGTGCAACCGGTACTGGGAAGACCTTTACTATGGCGAATGTTATCGCGCGTTTGAATAAACCTACTCTAGTTATTTCTCATAATAAGACTTTAGTAGGGCAGCTATACGGCGAATTTAAGGATTTTTTTCCTAATAATGCTGTAGAATACTTTGTTTCATACTATGATTATTATCAGCCTGAAGCCTATGTTCCGAGTTCTGACACCTATATTGAAAAAGATTCATCAATTAATGATGAAATAGACCAATTGCGTCACGCAGCTACTTCAGCCTTGATGGAACGTAACGATACGATTGTCGTTGCATCTGTTTCATCTATTTTTGGTTTGGGTGATCCAAATGAGTATGCCAAAAGTGTTATTTCATTGCGTGAGGGACAAGAATATAGTCGTGATTTGTTATTACGTGATTTAGTAAATATTCAATATGATCGCAACGATATCGATTTTCAGAGAGGTCGCTTCAGAGTTAGAGGCGATATAGTAGAAATTTTTCCTGCTGGAAATTCAGAGCATTCATTTAGAATTGAATTTTTTGGCGATGAAATCGATCGAATTACTGAGGTAGATTCTTTAACTGGTGAAATCATTGGCGAAAGAGAGCAAGTATCGCTGTTTCCTGCGACCCACTTTATGACCAATGATGAAAAAATGCAGCGTGCTTTAGCCGGGATAAAAGATGAAATGAATCTTCAAGTGAAAAAGTTTGAAGGTGAAGGAAAACTCCTTGAGGCGCAACGTATTAAACAGCGTACTACTTATGATATTGAAATGATGAGTGAAGTTGGATATACCAACGGTATTGAAAACTATTCTCGTTATATGGATGGTCGAAAAGCAGGCGAGCCGCCGTATACTTTGCTTGATTTCTTCCCGGATGATTTCTTGATTTTGATTGATGAATCACACGCAACAATGCCAGAAATCAAGGCTATGTATAATGGGGATCGCAAACGAAAAGAAACTTTAATTGATTACGGTTTTCGTCTTCCGTCTGCTTTAGATAACCGTCCATTAAAGCTGGAAGAATTTGAAAAACATGTTAATCAAATTATGTATGTTTCTGCAACTCCCGGCGATTATGAGTTAAGTCAAACTGATCATAAAGTAGAACAAATTATCAGACCCACTGGATTGCTTGATCCTAAGATTGATGTTCGGCCAATTGATGGTCAAATCGACGATTTAGTTGGAGAAATCAACAAGCGTATTGATAAAAATGAGCGTGTCTTCGTAACTACTTTGACTAAGAAAATGGCTGAAGATCTTACTGATTATTTGAAGGATCTGGGAATCAAAGTTAGATATCTCCATTCTGATATCAAGACTTTAGAAAGAATGCAAATTATTAGAGATTTGCGGTTAGGAAAATTCGATGTCTTAATCGGAATAAACCTGTTAAGAGAAGGTATCGATGTGCCTGAAGTTTCACTTGTTGCAATCTTGGACGCAGATAAAGAAGGCTTTTTGCGTTCAACTCGGCCGTTAGTTCAGACGATTGGGCGTGCTGCACGTAACGCAAATGGACAAGTAATTATGTATGCCGATACGATAACCGATTCGATGAAAGAAGCTATCGATGCTACTAATAGACGGCGTCAGCTTCAAATGCAGTTTAACAAAGAACATGGCATTACTCCTAAAACAATTGTTAAACCAATTCGTGATGTGATTTCTGCTACTAAAGTTAGCGAAGATGAATCTGATAATAAAGAAAGCTTTAGCGATCTTAACTTTGATGAATTGACTAAGAAGCAAAAGCAAACTATGATCAAGAACTTGACTGCACAAATGCAAGAAGCAGCTAAAAAGCTTGATTTTGAAGAGGCTGCCAATTTGCGTGATGCAATTATGGATTTGAAAAAGCAAGTTACTAATAAAAAGACAAGAAAAGGCTCAAAAATAAATGGTAAATGATAAAATTGTCATTCATGGTGCACGTGAACATAATTTAAAAGATATCAGTTTAACCATTCCTAAAGATAAGCTTGTAGTTGTTACCGGATTATCTGGTTCAGGAAAAAGTTCTTTGGCTTTTGATACTTTGTATGCTGAAGGGCGACGTAGATATGTTGAATCTTTATCGAGTTATGCTAGACAATTTTTAGGTCAAATGGATAAAGCTGACGTTGATTCAATTGATGGGTTAAATCCAGCTATTTCTATCGACCAAAAAACTACTTCTCACAATCCGCGTTCAACAGTTGGAACAGTTACTGAGATTAACGATTATTTGAGATTGTTGTGGGCGCGTGTTGGAAAACCTATTTGTCCTAACGATGGTACTTTGATCGAAAGTCAAAGCGTGGATCAAATGGTAGATCGAGTTATGCAGCTGCCAGAAAGATCAAAGATTCAAGTATTATCGCCTGTCATTCGTGCAAAACGTGGTGAGCATAAAGAAGTCTTTAAGCGTATCCAAAGAGCGGGATATGTAAGAGTTATTGTTGATGGTGAGATGCATGATATCAGTGAAGGATTTGAATTGGATAAAAATAAAAAGCATTCAATTGATATTGTGGTCGATCGTTTGGTTGTAAAAGACAGCATTCGTAGTCGTCTGTTTGATTCAATTGAAGCTGCACTCAGACTTTCTGAAGGCTACATGGATATTGATATTATTGGCGATAAGAAAATTAATTTTTCTGAGTTTTATGCTTGTCCTAAGTGTGGTTTTACTGTTGGAGAAATGGAGCCACGACTTTTCTCATTTAATGCACCGTTTGGCGCTTGCAGCAATTGCGATGGGTTAGGAATGAAGCTAGCAGTTGACGAAGATTTAGTTATTCCAGATAAAAGTTTAACTTTGCAGCAAGGCGCATTAATTCCTTGGAAAAATTCTAAGTATTATACTGAAATGCTAACTCAAGCTTGCGAAGCACTAAAAATTCCAATGGATAAGCCTTTTTCAAAATTAACTAAAAAGCAAAAAGACACTATCTTATACGGTAGCAAGAAGAAAATTAAGTTTCATCTTCATGGAGATTTCGGTGTTAATGATACAACTCAAGAATTTGAAGGTATCATTAATAATATTGATCGACGCTATAATCATCCAATGTCGAGCTTTATGCGGGATGCAATGGGTAAGTATATGACTGAATTAACGTGCCCAGTTTGTCATGGAAAGCGATTAAATGAAAAAGCATTAGCTGTAAAAGTAAATGGGTTAGATATTGCTCAAGCATCCGATCTTTCCATAGAAATAGCTTTGAAATTTTTTGAAGCGGTTAAACTTTCTGATCAAGATGTAATGATCGCTAAGCCAATTTTAAAAGAAGTCGATGATCGTTTAACTTTCTTGATAAATGTTGGATTAGATTATTTAACGCTTTCGCGATCTGCCAGAACTCTTTCAGGTGGAGAGGCCCAACGTATTAGATTAGCTACTCAAATTGGCTCAAATTTATCTGGGGTAATGTATATCTTAGATGAGCCTTCTATTGGTTTGCATCAAAGAGATAATGATCGTTTGATTTCTTCTTTAAAGAAAATGCGTGATTTAGGCAATTCATTAATTGTTGTTGAACATGACGATGAAACAATGAAGCAGGCCGATTATCTAATTGATATGGGACCAGGTGCTGGAGTATATGGTGGTCAAGTAATGGCTGCTGGTACTCCACAAGAAGTAATGAAAAATCCAAATTCTTTAACTGGTCAGTATCTTTCAGGCAAAAAATTTGTACCCGTTCCTTTGCAGCGCAGAAAAGGAAATGGTAAAGCTATTAAAATTAAAGGTGCTCAAGAAAACAATCTTAAAGATATCGACGTAAGTTTTCCACTTGGAAAATTTGTAGTAGTTACTGGAGTTTCTGGTTCAGGAAAATCAACTTTAGTTAATTTAATTTTGAAAAGAGCCTTGGCTCAAAAATTAAATAATAACTCTGAAAAGCCGGGTAAGTATAAATCAATTTCTGGCTATAAAAATATTGAAAAAATAATCGATATTGATCAAAGTCCAATCGGAAGAACTCCACGGAGTAATCCAGCAACTTATACTTCGGTATTTGATGATATTCGTGCTTTATTTGCTCAAACTAATGAAGCAAAAATGCGTGGCTATACTAAGGCAAGATTTTCATTTAATGTTAAAGGTGGACGTTGTGAAGCTTGTCATGGTGACGGAATCATCAAGATCGAAATGAATTTCTTACCGGATGTATATGTTCCGTGTGAAGTATGTCATGGTACACGTTATAATTCTGAAACTTTAGAAGTTACATATCGTGAAAAAAATATTGCTCAAGTTTTAGATATGACAATTAATGAAGCATGCAAGTTCTTTGAAAATATTCCAAAGATTCATCGCAAATTGCAAACTATAGTTGATGTTGGTTTAGGCTACGTAAAATTGGGCCAATCAGCAACAACTTTGTCTGGTGGAGAAGCTCAAAGAATGAAATTAGCTGGTGAATTGCAAAAATTATCTACTGGCAATAATTTTTATATTCTCGACGAACCAACAACGGGTTTGCATACTGATGACATCAAGCGCTTGTTAGAAGTGCTCCAGCGCTTAGTGGATGAAGGAAATACAGTCTTAATTATCGAACATAATTTAGATGTTATTAAAAATGCGGATTGGTTAATTGATTTAGGTCCTGAAGGAGGAGAAGGTGGCGGACAAATCGTAGCTACTGGTACTCCTGAAGATGTTGTGAAAGTTAAAGAAAGTTATACCGGTCAATATCTTAAACCTGTACTTGAAAGAGACACCAAGCTAACTAAAGAAAATAAAGCTTCAAGAATTTAAAATTTTTATAAAGAAGAGTAAAATATCAGCAGGGAGGAAATAAAAATGAATAATTTTTCTGGCTCTGATAAGCATCAAGGTTTTGACTGGGGTGCTTTAGTCGGAGGTATTTTACTAGTCGTAGCTGGTATTCTTGTAATGAGTTATCCTGATAGAAGTTTTAAAACTTTTGTTTTCTTATTTGGTATTCTTTCAATCATGCAAGGTATTTTATGGATTTCAGCTTACTCAAGATTTAGAAACTTATTTGATTTAAGCTGGGTTACCGTCTTATCTGGTATTATTGATATTATTATCGGTATTTTATTCTTGGCTTCTAGAGCAGTAGGTGGGTTAACTTTAGCAATTCTGTTTGCAATTTGGTTCTTAGTTGACTCTATTGTAGGAATTGTATTTTCTGTTCATTTGCGTCAATATTCAACTGGATACTTTATCTTTAGTTTGATTTTAAGTATTATCAGTTTAATCATTGCGATTGTAATGCTCTTTAACCCAGTTATTGCAGCAATTACAATGGTTTATCTAGTTGCGTTCTGGCTACTTGTATTTGGATTCAACGAAATCATGATGGCTTGGATGCATCGTTAATTTTTAAAAGTCTCAGGAAACTGAGACTTTTTTTATGCAATCAAGTAAAATGGAACACCCGGTGTGTTATAATTCTTAAAGTTAGGAGGCAATATTATGTCTGACCAAAAAAAACAACTATTAATTGTTACCGGAATGAGCGGTGCAGGTAAAACAGTTGCAATTAAATCTTTAGAGGATATGGGTTATTTTGTTGTGGATAATCTTCCTCCTGAGCTGTTAGGAAGCTTTTGGGAATTAATCAATAGTTCTGACGACTTTAGTAAAGTTGCAGTTGTTATTGACTTGAGAGCTCGCAGTTTTTACAAAGATTTAAAAACAGAAGTTAACTCTTTAGAAGACAGTCAAAATGTGCAATCTACAATTGTTTTCTTAGATGCATCTGATGATGCGCTAGTTTCAAGATATAAAGAAACACGTCGCTTGCCACCGCTTGCTCATAAAGGACGACTTTTAGATGGTATTCAACAAGAAAGAGCAATTTTAAGCGATATTAAAAATATTGCGAATATTATCATTGATACCTCAAATTTGACTCCTAAACAGTTAAAAGCAAAATTAATTGATAAATTTAGTGATAATCATAAACGTACTTTTTCAATTGAAGTTATGAGTTTTGGCTTTAAGTACGGAATTCCAATTGATGCGGATGTGGTAATGGATGTACGTTTTTTACCAAACCCATTTTATATTCCACAATTAAAACCATTTACTGGGCTAGATCGTAAAGTTTTTAACTACGTAATGGATAAACCAGAAACTAAAATCTTTTATGCTAAGTTTTTGGATATGTTAGAGACAGCTATACCTGGTTACATCAAAGAAGGAAAAGAAAAATTAACTATTGCCATCGGTTGTACTGGTGGTCAACACAGAAGTGTTTCAATTGCTAGACAGCTAGCAGTTGATTTATCTAAAAAGTATCCAGTTGACATTTCTCACCGTGAGATAAGTCGATATATTAGAAAATAGGAAGGAGACCTTTTTATGGCTTATGGCGAAAATAAAATAGTTCGTGTCATAAAAGGTAGACGTCCCAAAATAGTAGTTATTGGTGGTGGGACAGGGCTGCCAGTGATATTGAATGCATTAAAAGAACAAAATGCGGAAATTACTGCAATCGTAACTGTTGCCGATGATGGTGGCTCCTCTGGTGCAATCAGAAATTATATTAACGTTGTACCACCTGGTGATATTAGAAATGTTTTAGTTTCATTATCTGATATTCCTCAAGCAGAAAAAGAAATTTTTCAATATCGTTTTAATTCGTCCGATAACTTTTTTGCAGGACATGCGATTGGAAATTTAATTATTGCTGCTTTAAACGAAATGCGTGGAAATATCTTTGATGCAGTTCAAGCTTTAAGCAAGATGATGCATGTTGATGGAAGAATTTTTCCAGCATCAAACGAACCATTAACTTTGAATGCTGAATTCGTTGATGGAACTATTCAAGCCGGTGAAACTGAAATCACCTCAAAAGATAAAAGAATCAAGCGTGTTTGGGTAACTGATAGCGATAGTGATCAAACTCCTGAGGCAGTATTGCCAGTTTTAGCTGCGATTATGCAAGCTGATGCCGTTGTGTTAGGACCAGGTAGCTTATTTACTTCTATTTTGCCTAATTTAATGATTCCTAATTTAGGACAAGCTGTTAGAGAAACTAAGGCTGAAGTCATCTATATTTGCAATATCATGACTCAGCAAGGTGAAACTGACCACTTTACCGCAGCTGATCATGTGCGTGTTATTAATGAACATTTAGGTGGCCATTATATAGACACTGCCTTAGTTAATGGAGCTCAAATCGACATGTCAAAATTTAATCCTGCAGATTATGATGCATATTTAGAGCCTGTGACCATGGATTTTAAGGGGCTAAGAGAGCAAGACTGTCGTGTGATAACTTCGGACTTTATTGATCAGCATAGTGGCTTAGTATTTCATGATGGTAAAAAAGTGGCCGATGAAATTTTGAACTTGGCATTTGAAGCTTATAGTCGGCGAAAGCAGGAATCGTAATGGGATCATATGCTAGTGATGTAAAAAAAGAACTCACTAGTTTACCTGTTCATCCAGAGCATGCCAAAGCTGAATTGGCAGCTTTTTTAAGAATGAATGGTACGCTAGGAGTTCATGATCGCCATTTTAATTTAGACATTGTGACTGAAAATCCTGCCATAGCTCGCCGAATTTTTTCCTTAATTAAAACTGCCTATGGCATAGAACCGTTATTGATCGTTTCTAAAAAAATGAAATTAAAGAAAAATTATCAATATTTGGTTCGCCTGCAAAAAGACGTCAATTATATCTTAAAGGATCTGCAAGTTATTGATGATGAATTAGGATTAGTCACTGGAATTCCAAGAAAGATTATGGATTCCGAGCAGAGAGCGATGTCATATTTGAGAGGTGCTTTTCTTGCTTCGGGAAGTGTGAATAATCCAGAAACTAGTCGCTATCACTTAGAGATTTATTCATTATATGAAAATCATAATAATGATTTAGCTGAATTAATGAATAAATATTTTTACTTGAACGCTAAAAAAACTAAAAGGCGCAGTGGACATATTGTGTATCTCAAAGAGGCAGAAAAGATTGGTGATTTTTTACATGTAGTTGGTGCTGTAAATGCAATGCTTGCTTTTGAAGATTTGCGGATTATGAGAGATATGCGTAATTCCGTAAATCGATTAGTAAATTGTGATACAGCTAATTTAAAAAAGACTGCTAATGCAGCAGCTAAACAAGTTGAAGATATTCAGTTATTGAAAGAAAATGGTGGATTAGATAATCTACCTGAAAAATTATCTATTCTTGCACGTTTTAGACTAGAAAATCCGGAATTGTCTTTAAAAGAAGTGGCGCAAAGAGTTCCTGACGGTCCAATTTCGAAATCCGGGGTGAATCATCGTTTTCATAAAATTCATGAACTTGCTGAAAAAATTAGAGTAAAAAAATAAGAGTCGCATTTGCGACTCTTATTTTTTTAACTAATATTATTTCTTTTTGTTAACCATGATTTCATCGATTAAACCGTAATCCTTAGCTTCTTGAGCACTAAGATAATTATCACGTTCAGTATCTTTTTGAATCTTTTCTAATGGTTGACCAGTAGTTTCGTGCAGGATTTCGTTAATCTTTTTACGACTCTTTAGGATTTCGTTGGCAGCAATTTGAATATCAGTTTGTTGTCCCTGAGCACCGCCTAAAGGTTGGTGGATTAAAACAGTTGAGTTAGGTAAGGCGAATCTCTTGCCCTTAGTTCCTGAAGTTAAAAGAATTGATGCCATAGATGCAGCCATACCAATTGCAATAGTAGATACGTCAGATTTAATAAAGTTCATAGTATCCATGATTGCTAAACCAGATGTAATTACACCACCTGGTGAGTTAATGTAAAGGGAAATGTCTTTAGTGTTGTCTTGTGCATCTAAGAATAATAATTGAGCGATGATTGAATTTGCCATTTGGTCGTTAATTTCACCGCTGAGCATAATAATTCTATCTTTTAAAAGTCGTGAATAAATGTCATATGCACGTTCACCACGTGCGGTTTGTTCGATAACTGTTGGTACGAGCATTAATTTTACCTCCTAAAAATAAAAATTAGCACTCTAATTAGTACAGTGCTAATTAAACCACACAAATGTTTATCGGTCAACTCTATTTAAATTAAAATAAAAGGCAAGCAGTCGAACGCTACTTGCCTTAAAAGTGCTCCCCCTCAGAGTCGAACTGAGATTTTAAGAACCGGAATCTTACGTGCGATCCATTACACTAAGGGAACATAACTAGATAATATTGTAACAAAAATTAAAGTTTACTCCAAGATAATTATGTTTTTATAAAGAGGCGTTTTGGGGTTGAATTCTAAAAAGCATATTGCTATACTAAAAATGTCGAAAAGAGAAGTGGAGAATTTGTGTTAATTCAACATTTCTCTAATATTTTTAGTGCTTTTGGGTCGCCAAGCGACACATCTTGGGACGAATTTGATCCCAATAGAAGGAGATAAGTTATGGACTCGGATTTAACCTTGTTGCAAAGCTTAGTTCCTGACATGCTGAAAATAGTTCGACAACGTTTCTTAGTTTTAGAACAAATTTCAATGCTAGCTCCAGTAGGCAGACGAACTGTAGCTCAAAAGTTGGGATTAAGCGAGAGAAATATCCGTACTGAAACCGATTATTTAAAGCAGCTCGGACTTATTGAAGTTAAAAGCTATGGAATGATTCTAACAGATAAAGGGGAGCGCACTTTAAAAGAAGCTGCGCCTTTGATCGATCGACTATATAATGCTAGTCAGATTGAAAGAAAATTAGCTAAAAAATTAGGTATTGAGCGAGTAATCGTTGTACCTGGAGATAGCGATCGTCAAAGCAGAGTGTTTGATTTGATGAGCGAAGAACTTAATTCAGCTCTGGATCTTTTATTACCATTAGGGAAGAATATCATCACTGTTTTGGGAGGTAAGACGACTGCACAAGTTGCAGCTCATTTATCTCCTAAGTTAAGTAGATATCGGGATTTGCTTTTTGTACCAGGACGTGGTGCTTTAGGTGAGAGTGTTGAGTTTCAAAGTAACACTGTTGCACAAGTAATGGCATCTCGCACTGGCGGAAAACATCAAGGTCTTTATTTACCAGAGAATGTTTCTGCTGAAGCTTTAAATTTATTAATTCAAGATTCAGACATTGCGAATGCGATTTCAAACATTTATAATAGTGATGTCGCCATTCATGGAGTCGGTTTAGCTGAAGAGATGGCTAAGCGACGTAATTTAGATGCAATTACTAAATCACGTCTTCGTGAAAAAGGCGCTGTGGCCGAATGTTTTGGGTATTTCTTCGACCAACAAGGCAGATTAGTTGAGAGAATTCCGCGAATTGGATTGCAATTGGAAGATCTTGACAAAATACCCCATGTATTTGCTATTGCCTCTGGCGCAAGCAAGGCTAAAGCAATTCGAGCTTACATGCATCATGCTCCAAAGCAGACGTGGTTAATCACGGATGAAGGAGCCTCAAATATGGTTTTAAAGGGGAAGTAATTCCCGTTTAAAATAAATTGTTACATAGATTCCTAAGGAGGAATATTGGATATGACAGTTAAAATTGGTATTAACGGTTTCGGCCGTATTGGTCGTTTAGCATTCCGTCGTATTATGGATTTAGGCGAAAAGTCTTCAGATATTGAAGTTGTTGCAATCAACGACTTAACTACTCCAGCACTTTTAGCACACTTACTTAAGTACGACTCAACTCATGGTACTTTCAACCACGAAGTTTCAGCAACTGAAGACTCAATCGTTGTAGACGGCAAGAAGTACCGTGTATACGCAGAACCACAAGCACAAAACATTCCTTGGGTTAAGAACGATGGTGTTGACTTCGTTCTTGAATGTACTGGTTTCTACACTAGCAAAGCTAAGTCAGAAGCTCACCTTAAGGCTGGTGCAAAGAGAGTTTTAATTTCTGCTCCTGCAGGTAACGACCTTAAGACTATTGTTTACGGTGTAAACGATGATACTTTAACTTCTGACGACAAGATCGTTTCAGCTGGTTCATGTACTACTAACTCATTGGCACCAATGGTTAATGCTTTACAAAAAGAATTTGGCATTGAAGTTGGTACTATGACTACTATCCACGCTTACACTTCAACTCAAATGATTTTGGATGGTCCTGTACGTGGTGGTAACTTACGTTCAGCACGTGCTGCTGCAATCAACATCATTCCTCACTCAACTGGTGCTGCTAAGGCTATTGGTCTTGTAATTCCAGAATTGAACGGTAAGTTGAACGGTCACGCACAACGTGTTCCAGTTCCAGATGGTTCTGTAACTGAATTAGTAACTATCTTAGGTAAAAGCGTAACTGCAGACGAAGTTAACGCAGCTATGAAGAAGTACGAAACTCCTTCATTTGAATACGATGACAACAACGTTGTTTCAAGCGATATCTTAGGTAGAACTGCTGGTTCAATCTTTGACCCAACTCAAACTATGGTAACTACTGCAGGTGACAAGCAATTAGTTAAGACTGTTGCTTGGTACGACAACGAATACTCATTCACTTGCCAAATGGTTCGTACTTTATTGAAATTTGCTACTCTTTAATCATTAATTTATTAATTATTTGATTATTAGTTTTGCAGAGAGAAGGCGGAGGGAATTGCTTCCTCCGCCTTTTTTCAAAGAGTCCATCATGGAGGTTTATTAGTTTAATGGCTAAATTAATTGTTTCAGATCTTAAAGATCTTAAAGGTAAAAAAGTATTAGTTCGTGTAGATTTTAATGTTCCAATTAAAAATGGTGTTATTGGTGATGACAACCGTATCGTTGCTGCATTGCCAACTATCAAGTACATCATTGAACATGGCGGTAAAGCAATTTTGCTTAGTCACTTGGGACGTGTTAAGTCAGATGCTGACAAGAAGGAATTATCTTTACGTCCAGTTGCAGAACGTTTAAGTGAATTATTAGACAAACCTGTAACTTTCGTACCTGAAAATGAAGGTAAAGAAGTTGAAGAAACCATCGATAACATGAAAGATGGCGATGTAATCGTTCTTGAAAACACTAGATTCCAAGATATTGATAACGACTTTGGTAAGCGCGAATCAAAGAACGATCCTAAACTTGGTGAATACTGGGCAAGCTTGGGCGATGTCTTTGTGAACGATGCATTTGGTACTGCGCACAGAAGCCACGCTTCAAATGTTGGTATCGCAACTGCTATGAAGAAGGCTGGTAAGCCTGCAGCAGCTGGCTACTTACTTGAAAAGGAAATCAAGTTCTTAGGGGATGCTGTTGAAAACCCAGTTCACCCATTTGTAACTATTCTTGGTGGGGCAAAGGTTTCAGACAAGATTGGTGTTATCGAAAACTTAATTCCTAAGTCAGATCACATTTTAATCGGTGGTGGTATGGCTTATACTTTCTTAGCTGCTCAAGGTCACAAGATTGGTAAATCATTATTTGAAGCTGACAAAGTTGATCTTGCTAAAGAATTATTAGAAAAAGCAGGCGACAAGATTGTATTGCCTGTAGATAATGTTGCAGCAACTGAATTCTCAAACGATGCTCCTCACGAAGTTGTTGGTGATGATATTCCTGATAACGAAATGGGTCTTGATATCGGTCCAAAGACTGTTGAAAAATTCAGAGAAATCTTAAAAGATGCAAAGACTGTTGTTTGGAATGGACCAATGGGTGCATTCGAAATGCCAAACTACGCTGAAGGTACTTTGGAAGTTGGTCGTGCATTAGCTGACTTGAAAGACGCTGTAACTATTATCGGTGGTGGTGACTCAACTGCAGCTGCTAAGCAATTGGGTATCGCTCCTAAGATTAGCCACATTTCTACTGGTGGTGGTGCTTCACTTAACTACCTTGAAGGTAAGGAATTACCAGGAATCGCTTGCGTTTCTGACAAGTAATATTAGGAGGAATTTTTAAATGCGTACACCAATTATTGCCGGTAACTGGAAGTTACATATGAACCCTGAACAAACAGTTGAATTTGTTAATGCAGTTAAGGGTAAGTTACCTGATCCAAGTAAAGTTGAATCAGTTATCGCTGCACCTGCAGTTGACCTTTATGTTTTAAAGAAGACTGCTGAAGGCTCAAATTTACATACTGGTGCAGAAAATGCATACTTTGAAGTTGAAGGTGCATTTACTGGTGAAACTTCACCTAAAGTTTTAAACGAAATGGGTATTGACTATTGTATTATTGGTCACTCAGAACGTCGTGGTTACTTCCACGAAACTGACGAAGACATTAACAAGAAAGCTAAGGCTTTGTTTGCTAATGGCGTTACTCCAATCATTTGCTGTGGTGAATCACTTGAAACTCGTGAAGCTAACAAGCAAGAAGAATGGGTAGTTGCTCAAATTAAAGCTGCTTTAGAAGGTTTAAGTGCAGATCAAGTTTCTAAACTTGTCATTGCTTACGAACCAATTTGGGCTATTGGTACTGGTAAAACTGCTTCTGCTGATCAAGCAGAAGAAATGTGTAAGACTATTCGTGAAACTGTAAAAGACTTGTACAACGAAGAAACTGCTGAAAACGTTCGTATTCAATACGGTGGTTCAGTAAAGCCAGCTAACGTAAAAGAATTAATGTCTAAACCTGATATTGATGGTGGTTTAGTTGGTGGAGCTTCACTTGATCCAGAATCATTCTTAGCTTTAGTTAACTACCAAGATTAATTTTTAATATTGTAAACAATTTATTTTAACGGATTATAAAGGAGAATTTCCATGTCTGTAATTACTGATATTCACGCACGTGAAGTGCTTGACTCTCGTGGTAACCCTACTGTTGAAGCTGAAGTTTATACTGAATTAGGTGGCTTTGGTCGTGCTATTGTTCCTTCTGGTGCATCTACTGGTGAACATGAAGCAGTTGAATTAAGAGATGGCGACAAGTCACGTTTTGGTGGTCAAGGAGTATTGACTGCTGTTGAAAACGTTAACGGTGAAATTGCTAAAGCTGTTATTGGCTTGGACGTTACTGATCAACGTTTAATTGACCAAACTATGTTAGATTTAGATGGTACTCCAAACAAAGGTCGCTTGGGTGCTAACGCAATCTTGTCAGTATCTTTGGCAAGTGCACGTGCTGCAGCAGATGAACTTGGTTTACCATTATACGAATACTTAGGTGGACCAAACGCTCATGTTTTACCAACCCCAATGATGAACGTTATTAACGGTGGTAAGCACGCAGATAACAATGTTGATATTCAAGAATTCATGATTATGCCGGTTGGTGCAAGCTCAATTCATGAAGCTGTAAGAATGGGTGCAGAAACTTTCCACACTTTGAAGGGAATTTTGCAAGAACGTGGTGAAGCAACTTCTGTTGGTGATGAAGGTGGTTTTGCTCCTAACTTGAAGAACAATGAAGAACCATTCGAAATCTTAGTAGAAGCTATTCAACGTGCTGGCTACAAGCCAGGTGAAGACATTGCTATTGCCTTTGACTGTGCTGCTTCAGAATTCTACAACAAGGAAACTAAGAAGTACGTTACTGTAGCAGATGGTCGTGAATACACTGCTGAAGAATGGACTTCATTAATTGAAGATTTAGTAGACAAGTACCCAGTAATTTCTGTTGAAGATCCTCTTGACGAAAATGATTGGGAAGGTTGGAAGACTTTCACTGATCGTTTAGGCAGTAAGGTTCAAATCGTTGGTGATGACTTATTCGTAACTAACACTAACTACTTGAAGAAGGGTATCCAAATGGGTGTAGCTAACTCAATTTTGATCAAGGTTAACCAAATTGGTACTTTGACTGAAACTTTTGATGCTATCGAAATGGCAAAAGAAGCTGGTTACACTGCAGTTGTTTCTCACCGTTCAGGTGAAACTGAAGATACTACTATTGCTGACTTGGTTGTTGCAACTAACGCTGGTCAAATTAAGACTGGTTCAATGTCAAGAACTGACAGAATTGCTAAATACAACCAATTAATGCGTATTGAAGAAGCTTTAGGTTCAACTAGCCAATACTTAGGTATTCATAGTTTCTACAACTTACACAAACAATTCTAATTGCTTGTTATATGAAAAAGGTCTCATTGAGGCCTTTTTCTTTTGCTCAAAAATAATATTTTAATTGGGACTAGTATTTTTCGCATTCTAATTTAATTTATGTTAAAATCGTATAGTAGTTAATATTTAGGCAATGGAGGCAGCGCTTTTGTATAACTTAGTCATGACGCTACTGATCATCGTTAGCTTTTTAATTATTATTGCAACGTTGATGCAGCCGCAGAAGCAACAAGACGCCTTAAACGCTTTATCGGGTGGTGCAGTATTTAGCGGCCAAACCAAAAAGCGCGGTTTTGAGGCTTTAATGGAGAAAATCACTGGAGTATTATTGGTGCTCTTCTTCATTTTCGCAATTATTTTGGCAATATTATCATCAAAGTAAATAAAAAGGCCGCCTGTTAGGACGGCTTTTTTCTTTTTTGCTTAAAAATTTTTATAATGAGGTGTTGAAATGACACAAAATGAACGTTTATTGGCTGGAGTATATGAAAACTTCCGCCATAATCCTCAAGCTCAATTTGATGTAGATGAATTAGAAAGAAATCTTAGTCGCGATCAAAGATTTGAGTTTTCTGAATTGGTAAAAGCTTTAACTTTTTTAGAGCATGAGAAGAAAATTATCACAGATGGCAAAGGAAAATATCAATTAAACCAAGAAAATATCGTTGTCGAAGGTGTTTTTAAGGCAAATGATAAGGGTTTTGGCTTTGTTAAATTGGATGACGAACAAGCTGAAGATGTATTCATTGATAAACATAACACTCAATTTGCTATAGATGGCGACCGTGTTCAAGTGAAAATTGTTGCTGGAGCTAATCCTTGGAATGGGAAAGGTCCAGAAGGCAAAGTTGAAAAAATCGTTGAGCGCGGCGTAGAAACTTTAGTAGGAGAGTTTCATCCTTATTCAGATGAAACTGCTCAAAAATCAGGTTTTATCGGTTATGTAACCAGTGAAAACCGAAAGCTAAAGAAATATAAGATCAATATCGCTGACACTGGAGTTAAGCCACAAATGGGCGATATGATCCAAATTTCAATTAAGAAGTATCCTGACGAAGATAACCCCGAAGAAATGCAAGCAGTAGCTTTGCAAACTATTGGTAACAAAAATGATCCTGGCGTCGATATTATGTCTATTGTTGTGGATAATGATATTCGAACTGAATGGCCTAAAGAAGCCATGGATCAAGCTAATAGCATCCCTGATCATGTAACGCCAGAAGATAAAAAAGGACGCGTTGATATCACAGATCAACCAGCAGTAACAATTGACGGGGATGATTCTAAGGACTTTGACGATGCAGTAGTTGTTGAAAAATTACCTAATGGCAACTATAAATTAGGTGTTCATATAGCTGATGTTTCTCATTATGTTAAAGAAGGCACCCCTTTAGATAAAGAAGCATTTGCGCGTGGCAACAGTACTTATTTAGTGGATCGAGTAATTCCAATGTTACCATTTAGACTTTCAAACGGAATCTGTTCTTTGAATGAAGGCGTTGAAAGATTAGTTTTATCCTGTGATATGGAAATTACTCCTGAAGGAAAAAGAGTGGGCTACAAGATTTATCCTTCAGTAATGAAATCTCATGGACGTTTGACTTATAACAAGGTAAATCAAACTTTGGATCCAAATCGTGATGATCCTGAAGAGGAAAAATATCATAAATTAAAGCCAATGCTTGAAGATATGGCTGAACTGCACAATATTTTGTACAAGAATCGTCATAAGCGTGGAGCAATTGACTTTGAAGAACCAGAAGCAAAGATTATTGTTGACGACAAAGGCAAGCCAACTGATATTGTCCTTCATGAACGTGGCACAGCTGAAAAAATGATTGAGTCATTTATGTTAATGGCTAATGAAACAGTCGCAGAAGATTACTATAAGAAGAATTTGCCGTTCTTATACCGTGTCCACGAAACTCCAGATCAAGAAAAAATGCAATCATTCTTTGAATTCGTCAGTGCATTTGGCTTAAATGTGAAGGCTGATCCAAGTGATGTGAAGCCTAAAGACTTACAAAAGATTGTTTCCAAGACTGAAGGTACTCCTGAAGAAGCAGTAGTCCAGATGATGATGCTTCGTAGTTTAAAGCAAGCTCACTATTCTCCAGATCCACTAGGTCACTTTGGTTTAGCAGCTGAATATTACACTCACTTTACTTCACCAATCAGACGTTATTCAGACCTCATGGTGCACAGAATGATTCATCAATATGCTGATCAAGGTCACGGTAAAGAAGTGCAAGCTCACTTTAAGTCAAAATTACCTGAAGTTGCTGAACAAACCTCAACTCAAGAAAGACGTTCAATTGACACTGAACGTAGCGTAAATGATTTGAAGATGACAGAATTTATGGCTGACAAGGTTGGACAAACATTTGATGCTATTGTTTCATCAGTAATCAGCTTTGGAATGTTTATTCAATTGCCAAATACTGTTGAAGGTTTAATTCACATCTCTAATTTGAATGATGATTACTATAATTTTGATGAAAAATCATTAACTTTAACCGGCCGTAATTCACATAAGCAGTTTAAGATTGGTATGCCAATCAAAGTTAAGTTAATTAGAGCTGATGTTGAACAACATCAAATTGACTTTGAAATTTATGACCCTGATGCACCTAAAAAAGCGCAATCTAGAGGAAATAGAGGTAAGCGTAGCTTTAATAAAAAGCGTCGTTCAAATAATCGCTTCTCTAATAATCGAAATAACGGATTTACAATTAGAAAGCGGACTAATGCCGCCGCTCGTGCAAAACGTAAATAATATATAGCTATGAAAGAAAAAACAGATAACTTAATTGCTCAAAATAAAAAAGCAGGTCATGATTATTTTATAAAAGAAACCTTGGAAGCAGGGATCGCTTTAACTGGGACAGAAATAAAGTCCATCAGAGCTAGAAGAATTAACTTGCGTGATGGTTACGTCCAGATAATTAATGGTAATGCTTATTTAGAAAACGTTCATATTAGTGAATATAAGCAAGGAAATATTTTTAATCATGATCCTTTAAGAAAACGCCAATTATTGCTGCATAAAAAGCAAATTACTCGTTTAGCGGGTATCCAAAGTCAACAAGGGATGACGATAATTCCATTAAAAGTTTATATTAAACATGGCTTTGCTAAAGTTTTAATTGGTGTAGGACAAGGTAAAAAGCAATACGATAAGCGTCAAACTATTAAAAAGCGAGATCAAGATCGAGAATTGCGTCGTAAGTATCGTGTGAGGTAAAAAATGATCAGAAAGGCTGAACGGAAAGATTTCCCTTTTATTTTTCCTATATTAAATCAAATATTTGAAGAAATGGATATGAAGACAATTAAAGCTTTGCCTGAAGGCCAATTCTATGATCTGATGAAACAAGCATTTTATTCAGATCATTATCGTTATTCTTTAAATCGAATTTGGGTTGCAACTGATGAAGATGATCGCCCAACAGGTTTAATTGATATGTATGGCTATGAAGATCAAAGCATAATCGATATGTCTTTAAGGCCTAGTTTAGCCAAGACTTTATTGCCTTTAGAAACAAAAATTTTTACTGATAAAGAGGCACTTCCAGGAGAATGGTATATTGATGCCTTGGCTGTAAATCCCAATCATTGGGGAGAAGGGATTGCTTCTTCTTTATTAGCAGTCGCCCCAAAAGTCGCTAAGGAAAAAGATTATAAAGTGGTTAGCTTAAATGTTGATCAAGATAACCCACGTGCACAACGCTTATATGAGTATAAAGGTTTTGAAACAGTGTCGACAATGAAAATTGGCGATCGAAAATATGACCATATGATAAAAAGAGTATAAATTCTATACTCTTTTTTATTTTTATGTTGCTTTATTTGATAGAATCTGGTATCTTAAAGTGCTTTATATATTAATAAAGCTAAAATATTAAGAAGATGAAAGGAGCAGTGTATGCCAATCAATTTTCGACATGCACAAAAGGTAATTTATAGTCATTTATCAGAGAAAGAGGTAACGTCGCTATCTATTTCGAAATTGCTAGAACAAGTTCCAGGATTTAATAGACAAGCTTTTTACAAGCAATATCATAATAAATTTTATTTCTTAGGAGTTTGTATCAATGCGATTGTTCGAGACGAATTAGCGTTTCATAATCACCCCAAGTTAAAAGATAACTTTTATGTGTTACTTCATCATATAAAACGTGAAGAAAGATTTTATACGAATGTCTATTCTTTGGTAAGAAATGCCTGTATTTGTGATCAATTACAAGATCATTTACATGATTTCGTTAAGGAAAAACAGAAAAACGATATCATTTTCTCAAAAGGAGTATTAAAAAAAGAAACCGATGCGATATATAAACGTATATATCATTGGGTTTCTCATAATTGTTATGAAGAAGTAAAGCAAATCTACAATGAATTAGGAACAAGTATGTCTCACGTAGAATACTTATGCGATTCGAAACTGCGTAATTCAGAAATTTTGATTAATTTTGAAAATAAATATTGGCAGACTTCTTCTGATAATTTAAGTTAGGCTGAAGCTGGTTTTTTTATTAAATTAAGCTGAGGTAACTTCAATGGTGTAGTATGCCATTGAGTGAATAAAATACTAATTAATAAAATGAAAGGAACATCTTCTGGCCGTGCAATTGAACAACATAACCCCGTCCCATCGAAAGTGACTAGTGTTTCAACGCTAGCCACTTTTTTTATGCCAGAATAAAATGAATAGTTGCCTTTTTTGATGTTGCCACTTACCCAGTAATTTAGTCGGGTAACATAAAACAGATTAGTTAAATGACTGTTAACTTTTTTGACTTTAACTAACGAGTGGTGAACAACATCGATTGTATATGAGCGAATTAGTTTAGAAGATTTATCAAGATATAAGCGACCAATTTCTTCATGGAAACTATTATATAAGATAATCGTATGATTTACATTGTCTAAATTTCCACAAATGAAGAAATCAGTCTTATGCTTTTTTTCAACGGGAATTTGACCTAATGTATTAGTCTTATTTAATAAAATATAATATTTCATGGTTAATTCTCACTTAAAAAATGTTCAATAGCAAAGGCAACTCCATCTTCATTATTAATTTTAGTAACAAATGAAGCTAATTGTTTGATTTTAGGTATTGCATTAGCCATTGCAACGCCGACTCCAGCCATTGAGATCATGGATTCGTCATTTAAGTTGTCGCCGATAGCTGCAACTTCTTCTGTTTTATACCCCTGTAGTTTTGCATAATCCATTAAAGCAATTCCTTTTTGAGCTTTGATACTATTGATTTCAATATTATTAGCGCCACTAGCAGTAACGACAATATTGCCTAAATTAGCAAGGTCTTTTTTAATAGATTTAAAAGCTTCTTCGCCTCGATTATTGAAAGCAATTAATTTCATCACTTCAAAGTTGGGCTGAGAAATAAGTTCACGATAGTCTTTAACAAAGTTAACTTTTAACACTTGATCAGATCCTGCTGCAACAGAAACTGCTTTTTTAAAACTGATATTTTTATTTAAACCAGTAACTAGATGAGCAAAATTAGCAATCCGTCGCATCTTCGAATTGGAATATACATGTTCAGCGGTAATTATTTCAAAATAATAGTCTGTTTTTTCTAAAAGATGAATAATTTCAAGTGCTTTATCGCGTTTTATAGGTTCTTTGACCATTAACTTACCTTGAGTATTAAAAACCATCGCTCCATTAAGATTGATAAACCCAGTTTTAATACCTGCACCTTGAACTAATTTTTTAGATTCAGCGGGAGCACGGCCAGTAGCAATTAAAAATTCAATGCCATTGGCTTGTGCTTTTTTGATCGCCTCGATATTTTTTTGAGAAATTTGCATTTTGGAGTTTAATAAGGTTCCGTCCATATCGCTAGCAATTAATTTAATCATGACTTTGCCTCCAACATATTTATATGTTTATAATATCATGAAACCAGATTCACAAATATATTGAGGTAGGTATTGATGAAAAAATTAATTGGAAATGACTGGGATGAAATTTTAGCTCCAGTCTTTGAAAGTCAACAATATCAACAATTGCACAATTTTTTAAAAAATGAATATGCCACAAAAAAGATTTATCCAGATATGTATCATATTTTTACGGCATTTAAGTTAACGTCTTTTGCCGATACAAAAGTAGTAATTCTAGGTCAAGATCCTTATCATAATCCTGGTCAAGCTACAGGGATGAGTTTTAGCGTTAATCCTGGAATAGCGCTGCCGCCATCGCTGCAAAATATTTATAAAGAATTATACGATGATGTCGGGGCAGTTCCAGTCAAGCATGGTTATTTAAAAAAGTGGGCTGATCAAGGCGTGCTTTTATTAAATGCAGTTTTAACGGTGCCATATGGGCATGCTAATGGCCATCAAGGTAAAGGATGGGAACTTTTAACAGATCAAGCAATTAAAGCGCTAAGTGCACGTGGTAAAGTGGTCTTTATCTTATGGGGACGGTTTGCTCAAAATAAGATTCCACTAATTGATACCAACAAAAATACAATTATCAAATCGCCTCATCCTAGTCCTTTTTCAGCTAACCGTGGCTTTTTTGGCTCGCGCCCATTTTCTAAATGCAACAAAGCGCTTTTATCTTATGGAGAAAATCCAATTGATTGGCAATTGCCAAGTGAAGTTAGTCAAGATGAAGTAGTTTAATATTTTATCTGTACGATGAATTAAGGTAAAATAAAAAGAAAAAGTGAGGACGTCTCTAATGAAAGTATTTGAATTATTAAAAAATAAAGCACTTGAAAACAAAAAGACTATTGTGTTTCCAGAAGGTACGGATAGCAGAATTTTAGAAGCTGCATCAAAATTAAACGCTGGTGGTTTTGTCGAACCTATTCTTTTAGGAAAGCCTGAACAAGTAACAGCAGCGGCTCAAAAAGAACATATTGATCTTGGTTCAATTGAAATTATTGATATGGATAATTATGAACATTTCGATAAGATGCTAGCTGATCTAGAAACTTTGAGAAATGGCAAAAATACTACAGATGAATGTCGTAAGATGCTTACGCAACCATCATATTTTGGTACGATGCTTGTTTATGAAAAAATTGCTGATGGTATGGTATCAGGAGCCACTCATTCCACTGCAGATACAGTTCGTCCAGCTTTACAAATTATTAAGACCAAGAAAAACATGAAACGTGTTTCTGGTGCAATGATTATGGAAAAGGATAATGAAAAATATATCTTCGCTGATTGCGCCATTAACATTGATCCAGATAGTGAAACATTAGCTGAAATTGCATATCAATCAGCACAAACTGCTAAGATGCTTGATATTGATCCTAAGGTTGCGATGCTCAGTTTCTCAACTAAGGGGTCAGCTCAAGGTCCAATGGTTGAAAAAGTCGTTAAAGCAACTGAAATTATGCATGAAAAGCATCCTGAAATTGCTTGCGACGGAGAATTGCAATTTGACGCAGCTTTTGTACCATCGGTTGGTCAAGCCAAAGCTCCAAACTCTAAAGTTGCAGGTCACGCAAATGTCTTTATTTTCCCAGAATTGCAATCAGGTAATATTGCTTACAAAGTTGCCCAAAGAATGGGTAATTATCAAGCAGTTGGTCCAGTTTTGCAAGGCTTAGCTGCTCCAATTAATGATTTATCTAGAGGTGCTAGCAGCGAGGATGTATTTTTATTAGGAATTTTAACTGCAGCTCAAGCAAATATGGAGTAATGACTAATGACAATTAGTATAGAAATTAATTCAGATGAAGAGATGCAAAATTTGGGTCAGCTTTTAGGTAAGACTGCTCAAGGACATGATCTTTTATTATTAAATGGAGATTTAGGAGCTGGAAAAACTACTCTGACTAAAGGAATTGCAAAGGCATTAGGCATTAAAAGACCAGTTAAAAGTCCAACCTTTACCATAGTTAGAGAGTATCGCGAAGGCTCTATGCCATTATTTCATATGGATATGTATCGTTTGGAAGATGGGGACTTGTCCAGCATTGATATGCCGAGCTATTTGGCTGAAAATGGGTTAGTTGTCATTGAATGGCCAGAATTTATCATTGATTCTTTACCAGATGATTATTTACAGCTAACAATCAAGCGAATAGATGATTCTTGGGATTCAACTAAAAGAAAAATTGAAGTTGAAGCAGAAGGTAAAAGAAATCAAGATTGGTGGCAAGGAGTTGCCAAGAATTTAGAGAAGTAAAGAAAAAACTAGTTAAGTTTTTAAACGAGCTTAACTAGTTTTTTTATTGGTTCATCGCCGAATCGCTGATTTTGTTTAATTAAAATTTCCGCACAGGCTTGACTATCGCTTAATGCATTATGATGATGCCATAAATCGATATCTAAGGCTTCCGACATGGTATCTAGTTTATGATTTTTAAGATCAGGTTCAAACAATTTGCTGGTAGCCAAGGTATCGATTGCCATATAATGCGGAGCTGCAATATCATAACGAGCAAGTGATTTTTCCATTACATTGCAGTCAAAGCGAGCATTATGGGCAGCTACCATCATCCCTGGCTGAAAGAGCTTTTTAATTTTAGGCCAAACCTCTGCCATAGTAGGAGCATTTTTTACATCGTTCGCGGTAATGCCGTGGACTTTGATATTTTGAGCGTCAAATGGCATTTGTGGATTAATCACGGTATAAAATTGATCGATTATTTTGTTGTTGCGAACTAAAACAAGAGCTAATGAGCAGGCACTTTCAGGATAATGATTAGCCGTTTCGAAGTCCATCGCTGTAAAATTCATAATTTACTCCTTTTTATTTTATTTTTAGTATAGCACATGGTAGATAAATACACCTTTTTTGCGTTATCATTATAAGGATAATAGAACAAAGGAGTCGCTAAAAATGAAGTTAATGGATTTAAAAGATCAAGGGATTGATATTCAAGAAAATGTTCCACTTAGTCGATTTACTTTTACTCAAACTGGTGGTCCTGCTGAATTTTTAGCTTTTCCAAAAAATTTAACTGAATTAAAGCAATTAGTAGAAACTGCGAAGCAATTAAGCATTCCACTTACAGTGATTGGTAATGCGTCTAATCTGATTATTCGCGACGGTGGAATTGAAGGTTTAGTTTTAATTTTAACCAAGATGGATGAAATTACTGCTGATGAAAAAAATCATACTGTTACAGCTCAAGCCGGTGCGCGAATTATTGATACTTCTGAAGCTGCTTGTCAGGCAGGCTTAACGGGGTTAGAATTTGCTGCTGGCATTCCAGGCAGTGTAGGCGGTGCAGTATTTATGAATGCAGGCGCTTATGGTGGCGAAACTGAATTTGTTATTAAGTCAGTTGATGTTTTGACGCGTAACGGAGAATTTAAAACTTATACCCACGATGAAATGAATTTTGGCTATCGTTATTCTCTTGTTCAAGATACTGGTGATGTTGTAGTAAGTGCAACTTTTGGTCTGGAACCCGGAGATAAGCTCGCAATTAAAGATAAGATGGAATATTTCAATGGCTTAAGAAGAGCAAAGCAGCCGTTAGAGTATCCTTCTTGCGGTAGTGTATTTAAGCGCCCTAAGGGTCATTACGTGGGTCCAATGATCATTAAAGCTGGTCTGCAAGGTAAAAGAATTGGTGGAGCAGAAGACTCAATGAAGCATGCCGGTTTTATCATTAATGTTGGTGGTGCAACTGCAACGGATTATTTAAACTTAATTCATTTAATCCAAAAAGAAATTTTGAAGAAATTTGGCGTGACTTTAGAAACTGAAGTTAGAATTATTGGAAAAGAAAAGGACTAAAGAGTCTTAAAGCTATTAAAGCTACAAGTATCGAGACTTGCAGCTTTTTTTATAGGGGGATTCGGGATGGCAGATATTATTAGACTAGAACATGTGAGAAAAGAATATGATGACGGCTTTGTAGCTTTAAAGAATATCAATTTAAAAATTGAGTCAGGAAAATTTTATTCTTTACTGGGTCCATCTGGCTCTGGAAAAACTACGATTCTTAGAATAATTGCTGGTTTTAGCGAACCTACGCAAGGAAAAGTCCTTTTTGATGGTCAAGATATTACACATTTAGATGCCTCAAAGCGTCAAATCAATACCGTTTTTCAAAATTATGCTTTGTTTCCTCATATGAACGTTTATGAAAATGTCGCTTTTGGCTTGCAACTAAAGAAAAAAGATAAAAAAGAAATAAAGATGGCTGTCAAAGAAGCCTTACACATGGTCCAATTAGATGGTTTTGCAGGACGTGAAATTTCTGAACTTTCTGGAGGCCAGCAGCAACGTGTGGCCATTGCTCGTGCGCTAGTTAACGAACCCAAAGTATTGCTGTTAGATGAGTCGCTATCTGCGCTTGATAAAAGATTGCGTAAAGATATGCAGTTTGAATTACGTGAAATTCAAAAAAAGCTGGGAATCACTTTCATTTTTGTTACTCACGATCAAGAAGAAGCTCTAGCGATGAGCGATGAAATTTTTGTCTTAAATGAGGGAAAAATCCAGCAAAGCGGCAGCCCCGTCGATATTTACGATGAACCGGTGAATGACTTTGTAGCGCGTTTTATTGGCGATTCTAATATTTTAACTGGGCGGATGATTAAAGATTACGAAGTGGAATTTGGTAATCATCGTTTCGAATGCGCCGATGCAGGAATTAAGCCGGGAGAAAAAGTTGAAGTAGTTTTAAGACCTGAAGATTTAGATATTGTTGACTTAGAAAAAGGTAAGTTAAGAGTACAAGTAGAAAGTCAGCTATTTTTAGGCGATCACTTTGAAATTAAGGCTAAAGATAGCGATGAAAACGAATGGCTAATTCATTCTACAAATTCTACTGAAATAGGTAAGCAAATTGGACTTTACTTTGATCCAGAAGATATTCATGTTATGCGTTTTGGTGAAAGTGAAGCCGAGTTTGATAAGCGGTTAGAAGCATATGAAGGAGATGAAGAATAACGTAATGAAAAAAAGTAAGCTAATATTTGTAATTCCCTATGTGTTATGGCTGATTTTATTTGTAATTGCACCAATTGTTTTAATTACGATCAATGCATTTTCTGATGGTCATGGTTTTACATTAGATAATTTTAGAAGATTTTTTGTTGATGGCACTTTTTTGAGAATGACGCTAAATTCATTTTGGTATGCATTTTTAATTACGTTATTCACTTTAATTATCTCTTATCCAGTAGCTTATATTTTGAGTCAGTTAAAGAATCAACAATTCTGGCTCTTATTGATCATTTTGCCTACTTGGATCAATTTATTATTAAAGGCCTATGCTTTTATTGGAATCTTCGGCCAGCACGGCCTAGTCAATAATTTCTTACACTTATTTGGTATTGGACCGCAAAATATTCTTTTTACAAATTTTGCTTTTATTTTTGTGGCAGCCTATATTGAAATTCCATTTATGATTTTGCCAATTTACAATGCTATTACTGATATTGATCCAGCTGTAATTCAAGCCGCGCGGGATTTGGGCGCTAATAAATGGCAAACCTTTATCAAAGTATTATGGCCTCTTTCTAAAAGCGGTGTAGAAGCAGGAGTTCAAGCAGTTTTTATTCCTTCACTATCTTTGTTTATGCTTACGCGTCTAATTGGGGGAAATCGCGTTATTACTTTAGGTACTGCAATTGAAGAATATTTTATGACTACGATGAACTGGCCGATGGGGTCGGCAATTGGAGTTATTTTAATTTTCTTAATGGTTGTTGTGATGTTAATTACGACATCTTCAGATAGTCATCATAAAAAGAGGATAGAACTATGAAGCGAATAAAAATTTCTCATATTTATCTAGCAATAGTTTTATTTTTGCTATATTTGCCAATCTTTTACTTGATCTATTACTCTTTTTCGAGTGGGCAGAATATGGACCACTTTGAGCATTTTACTTGGTCTCATTATCAGGACTTATTCAACGATAATCGACTACTAGCAATATTTTTAGAAACTATTGTTTTAGCTTTATTATCAAGTTTAATTGCAACTGCTGTTGGTACTTTTGGCGCGATCGCAATTGATGAAACTAAATCAAAAAAGGTAAAAAAGAGTTTTTTAGCCTTAAATAATGTTTTAATGGTTTCTCCTGATGTAATTATTGGGGCAAGTTTTTTGATCTTTTTTACTGCTTTAGGATTTGGCTTGGGATTTGGATCAGTTTTATTAAGTCATATTGCTTTTTCGATTCCAATTGTAGTGTTAATGGTGCTTCCACGTTTAAAGGAATTTGATCATTCTTTAATCGATGCAGCTTCTGATTTGGGGGCTAATAGCTGGCAAACTTTTACTAAAATCACTTTACCTGCAATAACTCCAGGAATTCTAGCTGGCTTTTTTATGGCTCTAACTTATTCATTGGATGATTTTGCAGTTACATTTTTTGTAACAGGGAATGGTTTTACAACATTGTCAGTAGAAATTTATTCTAGAGCACGCCAAGGAATTAACTTAGAAATAAATGCTCTGAGTACTTTGATGTTTATTTTTGTGTTAATTTTGGTAATTATTTATTACTTTATAACTAATAAAAAGTCACGCAATCGGAGGACGATACTATGAAAAAGATTATTATCAGCATCTTATCAATTATTATCGTCTGCTGCGGTTTGGAATTTTGGGCGCATGATTTAAACAATCACGATGTTTCTTCAAATAGCAAGAATTTAGTTATCTACAATTGGGGCGATTATATTGACCCTAAGTTAATTAAAAAGTTTGAAAAACAGACTGGCTATCATGTTATTTATGAAACATTCGATTCAAATGAAGCAATGTATACCAAAATCAAGCAAGGTGGCACTTCTTATGATATCTGCGTTCCATCTGATTACATGATTTCGAAGATGCGCAAGGCTAATTTATTAGAGAAAATTAACAAAAAAGAGATTCCTAATTATAAAAACATCGGCAAGCAATTTTTACATCAATCATTTGATAAAGAAAATGAATATTCAATTCCATATTTTTGGGGCACTTTAGGAATTGTTTATAACGATAAATATATTAAAAAAGGTTCCATCCAGCATTGGAATGATTTATGGAAAAATAATTATCGTCATGATATTTTACTCGTTGACTCAGCGCGCGATATTATGGGGATGTCTTTAGCTTCAATGAATTATTCGATGAATACCAAAAATTCTTTGGAATTAAAATTAGCAAAAACTAAGCTAGATGGCTTAGGTCCAAATGTAAAAGCTATTATTTCTGATGAGTTAAAAATGTATATGATTCAAAATGAAGCTCCAATTGGCGTTACTTGGTCAGGCGAAGCGCGGACAATGTTAGATCAGAATCCGCATTTGCATTATGTTGTGCCAAGCGAAGGATCAAATTTGTGGTTTGATAATTTTGTAATACCAAAAACTGTGAAAAATAAGACAGGTGCATATAAATTCATTAATTTTATGCTTGATCCTAAAAATGCAGCCCAAAATGCGGAATATATCGGTTATTCAACGCCAAATAGCTTAGCGAAAAAACAGCTGCCTGCTAAATTAAGAAACGATAAGCAATTTTATCCATCTGAGCAAACTATGAAGAATTTGCAGGTATATGAAGACTTAGGTCCAAAGAAAATTCAAGAATACAATGATTTATTCTTAGAATTTAAAATGTATGCCCGTTAAATCAAAGTGTTAGGTATAATTAGTTAGTAAAAGGAGGGGCATATGAAGTTTGATCTACAGAGCATTTTAACTTGGCAAAATTTAATGAATGTACTAGATATACTGATCGTTTGGTATATCATTTATCGACTAATTATGCTGGTTCGAGGAACTAAGGCGGTCCAATTAGTTAAAGGAATTTCTTTAATTATTATCGTGCGAATAATCGCAGGATTTTTAAATTTACATACTTTAACTTATTTTGTGGATCAAATTCTTTCTTGGTCAGTAATTGGAATCATAGTGATTTTCCAGCCTGAAATTCGTCGTGGATTAGAGCATTTGGGGCGGTCTCCAATTTTTGGTGGCAATCCTGTTAGTGAGAAAAAGACCTCTGAAAGAATGGTCCATGAGCTTGATAAGGCCATTCAATATATGTCTAAACGAAGAATTGGTGCCTTGATCACTATTCAGCAAAGCACTGGTTTAGAGGATTACATTGAAACTGGAATTCCGCTAGATGCTGATATTTCTGGAGAATTATTGATTAATATTTTTATTCCGAATACTCCGCTTCATGATGGGGCTGTTATCATCCGAGATAATAAGATTGCAGTAGCTGCAGCATATTTACCACTATCTGATAACAGTACAATTCCCAAAAAATTAGGAACGCGCCACAGGGCAGCTGTCGGGATTTCTGAAGTTACTGATGCCATTACGATTGTTGTTTCAGAAGAAACTGGTGGCGTAACTATTACGCGTAATAGTCAATTCATGCTTGATTTAACGAGAGCTGAATATATGAAATATTTGACTGCACAATTAGTACCGCCAGAAGATGAAAAACCAAATTGGTATCAAAGAATTGTAAATAAGTTATGGAATTGGGGGTCAAATAAAAAATGAAACGTTTTTTTGATAAACCCTGGTTTTATAAAATTCTTGCTTTATTGTTAGCAATTTTATTGGCTATTTATATTAATAATAATCAGCAAGGCTTTGCCCCAAAAGGACAACGTAATCAAACGATTAAAACAGCTACTCGTAAAGAAACATTGAAGGTTCCTTTACAAGTTTCGGTTAATACTGATAAATATTATGTTACTGGCTACCCTGAAAAAGTTTCACTGACAATTTCTGGTTCAAGTGCTTTGGTAACCTCGACAATGAATACTCAAAATTTTAGAGCATTTATTGATTTAAGTCGTTTAAAAACTGGCACTCATAAAGTACCTGTTAAAATCAATGGTTTGAGCAATCAACTCGCCTATTCTATAAAACCCAAAACGGTAAGAGTTACAATTCAAGATAGAAAATCTAAGTCTTTTCCTGTTCAAATAGAGTATAATAAGGGTGCTGTGCCTGATGGTTATCAAATTGGAACTGCAACTAGCGATCCTTCAGTCATTAATGTGACGGGTTCTAAGAGCGAAGTTAACCAAATTGATCGCATCGTTGCACGCGTCATTCTTCCTAAGGGACAGACTGAAACTTATAATCGAGAAGTAATGCTAATAGCAGAAGACAGAGATGGCCGACAATTAAATGTCGTTATGGATCCTGCTACAACGCATGTGCATGTACCAATTCATCTTCCTAGTAAAAAGGTGAAAGTAAATGTAACTTCTCATAATGAAAGTCAGAATAGGATTTATTCCTTAACTGCCAATCATTCGAGCGTTCGGCTTTATGGCAAAGCGAGCGTTTTGAAAAAGTTAAATGAAGTTTCGTTAGATGTAAATTTAGATAATATAAGTTCAACTACTACAAAAAAAGTAAATCTTGTATTACCTAAAGGTATCGTAAAGGCCGATCCCTCAGAATTTACAGTAAAAATTCGTGTATCTGAAAGCATGAATTCTGTGAAGAAAGAATAAATTTAGAAACAAAAATTAAGAAAGGTTGTTTATAAAAATGCTTAAGTACTTTGGTACCGATGGTGTGCGTGGTGTTGCTAACGCAGGTTTAACTCCTGAAATGGCATTTAAATTAGGTCGTGATGGAGGTTATGTTTTAACCAAAGATAAGAAAGATGGAGAAAAGGCAAAAGTTTTAGTTTCTAGAGATACTCGTATTTCTGGTCAAATGCTTGAATATGCTTTAATAGCTGGTTTATTGTCAGTAGGTATTGAAGTGTTAGAACTTGGCGTTATTACTACTCCAGGTCTTTCTTACTTAGTAAGAGCTCAAGGCGCTGATGCTGGTGTACAAATTTCTGCATCTCATAATCCAGTTCAAGATAACGGAATTAAGTTCTTTGGTAGCGATGGTTTGAAGTTATCTGATGCTAAAGAGGAAGAAATTGAAAAATTAATCGATGCACCAGAAGATAAACTTCCTCGTCCATCTGCTGAAGGTTTAGGTACTGTAACTAATTATCACGAAGGTGCTTCTAAGTATCTTCAATTCATTGAAAATACCTTACCAGAAGAATTAGGCGGTATTAAAGTTGTAGTAGATGGCGCTAATGGTGCATCTAGTGCTTTAATTTCACGCTTATTTGCAGATATGGGAGTAGACTTCACTACTATTGCTACTCATCCAAATGGTTTAAACATTAACGATCATGTTGGTGCTACTCACACTGAAAAACTTCAAGAAGAAGTCGTTAAGCAAGGTGCTCAATTAGGTTTGGCCTTTGATGGGGATGCTGACCGCTGTATTGCTGTTGATGAAAATGGTAATGAAGTAGATGGCGACCACATTATGTATGTTATCGGCTCATATTTAGCTGATCATGGCCGTTTGAAGAAAGATACTATCGTAACTACTGTTATGAGTAATCTTGGCTTTACTAAAGCTTTGGAAAGACGCGGTTTGAAGAATGTTAGAACTCAAGTTGGTGACCGTTACGTTTCAGAAAAAATGAGAGCTAACGGTTATAACTTGGGTGGAGAACAATCTGGGCACGTTATTATTAGTGATTACCACAATACTGGTGACGGAATGCTTACTGGTTTACATTTGCTTTACGTAATGAAGGATACTGGTAAGTCATTAAGCGAATTGCTAGAAGACTTTAAAGAATACCCACAACGCTTAATCAACGTTCCTGTAAAAGATAAGAAATCTTGGAAAGAACATGCAGCAATTACTGATGCAATTGATACTGTCGAAAAAGAATTGGGCGATGAAGGAAGAATCTTTGTAAGACCTTCTGGAACGCAAGATTTACTTCGTGTGATGACTGAAGCCCCAACTCAAGAATTAGCTGATAAATATTGTGAACAAGTTGCAGATATTGTTAAGCAAGAAATGGGTAGCAAAGATTAATCGATAAAATAAAGCTTTAGGAGAAATCCTAAAGCCTTATTTTTTTTGCTTTTGTATTAATGCAAAAGCAAAAAAATATGAATTGGTATGTACCTTAAAAGCAAAGTAGACCATTTACAGATAAATGCTTGACCTTAGAAAGAAAGTTTACTATTATATCAATTGCGATAGCTTTTTTAAAAGCAAAAACACAGTCTAGACCACTTACTCAAGTGGTTGGATAAAAGGAGATAAAAATATGTGTGGTATTGTTGGAGTAGTCGGAAAGCCTGCTCGTGATATTGTATTAAATGGTTTAAAGAATTTGGAATACCGTGGCTATGATTCAGCAGGTATTTATTTAAATGATTTAAATGGGCATGAATATCTAACTAAGGCAGTCGGAAGAATTAGCAACTTGGAAGATAAGCTAACTCCTGATGAACAAGGTTTAGTGGGAATTGGACATACACGTTGGGCTACGCACGGTAAGCCAACTGTTGATAATGCCCACCCTCACGTATCAGAAGATGGTCGTTTTTACTTAGTACATAACGGCGTTATTGAAAATTACGCTGAATTAAAAGAGAAATATCTTTCAGATGTTAACTTTAAATCTACTACTGATACTGAAGTTGTTGTTCAATTAGTAGCTAAGATTGCTCGTGAAAAAGATCTTGATGGTTTTTCAGCATTTAAAGAGGCTTTGAAGTTAGTTAAGGGTTCTTACGCTTTCTTATTGGTTGATGATACTGAACCATCTCATATTTTCATTGCTAAGAACAAGAGTCCAATGATGCTTGGTTTGGGCGATGGTTTTAACATTATTGCCTCTGACGCGATTTCAGTTTTAGATCAAACTAAGACTTTTATTGACTTGCAAGATGGTGATGTTGCTGATGTAACTAAGGAAGAAGTAGTTATCGAAAACCTCGATGGCGAAAAGGTTGAAAGAAAACCTCATACTTTAGATATCGATCCAAATGCTGCCTCCAAGGGTACTTACGAATTCTACATGCTCAAAGAAATCGATGAACAACCTGCAGTAATGCGGCGTTTATCTCAAACTTATTTTGGCGCTGATGGCGATGTGCGTGTTGAACAAAGTATTGTTGATGCAGTAGCTGAAAGTGATCGAATTTATATTTTAGCTGCTGGTACTAGTTACCACGCTGGCTTAGTTGGTAAGAATATTATTGAAAAGTATGCTGACATTCCAGTTGAAGTAGGTTTGGCTTCGGAATTTGGTTACCATTTCCCTAAGTTATCTAAAAAGCCTTTCTTCATCTTCTTATCGCAATCTGGTGAAACTGCAGATTCACGTGTAGTCTTAAAGCAAGTTAACGAAAGAAACCTTCCAAGTTTAACTATGACTAATGTTGAAGGCTCTACTTTATCTCGTGAAGCAACTTACACTATGCTTTTGGAAGCTGGTCCTGAAATTGCCGTAGCCTCTACTAAGGCATATACTGCTCAAATTGCAGTTCAAGCAATTTTAGCTAAAGCAGTTGGTGAAAAGAAGGGGCTTCAAGACGCTAAAGATTTCGATTTGAAGAACCAATTAGCCTTAGTTGCTGAAGGTATGCAAGAATTAGTTGATGGTAAAGAAAAGATCGATGAACTTGCTAAGAAGTACTTAGCTAATACTCGCAATGCATTTTACATTGGGCGTGGAGTAGATTACGCAGTTGCATTGGAAGGTGCTTTGAAGCTTAAGGAAGTTTCTTACATTGAAACTGAAGGTTTTGCTGCAGCTGAATTAAAGCACGGAACAATTGCCCTAATTGAAGATGGTACTCCAGTTATTGCTTTGATCAATGATCCTGCAACTGCAGATTTGACTCGTGGTAATATTCAAGAAGTTGAATCACGTGGAGCAAATGTAATGACCTTTGTTGGTAAGGACTTTGCACGTAAAGATGACGATGTTATCTTACCTCAAGTTGATTACTACATGTCACCATTATTAACTGCAGTACCTGCACAATTGCTTGCTTACTATGCATCTAAGAATAAAGGTTTAGATGTAGATAAGCCAAGAAACTTAGCAAAATCAGTTACTGTTGAATAATCAGAAAAGATGCCTTTTTAAAAGGCATCTTTTTTTCTATAATTAAAAATAGATATAAAGGGGGATCATATGTTGATAAAATTAATTGCTGTTGATTTAGACGGAACCTTATTAAATTCTGAGCAAAAAATTACTACGCTAACTAAAGAAGCTTTGCAAAAAGCTGCAGCTATGGGAATTAAAGTTGTACCTTGTTCGGGTCGTCCATTTCCAGGGGTCAAAGAATATTTAGAAGAATTAAATTTAGCAGATAAAAATCAATATGCTGTTACTTTTAATGGTGCGCTTGTTTTTAATTTGAGTGGTAAGGTCCTTGTCAAGGAGTTGCTTAATTATACTGATTTAAAATATTTTTATGATCTTGGTCAAAAATATGATATGCAATTTCATTTTGAATTAGAAGATCGTTTTGTGACTAGCGAACATTTCTTGAATTATTTCATGTCACGCGAAAGTTGGCTTACTAGAATGCCAATTGAAGTAACTAATTTTGAAAAAATTGATCAAAACATTGCTTTTACTAAAGGAATGTTTAGTGGTTCACCAGATAGAATAGTGGAATTTTTGAAGCAGTTGCCACAAGAACTTTTTGAAAAATATAATGTTTCTACTTCTGATCCGACTTTAGTTGAAATCAATAGTTTGACAGCTTCTAAAGGAAATGCTCTTAAGGAATTAGGCCAAACTTTAGGAATTGCCTCAGAACAAATTATGATTTTTGGCGATCAAAGAAATGATCTTTCGATGTTTAATGAGTCGGGATTTCATAAAGTGGCAATGGGTAATGCAATTGATGAAATTAAACAAAAAGCTGATTTCGTTACAAAAACTAATGATGAAGATGGAATTGCATATGCTTTAGGAGAGCTGGTATTTTAAATGTCTAAAAAGTGGGAAAACTATCTAAGTGTGGCATTTTTTGCCTTTTTTGGAGGAATTTTACGTGCGTGGCTCAATAGTTTGTGGGCTTTTAAAGGCACGATGCTGGTAAATGTTGTGGGCTGCTTTTTATTAGCGTTTTTAACTTACTTTTTTATTAATTATCGAGAAGGGCGCGATTGGCTGGCGACAGGACTATCTACCGGATTTGTCGGAGCCTTTACGACATTTTCAACTTTTCAACTTGAGACTTTAAAGCAGATTGAAAACGGTCAAGTCAAAGTTAGTTTATTGTATTTTTTTGGATCGTTAATAGTTGGATTATTGTTTGCGTTCTTAGGGATGATACTTGGCGACAGATTAGGCAAGAAATTAGGTGAAAAAGCATAAATGATAACAGCGTTATATATTGGGCTAGGTGCTAGTTTAGGTGCCATTAGTCGTTATGCAATTACAAATTTTGGCAAAAAGCATTTTTCGCATGTGTTCCCATTTGCTACTTTATTAATTAATCTTTCTGGAGCATTTATCTTAGGGTTTTTGTTTGCTAAACAAGTTTCACCAGTCATCTATGCGTTTTTAGGAACTGGAATTTTGGGTGGCTATACAACATTTTCAACTTTAAATACAGAATTAATTGGCCAATTAAAAGATAAAAAGATAAGACGGTTTTTACTTTATTTGATCTTGTCTTATGCGGGTGGATTGATTTTAGTTTTTGCAGGTTATTTTTTAGGAAAATAGTGCATATAAAAATGAGTTTAGTTCTGCTAAACTCATTTTTTTGTTATAAGGGTAGTCACATCAATATGTCCGACATCGCTTTTTAAAACAGCTAATGCTGGTGCATCTTCTTGGTTTAAATAGCCCTTCATGATGTTAAAATTGTCGCTAGCATAGATAATTGTATCCATCGGTAAGTTGATACGACCTAGATTTGTTTCTGCGTTGAAGCGCATCGGAAATGATTCTGATGCAAGTTTTAAATGGATATTTCCGCTAATGTTTTTAACGTTGATAGTGTCTTGAAATTTAGAATTTAGGCTTAATTTGCAGTTACCAGAATGCGTCACAATATCAGTTTTTTTAATGATATTTGCAAATTTAATATTTCCACTGTTAGTAGTAATTTCTGTATTCGAATTAATTTGATCAAGATGCAAATTTCCGCTTTTATTATTGATTTGAATGGCTTGACCAGTGATGTTAGTTAAATCGATACTGCCGCTACTTGTGGTAATAAGCATTGCTTGTTCGGTATTCGAGCAATTAATTGCTTCGGCTTTAATTTTTCCTGACTGGCTGTTGATGTGCCAATTTTGACTAAAACAGTTAGTCATTAACAAGTTACTAGATTTCAAATCTGCTTGGAATCGTTTGACTTTTAAATTACTTAACAAAACTCGTCCAGAAATATTAGTCAAATCTAGCATGCAGTGTGAGCTTAAGCCGATTAAAGTGACTTTTCCTGACTGGCTGCGGACAGTTAAAAAGCTGGCATAATTGTCTGGAACAAACAATAAAATTTTATTTTTAAAAAGACCAACTAATTTACGTGGTCCCTGGGTAATTTTGACCACATTACCAACTTTTTCGATTGTTGAATAAAGCTTAGGAATATCGCGTGACATGAGGTCTTTAACAATTAATTGATCGCCTTTTGTCGGTAAAATAATTAAGTCTCCGATTCGGTAATTAAAGTGCAGCTCTGTGATATTGGCTAAGTTAACCGTAAATTCATTAACTGATTTTAATTCTAAAATTTGAATAATGCTCTTTTCGAGTTGTTTGAGCATGACCGCAGAATTTTGACTATCGGCTGCTTGATTGATTAAATTTTCTAGTTCTTTGAGTAGAATAGAAATATTATTTTGTGCAGTTTCGGCATTGATTCCTTGGCTAATATCAAATTGAATCTGCTCATCTACACGTTCTAAAAATTTGTTTGTTAAATTTGGAGTTTCCGGAGAATGGGGAATTTTAGTTAAAAGTTTTTTAATTTTGTCTTCAAACATAGTTTGCTCCTTATAATTATTAATTGTAGTATAAAACAAAAATGTTTTGGAATATAGGTAAGGAAAGTATGAAAAATTATAAATTATCAAAATGGGAATTATTTTGGATCATCGCCGCCATTATTATTTTAGTTGGGCTATTTATTTCTAGTTCGATGACTTATCATGAGCAAAAAATTCAACCAGGATTTTTGAATCGGCATTTTGCTTTTTTAGAGCATTATCTTTCTGGATTGCAGATTAATTATGGCGGAAAAATGCACAGTGCTAGTCTTAACGGTAGCGCTGCCTTTACAGAATTTGTAATTAGAAAATTTGCTCATTTTGCAACGTATTTTTTACTTGGCGTTACTTTGTATTTAGCTTCAAAACCCGTTTATCGCTTGAAAATAGTTAGTCCAATTAATAGTTGGTTAATGATTGTGGGATTAGCTGCTTTAGACGAGTACCACCAATATTTGACTGGCGATCGTACCCCAAGCGTGCATGACGTGATGTTAGATGCTAGTGGAGCATTAGTTGGAATTTTATTAGTAGTGATTATTCAGTTAATAATCTATGCCGTTAAAAGGACGAAGCAAAGCTAAATAGGTCTTTTCAGTACTTAAAAAATATTTTAAAATAGTTTTTTGGAGGCTAAAAGATAATGAATTTTAAAACGAGACTAACGTTTTCAAGTGCTCTTTTATTAAGTGGACTTGTTTTGACAAATTTTTCTTTGAAAAACAATCGTACTGTTTACGCAGCAACAGTAACTGATCAAAAGCAAACTGTAAAAATTAATTATTCTGGTGGTGGCGGGGTAGCCGTATGGAATAATTATCAAGCTCCTCAGCATGTAACTGGTAAATATTTAGCTAATAATACTAATTGGAAATCTTTCAAGGTCGCTACCTTAGACAATCAAAGAAAGTGGTATAACCTTGGTGGCCAGCAGTGGATAGATGGTCAATATGTTTCGACTAATTCGCAAGCAAATAATGCGCCAGCTAGTGATAATTCCCAATACCAAGTAAAAGAGACTAAAGGAACTGCGCATATTACCTATTCTGGTGGTGGCGGAGTAGCTGTCTGGAATAACTATGATAATTCACGTAAAATAACCGGCAAATATTTGGCTAATAACACGAATTGGCATTATTTTAAGATCGCCACTGGTGATAATAAGACTTGGTATAACTTGGGTGGCAATCAATGGGTAGATGGTCAATATATTACTGAAAATCAAGAATATATTTTGCCATATACTTATTACAGCCAATTAACGCCAACTTTTGCACCTAGTGCTTGTGAAGCAGCTAGTTTAAAGATTGCGATGTCTGTTAAAGGAATCGGTAACAATTTATCAGTTAAAGATGTAATTGATAAAATGCCGCGGGCTTCAACTCCAGATAAAGGATTTAATGGTGACCCATATAAATTTGCTGGTGGCAAGTTTATTACGATTTATCCTGAACCGTTAGCCGCCTATGCAAGATCATTAGGTGCTAATGCTTTTAATATTTCTGGAGCTTCTGAGCAAGCATTAATTAATGAAATTAAGGCTGGCAATCCAATAATTGTCGCATGCAATTTGCACATGCAAGATTCTAGTTCATATCACGTTTCAACGATTGTTGGCTATCGCCCAGGCGCATTTTTAATTGCTGATCCTTATCGTTATGCTAATGAATCAGGTAAGGTATTTTGGGTAGATATGAATAAATTTATGAGAATTTATAACTATCGTGATAAGAAAGCTGTCGTTATCCGCTAGAAAATCCATTGAATTTAAACCTTGACTGCGGTATTATTGACAAGGTTAACTATATTAGAAAAAAGAAAGAAGGATTCTTATGTCAGGACATTCAAAATGGCACAATATTCAAGGCCGCAAGAATGCACAAGACGCTAAAAGAGGTAAAGTATTCCAAAAGTTATCTCGTGAAATATATATGGCTGCAAAGAGTGGTGGTCCTGACCCTTCAGGGAATCCAAGCTTACGTTTAGTTATGGATAAAGCACGCGCAGCTAACATGCCAAAGACTAACATTGAACGTGCTATTAAAAAAGCTGAAGGTAACTCAGAAGAACATTACGATGAAATTACTTATGAAGGCTACGCACCAGGTGGTGTTGCAGTTTTAGTTGAAGCTTTGACTGATAACAAAAACCGTACTGCTTCAGATGTTCGTGTAGCATTCACTCGTAATGGCGGTTCACTAGGAGCAACAGGCTCTGTTGCTTACATGTTTGACCGGCGTGGCTACATTGCAATTGACCGTTCAACTACCGATGCTGACGAAGATCAAGTTTTACTTGATGTAATGGATGCTGGCGGCGATGATTTGGAAACTAGCGATGAAGCATTTGAAATTTATACTGATCCTAAACAATTCACCGCAGTACGCGATGCATTGGAAAAGGCTGGCTACAAGATTGCTGATGCTGAATTAACTATGATTCCTCAAAACACAACTCCAGTTCCTGCTGATAAGAAAGAACAATTTGAACATTTAATTGATGCTCTTGAAGACAATGACGATGTTTCAAATGTTTACACTGCAGCTGCTGATGACGACGAATAATCATAAATCTTAGATAATCCTTAGGACATGTTCCTAAGGATTATTTTTTTTGAAATAAAAAATATATTTTTGCTGTTTTCGTGTAATTAATATTGAAGACTATTTTTAAGGAGTTTATATGGAAATTAAAACTTTAGCTAAAAATGTTATTGATTATGCAATAAGCAATTGGGCCAGCGATATTTTTATTTTTCCTAGGGCAGATAAATATCAGATCAATTTGCGAACGCAAAAAGGTTTAATTGAGTGGCAAGAAATTGAAAACCAAAAGGCGCAAGAATTAATTTCATATTTTAAGTATATTGGACAGATGGATATTGCCGAACATCGCAGACCGCAGGTGGGATCTGTAGATCAGATGGCGCAAAAGTCGCAGGTCTTTTTAAGATTTTCAACTACTGGAGATTTTTTAAATCGTGAAGCGCTTGTTATGCGAATTATTTATGAGAATAAGGAAAACAACTATTTTTATTCTTCACAATTTGAGCAACTTAAAAATCTGTGTTACTTACGCGGACTAATCATCACTAGTGGTCCTACTGGTTCTGGTAAGACTTCAACGATGTATGAATTAGCACGTCAAGTAGGGGTAAATAAGGTCGTAATGACAATTGAAGACCCAGTAGAAATTTATGAACCAAGATTTTTGCAAACCCAGATTAATGCAGTTGCTGGTATTAAGTATTTGGATCTTATGAAAGCCGCACTGAGAAATCGTCCAGATATTTTGATTATTGGAGAAATTCGCGATCCCGAAACAGCTAAAGTTGCAGTTAATGCTGCTTTGAGTGGGCACTTAGTGCTGGCTACAGTTCATGCTAAGAGTTCTCTTCAAACAATAAGCCGTCTGCAAGGTTTAGGAATTAATAAAAGTGAATTAGCCAATAGTTTGACTGCCGTGTCATATCAGAGACTAATTTTTAACCAAAAATTACAAGCTCCAGCCTGCTTATTTGATTTAGCTTATGGAAGCAAATTAACCCAGGCTCTAAATCAAGATGAACGCGCAGATTTTGTTGATTGGCAAGATAGTCTTCAATCTTTAAGAAAGGAGGACAAGATTAGTGAAACTGATTTCTACTTATTTCAACAAGGATAAATTAAATTCTGGTCAGCAACTGATATTTCTAGATTATTTATATCAGTGCCTAAAAAATGGTTTTTCTTTAAATACCAGTTTGAAATTGATGCCTGTTATTTGGTCGGATGGAAAAAATTGCATTCAAAACTTAGATAAAAAGATCGAAAATGGTGCTAATTTGGGTGATATTTTGCTTGAACTAGGTTTTTCTAAAAATATTGCGGTGCAGCTTAATATGGCGCTTTTACAAGGTGGATTAATTGAATGTCTAAAGCAGCTTACGCAACTAATCAGGCTTAAGAATAAGCAACTTAAAAAATTAAGAGCAGAATTAGCTTATCCGATTTTATTAATTATTATGATGATCTTTTTATTGATCGCGATGCAGACTTTTTTGAAAACTGAAACGCAGGCTAGCGACTGGTCGAGTGATTTGGTTTTTACTTTGTTAGTTGTAGTGATTGCTAGTTTGGTTTTCTATAGTATTCGCATTGTTTATTTGTTAAGAAAGCAAGATTATAATTCGCTTGCCAAACTAAGCAAGTATCCAATTATTGGCCAGACTATTTTGCTTTATGTGCAGTATTTGTTGGTCTATGATGTGTCTATTTTGCTGTCTAACGGCTTTTCGCTTCAGCAAATGTGTAAACTAACATCTAAGCAAGAAGAAGGCTCTCTGCAAGAAGTAATAGGTACTAAGATAAGCCAAGAGCTGCAAAAGGGTAAGTCAATTGATGACTTGATTAACAATGAAATTTTTCTGCCCAATAGCTTAGTGCTGCTCACGACAACAGGATCTGATAGAAAAGAAATCGGTAAGCGCAGTTTAGTGTTAGGCAAAACTTTATATTATGAACTGAATTTGAAATTGAATAAATTAGTTGTAAATGTCCAACCTGTTTGTTTTTTATTTATTGGAGCATGTATTTTAGGGATGTATCTCAAGATTTTAATGCCAATGTATTCGATGATGCAGACAATTTAAGGAGAAAAAATGAAAAAACTAAATATGTTAAAAAAGAAAGCTAAAGGCTTTACTTTGATGGAAATGGTTATTGTAATTGCAATTATTGCAATTTTGATTTTGTTAGTATTGCCTAACTTGACTAAGCAAAAAGATAAGGCCGGCGATAGAACTAGCGATGCTTTTAGAACAACTTTGCAAACGCAGGTAGATTTGCAAGATGACCCTAAGAGTATTACTTCATTTGATAAATTAGAATCAGACTCACTTTCTAAACAACAATTAGAAAAAGCAAATAAGGAATATAAAATTGTAGATGGTCAAGTTACCAAAATTAAGAAAGATGAAAAGTAAGGCTTTCACTTTAGTTGAAACATGCATTACCTTATTTATTTTCTGTTTAATTTTCACTATACCAACTATTAATTTCAAAGATTATCAAAACGCTATTAAGGTCCACAATACTCGACGACAAGTTAAATCGATTATTGAAAATTATTCGCGCTATGCAATTTTGAAGAATCGGACGTACATTATTCAAAACCGTCCATTAGAACATCAAATTAGAGTATCTTATGGAAATGAAGGAAAGGTTTTTAATTTAGATAAAGATGTCGATGTCAGAATACCTAATGGAAATAGGATTAAGGTTTCTGATAAGGGACACTTTGCACCAACTTGGATCTCTTTTGTTTGTCACAACAAAAAAGAGGTAGTTAATGTGCAAATGATGTGGGGAAGGATGATTGATGCGAAAGATTAAAGGATTTTTGCTCTGGGAGAGTATGATTGGCCTATTTATCGTTTGCTTAGGGATCACATTGTTATCTTTAACCGTTGGACAGGGTAAAGAAGTTGAACGCAAGATGGAAAAGAAAGTCGACGAAAAAATGGCGTATTATATTATGCGCAAAACTGGAGAAAGCGAAGTTTTAATTCATGATCAAGTTTATAAATAAAAAAATTCGTGCTTTCAGTGTTGCAGAAGCAGTATTGGCCGTCTTTGTCACTATCTTATGCATCAACTTACTGGTGAATTTGCTTGGTAATGTCAAAAGCGCTGATAAGCGCCATGATCCGATAAATAATGTGGCAATGTCATATGTGCAATTGGAACGATTTTTAAAAGATGATGGTCCATTTGAAGTTGATCTTAAAAATTCAGCTTCAAAACAGGTGATGCTAAAACATCGTACTGGTGAAAAAGATGGCGAACCTGTTTATGGCGATAGCTATTATTTAGAGCATTATAAAAATATGATTCGCATGCGAAAATCTGGAGCTGGTTCTGGAGGACACATGCCGTTAGTTTTAAATATTAGTAAAGCGAGTTTTAGTCATGGAGAAGATTATTTCAGAATTCATTTAACTGAAACTGATAAAAGGAAAAGTACGCTAACTTTTAAGACTGAAAAGCCGTTGCCGAAAAAGAAAAAAGATGACAATAAAGATAAAAATAAGAAAAAAGATAAGACTTCTAAAGAAAATAAAAATCATGAAAAGCATAAAAATGAAGATGAGATCAAAACTGAAAAAAATGAAAAAACTAAAAGCTAGTGCGTTTTTAAGCGCAATGCTAATCTTAATTTTTTGCATTTTATTTGTAACTTATTATCAGCAAGCCTTTTTAATGAACATAAAAAATAATCAGCTGCTGATACAATATTTTTCTTAAAAGCTTTTCTTGCGAGCCGGCAGACATATCTATAAAATATATATGAAGAGGTTATTCATATGAAAAATATAGAAGAATTGTATGCCAAGTATCAATCAGCTGTTGAGGTTTTGCAAAAAGCATTAAATGTTTCTTTTGCATCAGCTTTAACAGAAACTTTTGATAATCTTGAAAATGAAAAAATAAAAGTAGAACAAGGCGTTCCTGATAAAGATACTGTTGCTCAATTAACAGATATTTATCGTAAATTGGACTATGATCATGCTTCAAAAAAAGAAAAAGTAGAAATTTTTACTTTGCTAACTTTAAAGGCAATAAATGATGATGGTCGTAATTACACTCAAATGCCAACTCCTACGATTATTGCGACAGTAATTGCTTTAATGTGGCAAAAATTAGTGTCATCTGATGCACAAGTTGTCATCGATCCAGCTATTGGAACTGGAAATCTGCTTTATTCAGTTATCAGACAATTAGTTCAAGAAAATCATTCAAAAAACAATTATGAATTATACGGAATTGATAATGATGAGAGTCTTTTGGACTTAGCTGATGTCGGTGCTCATTTAGATGGTTTAAAGATTAACTTGTATCGTCAAGATGCACTAGATCCATGGATGGTTGGGCCTGCGGATGTGATTGTCAGCGATTTGCCTGTAGGCTATTATCCTTTGGATAATAACGCGCAAAAATTCGAAAATAGGGCAAAAGAAGGACATTCATTTGCACATGTTTTGTTTATAGAACAGATTGTTAACAACCTAAAGAAAAATGGATTTGCATTTTTAGTTGTTCCTAGGTTATTATTTACGAGTGAGAGTGTTAGCGGTTTCATGCAATGGCTAACAAAAAAGGTAAACTTACGTGCAATCGTTGATTTACCTTCTGAAATGTTTGCCAGTCAAATGCAACAGAAATCGATTTTAGTGTTCCAAAACCATGGAGATAAATCAGCCCCTGGGGATGTTTTAGTAGCTAAGTTAGATTCTTTGAAAGATCCAAAGTCTTTAGTTGAATTTAACATTAAGCTAAATGATTGGTTTGAAAACATGCAACATAAATAATTATTTAGGAGGATCTATATGAAAAAAGTTTTAGCAATTAATTCTGGTAGTTCATCTTTTAAGTATAAGTTGTTTTCTTTACCTGATGAAAAGGTAATCGCTGAAGGGATGGCCGATAGAGTAGGATTACCTGATTCTACTTTTGATATGAAACTTGCTGATGGCAAGAAATATGAAGAAAAAGAAAATATTCCAGATCAAGAAGCTGCTGTTCAAAAACTATTAGATTGGTTACAAAAATATAACGTTGTTACCGATCTTTCAGAAATTGCTGGCGTTGGACACCGTATTGTGGCCGGTGGGGAATATTTCAAAGATTCAGCAATTATTGATGAAGATAAACTTGAAAAAGTTTTTGCTTTGAAAGAATATGCGCCTTTGCACAATCCTGCAGAAGGAGAAGGAATCAGGGCATTTATGAAGTTGCTTCCTGGTGTTCCAGAAGTTGGCGTATTTGACACTTCATTCCACGAAACTTTGGATGCTGTTCATTATCTTTACCCAATTCCTTATGAATATTATGAAAAATATCGTGCACGTAAGTATGGTGCTCATGGAACTTCCGTACGTTATGTATCTGCTCAAGCGGCTGAAATGATGAAAAAGCCTTTAGATGAACTTAAGTTAATTGTTTGTCACTTAGGCTCTGGTGCATCAATTACCGCAGTTAAAGATGGCAAGTCATATGATACTTCAATGGGCTTTACTCCATTGGCTGGAATTATGATGGCTACTCGGTCAGGCGATGTAGATCCCTCTCTTCTTCAGTATGTAATGAAGAAAGAAAACTTGAGTATGGATGAAATGATCGAAATCCTTAATAAAAAGTCAGGTTTATTGGGAGTTTCAGGTATTTCACCAGATATGCGCGATTTAAAGCATAATCCAGATAAGCGTGCACAATTAGCTCGTGAAATGTTTATTAACCGCATTGTTCGTTTCATTGGTGCATACACTGCAGAAATGGGCGGAGTAGATGGTATTGTATTTACAGCTGGTATTGGTGAACACGATAAGCGTGTACGTAAAGCTGTTATGAGAGACTTAGAATTTTTAGGTATTGATCCAGACTTTGATGCTAACGAAACTAATGGTCAAAAGTTCATTACTAAGCCTGATTCGAAGATTAAAGTTATGATTATTCCAACTGACGAAGAACTTATGATTGAAAGAGACGTAGTTCGTTTGGCACATTTGGATTAATTATGTTATAGTTGAGGACATAACTATTTTGGTTGTATAATAGTTATGTCTTCTTTTTTGGGGATGTTTTGGGATTCGACAGGCGTAGATTCGCATTGACTGCAATTCGTAGGTCACGTCTACGTAAAAACGTCACAGTTAAATATAACTGCAAATAACGAAAATTCTTACGCAGTAGCTGCTTAGTCAGCCTGTGTGATCTGATGACGGTTTGCTCATGGCTGTTATCGGGTTTTACCTTTAATGAGCTACGTTTAACTACCTCATCTGAATAGTTAAAAAGAAGAATCTCAGGTATGTCTTAATATGTTTGCCCTGTTATATGGCGCAATGTTTTGACGAGATTAAATAATATAACTATGATTGTAGAGGTTAATGACGAAATGCGTTTGGACAGGGGTTCAATTCCCCTCATCTCCACTATATGAGTAAAAAATGTTGATATATCAGTATTTCTGTATTGAAAAAACACCTTTTGGCTAATAAAAGGTGTTTTTATTTTATAGATAAATCTAAAAATGATTAAGCGTTTCAAGTTAGTGATCTTTTGAACACTTTATCAATAATTAGATTAATTTATTTCGATATTTAAATTTGTTGATAATTCAGCTAGGCTTTTACCATCAAAAAAAGAATCATTTAATAGATTTTTAGGGTCGTGATATTGCTTTTCCTTATCCCCGTACCACATTGTTAAGGTAGGAACCCCATTATTTACTTCATATGTAGTAATGCCTGATGGTTTACCATTCACTATAAATGAGAAATTTAATGTATAGTCTGTTAATTTTCGTTTTAATTCGTTTATTTTCATAAGATTTTATCATTTGTACTGTAGCTCTAGTATAAATTGAATATTTTAGCCATTTAGTATTTAATTTGGATCTTTTCCCAACGACCACCTTTAGAACTTCCATCCATAGGAGCTGGATGCTCTTTAGAATACAAATAATCTTCTCCACTGTCATCAATTACACGGTAATAAGGGCCTTCTTCGCTTAAAATTTCATATTCTTTTCCATTAGTTAAACCTTCTACATAAAAGCTTGGACCAACATATCTTAATTTCATTATTTTTGCCTTTTTCCCTAATTGTTAATAAATAAACTATTTACAATATTATACCTGAATTATAAAGTTGAATCCTTTTTTCTTCCCAGTCATCAAACTTTATGGTTGAGAAAATCTCAAAAACTTTCTATTCTAGAATAGTACAGTAGAAAAATGGAGAGTTTATTATGAAGAAAAAAATGTATGGTTCAGACATAATTATTGATAGTCTGAAAAAACACAAAATTGATTTAGTATTTGGAATTCCAGGTGCTAAGATTGACAGACTTTTCGAAGGTTTAGACGGAAAAGATAGCCAAGATGCACCTAAGTTAATTATTACTCGCCATGAACAAAATGCGACTTTCATGGCTCAAGCATATGGTCGTTTAACTGGAAAAACTGGTGTTGCAATCGCAACTTCTGGTCCAGGAGTCGGCAATTTAACTACAGGTATTATGACTGCCAATGCTGAAGGCGATCCATTACTTGCAATTGGTGGACAAGTGCAAAGAAAAGACTTATACCGTGCAACTCACCAAAGCACGCCTTCTAAGCGATTGATGGCTCCAATTACGCGTTTTAGTGCAGAAATTCAGGATCCAAATAATATTTCTGAGACAATGTCTAATGCCATTGAAGCTACGCAAGGTGCAAGAAAAGGAGCTGCTTTTATTAGTCTGCCTCAAGATATTGACGATGCAGTTGTTACCGAAAAGCCATTGCCGGTTTATTCTAAGCCTAAAATGGGGCCAGCTGATTTAGCTGATTTAACAAAATTAGCTGATTTAATTAAAGAAAGCAATTTACCAGTAATTTTGGTTGGTCAAAGAGCAGGCGATGAAAAGACAACTCAAGCTTTGCGCGATTTACTTGATAAATATGCTTTCCCAGTAGTTGAAACTTATCAAGCAGCGGGCGTAATTTCTCGTGAATTAGAAAAGCAATCTTACTTTGGCAGAGTAGGACTGTTTAGAAATCAAGTCGGCGACCGTTTACTAGCTGAAAGTGATTTGGTCATCACGTTAGGTTATGATCCAATCGAATATGAGCCTAGAAACTGGAATAAAGAAGATAAGTTAAGAATTGTTAACTTAGATACTGTTCCTGCTCAAATTGATAATAACTTTACGCCAATTATGCAGTTAGTTGGTAATTTGGCATCTAGCTTAAAGCAGTTAAGCAAACGTCTAGAAGGTTTTACTTATCCTAAAAAGTCAGCTGCTTTGCTGGGAGAATTCAAGGCTGAATTAGATAAAGATAGGACCCATCCAATGGAGCCAAAGGGCAATTTAAACCATCCTTTGGCAATTGTGCATGCAATTCAAGAAAACGTGACTGATGACATGACTGTGGCTTTAGATGTGGGCTCGCACTATATTTGGATGGCTAGACATTTTCGTTCATACCAGCCGCACCATTTATTAATTAGTAACGGGATGCAGACATTGGGAGTCGGCTTGCCTTGGGCTATTACTGCTGCTTTGCTAAAACCTGAAACTAAATCTGTAGCTGTTTGTGGTGATGGTGGCTTTATGTTTTCTGCAGCTGAATTATCAACGGCAGTGGAACATAATCTAAACATTGTCATCGTAGTTTGGAACGATGGTGGTCATTACGATATGGTACGTTTCCAAGAAGAAATGAAGTATCAAGACAATGCCGGCGTAAACTTTGGTCAAGTAGATTTAGTAAAATTTGCTGAAAGTTTTGGTGCAACTGGATTAAGAGTAGAGAAGCCTGAAAACTTAAACAAGATTATGAAAAAAGCATTTAGTATTCAAGGACCGGTTGTTGTGGATGTTCCAGTTGATTATTCACATAACCAGGATTTAGCAACTCATTTAATAGATTCACAATTAGGATAGGAACAAAGATGACAACACTTTATGAACATAGTACTTTAGCTTCGCTAATGGCGGGGAATTTTGATGGAACGATAACCTTAAAAGAGTTACTTACGCACGGATCTTACGGTTTAGGCACTTTTACTGGCTTAGATGGTGAAGTAATTATCTTAAACAATGAAGTCTATCAAGCAACTTCTAGTGGCAAGGTAAATCATATTACTGATATGAGTACTAAACTGCCCTTTGCATCAGTCCATTTTCCAGATAACTTACAAGAATTGAACTCAGAAAATGTGGACTTTAATTATGTAAATAAGAAATTAGTAGAAGAAAAGAAATTACAAAATGTCTTTGCTGCAATTCAATTAAAAGGAGCATTTTCATTTTTGCATACTAGAATTGCGCCTAAACAAGAAAAGCCGTATCCTAGCTTGTTAGAAGTAGCTCAAAAACAGCCTGAATTTAACTATGAAAATATTTCAGGAACCATTATTGGCTATTATGCTCCAGCTATTTTTGGCAGTGTGACGGCAAGCGGCTGGCATTTGCACTTTATTAGTGATGATCGTCAGATTGCAGGACACGTTTTAGATTTTAAAGCGGAAAAATTAAGTGGAAATTTGGAAATATTTGATAATTTAATGCAACATTTTCCAGTTAATGATCTTGATTTTCGCGACTCTCACGTAGATTTAGCTTCTGTTAAAGAAGGAATTGAAAAATCAGAAGGAGCTAATCATTAGTCATAGCTTCTAGCTATAGCTACATCAACTAAATAAGTATTCGACATAATGAATCATAAGACTAAACTAGAATATGCCAACATATTTAAGAATATTAAAATCTAGGAGTCTTAAATGAAAACAATTAAAGATAAATATTTCGAAGGAGAAAGAATTCTTTATGGTTTAAAAGATGCGAGTTTAGATGGCATAACTTTTGGCCATGGTGAATCTCCTTTGAGGAAGCTTCAAATATTGAAATTAAGAATTCAATTTTTAACTGGAAATATCCTCTCTGGTATGACGAAAATGTAAAAGTTGCACAGAGACAATGTCACGTAGCGGTATTTGGTACACCAAGCATATTTCAATCACTGATTCAGCGTTGCAAGCTCCAAAGCTTTTTAGAAGAAGCCAAGACATTACTTTAGACAATGTACATTTTAGGGACGCTCAAGAAACTATGTGGACTTGTAAAGACATTAAGATCACTAATACTCAAATTAATGGTGATTATTTTGGCAAAGATAGTCAAAATATCTACTTAGATAATGTGAGCGTTATCGGAAATTATGTCTTTGATGGTGGCAAAAATATTGAAGCTCATAATTGTACGTTTATTTCTAAAGATGCTTTTTGGAACTGCGATAACGTAACTATTTATGATTCGACAATTGATGGAGAGTATTTAGCTTGGAATACTAAAAACTTAACTTTAATTAATTGTAAAATCGAAAGTGATCAGGGGCTAAATTATATAGATAACCTTGTTATTAAAAACTGTGACTTTTTAAGAATCGATTTAACTTTTGAATATGTTTCAAATATGGACGTAGAAGTAAATAATATGATTGATAGTGTCAAAAATCCGATTTCTGGCAAAATCGAAGCGCCTCAAATTGGTTCGTTAATCATTGATCCTGAAAAAATCGATCCAGTAAAAACGACGATTATTTGTCCAAAGATCGAACAGAGATTAGATAGTTCTGATAATAATCAGCAAGCAAAGGACTAAAAGATGGAAGATTTCGATTTTGAAACTGTGCCGGATCGCACAAAAACAGATTCAATCAAATGGAATATCGATATGGACAGCAATTCTTGCGTATAAATCTGGCTTGTCCAATGAAGCTGATAAAAGACGGTATGAAGCGCTTGCAAAAAGGTGTTGAATTATATCGAAAAACTAACTGAAAAAGTATATACTTTACTTGAGGTGATTTTTTATGGAACCAATATTTTTAACTCCTTATTTTCGTCCTAAGATTTGGGGTGGACGTAAATTAAATACTGAACTTGGATATAAGATTCCTGATGGAAAAGTCGGCGAAGCTTGGGTTATTTCAGGTTATAAAGATGATGCATCTACTGTTACTGAAGGTCCTTATAAAGGAATGACTTTACGTGATCTTTACTTAAAGCATCCAGAACTTTTTGGTAATCCAAAGGCTAAAGAATTCCCATTGTTAGTAAAATTCTTAGATGCTAACGATAACTTGTCAGTGCAAGTGCACCCAGATGACGATTATGCACGCGTACATGAAAATGATTCTGGTAAAACTGAAAGTTGGTACGTTCTTCATGCAGAACCTGGCGCAAAATTAATCTACGGACACAATGCTAAGTCTAAAGAAGAATTAGAAGACTGGATTAAGAATGGCAAGTGGGACAAATTATTTAGATATGTTCCTGTTAAAGAAGGGGACTTTTTGTATGTACCAGCAGGTACAGTTCATGCTTTGACAAAGGGAATCATGGTAATTGAAACCCAACAATCAAGTGATGTTACTTACCGTCTTTATGACTGGGATCGTGTAGATCAAAAGACTGGTAAAAAGCGTGAACTTCACATTAAGCAATCTTTAGATACTATTCAAGTTCCACACAAAGATCCTAAGTTGAACATAACCCATGAGCAAGTTGGAGATGCTAAGATTACTACCTTAGCTCAACCTCCAGTTTCTCCTCATTTTTATTTGTGGCAAATCGATGTAAATGGTATATTTAATTGGACACTAGATGATCATCCATATCTTTTAGTTTCTGTAATTAAAGGAAATGGTAAGTTCACAGCAGATGGAAAGGACTATGATATTAAGTTAGGAACTAACTTTATCATTCCAAATGAAATGAAGAACTTTAGCTTCAGTGGAGATAACTTGAGATTGGTTATTTCTGCCCCAGGTAAAGAATAAATTTGAATAATTAGAAAGGAAGCCAAATGATTTATCTAGCTTGTGGTGCAATAATGCTTGCAATAGGAGTCATCTGGCTTTTTTCGCCTGCTAAGACTCCAAATAGAATGTATGGCTATTTATCCTATTTAGCCAGCGTTAATAAGGATAGTTTTGCTTATGCTCAGAAATGGGCCCGGAATTACTTTATTTTGTTTGGCGCTATTCAAATAATTCTGGGAATTATTATTCATCTTCTCAACTGGGATAAATTTTTCATTTTGTGGTTGTTAACTTTTTATCTGTTTATATTGGCGCCAATTATTTTAACAGAAAAAAAACTGCAAGATTTTCTAAAAAAACGTGGTGAATTGCCACATGATTATGTTGAACCAGATAAGATTAAGCATCAAAAAGTAAAGGGATTTAGAGATAAAAAATGAATATTTTAATGGTTGAAGATGATAATTCTGTAGCAGAAATGATGAAGATGTTTTTTGCTAAAGAAGATTGGAATGTTGAAATTGCTGAAGACGGAGTACAGGCAATTGAAAAATTTAAACAAGATAGTAAAAAGTACGATATTATTACTTTGGATTTAAACCTGCCTAAAAAAGACGGGATGCAAGTTGCTAAAGAAATTAGAGAAATTTCTAAACAAATTCCGATTATCATGTTGACGGCACGTGATTCAGAATCTGACCAGATTCTAGGCTTAGGAATTGGAGCGGATGAATATGTGACTAAGCCATTTAGTCCATTAGCTTTGATTGCCAGAATTAAAGCTTTATATCGTCGTAGCCATTTGGATAGTCCTAAAGCTGCTACGAGCAAAAACTATGATGTTGTCACTAACCATTTGAAGATTTCGAAAGATCGTCGCGAAGTTTTATTTGATGACCATCCAGTTGAGGGCTTAACTCCAAAAGAATTTGATTTACTTTTAACAATGGCTAAGAATCCTAAGCAAGTCTTTTCACGAGATAAACTTTTGGAATTAGTATGGGGTTATGAGTATTTTGGCGAAGAGCGTACTGTTGATGCCCATATTAAAAAATTACGTCAAAAGTTAGAAAAAGCAGGTCCTCAAGTTATCCAAACTGTTTGGGGCGTTGGCTATAAGTTTGATGATTCTGAGGTGTAATAGCTTTTGAAACTTTTTTATCAGCAGATGTTAGGATTTTTGCTCATTATTTTTACTAGTGTGGCAATTATCGGCTATGCATCAATTAATTTTGCAACTAATCAAGCCTATGAACAAAGCTATAGCCGTTTGGAAGGTTATGCCCATTCATTAGAGCAGCTTGCTTTATCAAAGAAAAATCCTGATGGTAAAATAGATCCAAAATTTTTAGATAATTTACAAGTTGTCATGCAAGGCGAAGACACTACCTTGCGTATTTTTTCTAAAGATAATCAAATGATTTATCCGCATTCACCAATGAAGTGGAGTTTGCCTGAAAGCTATTTTAAGAAGATGAAAAAAGGCGAAACTATCCAGATTCGCAATGATCACCAATCTAGTCAGTTGACTTTTTCAAGCAAAGAACCATATACTAGTGTTTTAGTGCCTTGGTTCAATACAGGAAAATTAATTGGGATTATCTGGATTGGCTCGCGTGCCCAAAATGTTGAATCAGTTATTGTTCGTGAAAAGCATAATATCCTGAATGCTTTATTAATTACGGTAATTGTTGCATTTATTCTGAGTTTTATTTTGTCTTATTTTATTTCAAAACGAATTGCGCGTTTATCAAAGGCTACAAAAAAAGTTGCTGCGGGCAATTTTAATGTTGAGATTCCGCACGGCGATACCGATGAAATTGACGACTTAGCCCGTGATTTTAATCAAATGGTTGTCGCTTTAAAGAAATCATCTGAAGAAATTAAGGCTCAAGAGCAAAGACGAGATCAGTTTATGGCTGATGCAGCCCATGAAATGAGAACACCGCTAACGACAATTAATGGCATTTTGGAGGGTTTACAATACGATGCAATTCCTGAAGAAGCTAAGCCAAAGTCGATTGCTTTGATGCAAAGCGAAACTAAACGTTTGATTCGTTTGGTTAATGAAAACCTGGACTTTGAAAAGATCCGTAGCAATCAAATTATGCTAGTCAAAACTAAGTTTAACGCAGCTAAAGTTTTAGAGAACTTGACTACACAAATGAAGCAAAAGGCTAAAGATAAGGGCGATACTTTGAAAATTGATTGTCCAAAAGAGCTTGAAACTTATGCTGATAAAGACCGCTTTACTCAAATTATGGTAAACCTAGTTCAAAATGCATTGCAATTTACCGAAAATGGAACAATTACAATTAGTGGCAAGCGATTAGAGCATGCTAGTCAATTTAAAGTTACCGATACAGGAATCGGTATGAATGACAAGCAAAGAAAATTCATCTTTGATCGCTTTTATAAGGCCGACCCTTCAAGAGCTAAATTAGGCTCTGGAGAATCAGGGTTAGGTCTTGCTATCGTAATGTCGCTCATAAAGCAGCATGGAGGTGAAATTACAGTAGATTCTGAATTAGGCATAGGTTCTACATTCACTGTTACTATTTATGATAAAGGTTTTGAAAAGTTTACTGATAAAGATAAATAATTAACTATAAAAACGGGAAGGATTAAAATTAAATCCTTCCCGTTTTTTATTATTGACTAATTAGCTGGTTCTTTTTGAACTTTAGTAGAGTTATCTGATTCTTTATCTTTGCTTTCTAAAATATTATCTGGCACGGTATCAATTTCATCACGGTTGCTTTCAACCGCATCAGTATTATATAAATTGGTCGTTGATGACTTGTGCTGACTGAATAGTGAGGTTGACTTATTGCCCAGTTCTTTACTAATTTGCAGCATCTTTTGATAATTCAAACTGTAATTGAACTGGCCTGGATCAACCGGAATAAAGCCGTTTGGTGTATAGAAACGTAACAAGTTACGATTATTTAGCAAATCTGAATCATGGAGCAATTGTTTAGCATAATTAGCTAACTCTTTAATTTGCTGACGCTGTTTATCGGTGAAAGTGGTCATTTTTTCACCATTATGATTGTCATAAATAGTGCCTTTGATTCCTTTATTACCAATAATGACATAATCAGGCGTAACAATAGTTCCGTTTCTAAAGACTACTACTTGTCGTCTGTGTGCAGATAGTAAGTCATTACCGAATTGGATGTAGTCTTTGGTGTTGACACCTAGCAAATGTAATAAAGTTGGTAAGACATCAATTTCACCGCCGTAAGTTGAATCAATTTTTCCTTTCAGTCCTGGCATATGAATCATGAATGGAACTTTTTGAATTTGAACATTATCGTATTCATTCCATTGCGAACTCTTAATTCCTAAAACGGGGGCTAAGGCTGAAGTTTCACTATCAGAACTCCCGACGCCGTAGTGATCGCCATAGATGACAACCATAGTGTTTTTATCAAGTCCGCTCTTTTTAAGATAATCGAAGAATTCTTTTATTGATTGATCAAGATAGTGGGCAGTTTCAAAATAATTGTTAATTGTCGTATTCGGCGTATCAGTTGTTGTAAAGTTTTTGTCTTTATCTTGTTCATCCATATTGAATGGGATGTGGTTAGTAACTGTTAAATATTTAACATAAAACGGCTGCTGCATTTGCTCAAGATATTTAATACTTTGAGAAAACAGCAATTTGTCTTTTAGACCGTAGCCAATTTTATCTTCTTTATTTTGAGAAAAGTAATTAGAATCAAAGAAATAGTTATAGCCCAAATTTTTGTAAACTTCATTACGATTCCAAAAAGTACCTGTGTTTCCATGAAAGACAGCGGAAGTATAACCTTTTTGACGCAGAATCTGTGGTGCTGCTTGGAAGGTATTTTCTGATCCTAAAGAAGAAAATAACGAGCCGTCAGAAATACCGAATGTTCCCGTTTCTAGCATATTTTCGGCATCACTAGTTCGACCTAGGCCAACTTGGTGGTAAAAATTGTCAAAAGAAATCGTATTTTTATTGTGGTAAATTGAATTTAGAAACGGCGTTACTTCTTGACCATTGACTTTTAAGCCAATTAAGAATTGCTGGAAACTTTCTAGGTGAATTACAATTACATTTTTGCCCTTGGCTTTGCCAAAATACTTCGGGTTAGGGGAAGTATAATTTTTTCGGACAAAAGCGAGAATTTTATTGATATCATCAGCGTTAGCATTCTTTTTAATCTGGTTAGACTGGGCGCTTTTCGCAATATCATAAACCGAATAAGTATCAATTCCTAGATACTTAACTACATAAGAACGGTCAAAAGTGTTACGCAGCAAATGTGGCCGTGAAGTTTCAGCTAACATCATGTTTAAAGTTAAAATAAAAACACCAAAAGAAGTAACTGCAAATGGCCGCTTTAAGCCATACTTACGCGGATCGATTTTAATTACATGGATGACTAGCAAAATAATAATTACAATGATATCGATCCAGAGTAAAATATCGCTAGGCTGAAGCAGGGCAACAGTACTTTTGCCTAAACCTTGAGATACTTTGCCAGTATTTTGGACTGTCTTAAATGTTAAAAAGTCATTGAACTGACGATAATAAATGACATTTGCAAAAAGCAAGATCGTATTTAAAATATCTAGCACCAGCATGGCAATATAAGAAATTATGGGCTTAGAGAAATAAAGTCCGATACTTAACAAAATTATGCCGCTGCCTAGTGGCGTAAACCAGATAATAAAATGTTGGTAAGGATCTGATAATCCTAATTTAAAGTTGAAGTATGAAGCAAACATGTATTTTGCCCAAAAACAGAGCATTAAAAGAGTGAAGAATCCAATTCTTGTTTGCCAAAAATTTCTTTTATTCAAAATTTTTCTCCTCGTATTATATAAAGTCCATTTTACTGGTATTTTTTGAAAACGCCAAATTTGTATAAAAGGTTTTAATTTTTTTAATATTTTGCTTTGAAAAGGCATCTTGATGCTAACTAATATATAATGGTATTAAACTCAAAAAGGTCGGATTTCATGCTTTTTTTACAACCGTTTTATGATATTTTAAGTCATAATCTTGCAGGTAAAATAAATCACTTTGCCCTGATTAAACTGATTTTTTATAGTCTAGATAAAACCATTTTTTATTTTATAATTTTTGCCATTTTGCGCCTATGCTGGCTTTTATTTGTTAGACACCGCCGGCATCTTTTGTCTGAGGTATGCGTCTGGGTCTTTGCCTTTTATGTGATTTTGCTTTTGATGCTGACGACATTTCGCGATACGTATTTCCCATGGCAGCTTTCGTTTAACTTTAATAGGCCGCTCAGCGATGTAAATTTGATCTTTATGAAAGAAACGCTTAAGTTAACACAAGGAGCAAGTTTGCTGGACTTTTTCTATAATTCATTAGGAAATATCTTGTGGTTTATTCCATTTGGTTTGCTGTTTCCGGTAATAATTATGAAAAAAAGCTGCTTTAAAATTACTCTGCTGGTAAGTTTAATTTTTTCAATTATTATCGAAAGCCTGCAATTTGTCTTGGCAACTGGGGTTAGCGATATCGACGATGTCTTTTTCAATGTCTGCGGTGCAATAGCAGGCTATGGAATCTATCTTTTAATTTTAAAAACAAAGAATGTAAATGGACTAGTTTTCTAAGCGATTTCTGTTAAAATAAAAATGTATCAAATGTAATAAAAAAAGGAAGTAAAATAAATGGATAAAGTTGTACATCTTGACGCAAGTAAATTAAAGCCATTTGTTCATGAAAATGAACTTAAGGAATTACAACCAATGGTGACTGCTGCTGATAAAGAATTACGCGACGGCACTGGTGCTGGTAGTGATTTTCGTGGCTGGATTGATTTGCCAGTAGATTATGATAAAGAAGAATTTGCTCGCATTAAAAAAGCTGCTAGGAAGATCCAAGGCGATTCTGAAGTATTAATTGGAATTGGTATTGGTGGATCATATCTTGGTGCTCAAGCTGCTATTGAGTTCTTAAACGGTGCATTTTATGGCAAGCAAAAGAGCGACTACCCAACTGTAGTATTTTGTGGTAACTCTTTATCAGGTTCATACCTTTACGATTTAATTGAATGGCTTGGAGATAAAGACTTTTCTATTAACATTATTTCTAAGTCAGGTACTACTACTGAACCTTCAATTGCATTCCGTATTTTGAAAGATAAATTAATTAAGAAATATGGTAAAGAAGAAGCTGCTAAGAGAATTTACGCAACTACTGATCGTCAAAAGGGTGCTCTTAAGACTGAAGCTGATGCAGAAGGTTACGAAGAATTCGTTGTTCCAGATGATATTGGTGGACGTTTCTCAGTATTATCAGCTGTTGGTTTGCTTCCAATCGCTGTTGCCGGTGGGGACATTGATGAATTGATGAAGGGTGCTGCTGATGCACGTGCAGCTTACACTGATCCAGATGACACTGGCGACAACCCTTACAAGTATGCTGCTTTGAGAAATATTCTTTACCGCAAGGGTTACACTACTGAATTGCTTGAAAACTACGAACCAACTTTAAGAATGTTTGGCGAATGGTGGAAGCAATTAATGGGTGAATCAGAAGGTAAGGACCAAAAAGGTATTTACCCATCAAGCGCAAACTTTACTACTGACCTTCACTCACTTGGTCAATACATTCAAGAAGGTCGTCGTAATTTGATGGAAACTGTTGTTAAGGTTGACAATCCTCGTCACGATGTAACTATCCCAGAAGATAAGGAAAACCTTGACCAATTGAACTTCTTGTCAGGCAAGACTATGAACTACGTAAACGACCGCGCTTACGAAGGTGTAGTTTTGGCACATACTGATGGTGGTGTACCAGTTATGACTGTTGATATTAAGGATCAAAGTGCACATACTTTAGGTTACTTAATTTATTGGTTCGAATTAGCTGTTGGTATTTCAGGTTACTTGAATGGTATTAACCCATTCAACCAACCAGGCGTTGAAAGCTACAAGAGAAATATGTTTGGTCTTTTGAACAAGCCTGGATATGAAGATTTACACGACGATTTAACTAAACGTCTTTAATAATTGAGGCATACTCAGTATAGTTTTTATGGCTATACGCATGAATATAGTTGTAAGACTAAAGAAAGGGTAGGAGCGATTTTGCTCCTGCCTTTTTTAATGAAAAAGAAGAAAAGTGGACATGAGATCAAAAAAGAGTAATTTGAAAAATGTTTTTGCTATTTTAGCACTAGCTTTTATGTCATTTGTTGGAATTTTAACTGAAACCAGCTTGAATGTTACTTTTCCAACGATGATGAAGCAATTTAATGTTAGTTTAGATATTATTCAATGGACCACGACTGGTTATTTGTTAATGATTGCCATTATTATGCTGGCATCATCGTATTTAAACAAACGTTTTACTGCTCGTCAGCAATTTGCCTGTGCTTGTTTAGCTTTTATGATTGGGAGTCTTATTTCAGCTGCTGCGCCTGGTTTTACAATCTTATTGTTAGGAAGATTAATTTCGGCATTTGGAGCAGGGCTGTCTACGCCATTGATGTTTAATCTAATTGTAGAAATTATGCCACGTCCTAAGTGGGGCTTTTATATGGGAATTGCTGGCCTAGTAGTTGCCATGGCGCCTACACTTGGTCCGGCATTTGGTGGCGTAATCAATTATTATTTTAATTGGCGCTGGATTTTTATTATTGTTACAGTTTTTGCTTTTATTGTCTTTTTATGTGGACTAATTGTGATTAGAAAATATCACGAGATCCAAAAAGAAAAATTTCTCTGGTTAAATTTTATTATTTTGTCTTTAGCATTAATTAGCTTAACAATTGGACTTAATCAAATTAGTCATGGTTTAGGTAATTGGCTATTTTGGACTTTATTGGTTATTGCAATATTACTGTTTGAAATCTTTATTCATTTATCCAAAAAGACTGAAAACAATATTATTGATCTAAAAGTTTTTGAGCAAAAAGGTTTTATTTATGGCAGTTTGGCTTATTTTTTGTTGCAATTTGTTAATATTGGAACAAGTTTTGTCTTACCAAATTATGTGCAGATTGTGAATGGTCAGACATCTTTAGTAGGAGGGCTAATTTTGCTACCTGGAAGTATTTTAGCTGGATTGCTTAATCCTTACTTTGGTCGGTTATATGATCGTATGGGAGCAAAATTTCCGCTGTATTTAGGTGGATCTTTAGTAACTCTTAGTGGGTTATTATTTGCAGTTTTTGGGATGCATTTGAGTGTTTTAATACTAGTTTTATTTTATGGAATTTTGATGTTGGGACATCGAATGGCATTTTCAAATACCCTGGCTGAAACTTTAAAATTGCAGTCTAGCGACTTAAGAGCCGATGCAACGGCAGTTTGTCAAACAGCTCAGCAATTAGCTGGGTCAATTGGAACGACGATCTTAGCGGCAATTATGGCTATTTGGCAAAATAAGCATAATGCACCATATTCAGTTTTGACCGCACAAGGAAGTCAAGTAGCATTCATTGTGACAACGGTTTTAGGTGGCTTGATTTTGTTCAGCTACACCAGATTGTTTAGTATTGAAAAAGAAAAGAAGAATAAATAAGCTAAAAAAAGCGTTTAGGATTTTACCTAGACGCTTTTTTTGATTTTTTTATATTTAATGAATTGCAGCCCCAATAATGATTAATACTAATCCGATTAAAGTAGCAATAAATTCAAATTTAGGCTTTCTTTCACCAACAATAAAGATTCCACCCAAGGTAGAAATAATTACACAAAGTTGGCTGTAAACAAAAGCGTTGATAACCCCGTTCATTTTAGCAGAGAAAATGTAGGCTAAAGCGGCGATACCAAATGAAAAACCAGAAAAGATGTTCAAATAAGTAGCTTTTTGTTTAAAAGCGACGGTTTGACGGGTAATTAATAAATAAATGATACTTCCAATGAAAATTCCAAACATTTGCGGGAAGAATAAAGATTGAGCATCCGCAGTGATGGTTTTAGGAAAAGTTGAGTAGATCCAGTAACCAATTGAAGTAAATAGCAAGAGCAAGAAATCTTTACCAGTAATTTTAGATTCATCCCCGCGACTAATTGCAGTTAAACTTACACCAATAATGATTAGGATCAAAGAGATAATTCCGACTACATATTGGCGAAGGCCAGACCATTCGTTGAACATGATAACGCCGATTAAGGTATTTCCGATTAACTGCAAGCCAGTTGAAAGCGGCATGGTCTTACTGATTCCGACTTTACTCATTGAGATAAATTGCCCAGCTTGCCCCATTGTCCAAAACATTCCCGATAAAAGAGATAAGAGAAAGATCTTCGGACTTACAGAGGAAGGATTAATTATTGCAGTAATTATGCCGATAATTAAAGCGCCGATGGCTAAGCCGAATATTTCGTTACTTGGCTTACTGTTTTTTATTTTCCCTGCAATTAAAGGAAAAATTCCCCAACCAAGTGCGGGAATTAAAGCGATAAGTATATTCATTATTAACTCCTTTTCTAGATAAAGTGCTTTCATTATACTAAAAATGTAAGATGCAAATCTAGTTTTAGAATTTAAGAAAGTGTAAATATAGGGTTAAAATTACTTGGTAGCCGTAAATGTAATGAGTTTAGGAATGCGTTTGGCAAAGAAAAATAACCCATTATTATTCGAAAAAATATAAAGGGGATGCGAGTTATGTCTAATCTAAGCAAATATGTTGGTAAAAAAATTAATATTGTTGATATTAATAATAAAAATGGCAAGGAAGAGGAATTGGTTGTGATTCGCCAGGTGATTCAGAAGACAGTTATTGGTATTTAGATGTTGAAATTCAAGGTTTTGGTGTTTTAGAAATTTCAGAATCAGAAATAAAATCAATTGAAATCATTTAATGAAAACTAACCGTTTAAAAATCTTGTCACCGAAAAGTGCAATATTTTATTAATTTGAAATAATTTCTGAAAACAAAAAGCCTTTAATATCAATGCTTAGAAACAATTGACATTAAAGACTTTCACGAATATTGAGATATTCGGGCTCGAACCGAAACATCCAGGAACCAGAATCCTGTGCCTTACCAATTTGGCTATATCTCAGTAAATCACCCGTACGAGAATTGAACTCGTAACTCCACCTTGAGAGGGTGGCGTCTTAACCATTTGACCAACGGGCAAATTCAACATATGTAAATATAATTGATTAATTTGTTTGTGTCAAGTTCTATCATACTTTTTTACTTTGATTTCATAGGGTATCATGTAAATGGAGAGATTAATTATGATAGAGTATTTTAAAACGCAGCATCTGATAGAAGAGATGATTAGCGATCGGATTGTTCCAGGAATAAACTATGCTTTTATCAAAAACGAGCAAGTCTTTTCTTCTACAGTCGGCTTTGCCAGTTTGTTGCCAGATTTAACGCAGCTGAATCCATTTGCCTTGTATGATTTAGCCAGTTTAACCAAGGTCTTGGGTACGACCAATGTTTTTTTGAAATTAAAACAAAAAGGGCAGTTGAACTTTTCTGAACCGTTGTCAGAGTTTTTGCCTGAATTTAAAGATGATCGAATTAGACTATTTCACTTGCTCACGCATACAAGCGGCATTCGCGGCTGGATCGAAAATCGCGATCAGCTGCCTGCAAAGGAATTATTGCTTGCTATTCAACATTTGCCAGTAACTGATGAATTTGAGACAAAAATGCGTTACGCCGACACGAATTTTATTTTACTAGGCTTAGTATTAGAAAAATTATTTAACCAGTCGGTGCAAGATGTAATTATTGATCAAGTTTTAAAACCAACGCATCTAAATGAGATCACTTTTTCACCAGATCCAGATAAATGCGTACCAACTGCTTTAATGCCAGATGGTCAAGTTTTGCAAGGAGTTGTTCATGATCCTAAAGCTCGCATCTTAGGTAAAGATTGTGGCTCTGCGGGGATGTTTGCATCTCTACCAGCCCTAATTGAAATGGCTAAGGGGTATTTAGGATTAAATTCAAATATTTTAGGTTTAAATGAAGAAACAATTGCAGATTTGTTTGATGTTAAAACTCCTAAAAATGTCCATCCGCGCTCTTGGGGATGGGACTTACGGTTTGATCCAGTTGACCGGCACCCTTTAATTTATCATACGGGCTTTACTGGTACTTTTATGATCCTAGATCGACTTAATCAATCGGGGTTAATTGTGTTGACCAACCGAATTCACCCAAGTGGTCATAATCACATATTTTTAGCAATGCGCGAACATATTATTAATACTTTTCTGCAAGAAAATGTTTATAAATCATAAAAAGCATCTCAATTGATAGAAAAATCAATCAAGATGCTTTTTTACATACCGGCTTTAATTATCTTGTGTTCTGCCATCGACTTACGTAGTGCAAGCATTGCAGTATAAGTGGATAAAATATAAACCTTCTTAGTTGGCAATTTATCAAGTTCGTCGATTAATTCATTGTCATTAGTTACTGTTGTCATCAGACCTGGATCAAAGCCTGAAACTTCCAATCTAAAGCCCATATCGTGCCAGCGGTGGCCACCAACAATAACTTTTTTAATCTTAGACTTGTCTAGCCCTTCATAATCAGCGTCCCAAATCCAAGACGTATCAATTCCATCAGCATGGTTAGCATTAAGCAAGGTAACTAAAGAATAATTATCTTTTTCGGTGTTGAGCATGTGGAGCACTTCATCAAGACCAACTGGATTTTTAACTAAGATTAGATCAATTTCTTTACCCTTGTATTTAATAATTTCTTGCCGACCAAAAATACGTTTATTTTCAGCAAAACTTTGAGCAACTTCATCCTCGCTTAAGCCAAATTCACGCGCTACAGAATAAGCAGCTAAAGCATTATAGATGTTGTAAGTACCACCAATATTGATGCTGTAATCTTTTTGCCCCATTTGAAAGGCAAGACTATTTGGCGTTTGATCAATGATTCTGTTTACTTGATACTTAAGTTCTGGGCGATGGTAGCCACAGTTAGGACAGAAGAAGTCTCCCAAGTTAGCATAGATTCTTTCGTGAAAATGCAAGATATGATCGCACTTAGGACATAAAACGCCGTCGGTGTTAACAGGAGCTTTAAGATCAACGTCTTCTTTATCGTCAGCCAGTTTAAAGCCGTAAAAGACTTTGTTATTTGGCAATTCTACTGAAGAAAAGATGCTGGCATCACCGTTAGCAATAATTGTTGCATTGGGCGCTAATTTAATTCCGCTAACGATCTTATCGTAAGTAGTATAGATTTCGCCGTAACGATCCATTTGATCGCGGAAAATATTAGTTAAAACGAAAACGCTGGGATGCAATAATTCAGTTACCATTTTGACGTTGGCTTCATCAACTTCCAAAACAGCAATCTTACGTTTAACTTTTTTATTTTTGTGGGCTAAAAAGGCGGTGACAATACCTTGCTGCATGTTTGAGCCGGATGGATTGGTTAAAATATCGCCGTATTTTTTCTTTAAAGCTTCGACAATTAAAGCGGTGGTCATTGTTTTTCCGTTGGTACCAGTAACAATAATTGTTTCGTATCCCTTAGCTAAAGTTGATAAGACATTGGGATCAATTTTCATGGCAAATTTTCCTGGAAAACTTGTACCACCTTTAAGTACGTTATGTAAGAACCAGTAAGAAGACTTACCGGCAACTTTGGCAACATTTGCTTTAAAACTCATATTTTGTACCTCACTTTAAAACTAGTTTTTACTATAGCATAGGAATAAGGAGAAAACGATATTTTCACTGCACAAATTTAAATTTTCATCTATACTTATAAGGCAGATAACATTGAAAAGGGGACAAAATATGGCACAATTATTTTTTCGATATGGCGCAATGAGCTCGGGAAAAACAATTGAAATTTTAAAAGTTGCTCACAATTATGAAGCTCAAAAAAGAAAAATTGCCTTGATGACAAGTGGCCTTGATAATCGTAGTGGTGTAGGAACGGTTGCTTCTAGAATCGGTTTGCACCGCAGTGCCACGCCAATTAGCGATGAGATGAATCTTTTTGATTATGTTGCTAATTTAAATAAAAAAGACGTTGCTGATGGCGACGGTAAGGTTGCTTGTGTTTTAATTGATGAGGCGCAATTTTTGAAAAAACACCATGTATTAGAATGTGCCAAGATCGTAGATGAATTAAAAATTCCAGTAATGGCTTTTGGTTTGAAAAATGATTTTCAGAATCATTTATTTGAAGGAAGCAAGAATTTATTGATCTATGCTGATAAAATAGAAGAAATGAAAACTATTTGTCATTATTGCGGACACAAAGCGACAATGAATTTACGAATTAATAATGGCAAGCCAGTTTATGAAGGTGAGCAAGTGCAAATTGGCGGCGACGAAAGTTACTATCCAGTTTGTCGTTTTCATTATTTTGCTCCAGATAAAACAAGAAATTAATTATCTAAGAAAGGAAAGAAGTTATTTATGGATAAAGTAATGGCTCAATTGGAAGGATTAGTAGCTCATTATGAAGAACTGCAAGAAATGATGGCTGATCCTGAAGTTATTAACGATACCAAGCGCTACATGGAAATTTCTAAAGAAGAAGCCGATATGCGCGAAGTTGTACAAAAATATCGTAAATATAAGGCTGATCAAAAAGAAATTGCCGATAATAAAGAAATTATTTCTAACGAATCAGATAACGATTTAGTTGAAATGGCTAAAGAAGAAAATTCTGATTTAGAAAAAGAAGTTACTGAATTAGAAGATCAAATTAAGATTCTCATGCTTCCTAAAGATCCTAACGATGATAAAGATATCATTATGGAAATTAGAGGAGCTGCTGGTGGGGATGAAGCTTCATTATTTGCCGGTGATTTGCTTAGAATGTATGAAAAATATGCCGAAACTCAGGGCTGGAATGTTTCAATGATTGATTCAGAACCAACTGAAGTCGGTGGCTATAAGCGCGTTGCTATTATGATTACGGGTGATAAGGTTTATTCTAAATTAAAATATGAAAACGGAGCTCACCGCGTTCAGCGTGTGCCAGTTACTGAATCACAAGGTCGTGTTCATACTTCAACAGCTACAGTTGCTGTTATGCCAGAATATGAACAAGTAGATATTGATATTGATCCAAAAGATATCCGTGTGGATGTTTACCGTTCATCTGGTGCCGGCGGTCAGCACATTAACAAGACCTCTTCTGCTGTACGTATGACGCACCTTCCTACTGGAATTGTTGTTGCTATGCAAGATCAACGTAGTCAGCAGCAAAACCGTGAAAAGGCTATGCAAATTTTGAAATCACGTGTTTATGATTACTATGAAAGTCAAAACCGCGATTCTTATGATGAAAAGAGAAAAAATGCGGTTGGTACTGGGGATCGTTCTGAAAGAATTAGAACTTATAACTACCCACAAAACAGAGTTACTGACCACCGTATTGGTTTAACTTTGAACAAGCTTGATCGAGTAATGAACGGCGAACTTGATGAAATTATCAACGCTTTAGTTCTTTACTACCAAACTCAACAATTAGAGAAGATGGCCGAAGAAAATGCCTAAGACTTTACAAGAAATAAAAGATAAAACTTTGAAAGATAATCCGAACTTGCGCAGTCAAGATATCGAATATGTTCTAGCAGAGCGCCTTTCTTATACTCCAAGTCAGTATCAAATGCATAAAGATGATGAATTGAATAAAGAGCAAGAAAAGCAAGCTAATTTAGATATGAAAAAGCTGCGTCGTGGAGTTTCTCCACAATATATCTTGGGTTACAGCTGGTTTTATGGCTACAAGATTTTAGTCAAACGTGGCGTGTTGATTCCGCGCTTTGAAACGGAAGAGTTAGTTAAATGGGCGCTAGATTCTGTCAAAGACGGCGATAAGATTTTGGATTTAGGAACTGGATCTGGTGCAATTACAGTTGCTTTAGCCAAAAAAGCGCAAGAAAAAGGTATGGCTGATCTTAAGTTTTATGCTAGCGATATTACTGATTCAGCTTTGCTAGAAAGCGAAGAAAATTTTTTAGTACATAATATTGACGTAACTACACGCAAAGCAAACGTTTTAGTGGGATTAGAAAAATTTGATATTATCGTTTCAAATCCACCTTATATTAAAACTAGCGAAAAAGATTTAATGGACGAAAATGTTCTTAAAAATGAGCCAGAAGAAGCCTTATTTGGTGGAGAAGATGGTTTAGATTTTTATCGCAAGTTTGCTAAACAAGTTCGTGATCATTTAAATTCTGGTGGTGAATTTTTCTTAGAGTTTGGTTTTGATGAAAAGCAAGACTTAGCTAAGTTATTTGCTAAAGAATTGCCAGATTTTGAGATTGAATTTAGGGATGATATGGCGCAAAAACCAAGAATGGTTCATGGAAAGTGGGAAAAATAATTGGAAACAAAGATTTTTAACAAGGACCAAATTCCAGAGGCAGTTGAATTATTAAAAAAGGGCGAACTAGTTGCCTTTCCAACAGAAACAGTTTATGGCTTAGGAGCATTAGCCACTAATGAAAAGGCCGTAAAAGGCGTCTATCAAGCTAAAGGACGTCCTAGCGACAATCCCTTGATTGTTACAGTTAGCGATGAAGAGATGATGAGTCGCTTTGTGAGTGAAGTACCTGAGCGCGCTAAAAAGTTAATTAAACATTTTTGGCCAGGTCCTTTGACCATTATTTTGAATGTCAAAAAGGGTACGCTTCCTGATGCAGTCACAGGAGGACTTCCAACTGCTGCATTTAGATGTCCTAAAGATGATTTGACTCATGAATTAATTGCAAAATTAGACAATCCGATTGTTGGTCCTTCAGCCAATACCTCAACTAAGCCATCGCCAACAACAGCTGAGCATGTTTATCATGATTTAAAAGGCAAAATTGCAGGAATTATTGATAATGGACCAACTGCTATTGGTCTAGAATCAACTATCGTCGATCTTTCAGTAGATAAGCCGATTGTTTTGCGTCCAGGCGAAGTTACGCCACAAGAAATTTCCCAAGTCTTAGGCCAAGAAGTTTTGATGAATAAAGGCACTACGCAAACTAAGGGAGTGCCAAAAGCACCGGGGATGAAATACCGCCACTATGCACCTAGTGCACCTGTTTATATTGTGGATAAAGAAGAAGACTTTCAATCGATTCCACATGATGATGCTAGCGCAGTTGCTGCCTTAGATGAGGTTTTAGCTGGAGTAGAAAACAAAAATAAATTTAGTTTGGGTAAAACGATTGACGAAGCTGCACATAATTTATTTGGCGCTTTAAGATATTTTGACAATGAACCAAACATTAAAGAAATTTATGTCCAAGGATTTTCAAAAGGAAATATTAGTGCAGCTTACATGAATCGTTTGAATAAATCGGCTGCAGGACACCATTTTGTAAAAAAGTAAGCATTAGTGCTTACTTTTTTTGTATTTTTAGGAACTTAATGCCAATAGTTTGTTAAAATAAGCATCGAAGTATTAATTCTTTTTTAGGAGGTTACTATGGGTAAATTTACTGTTTTAAATCACCCGTTGATTCAACACAAATTGACGATTATTCGTCGTAAAGATACAAGTACGAATGAATTTCGTCAAATTGTGGGTGAAATTGCTGGTTTAATGGTTTACGAAATGACTCGTGACTTGCCATTGGAGAATGTCGAAATCGAAACTCCAATTGGTAAAACCACTCAAAAGCAATTGGCTGGTAAAAAGCCAGTTATTGTTCCAATTTTACGTGCGGGCTTAGGAATGGTTGACGGAGTTTTACAAATGATCCCATCTGCCAGAGTCGGACATATTGGAATGTATCGTGATGAAGAAACATTAAAGCCACATGAATATTTCTTCAAGATGCCGCCAGATATTGAAGAAAGAGAATGCATTATCGTTGATCCAATGCTTGCAACTGGTGGTTCAGCAAATATGGCCATCGAAGCTTTGAAAAAGCGTGGAGCTAAAAATATCAGACTAGCAGTTTTAGTTGCTGCTCCTGAAGGTGTAAGAAAAGTTCAAGAAGAAAATCCAGATGTTGACATCTATGCTGCAGCAGAAGATGAAAAATTAATGGATAACGGTTACATCTATCCAGGACTTGGAGATGCAGGCGATAGATTATTCGGAACTAAGTAAAATAACCCCATTTTTTTAAAAATATAGTTTTGAATTTGGGAATTTAAGGTGTTATGATTTTTAATGTGTTTGAGGTATTCAGCACAAGAAGGGAGGTCACGAAGTGGGTGAGAAATCTGTTGTTCGTAATTTATTCGGCTTAAATTTCAACATAACTAACTGTTTTGGTGGAACTTTAGTTGCAATTGCAGTTTTTGCTTTAGTTTATTATTTAGCTAAAAAGGTCACTTTGAAGCCAAATAAGAGACAAAACGTTCTCGAATATTTAATTGATTTTACTAACGGAATCGTTAAAGATAACGTTGAAGACAAAGATGCTCAAAAGCATTTGTCGCTATATGCCTTTACCTTGTTCATGTTTGTCTTTTTCATGAACCAGTTAGGTTTGTTCTTTGAGTTTTCAATTAACGATCACATCCTTGTCAAATCGCCAACTGCCAACCCATTGATTACTATGACAATGGCAATGATGACTTTGCTTTTATCATATAACTTTGGTATTAAGCGTTTTGGTGCAAAAGGTTATTTTGGCAATTATGCAAAACCGGTTGGCTTTTTACTACCAATCAATATTATCGAAGAGTTTACTAACTTCTTGACATTATCATTACGTCTTTACGGTAATATTTACGCCGGTGAAGTTTTGTTAACCTTAATCGGTGGCCGTTTTGCTAAGAGTGCGGGTTGGTTTACCATCATCGCTTCGGTTCCATTAACTTTAATCTGGCAAGGCTTCTCTGTCTTTATTGGCTCTATCCAGGCATATGTATTCGTAACTTTATCTATGGTTTACATCGGTAAGAAAGTTACTGAAGAATAAAATTTACGGAGGTTTTTTCTATGAAGTATATAGCTGCCGCAATTGCCGCTGGTTTAGCTGCTTTAGCAGCATCCTGGGGTAACGGAAAGGTTATTTCAAAAACTATTGAAGGTATTGCAAGACAACCTGAATCTGCAAACAACTTAAGATCAACTATGTTTATCGGTGTTGGTTTGATCGAAGCTGTTCCTATCTTGGCTATTGTTATTGGATTCTTAATTCTCTTCTTGTAATTTCATTAAGAATTGTAATTACTAGAAAGAAGGGAAAACATGCAATTAATGTTTGCCGCCTTAAAGCTTGAATTAGGAGATACTTTATACTATCTTTTGATTTTTGCTTTACTTTTAATCCTTGTTAAGCATTTTGCTTGGGGTCCTGTTACTGAAATGATGGAAAAGCGCCGTCAAAAGGTAATTAATGACCTAGAACAAGCAGAAAGCGATCGTAAGAAAGCTGAACTTCTTGCAAATCAAAGACAAGCTGCATTAAAAGATTCTAAACAAGAAGCTACACAAATTCTTTCTACTGCAAAGAGCAATGCGGAAAAGACTAAAAATGAAATTGTTAGTCAAGCTGATAGTGAGGCTGCCGCAATTAGAAAACAAGCTTCCAAAGATGCTGCACAAGCTAAGGCTGATGCTTTAAACGAAGCACGTGATCAAGTAGCAGACATTTCTGTAGCAATCGCTGAAAAAGTGATTAGCAAGAATTTAACTGCTGCTGATCAAAAAGACTTAGTAGATAGTTTCATCAAGGGGCTGAATGACTAATGGCTTTAAGTAGAGAAGAAATTGCTTCCAGATACAGCAAAGCTTTATTTGAATATAGCAGTGATATGAAGGCAGTTGATGAAGTTCATCAAGAAATGAATGTTTTACTTGATATTGCAAAAGAAAATACAAACTTCATCAAGTTGTTAAGTAATCCTGTTTTGAAGAAAAATGAAAAAGAAGAATTTCTTGCAAGTTTTTCAAACCAAATGTCCCAACCTACGCAGAACTTTTTAAAGTTGCTTTTAGAGTATGGACGTTTTGGAAACTTTGTTGATATTGTGACAGCATATGATGCTCTCTACAATAAATCAATGAATGTGGCACAGGGTGTTGCTATCACTGCAATTTCTCTTGAAAAAGAGGAATTAGATAGAATTGCTCAAGCTTACGCTAAAAAGAACAATTTGAACAATCTATATTTAGATAATAAAGTCGATCCTAGTATCTTGGGAGGCGTCGTTCTCCAAGTCGGAGATAAGATAATAGATGGTTCGATAAGAACTAAATTGCAAAAAATTCGTGAGCAATTGATTGAAAATAGATAAAAGAGGTGAAACCATTGAGCATTAAAGCAGAAGAAATTAGTGCTTTGATCAAGCAACAACTTGAAAAGTATGATGACAAGCTCAACGTTGACGAAGTGGGTACTGTTACCTACGTCGGTGACGGTATCGCCCGCGCTCACGGTTTAAACAATGTTTTATCAAGTGAATTGCTAGAATTTTCTAACGGTTCATACGGTATTGCACAAAACCTTGAAGCCAATGATGTTGGTATCATCATTTTAGGAAAATTCGATGATATCCGTGAAGGTGACCAAGTCAAACGTACTGGTCGAATCATGGAAGTACCTGTTGGTGACGCCATGATTGGACGTGTTGTTAACCCATTAGGGCAACCAGTAGATGGTTTAGGTGAGATCAAGACTGATAAAACTAGACCAATTGAAAGTAAAGCTCCTGGCGTTATGGACAGACAATCTGTTAACCAGCCTTTACAAACTGGGATCAAAGCCATCGATGCTTTAGTTCCAATTGGTCGTGGACAGCGTGAATTAATTATTGGTGACCGTAAAACTGGTAAGACCGCTCTTGCTTTGGATACGATCATCAACCAAAAAGGACAAGATGTCATTTGTATTTACGTTGCAATTGGTCAAAAAGAGTCTACAGTTAAGAACTCTGTAGAAACATTAAAACGTTATGGAGCAATGGACTACACTATCGTTGTAGAAGCTGGTCCTAGTGAACCTGCACCAATGCTTTATATCGCCCCATATGCAGGTACTGCAATGGGTGAAGAGTTTATGTACAATGGTAAAGACGTATTGATCGTATTTGACGATTTAAGTAAACAAGCCGTTGCTTATCGTGAAATATCATTACTTCTTCGTCGTCCGCCTGGTCGTGAAGCCTACCCAGGTGATGTCTTCTACTTACACTCAAGATTACTTGAAAGAAGTGCTAAGTTGAGTGACAAACTCGGTGGCGGATCAATGACTGCCTTACCATTTATTCAAACTCAAGCTGGTGATATTTCAGCTTATATTCCAACTAACGTTATTTCTATTACTGATGGACAGATTTTCTTGGAAGCTGATTTATTCTTTGCTGGAACTCGTCCTGCTATTAACGCTGGGGAATCCGTTTCTCGTGTTGGTGGTAGTGCACAGATTAAAGCAATGAAGAAGGTTGCTGGTACTTTACGTATGGACTTAGCTTCATATCGTGAACTAGAAAGTTTCGCGCAATTTGGTAGTGACCTTGATCAAGCTACTCAAGCAAAATTAAGTCGTGGTCGTCGTACAGTTGAAGTGTTGAAACAACCATTACATAAGACTTTATCTGTTGAAGATGAAGTTCTCATCTTGTACGCATTGACTCACGGTTTCTTAGATTCAATTCCAGTACCTGATATTCAACGTTACGAATTAGAATTATATGATTACTTTGCAAGTAACTATGATGACTTACTTGATGTAATCCGTAAGACTGGAGATCTACCTGACGAAGATAAGCTTAAAGAAGCTTTAAAGAACTTCAACGAAGGTTTTTCAATCAGTAAGAAATAGAGGAGGTTTTTTCATTGGCAGAATCTCTCCTTGAATTAAAAAGAAAGATTGCCTCGATTCAAAAGACTGGCCGTATTACTGAAGCTATGAGAATGGTTTCCGGGGCTAAGTTAAGTAAAACTGAAAAGTTGGATCAAGGATATTCAATCTATAACGATAAAATCAGAGCTACTGTTTCTCATTTAATGAGTTCGCAAATTTTTAAAGAAATTAATAAAAAAAGTCGGAACCATGTCGAAGATATCGATTTAGATAGTATTGACTATAACGATGTTTTTGATTTGGGGACTTTAACTTCTTTAATTCAACCTCGTGAACACATCAAATCAACAGGGTATCTTGTAATCAGCGGCGATCGTGGACTTGTCGGTTCATACAACAGTCAAGTTATTAAAAATATGATGAGTATTTTTAAAGACTCTGAAGCTGAAAATAAAGATGTCAAAATTTTAACTGTTGGTAGTGTTGCAGCGCAGTTCTTTAAAAAGCAAAACTTGAATGTGGTTTATGAATATAGCGGCGTAAGTGATGTCCCAACTTATGATGAAGTTAGAGATATCGTTCAAACCGCTGTAAAGATGTATCTTAACGGCGTTTATGATGAATTATATGTTTGTTATACACACCACGTAAATACATTGACTTCCGCTTTTCGAGTACAAAAAATGCTTCCAATTTCAGATATTGATCTAAATCATGACGAATCTATGCCGACTGAATATCTGGTAGAACCAAGCGTTGACGCAGTTTTAAAAACTGTATTGCCACAATTTGCCAAATCAATGATTTTTGGTGCAATACTAGACGCTAAAACTGCTGAACATGCTAGTTCAATGACTGCAATGCAATCTGCTACTAAGAATGCAGAAGATGTAGTTTCTGGTTTAACAACAAGATTAAATAGAGCTCGACAGGCACAAATTACTACCGAAATTACAGAAATTATTGGTGGTGCCAATGCTCTTCAATAAGGATAGAAAAGGAGGTAGATGTTTTGAGTAAAGGCGAAATTGTTCAAGTAATTGGACCAGTCGTTGATGTCGAATTCCCAATCGACAAAAATTTGCCGGATATTAACAACGCTTTGCGCGTTAAAAATAATAATGGCGACACTCTTGTTCTAGAAGTTACTCTTGAACTTGGTGACGGAGTTTTAAGAACTATCTCAATGGAATCTACCGACGGTTTAAGACGTGGGATGGAAGTTGAAGACACTGGTGCTCCAATTTCTGTTCCTGTTGGTAAGGACACATTAGGACGTGTATTTAACGTTTTAGGTGATCCAATTGACGGTGGTCCTGAATTACCAGCGGATGTACAACGTGAAGGTATTCATAAAGAAGCTCCTAAGTATGATGAATTAAGTACTAGTGAATCAATTCTTGAAACTGGTATCAAAGTTATCGACTTACTTGAACCATATGTTCGTGGTGGTAAAGTTGGTTTGTTTGGTGGTGCCGGTGTTGGTAAGACTACTATTATTCAAGAGTTAATTCACAATATTGCCCAAGAACACGGTGGTATTTCAGTATTTACTGGTGTTGGTGAAAGAACTCGTGAAGGTAATGACCTTTACTTCGAAATGAAGGCATCAGGAGTTTTAGCCAAAACTGCCATGGTATTTGGTCAAATGAATGAGCCGCCTGGTGCCAGAATGCGTGTTGCATTGACTGGTTTGACAATTGCTGAATACTTCCGTGATGTCGAAGGTTTGGACGTATTATTGTTTATCGATAATATCTTCAGATTTACTCAGGCCGGTTCTGAGGTTTCAGCTTTGCTAGGACGTATGCCAAGTGCCGTTGGTTACCAGCCAACTTTGGCTACTGAAATGGGACAATTGCAAGAAAGAATTACTTCAACCAAGAAGGGTTCTATTACTTCTATTCAAGCAGTTTATGTTCCAGCCGATGACTACACGGACCCAGCTCCAGCTACTACTTTTGCTCACTTGGATGCAACTACTAACTTGGAACGTCGGTTAGTTGAACAGGGTATTTATCCAGCTGTTGACCCACTTGAATCAACTTCAAGTGCTTTGGATCCAGAAGTTGTTGGTGAAGAACACTATCAAGTTGCTGTTCAAGTACAGCATATTTTGCAACGTTACCAAGAATTACAAGACATTATTTCTGTTTTGGGTATGGATGAATTATCCGATGAAGAAAAATTGATTGTTGAACGTGCAAGAAAGATTCAATTCTTCCTCTCACAAAACTTCTTCGTTGCAGAACAATTTACTGGTTTACCAGGTTCATATGTTCCAATTAAGGAAACTATCAAGGGATTCAAGATGATTATTGATGGTAAACTCGATGATTTACCAGAAGATGCATTCCGTAACGTTGGCCCAATCGAAGATGTAATTAAAAAGGCAGAAAAGATGGGTGTAACGCCAAAGAATCCTGAAGCCAAAGCTATGCTAGAAGCAAAGTAGGGTGATGCATTATGGCAGAACCAGAAAAACTTTTAACAGTAACTGTAGTAACTCCAGATGGAATAATTTATTCTCATCGTGCTCAAGCTGTAGCAATGCGTGCTATTGATGGTGAAAGAACTATCTTATACGATCACTTGCCGCTTGTTACACCTTTGACTATTGGCGAAGTTAGAGTTGTACGTGGTGAAGACATGCAAAATAGAACCGATCACATTGCTGTGAACGGTGGCTATATTGAATTTTCTGACAACGTTGCAACAATTATTGCCGATAGTGCTGAAAGAGCCCGCAACATTGATGTTAAACGTGCTCAATCAGCTAAGGAGCGTGCTGAAAAGCATATTCAAGAAGCAAAAGCTAAACATAATGAACGTGAAGTACTCGAAGCGGATATTGCTCTTCGTCGAGCAATCAACCGTTTGAATGTTCGTTCAAAATATGGTAAATAATGATTAAGAAGAGACGTTATGCGTCTCTTTTTTTGTGAGGAAATTTATGAAACAAATCGGAATTCATGCAATCGTCAGTATCATTACCTATTTATTAATGATCGCTCTTTCTTTTAGATCGCTACAAGGTTTACGTCTAGAAAAATTCTTTAGAAAAGGTCATACTTTTGAAATTCAACTTTTTATCTTGTTTGCAGCAATTGCGTTGGGATATTTAGTAGGACAATTTTTGTTAGCCTTAATTGATCAATCTTTAGCTATTAGGATGCTATTTTCATAATTTTTTGACAATAAATTGTTTAGGAATGGTTAAGTTCATAGTATTTCTTAAAGTAAAGGGCGTTTTGTGTTACAATTTTTAATGATTAAATACTGGAGGCACAATCTTGGCAAGAGATATAGGAATCGATTTAGGTACAGCTAACGTCTTGATCAATGTATCAGGTAAGGGGATCGTTTTAAACGAACCTTCTGTTGTAGCTGTAGATACAGATACAGATAAAGTGGTTGCTGTTGGTACAGAAGCATATAAAATGGTAGGTCGTACCCCTGGCAATATTCGAGTTATTAGACCTTTGAAAAACGGTGTCATTGCGGATTTTGATATCACTGAGGCAATGCTCAGTTACTTTATTGAGAAGTTAAATGTAAAGGGCTTTATGTCTAAGCCTAATATTTTAGTTTGTGCACCAACTGGTGTAACTTCAATTGAACAAAAGGCGATTATTCAAGCTGCAGAAAAATCAGG
>NZ_CAKE01000036.1 GCF_000296835.1 Lactobacillus hominis DSM 23910 = CRBIP 24.179 | reverse complement strand
ATTTAATTAAGCGTCATTTTAAGGCTGTTATTCCTGATAGGCATTGGTATTCAGATGTTACTGAATTTCACTTGAACGGAGAAAAACTATATTTATCGCCAATTATGGACGGCTGCACTCAAGAGATCATATCTTATACATTGAGTCGCAATCCAGTATTAAAACAAGTAATGGACATGTTAGATCTAGCTTACAAGAAATATCCAGCTCTCAACGGCTTAATTTTTCATACTGATCAAGGCTGGCAATATCAACATACTGCGTTTCAATCATGGCTTAGAAATCATGGTGTTACTCAATCTATGTCACGTAAAGGCAATTCTCTAGATGACGGTATGATGGAGGGCTTCTTTGGTATTCTTAAACGCGAAATGTTCTATGGCTTTGAAAAGACATTTAAAACCATGGAAGAATTAGAACAAGCAATTAGAAAATACATTCATTACTACAATCATGATAGAATCAAAACAGTACAAAAAAACCATACTCCGATAGAATATCGAAATATGGTTTTAAACAGAGCTAATTAATAATATGTCCCAAATTTGGGGTTCATATCATTAGATACGCCTTTTTTATTGCTCATGATAATTAGTTGAAGTAACAGAAATTTCGTTGTAACGCTGTTTTCCAGTGGTAAATTTTACATTATTTGCGAGTAAGTTAATTAATTCATCTTTAAAAGAATTAATTTGGTCTAAATCTAAAAAGACTTTTATGGTAACTTGAGCACCAAATTCGCGATCAGCTACGTAAATTTCGTTTTGTTCAAGGTAGTGATTAACGCGATCTAGATTTGCATATGAGATTTTCAGAGCAAGCTCTTGTTGCAGACATTTTTTAACTACACCAATTTCTTCAACTGCATGGGTAACGCTATTTGAATAGGCACGAATTAAGCCACCTGCCCCT